>JAQUAF010000103.1 GCA_028687435.1 Verrucomicrobiia bacterium | reverse complement strand
CGCCAAATGCCGCAAACTCGATCCCATCCCTTTGCTTGTAAAACTCTTGTTGAACGGTTGCCAACACGTCTCAAAAATTCTTTTCGCCGATTCGGCGTGAGTAAAAAAATGGGCTAAACTGTTACGAGAGAAGCCCGGATGAACCTGAAAATCGGCATGGTTCAACGGTTCAGGGTTCACGGTTCACGGTTTATGGGCAAAGCGCGAACCATTCGGCAAGGTTCAAGGGGCAAGAGTTTAGGCGCTGATCCAAACTCTCATCCCGCCGCAGCGGGACGGAAAAAATATCTTGTCATTCACAATGCTGATTTTCCTAACAGTCTACAGCCAACAGCCTACCCGGCTACGCCATAGCAGCTTCGCCGAGGTGAGCAGCCTTTTTTGCGCGGATCCTTCCTCTCCTCCGCCCCATGCCCCTTATCCATTGTCAATTATTCCTTGTCCATTGCTCAGGGACTACTCTCCTAAACCGTGAACCGTGAACCGTGAACCGCTGAACCCCTGTCTTAAAAAAATCAGAAAAAATTTGACTTTTAAATAATCCTCCGGTATCTTCCTTGTGGATACTGAGGAATAATGAATGCCCAACCGATCATTGAAAATGCGGAACCGGTTTACGTGCAAATCGCGCGTTTTCTGCGTACGCAAATTATCGAGGGAAAATTGGAATCCTCGAAACGGCTGTTTACGACCCAAGAACTGGCGCGCCAGTGGGGGGTGGGGCATACAACGATTCAACGGGCGATGGCGCGGTTGACCGCCGAAGGACTTCTGAATCGCACTCGCCGGGGCGGGACCTTCGTCAAATCCGAACAAAGTCAGGCCGTCATCGGAGTGTTGATTGGTTCCCGGTTGACCGACGAATCCTCCTATTTTCATCGCGTCATGCTGGAGAGCATTCGTTCGGAGGTTGCGCTCCTGAAGGATTTCCAGTGGACCTGCCGCGCCTACGATGGTCTGACCGAACAGCTCTGGCAGCCCGATTTTCAGCAAAGCCCGGTGTGTCGTCAGTTTGCCAGTGATTTTCAAAATCATCCCTTCAAGGGGCTGGTCCAGATGGTCACGGAACTCAAAGATCTCAGGACACTCAAACCGGGACTGAATCTTCCGGTGGCACGTTTGGGACAATGCTGGGAAACAACCGGGGTGGACGTGGTGTTGGATTATGGCGATTTCACCCGGGAGACGGTCAAGCGGCTTGCGCAGCGCGGGGCGAAACGCCTGGTTTATCTGCGAACCGTGTCGCGCCTGGCGGAGACCGCGCCGGATCTCCAGGGATTGTTTCAGGCGGCGTCCGCCGCCGGCCTGGCGCGTCCGGAGGTCTGCCAGATGCCCCCGCGCGCGGCGGGGGTTCAATTGCCGGACCAGCTTGCTTACGAAGAAACCCTGCGGTTGATCGATCAGTGGAAACAAAACGGACAATGCCCGGACGCCTTGATTGTTTCCGACGATTTTGCGGCGCGGGGAACGACTCTGGCGTTGGTCAGCCGGGGATTGCATACGGATGGCCGGTTGTTGGTGGCGACGATTGGCAACGAAGGACTTCAGCATCCCTATGGAATGCCGGTGATACAGTATCAATTTAATCATCGCGCCGTGGCCGGCGCCCTGCTGCAAATCCTGTGGAAACGGATCCTGGGGCAGGCGTTGCCTTCTCTGCCCGTAAAAATTTCCGGTTGCCTTGCTTGCTCTTCCGATAGGGACTGCGCGCCGGATTCAAACCTGAATTAGACATGGCTCAAAACCGGATAACACTCAGATTAGCCACGGAACCCCACGGACATCCCCCGACCCTGTCATTCGACTTCGCTCATGGCGAGCCCACGCGACTTTGCTCGTGGCCAGCCATCTTCCTCCTGCCCAAGCATGGCGTCTGTCTGACCATGGCCGGATGGGCCATCCCGCACACGGGATGTCCCCTCTCTTCACCATGAGCAGGCCAAGCTGATCCTCATGAGAACTTGAGAAAAAGACTGGAAGCAGCCCGCTGAATATGACATGATGACTCCAATCCTCCTGCCGCGCCGGGATCGAAGAAATCCGGGTTTGGCACTGAGGCAATAACGTAATTGTTCAGACAGGCACTAATGTACTGAAGGCAATTTTCCACCAACTGAAAATGAACCGCCAAGATGCCAAGGCCGCCAGGGTAATCTGAATAGTCACGAAAAAACAGCAAACCACCCCGGGAGTCCCATGATCCTGAAAAGTGCATGAAAGAGGCTTGATTCTCACATGAAATCGCATGTTTTTCATAGGGAAAACCATCTTTTTGGAAGGGGAAAAACCATCTTCACACAAACCTCCTTTTTAAGGTATTTTGTGTGTGATGAAAAAACCGACGAGAATTGTTCAGTTTTCATTCGAGGAATCGGGTTTGAGCCATTTTGGCGGGATGTGGTTAATTCAGCGTTTTTGCAGCCAACTGCGATTGAAAAAACTGCTCCAGGAGTACGTCCGCATCGATTTCCAAGGTGGAAGCTACCATCCCTCGTAACTTATCCTGGCTTTGATTTATGCAATTATCATGGGATTGCGACGAATCAACAAAACCGAAATTTTGCAATACAATGGTGCTTTCCTGGAAATGCTGGGGCTGGAACGTTTTCCGGATCAGTCGACGCTCCGTCGTTTTCTCAAACGTCTGACACCCCACCAAATTCGACAATTGGTTCGGCTCCACGACAGTTTGCGAAGTTATCTGTTCACCAGACCAAAGGAACGGCACAGCTTGACTTTCGATATCGACTCGGTGGTCATTGTTATTTACGGAAAGGCCCAGAAAGCATCCGTCGGATACAACCCCAAAAAACCGGGGCGACGTTCTTATCATCCCCTGTTCTGTTTCGAGGCCCACTTGCAAGAATTCTGGCACGGAAGACTGCGGCCCGGCAATGCAGGCAGTTCCACCGGGATTATTTCCTTCTTGGAGGTGTGCCTGGCCAAAACGCCGCAAAAGATGGGGCGCAGTCGCATTCGGTTTCGCATGGATTCCGGTTTCTACGGCCGAAACGTGGTCGAATTCCTCGACGAGCGGGGCTGCGGTTATGTCATCGTGGCCAAGGAACATGGTCCCGTGAGAAAAATCATGATGCAAACCCAATTCCATGTCATGAGCGGTGGGTGGGAGTTTGGCGAGTTCCGCTATCAACCCCAGAAATGGAAACAAGCACATCGCTTTGTTGTGGTTCGGCGGCCCATTCCGGAAGACCCCCAAGAAGCCCAACAGTTGACCCTCTTCAAGGATCGAAAATACGCTTATCACGTATTTGTGACCAATTTGAAAACCAGCGCGTGGCGTACCTATCTCTTCTACAATGGAAGGGCAGCCACCGAGAAAAATAACCGGGAACTCATCTATGATTATCCGCTGGGTAAAATCCCCACCAAAAGTTGGACCGCCAACGTGGCTTACTTTCAATTGCTGCTTTTCGCCGCGAATATTGTTCATTGGTTCAAAAGAATCTGCCTTCCCGGCGAATATCATGCAGTCACGGTCGACACGATCCGATCCGATTTCCTCAATTTGCCATCCAGACTTGTTCGAACGGACGGGAAGAATATCGTGAAATTGCCGCGTGATTACCCCCTGAAAAAGGAGTTCCTCCATGCATTCCATTTTATCAACAAGCTCCAGTTCCATGAAAAATTTCGGATTTGCAGCCAGCTCAGACCGCCCCTCAGAGGGAACAACACTGAAAAATGACGTTTTCACGCTTTTTTGAGGATGATGCAAAACCCCATTTACCACCGGCGCCCCATCTCCAAGGCTCATTCACTCCAGCAAGCCATGACGCTCACGGAACTTCTCGTTGTTTTGACCGTGATCAGCGCGCTTTGCGCCCTGCTTTTGCCGGCTTTGGCCGCGGCCAGGGAAAAGGGGAGACAAATCAGTTGCCTGTGCAACTTGAAACAGTTTGGCCTGGCTTACCAGGCGTATGCGAATGACAACGATGGTTGGCTGCTTGTCGGAGGAGATGCGGCTGTAGGAACCCCTACGCAATGGTATGAAGCCTTATATCCTTATCTTGAAAAAAAATCAAAAGTATATGGTTGTCCCAGTGATGCAGGGTGGAAAGATGGTTATAAAGGAACACATAGCTATTCATATTACAAGATTTCTTATGGATATAATTATTGTTATCTTGGATTCAATGTTGGAACCACTGTTGCAACGCAACAAAACTTGGCATCTATTTCAGAACCATCCCGAACAATTTTTATAGCGGACAAGGAGACCGGGGGACCGGGACTGATTTTACCAGCTTCCAGCGGTTATAGACCGGTTTCGCTCCGCCATAGCGGGGGTGGAAACCTTCTTCTCCTTGATGGACATGTGGCCTGGTGTTTGTATGAACAAATCGATTCAACCTACCGCTGGGATCCATGATCAACCGCGCGAAAAATAATGTGCGCGCTTACGACTTGGTTTGAGCATAAATCATTTTGGTGAGCATGGGGGGACCACAATCCCGTCAGGAGTTTGCTGCGTCGTTTGCTGTGACGAACTCCGCGCAATGACGTGAAGGCACGCCTCCCTCTAAACGGTGAGCAAAAAATTAAGAAATGGAAAACCGATGCATTCGAAAATTCAAAAAGCAGTCTCCGTTGGCGCCCGCAAAAGGGTTGGGCTTGGTTGTAAAGTCTTAAACTGGATTTTAATCGCGGGAACAGCGGCAACAGCACCTTGTGCATTCGCCATGAACCATGCTCTGGTAAAAGACGGCAACCCCGAAAGCTGTGTTGTTTTGGAAGAGAATGCAGGGCCGGTGGAGAGGCATGCCGCAACTGAGCTGGCGGATTACCTCAAGAAGGCGAGTGGCGCGAGGGTCGCGATCCAATCGATTCCTTCGGAAACTTTATACAATATTTATCTTGGCCTCAGCGATTCAAAAACGATGCGTTTTTCCGGCGCCATGAAAACCGCGCTAACCAAGATCGATTCGCAGGGATACATGCTGGCGGCTGACAAGGAGGGATTGCGCATTGTCGGTCGTCAACCGATTGGCGTCTTGTATGGAGCATACGAAATTTTGAAAAGGCAGGCGGATATCAGGTGGTTTGCACCGGGGGACGAGTTCGAATACTGTCCAAATAAACCGACCATTTTCGTTCCAGCACAGATTGTCGTCAGCAATCCGTCATTCAAGTTTCGTTATGTGGGGATTAACTGTGCCAGAGCATCCTTGGCCACATGGAATTGGCTGGTTCGCAATGGGATGACCATCCAAGTGCCCAAAGGGCCCTACCGCACCCATCAAGGTGAATACGAGAAACGGGGGGCAGAAATTTTGGGCGGGGGGCATAGTTTCATTCACCTGCTCGACGATAAACTTTTCGACGAACATCCAGAATATTTTGGCCTACGGGATGAGCGACGAGTTAAGCAGCGCAGGCAGGATGGCAAAAAGGATAGCTGTCAACCCTGCACGTCCAACCCCAAGGTTGCGGAAATCATGGCGGAATCCCTCGAAAAATGGTTGCACATTCTTCCGCAAAAAAGCCACTATATCATTGGCAATAATGATTATACCCGGTGGTGTCAATGTGACAAGTGTGCCAGGCTTGATCCAGTGGAAGAACAAGAGAAGAACTTTGTGGGCACACGCTATTTTACATTGGTCAATCAGATTGCCAAAAAGGTCTATGCGAGCCTGCCTGACGCCGATTTGTGGGCATGGGCCTATCAGAACTATCAGGAACCACCTGCGGGAATAGTTCCCGACCAGCGGCTCACGATTCAGGTCTGCCTTAATGGACGTTGTTATCGTCATGCCATGGCGGATGAAACCTGCGCTGCCAACGACAGATTTCGAAATATACTGTCCAGTTGGAGGAGGTTTGGCAACCCCATTTTGACTTATGAATATCAATTTGATGAAAGTTTCATGAAAAAAGAAATCGACCGCGTCGCTGCTTGGTATATTCCATATGAACATGTATTTTGCCAAGATATAAAATATTATCATCGGCTAGGCATCCGTGGATTCCGTTTAACTGCCATACCGCCGGATGGGAAGTTTTGTCCTGTATTTGACAAACGGATTCTTAAGGAGTCGTGGTACGCAATGTGGCAGTTGATGTATCTTTCAGCGCAAATGGCGTGGGATGTCAATGCCGATTACGATCGGCTGGTGGAAGACATGGGAACAAAATACTATGGGAAGGCGTGGCTGGCGATGAAACAATACCGGGAGCAACTGATCAAGATGTATGAGGAAACTCCCGGGGATTTTTGTTTATCGACGCCCAAGCGCTCACTCGGGAAATGCCTGGAAAAACCCGGTGTTGATTTACGATTGCTGGACGAAGCTGAAAAGATGGCGGCTGACGACCCAACATCCATCAAGCGCATCAAACGCGATCGGGAATTTTTCCAATTGTGTTGGCCGCCTTTGCATGAGGAGTTTTTAGCCGCGCGCCCGAACCAGATTCACATCAACAAACGGATGGACAAGATAGTTGTCGACGGCGAGTTTGCCGAAACCGATTGGAAAAAGTCCGAGTTTACGGACAATTTTATCGTCTTAGACGGCAAGACCGCGAATCCGCAAACTTTTGTTAAAATGTTGTATGACGAAGACAATATTTATCTGGCGATTGAGGCGATGGAACCAGACCCGAGCAAAATGAAGATAAACCTCTGCGCGCATGACGGCGCATTATGGCAGGACAGCAGTCTTGAGGTTTTTATTGCCGCGCCTGGCATGAATAATCAATACGCCCATGTGGTGGTGAATCCCAAAGAGGTTGTCTATGACTCAATGGTTGTTGATGGCTCACAGTTTGAAGATTTAAATTTTGACGCTGGAATGGAAGTTAAAGCCAAGGTGATGTTCGATCGGTGGGTTACGGAAATCCGCATCCCCGCCGCCGCGCTCGGCGTTAAGATTCGGGACGGGGAAGCGTGGAGGATTAACGTCGCGCGCAACCGACATCTTGTTGACGGGACGTCCCAGAACAGCTCATGGAGCGGTGGCGTTTTTCATGGAGCGAATTATTTCCGGTCGGTGTTTTTTGGAAAAAACTTTTGTTTAAAAATGACGCACCTTTAAAGACGCGGTAAAAATGCGGCCATCATCAACTCACAAAACAATTGATAAATCGCAAAAGGTTGATTCTCCCGATTTGGCTTTTTCACGTGCCGCGGACCTCCAACAATTGTCGCAAGGCACGATTTCGGCACATCATTGCCCCAGTTTTGCATCCCCAATTTTTTGACTGAAAAGGTTGCTCAAATTTTAAAGGAAAAAAATGAATGCTTCTCAACAAAAGATGAATTTAATCGTTGTCGGCGGAGGTCCGGCGGGCATGACCACGGCTATTGCCGCCGCCAGAAACGGCGCAAAAACTCTTTTGATTGAACAAGGATCTTGTCTGGGGGGTGTCGCAACTTCTGGATTGCTTTCCATTTGGGGGCCGTTTGTTGATCATGACCCTTGTTGGGATTTGTCAAAATCCACCGCAATCCCTGAAAAGGCAATTGCCAGAAAACGGAAGGTCTGTGGAACCCCAATCACGCAAGGAATTGCGGCGGAACTTTTGGATAAACTTATTATCTTGGATGGAGCTCGTGATTGCCAAAATGGATTTATTCCATTAAATCCAGAGACATTAAAATATGTCGCGGAACAGATGCTCGATGAAGCAGGAGCCAGGATTCTTTATTTCAGCCAAGTGGTTGATATTATAAAAAACAAAAACAGAATTGAGGCGGTGATTGTTGCCAACAAAGCTGGCCTGACCACATATGACGCGGACGTTTTTGTCGACGCCAGCGGAGATGCGGATTTGGCCGCTTTTGCCGGAGCTGAATTCCAAAAAGGCCGGGACCAAGACGGAAAAATGCAAGGGGTGACACTTGTTTTTCGACTGGGGGGCGTAAAAATACAGGGGCGCATCGTGGTGGAGCGGGAGGAAGTGAAGAGAGCCAATTCGATATTTGAAAACGCATGGAAAAAAGGAATGGTTTCAGCGCAATATCATGTGGGGTGTATAAATCCCATTCCAGGGATGGATGGAGTGGTGGCGGTAAACAGCCAGCATACCTTTGATGTTGATGGAACTGATCCAATGGATTTGACACGGGCGATGTTCCAAGGAAGAGAGGATGTCAGGGAAATGGCCGGGTTGTTTAAAAAATATCTGCGTGGTTTCGAAGACAGTTTTCTGATCGATACGGCTCCCCAGGTGGGGGTGCGAGAGACAAGACGGATTGTGGGTGAATATATGCTGACAAAAGAAGATGTTCTTCAGTCCAAAAAGTTCAAAGACACCATTGGCCGGAATGCCTACAATATTGACATCCATCTTCCGTCGAATAAAAAGCAGTCCCTGGCGGATCTTTTTCCAAAAGGCGGAACCTACCATGATATTCCTTACCGTTCGCTAATTCCCAAAAAAATGGAGAATCTTTTAGTCGCTGGCCGTTCCATTTCCGCTACGCATGAGGCGCAATCGTCGATTCGCATTATGCCGTGTTGCATGGTTACCGGCCAGGCGGCGGGCACCGCTGCCGCCCTCTCTATAAAACAAAAAACCTTTCCGAGAAAACTGGAGATTGGTCTGTTGCAGGATACTCTTCGCAAGCAAAATGCTTGTGTTTGATCTTTCGTGGATATTGTTTGTTAAAATTAAATCAAACCACAGCCATCCCATAATTCTTAAAATCGACCTTCCCTCAGAGGGAAGAGGTTTCGATTTTGAAGAAGTGAGTTTATGAATTTCATCAGGAAAAACCGGCTGATTTTCACTCGGCAAAACGGTTTCAGCCATAAAAATTATGGGATGCCGATGAAACACATGAACTGAAGATAAATTAGGAGCTTATGAAAATCGCATTAATTGGCGGAACGAAAATCAATCACGGCATGGTCTTTGGCGAAATGTTCAATGGCTATGATCAGAAACTGGCATTAGAATGTAAATGGGGACCGCAATACCCGGATCGGGTGGGAGGGGAGGCGCGGATCACGCATGTTTGGGATGAGAATCCGGATCACGCCCGCGAGTCGGCGCGGATTTGCGGAATTCCCCAGGTGGTGGAGAAGAAGGAGGAGGTGATTGGACGGGTGGATGCGGTGATTATTGTGGATGATTGCACGATGCAGCATCAGAAAAAGGCGATTCCTTTTTTGCGGGCGGGGATTCCGTGTTTCATTGACAAGCCGCTTTCCGCAGACCTGAAGGAGGCGGAGGATATTGTCGCGTTGGCGCGGAAGCACAAGGCGTTGTTGATGTCGTGTTCGGCCCTGCGGTTTGCCAGGGAAACGCAGGCGTTGCGGGAGGGCAAGGATTCGATTGGCGACATTCTGACCGGGTTCAGCGTGTGCAAGGAAGGCATGGGGGATCTGGTTTTTTACGGGATTCACGCGGTGGAATTGCTTTTTTCGGTGGTGGGGCATGAAATCCAATCCGTAAAGAATGTGGGGAAGGCGAAAGAGGATATGCTGGTTCTGGATTACCGGGATGGACGGCGGTTTGTGGTGACGGCTTACGAGAACATTTCGGGGGCTTTCCAGTTGGCGCTTTACGGGACGAAAGGAAACCGGTTTATCAAGGTGGAGGATTCAGGGTATTTTTATTCCGAAATGTTGCGTCAGTTTGTAAAGATGGTGGAAACCGGGAAGGAGGTGGTGCCGCTGGAGGATACTTTGGCGGGCATTGAAACCGTGGTTAGGGGAAAGGCTGTAGGCTGAAGGCTAAAGGCTGAAGTTTTCAGAATTCCTTGGCGACCTTGGCGTCTTGGCGGTTTGTTTTTCAGCAGGTCGCAAACGCCATCAATCTTTAGATTCGCTGGTTGTCTCAAATAATGCAAAACGTGCAGATGAAATCAACCGCTGAACTGTGAACCGTTGAACCCAATCAACCTAAACAATTACGAAAAATCCAGTGCCTAATAGGCTAACAGCCTACAGGCCAATAACCTAATTTAAGCCTCTACGTTACTCGTAGTGGGTCAAAATTGAGGTTTTTCCACGCATTTGGATAAAAATTGGCCGTTGTTCGCTCGAGAACCCAGCCATTGTTGGCCCCCAAACCCTCTTACCAGAGGATGGAGGGTTTGGGGGCCAACAATGGCGCGGCAAATCCTGCCATTTTCACTCTCATTTCCTGTAAAAAACCCCCTTTTTTCACCCACCACGAGTAACCAAGAGCCTAATTTAAAGATATGAACAAACAAGCTAAGTTGGCATTCATTGGATGTGGCGGGTTTTCGACTTCGTGTTTATACCCGACCCTGCAAAACATTCCGGAGATTGATCTGGTGGCGGTCTGCGACTTGAAAGAGGAGCTGGCCAAGAGAAACGCGCGAAATTTCGGGGCGCGAAGCTGGTATACCGATGTGGAAAAGATGCTGGCCACGGAAAAACTGGATGGCATCGTGGTGGTGGGGTTGCCGCAGATGCATTATCAGATGGGCAAACGCTGTCTGGATGCCGGTTTGCCGATCTATGTGGAAAAGCCTTCCGCCAACACTTATGCGGAGGCGTTGGATTTGGCGGAATATGCCCAAAAGAAAGGGTTGTTTGGGATGGTGGGGCATATGAAACGGCACAGTACGTGTTATCGAATGGCCAAGACGATCATGGACAAGAAGGAGTTTGGCGGCATCAATGAAATCGAAGTGCGGTTTGCCAATGGGCGTTATCCTGATCTGAAGAAGTTTGGCTGGGGGTTGGACAAGGGGCCGGCGCACGCCTTTTTGATCGGCCAGGCGGTGCATATCTTTGATTTGATCCGGTTTTTCTGCGGCGATGTGGCGGAGATTTACTCGATTTTTCGGGAGGTGGAAACAACGGACGATGGCGGGATTTTCGGGTTTGCGGTGACCGTCCAATTCAAAAGCGGCGCGATTGGCCTGGTCAATGTGAACGCGTTTCATTGTCCGCGGTTTCAGATGTCGGAATATTTTGAGGCGGCGGGATATGAATGCTGTCTGGAGGTGCGGGACATGATGGAGTTGAATTATCATGCGCGGCAGAAACCCCTGCCGGAGTTTGAGACCGCGGGACGCGCGCAGATTTTTTCGTGGAAACCGGAGTTTACGGAAGTGGGCGCCTCGACCGCCGGGGGAATTATTGGATACAAAGGCGAAATGCGGCATTTTGCCCGGTCGGTATTGGGGCTGGAAAAGCCGTCCGCCGATCTTTTCGATGGAGCCAAGGCCGTTCAGATTGCCGAAGCGATTTGGGACAGCAGCCAAAGCGGGAAAGTGGTGAAACTAGGAGAAAAGAAGGCGTAAGGGTAAGACGGAGATTGGCTGCCAATTTTATATGGAAAATTGTAGGTTTCTCGCCACGGTGAGTTGTCCCCAAAAGTTTCAGGCTCCAGCCGAAACCAGTTGCGCGGAGGCGACATCGCGTAGTGAGGGCAGTTAAATGCCTGCAGCCTATTGACCTGACTCTAAAAAACCACTCCTTATTGTCATGACTTGGATTGACTGGCTCATCATTGTGGTGCCCTTGGGAATTGTCAGCGTCGTGGCGGCGATGACCCAGCGTTATGTGAAAGGGGTTGCGGATTTTATGGCGGGCAACCGTTGCGCGGGGCGTTATCTGATTGCCAACGCCCGCGGTGAAATGGGCATGGCCGTGGTGAGCACGGTGGCCGGATTCGAAGTTTTTTACCAGGCGGGCTTTACCATGGGATTCTGGGAATTCATTCGGATTCCGGTGAGCATGTTCATCGGTCTCTTGGGCTTCGTTATTTACCGCTACCGAGAAACCCGGGCCATGACCCTCTCCCAATTTTTCGAGATCCGTTACAGCCGAAATTTCCGGATTTTCTCCGGCCTCATGGCCTTCCTTTCCGGCCTGATCAATTACGGAATTTTTCCGGCGGTGGCGGCGCGGTTCTTCGTTTATTTCTGCGGCTTTCCCTTCAACCTGAGTGTCGCGGGAATGATCCTTCCCACTTTCGCGGTAATCATGGCCTTCTATCTGGCTTTTTCACTGACCATGACCCTGGTCGGCGGCCAGTTGACCATCATGGTTACCGACTGTCTGGAAGGCATCCTCTCTCTCTGGATGTATTGGGTGGTGATCATTGTTTTGATGGTCATGTTCAGCTGGTCGGAGGTCTATCAGGCTTTGTCCACGGCGCCTCCCGGCAAGTCGCTCATGAATCCTTTCGACTGCAAACATCAGGCCGATTTCAACATCGGGTACATCTTGATTGGCCTGCTGACCGGTATTTACAGCACGATGGCGTGGCAAGGTGGACATGCCTTCAACAGTTCGGCAGCCAACGCGCATGAAGCCAAGATGGCCGGCATCGTCGCGGGTTGGCGGGGTTTCGGCAAGGGGTTGTTCATCGCCTTATTAAGTCTAGCGGCCTACACTTTTCTTACGCATCCGGACTTCGCGCCAAAAATGGTCAAAGTGAATGAAATCCTGAATTCAATCGACAATCCTCAAATCACCAATCAGATGCGGATGCCGGTGGCACTGGGGGTTCTGCTGCCGGTGGGAGTCAAGGGGTTAGTTTGTTCGCTTTTTCTTCTGGGACTGATCGCTTGTGATAGTTCTTATCTCCACTCGTGGGGCAGTATTTTTGTTCAGGATGTAATGGTTCCCTTGCGTCGGACGCCAATGTCCCCCAAGAGACATATTCTGGCTCTGCGCCTGGCCATCTTTGGCGTGGCGGTTTTCGGATTCTTCTTCAGTCTTTTTTTTCGACAAACCGATTACATCCTGATGTTTTTCGCTCTCACTGGAGCGATTTATGTTGGCGGCGCCGGTTCGGCGATCATCGGCGGACTCTACTGGAAAAAGGGAACCACTGGGGCTGCTTGGGCCGCCATGATCACCGGTTCCACGCTTGCTGGCGCAGGGATTCTTTGCCAGCAGGGTTGGACATGGATCCAGCCCAGATTGATTTCCTTTTTTGAACAAGGTGATATCTGCGATTACCTTGTCGAGCATGCCACGAAGTTCCCGATCAACGGCATCTGGATGAACTTCTTTGCGATCCTTGTCTCCGTCACCGTCTATGTCATCATCTCGCTGTTGACCTGCAAGAAAGATTTCAATATGGAACAGATGCTCCATCGCGGCGCTTACGGCATCGCCAGCGAGCACAAGAAAGAGGATCCGCGGGGTTTCCAATGGGGTAAGTTAATTGGGATCGACGCGAATTTTACCAAGGCCGACCGGGCCATCTCCATCTCGGTCTTCAGCTACAAGATGTTCTGGTTCCTGGCCGGTTTTATCATGTTGGCTTGGAACCTCATCTCCCGCTGGCCCCTGCAATGGTGGTCTGTTTACTGGTACATTCACATCATCATCCCTTTGATCCTGGGGCCCATCACGACCATTTGGTTCACTTGGGGAGGCATTCGGGACTTGCGGCAATTGTTCCAAACCCTCAGGATCGTCAAACGCGACAGCCGTGACGACGGCACCGTTGTTAACCATCATAATCTCGACGAGCCTCGGGAAGTTAAATAGTTTTACAAGAGAGGTTCTTGCAAAAGTATTGTGAAAAGAACGGTTTTATATGTCAATGTTTAAATATCATTGTTAAATGAGCGGAAAAGTGACAAACGGCCGAGATTTCAGTCAACCCGTTCTGTTTTGGGACGAATTCGACAACACCGCTTCTGCGCACCATTTAAGTCGCAAGCAAGAAGGTGATTTTTTTGGACAAAAGCAGCCGTTAAGCCGCCAATCTCTGGAAAAGCTGGATGGCTGTGCAGGCTCCCGCGATTGCGGGACCAAACATCAGATGGCACATCATCCCGCCAATGCGGGACTAATTCCCCCAAGCAGGGAGTTTTGTCTGAGTCTTTAAAAATGATGAATGGACGCGGAATTTTATAAAAGGAAACAAATGAACAACAAACGAGTTGATTGGTTTTATCATGCCAAGTGGGGGATCTTTGTCCATTGTTTGAGCGCGTCGCCTTCCCTTGAGACCGGCAAACTCACTTCGGTTGAAGGATGGAATAAAAAAGTTGATGCTTTTGACGCGGAAGGGCTGGCCGAGCAACTACAGGCAGCAGGAGCGTCGTACATGTTTATAACCATCGGCCAGAATTCTGGATTTTACTGTGCTCCAAACGAAAGCTACGATAAAATCACCGGCATCAACCCGAGCAAGTGTTCGCGACGCGATTTGGTTGGTGATTTACATGATGCCCTTGGCCCTAGGGGAATCAAATTGATGGTCTATGTCCCATCCAATGCGCCCTGTTTTGACAAAATCGCTCTGGAAAGATTTGAATGGAAATGGGGATACAAGGGCGTTGATTGGCCGCAACACAGCGATGAACGGACAGGATTGCGCCTGGCGGAATTTCAATTGAAATGGGAATCCGTGCTCAGAGAGTGGTCGGTAAGATGGGGCAACAAGGTGGGCGGGTGGTGGGTTGACGGTTGTTATTTCAAAGACGAGATGTATAATCACGCCAAGTCCCCGAATTTTGGAAGTTTTGCCGCGGCGCTACGTGCTGGAAATCAGGAAAGCCTTGTTTCGTTCAGCGACGGCGGCGGACTGCCGGTGAGAAGAGTGTGGGGGGAAGAGGACTATACGCATGGGGAACTGTGGAAGGAATTTCCCGTTTGTCCGGGGCGATGGCTTGATGGCGCGCAATATCATATTTTAAGTTATTTGGGCGACGATTGGGGAACGGGAGAACCCCGTTTTACGGATGAATTTGTGATGGGGTATACCCAAGATGTTAACGCGAAAGGTGGCGTTGTTACTTGGGATGTGCCGGCGGAAAACGGCCTGATCCCCCAATCCATTTTTAAACAATTAAAAAAAATCAATGGGAAATAATTTATTGATCTTTGACCGGCCGGCTGACACTTGGCTGGAAGGATTGCCCCTTGGAAACGGACAAATGGCCGCCATGGTCATGGGGTATCCGCATCGTGAATGTATTGGCCGTAACAGTTTAGCCCATTTTTTTTACTCACGCCGAATCGGCGAAAAGAATTTTTGAGACGTGTTGGCAACCGTTCAACAAGAGTTTTACAAGCAAAGGGATGGGATCGAGTTTGCGGCATTTGGCGG
>JAQUAF010000023.1 GCA_028687435.1 Verrucomicrobiia bacterium | reverse complement strand
CAAAGGGAAAATAAAACCGCCCCTGAGATGTTCGGCAAGCCAGCGTAGCCCTAAATCTAAAATTTCCTGACCCTCTAGGCTAAAACCCACCCAAAAAACCCGACGGAACTGCCATGCGCCCCGCGAATGGAAGCGGAGCAATTCAATCTTTCCAAGCGCAGGGGGGTGATCTACAATTCCGTCGGGAAAAAGTGAGATGCCATTGGCAGGCAAGCGCAATAAGCGGCTTCCGCTTTTGACCCGTCAGATCATGACCACCATCCTTGACCGCTATTTTTTGAGGGAGTTTCTCAAGCCGCTGGGCGCATGCCTTCTGGCGTTTCTGCTCTGCATGCTCATCTATGATTTGTACGACAATCTGGATGATTTCATCGGGGCGCATGTCGGCTTGGGGGAGATCATCCGGTATTATGCCATTCTGATTCCCGCATGGCTTACGGATATCATGCCGATCACGCTCCTGCTGTCCCTGCTCTATGTCCTGTCGAACATGTCAAAGCATGGGGAGTTGACGGCGATGCGCGCCAGCGGGCTTGATTTTCTGCGGTTGATGACGCCTTTTTTTGCGGTGGGACTGCTGATGTCGGGGGTTATGATGTGGGTGAGCCTGTATTGGGCGCCAACCGCCCTGCAGAATTCCAAGGTTTTGCTGGACCGGAGCACCAAGAAGAACAGTCAGATAGACAAGACCAAATTCAAGAGCGTGGTTTATCGCGATCTTGCCACAGAACGTGTCTGGTGGTTCGACAATCTGGATTTGGAGGATGAGAAGGCTTGGGGGATTGAAATCACCGAGGGGGCCGGCCGCGGGGGGTACGCCCGCCGTATCAGCGCCAAGACCGCCTACTACCGAGACAAGAGGTGGACTTTTTTTGATGTGATGATTTACGATTACACGCTGCCGACGGCGGATCCCAACAGCCTGCGCATGCAGCAATCCCTGCAGGGGGATGAGTATGATGCGCCGCCGCAGTATTTCGTGGCGGCGATCAAAAAGCCCAAGCGGATGACAACCGGCGAGTTGCTGGCCAGTTTGAGATTTGCCGACCGTCTTTCAGCCAGACAGAAGGCGGCATTTCAAATGGAGTTGCACGGGCGGCTGGCTTTTCCGCTCAGCAACATTGTGGTTTTCCTGATTGGCGTGCCGTTTGGGGTGGTGGGGCAGCGGAAAAGCAGTTTTATGGCGGTTGCCAATGCGATGGTGTTCTTTTTTGTCTATCTTGCGTTTGGAAAGGCGATGGTGATCATGGGCGGGGCGGGCCGGTTGCCTCCCCATCTGACTGCCTGGCTGGCCAATCTGATTTTTGCCGCCGCCGGCATCTGGATGATCCGGAAAATTCGCTGACGCTTAGGTTGACTGAAGGCGCAACGGGTTCAGGGGGTCACGGTTGAAAAGGCAAGGCCGGGTCTTCGCCTTAATCAGGATTTTCAATGTTTGGCGGAAAAGGCGGTGCGGGTTGCATGGCGAAAAACTGGGTTGGTGTTTTGGATTTCGTTTTATAGACTAGGATTGCGCCGGAGGCAAGACGCGACCGGTTGCAGGAAAAGGTGGCTGCCATGGCTGGCCGCCGGCTTTTTCCTTCTGGGAATGGCGGATGCCCGGGCTCAGATTCGGTGGGACAAACGGGAGTTGGAATTCGAACCGGCTGTTACGGAAAGCCGGGTGATTGCCCATTTCACCTTCACAAATTCCGGAAACAAACCTGTCCGCATTTTGTCCGTGAAATCGTCCTGCGGGTGCACGAGCCTGGTCCAGGAGAAGGTCTTGTATCAACCGGGGGAGCGGGGTGAGATCACCGCCGATTTTCATTTCGGCCAGCGGACAGGCTGGCAGCGGCAGTCGATCGTGGCGCGCACGGATGATCCGGCCGAGCCGGATGTCCTGTTGAAGTTCCGCGTAAAAATCCCCGAATTGATCCGGGTTTCCCCGGGATTTGTTTATTGGCTGACAGGCGAGGAACCCAGGACCAAGGAAATGAGCCTCAAGGTGGTCTGTTCGCAGCCTGTCCGGATTTTGAAGGTGACATCAAATAACGACCAGATTTTGGCCAGATGGACCGAAATCAAACCGGGACGAGAATATGCCATCAAGGTGACTCCCCGCCAGACAAAGGAACCGGTTGGCGCATTGATTGGTGTCGAGACCGACTTCCCGGCCGATCATCCTCGCGGTCTTTTGCTGTTTGCAAATGTAAAAAATTAAATGGGGATTCCGCGGGAAAAGGAGTCAAAAGGGGTCACCCAAAAAAGGGTCACCGAGTTTTAATGCTGGCTTTGGCGCCGTTGGCGACAAGCCATTGGGCCATGGGCAAGTGTCCGCTCATGGCGGCGTGAAGCAGGGGGGATGAGCCCTCTTTGTCGGGCTGATTCACGAAGGCGCCGGAGGCGAGGAGTTTTTTGGCGAGAGCAAGCTCTCCGCGCCTGGCCGCGCCGTGGAGGGAGGAATGCGTTGGTCAGGGAGAGGTGGGGATAGTCCTTGTCATTTTTTCCCGGAAGAGAGATGATCCGCCTCTTCTTAAAAAAGGTTCAATTATGAAGATCAAATTGCTTCTGGTGGATCGCCAGAAAATTGTCCTTGAAGGGTTGAAATCATTATTGGCGAATCAGCCTGGAATGGAGGTGGCTGGCATGGCGGGAACCGTCCGGGATGCGGTGAGGAGGCTCAAGAAATTGCGGCCGCATGTTGTCATCATGGAAATGAATCTGCCTGATTTGACCGGCGCGAAGGCTGTCCAAGAGATTCTTTCCCATGGTGCTGGCGCGAGGGTCGTGGTTCTTTCCTCGCTTATGGAGCGCGGGGTGGTGGCGATGGCGCTGCAAGCTGGCGCTATCGGGTATCTTTCCAAGGATTGTTCATACCATGAATTGCTGGTGGCGATTCATTCTGTTGTTGCGGGAAATGCTTACATCAGTCCGCAGATTTCGGGCGCGCTCATTGAGGATTTTGTGATAAACCAGCAACGAGGCGCTTCAAAAAAGATTTCAACACTGACACGCCGTGAAAGGGAGATTCTCCAAGTCTATAGAGGCTCTTGCAAAACTACGATGCTTGGCGCGATAAATCCCTTTGGCCAAATCCAAGGCGACGCGGCAGGAGAATCCCCAAGGCGGGCTTTGACTGCCGAGTCAACGCCGGAGTTGGCCAAAGGGATTGTCGCCCAAGGGGTTGCGCGTCTATTTTTCGCTGGCGGCGTTGTGTCGCTTGGCAAGCCCGTTGGCAGGGATTGGCCAAGCTCCACGCCTTGCCAGCGAAAAATATCCGCTGCAACGCCAAGTATCGTAGTTTTGCAAGAGCCTCTATATGGAAAAAGGCGACACAAAAGCCGTGGCGGCCGCTTTGAATGTCAGCATCAAGACCGTCAATGCCCATCGCAAGAGTGCCATGAGAAAATGGGGATTGAAGAATTTTGTCGAATTGATCAAGTGCGCCATGGGCCACTTCGCGGCAGGATAAAAATCGGCGAGACTCTCGACCAAGCCCAGACACTTGTCGGTGATAAAAAGACGGACGCCGTCGAGTGGTGGCTTAGAATTCGATTTTCTCCCGATGGCACAATCAACTCCGTTGCCATTCAACCTGATTGATCTCTCGAACAAATCTCTTCCGTGAAATTCGGCGAACCCTCGGCGCATCCTGCGCATAACGTTTTGCATAACGCGTGCCGGCATTCATTGACGCCCGCCGACGTCCGCCCTGTAATGGGCCACTCAGACGACTTGCTATATACCGCAAATAATCATCGCGAAATCCCGTCATTTAAAAACAACCTCACCGCCCCATCCTTGTGATTTACGACAACCGTCTTAACCTTCCCCACCTCATCCCACCTTGAATCGACAAGGGCGGTTTCGGGAACAACCTTGAGCGCAGGTTTCGCGCTGCATTCAAATTCAATGGTACTGTTCCTCTCCGCCCTGTTGTTCAGATGAACAAACACGCTCTTGTCGTCAAGCGTCTTTGCCACAAGATATTGGTGCACACCGACAATCCCCGTGATTTTCTTGACGCAGGATGCATCCACCCTGAAACCGTAATCCTCATAAATATCGGAATTTTCATTGCTGTTTATCACCGCCGTCACGGCGCCAACCTGCGCCACAAACGCGCTTCCTGTGGTTGCAGGCGGATAATGCCGGTCAAGAACCCCCTTGATATCCTCGCCGCTTTTCAAGTCACGGGCAGACATTCGGCAGATTTCCCGGGGCAATCCCTGGGCATCCCCCTCAAAAACAATTGGCACATAATAATAACGGCTGGTCTTTGGTATCACATCACACCAGTAATGTTTCCCGTAAACCACATCCATGAATGCCTGCAAAGGCCCCGATTCGGTGGTGACGCTTCCAATCGTCTTGTCCATCATCGGCACATCCCCCTTGTCAATCACATAGGCACACTTCACCTTCCGTTCGATCTCCTCCCGACTTGGCACAAGCTTGTATTTTACCATGTCTTCCAACAAAGGTCGCACCACATGAGTCCAGGTCTTTGTGGGCGTGCCGTCCAGATGCCAGAACCCATTGGTATCACCGCCATATTTTTCCGGATCATGATTCAATTCAAATGGATAGACCGTCCCACCCGAAATCATCCCGGTAACCATGAAAATCCCCCAAAAGGTCGCGGGAAATGAATGCAGTACATCAAACGCCCGGGAATTGTTTTCCCGGTTCCAACGGCCTATGTCACCAATGTGGCGAAGGGGAGGCACATTCAACTTTTCGTACCCCGACTGGTGAAAATACCATGCCTCGGGCTGAATTCCCCACACAGCATCCTTGTGGGTCAACCACCATCCAAAACCGCTGCTGTGCCCGTCGCAGGAATAAAACACACCTTTTAAAACAGGAACTGCATGACGGCTGTAACATGCCTGGGCCTGTTCCCACTCATCGCCCAATCGCAAGGCAACATGGGGGCCAAAATCAATGTGAACGGCGCGCCGGCCATATTTCGCGGCAAGCTTGATCAATCTCACATTATAGTCAATCACTTCCGGATTGCATACGGATTGTTCCACCGTCACGCTGCCCAAAAGACCGGCATCTCTTTGATAGGACAGTTCCTTCAAGGAAAGCGGCGTCAACGCCAAGGCGTTTCCAAAGTCATATTTGAACATCAAACGGTCAAGGGTGAAAAACGGTATGCCAAACTCATTCGCGTGTTTGGCGAAGGTGGAATACTCTCTGTAATCCCTGTCAAACAGCACATACAAACAACAGAATTGTCTCAAATCGGCAGGAATACTTTCCCAAATCTTTTTAAGATTGCCTATCGGAGCTCTAAGGCGCCAGTTCAATACAAACAAAGGTGAATTTTCAGAAATGACCGGGCTGGGAGGAATAATCTTGTTGGAACCGCACAATCGATACCTCTTGACATCCGACCAATCGCTCACCTGCCCATATTCGTTGATCCCCCTGACCCTCCAATGCCATTCGCCGGATGAAAAATTATCGGATGGCCGAAAATAACCTTCACTTACGCCGTTGTCGTCCACTCCGTATTTTTTTGCGCCTAAAAAATTGGTTGTTCGGGCAATCTCAATCTCATATTTGATCGCATCCCCTGAATTTTTCCACACAAAATCCAGGGCAAAATCCGAAATCTCACTTCCATCAATCGGGCATTGCGGCATTGGCGCATCCAGTGGCAACGCAACAGGAAGAATTTCCGTCAAAGTCACATTGTCCAAAATGACAGTGGACTTCCCCCTCAATGCAAAGGCCATCTGGCGTTTCGAGGCATGATCAATCTCAAACTGAATGCACTTGTGCATCACTTCTCCCGGTTTCCCGGGAGGGAGGGTGGAAACTGAAAATTGCCCTCCCAGCATCTTGAATTGACGGGCCAGATCCATGTCGGCGACACTGCTTGCCTCATCTGGCACCTTCCGATAATATTCCGCGGCGTTTTTGTATGGCGGTGTTATTTCAAACCGAAGTTGAAAAACCGAATCGGGATTTGCAGGGGAAAAAAGGTAATCGAAATCCAATTGATACACTCTCTTACCCACAAGCGTCTTGCTCCTCAAAAAAACATTCCCCTTCGCATCCTTCCCGCTCTCGACATACTTCAATCTTGTATTTTGTCCAGAGAACTCGCCCGGAGCATTTGTCTCGACGCATCCTGGCAACATGTTCCAGAATGGAGAATCCGTTTTTTGGGCGGGATTCAGCACTACAATCCGTTTTTCATTTTTTAGTTTTTCAGCAAAAACATCACAAAACTCTTTGCGCGCCTTGCAGTCATCCACAATGTCCTTTTCTGATAAGGCAACGTCATAAAACCTGCACCCCGCAAAAAACATGCTTGCGGAAAAACCATCGCTCCACCCGATTTGCAATGGCGAATCATTGTTCTTCAACTCCAACCCAATCTTGGAATGCTTTTTTTTGATCACTCCATCCAGATACATTTCCAGGCAGCCCCGAACCTTGTCATAAACAATCGCCACTTGATGCAGACGGTTATCCCCAAAAATTCCATGGGAGAAATAAAAATAATTATGTTTCCCATTTTCTTTGTTCCAATTAGCAAAAGTCATCTTTCCATCAAGCTCTCTCAACGCAAAATCATCCTTTTTATATAAAATATGCTGCCACCCCCCGCGCGCCGGTTGGGGAAGCGAAAACCATGCGATCATCGTAAAAGAGCCAGACATGCCCGGCTTGGCGAAATGAGGCACGCATACAGAAGCTGGACCATCCTGCCTGAACCGGAGCATATGCAACCTGCCGACACTCACCCATTCAGGGGATTCAAGCTGGCCATTGACGCCATGCCCGGTCCTGTCAATCAAGACACGCCCCTTTTCATCCGGAAAATCCCAGTTTGCCATCAGATCTTTTTCCATATCAACAGTTGTCGCATTGGAGCTCAAAACCGCAAGAAACATCCCCATCTTGAGTATTCCCAACCATATTGACATCCATCTGTTTTTCATAAGCCTATTTCACCAAGGTTGCCTTCAGGTCGGCCATGTTTCTTGGCTCAAGATGCCCATCCACAAACAGCACGTTTGCCAGCCCATTGTGCCGATAAACAAGCATGGGATTGCTCCATGCCCCCGTCGTTCTGTTTCCATTGCAATCCGCAAGCAACAAAGTGCCTGCCGGATCGGCAATCGAATCAACCTTTTGCCATTTATTCCAAAACAGATATACGTTCAAGCCATATGCGGGCACATCTTTATAATTGGTCTTGAAGGACGGACACCACATGACTGTCTCCCTGTACCAATAAAATCCACCATGAAGACAGTTTTTAACATATCCTTTTCCAATCAGCATCCGATCCCAATAACAGGAAGGTTCGGTTTCGGCAAACAGGGAAGCCGTCCACATCCCGTCATAATCATGAAGGTATTCATTGATCGCCATTCCAATCTGCCTCAAATTTCCCACGCATTGGATCCCCTTCGCCTGTTCCCTTGCCGTTTTAAGCGCAGGCGAAAGCAACGCGACAAGCATTGACATGATGCTGACAACAATAAGTAATTCCAAAAGCGAAAACCCATTCCCCGCCAGCTTGTTTTTTTCAGTTCTCATCATTCAATCATTTTCACCAATAAATAAATGTCAAGAAAGCATTCGTTTCATTTTCAAAAAGCCCTCCTCACATCGAAGACAAACCTTGCGGATCCAATGAGCGGGTTCTTGATCATCCAAAAAAAACTGCAATGCCCGTTTACCCTTGAAAGGTTTGTTTTACGCCATTTTAATATCACCATAACACGACTTTCTCATAAAATCTTCCGTTGATTTGACATTTTTTTATGCTATTTTGATGTTTGACATAACCCCATGCTGCCACCTGAAATGCAGAAACTTTGCGAGTTTTTCCAACCTTGATGAATTCATCTGTAAAACTTTTCCTGCGGGAGTTTATTCCCCGGACCATGGCATGCCATTTTGCCAGAATCGAAATCAACGCATCACGTCCCAAGAACCGCAATTTTCCACATTCGCATGATTACCATGAAATCTTCTGGATTGAGGATGGCGATGGTTGGCATCTGATCAACGGGGAAAAGTTCCGTCTTCAGACGGGTTCCTGCTTCTTCATCAAGCCCGCAGATGTCCATACCTTTGACGTTGATCCGGAGGAAAAATTCCACCTTGTAAATATTTCGTTCTCGCCAAAGACATGGGAGACCTTCCGCATCCGCTACCTTGCTTCCCGAACCGTCCCTTTTGAGAACTCACCTTCCGTCCACCAATATCACCTTTCCCCCACCCAACTGGAAGAATTGAAAAAAAACGTTTATGAAATGGCAGCCGGAAGAGGAACCTTTGCGTGTCTCGACCGATTCCTGCTCAATTTTTTTTACCTCTTGGAAAGCGCCTCCTCCGTTGGAAATGAATCTTCTTCCCTGCCGGACTGGCTGAAAAAAGCCTGCCGTGAAATTTCGCAGCCCCAACATTTCCGAAAAGGATCGCAGGCTTTTGTTCATCTGGCGGGACGCAGCGCGGAACACGTCGCGAGGGAACTCAAACGCCTTCTCGGAAAAACCCCAACCGGCCTTGCCAATGAAGCGCGCATGAATCATGCCGCCATCCTGCTCGGACAAAGCCAGGAAAAAATTTTAAACATCGTTTTAGAGTGCGGTTTCCGCAACGTGGGTCATTTCTACAGCCTGTTCCGGAAACAATTCGGCATCAGCCCCCGGCGATACCGCTTGCTGCAACAACGCATCGTGCAGCCTTAGATGGAAAACAGCCCGCCTCTTTGCCATTCAAAAAGAGACTCAATAAAATTGAATTGCCGACGACATGTCAGACGCAATCCTCGCATGTCTCCTCGTCCCAGTTTTTGGGTTTGATCGTCATGGTTGGGAAGAGCGGTTTTTAACCCGACTTCGCCGATTCACGAGCAAAAAACATTTATTATTCTCATAACCCTTTGATTATCAAGGAGGCGATTTTGAACAGTCTTCACTACAGGGCGTTTTTGGGGAGTTTTGTCCACTACAGCACTTGCGAAATACTGAATCCTTCATTTTCAATAAGTTACGAATAGAGAAACCCCGAATATTCGGCAAAAGTGCTACGAATCGGCGAAGTCGGGCTAACTCCCCCTTGAACAAGGGGGAGCCATTTTGTTCCTCCCCTTGGCAAGGGGAGGAAGATCCGGGACGGCTCTGCCACTTTAAAAAGGCAACAGGATGGACTTGCGCCGTCCTTAACCCATGGGCTTCCGCACCGCCTTTCCGGGTTTCCGCGTTGGGGAGCGTGGCTTGATTTACGCCGGCTTGGGCATGGTTTGGATATGGAGGTCGCGCAACTGGCGGGGTTCGACTTCGGCGGGCGCCCCGGTCATGAGATCCTGGGCGCGGGCGTTTTTCGGGAAGGCGATGACCTCGCGGATGTTGTCGGCACCGCAAAGGATGGCGGTGAGGCGGTCGAAGCCGAGGGCAATGCCGCCATGGGGGGGGGCGCCGTAGGAGAGGGCCTTGACGAGATATCCGAACCGGCTTGCGGAAATGTCCTTGGGGATTTGCAGCACTTCCTCGAACACCATGCGTTGCACTTCGGGCTGGTGAATGCGGATGGAGCCGCCGCCCAGTTCGACGCCGTTGAGCACGATGTCGTAATGCTGGCCGCGCACCTTGGAGGGTTCAGTCTTGAGAAGGGGGATGTCCTCCGTGACGGGGGAGGTGAAGGGGTGATGGGTGGCGATGAATCGCTGGGTTTCCTGGTCGAAGGTGATCAACGGGAAATCGACCACCCACAGGAAGTCGTAAACGTCCCCGGGCAGGGTCAGTTTGCCCAGTTCCTGCAACTGCCGGGCGACAATCAGGCGCAGTTTGCCGAGAACGTCGCAGGCGGCCAGCCATTGGTCGGCTGCGAAAAGGATCAGGTCGCCTTCCTCGATCTTGAGTTTTTCGGTCAGGGCCTGTTTCTCGGCGTCGCCGAAGAACTTGACGATGGGCGATTTCCATGCGCCGCCTTCCACCTTGATCCATGCGAGCCCCTTGGCGCCCGCGGCCTTGGCTTGTTCGGTCAGGTAATCGATCTGCCCTTGCGTGACGCAGGCGAATCCCTTGGCGTTCATGGCCTTGACCACGCCGCCGCCGGCCACAGCCTTGGCGAACACGTTGAATTTGCTGTTGCGGAAGGTTTCGGTGAAATCCTCCAATTGCATGCCGAAGCGCCGGTCCGGTTTGTCGGAGCCAAAGCGATCCATGGCCTGGCGGAAGGGCATCCGTTCAAAGGGGGTGTTGATGTCCAGCCCAAGGATTTCCTTCCAGATGCGTTTGAGCAGGCCCTCGATCAGCCGGTAAATATCCTCGCGTCCGATGAAGGACATTTCGAGGTCGATCTGGGTGAATTCGGGCTGACGGTCGGCGCGCAGGTCTTCGTCGCGGAAACAACGGGCCATTTGAAAGTATTTTTCGACGCCTGCCACCATCAGGATTTGCTTGAACTGCTGGGGAGACTGGGGCAGGGCGAAGAACATTCCGGGGTTCACGCGCGAGGGAACCAGGTATTCGCGGGCGCCTTCGGGGGTGCTTTTGAAAAGCATGGGGGTTTCGATCTCGAAAAATCCCTGTTCATCGCAGTAGTCGCGCACCACCTTGGTTGCCCGGTGGCGGGTGCGCAGGTTGTTCAACATGCGCGGCCGCCGGATGTCGAGGTATCGGAATTGGAGCCGCAGGTCTTCGTTGACCCCTTCCTGGTCGAGGGGATAGGGGGGTGTTTCCGAGCGGTTGAGGATTTCCAGTTTGGCGGCCTGCACCTCGATTTCGCCGGTGGGCAGCTTGGAGTTGACCGTGCCTTCGGGACGCGCCACCACAGCGCCCTCGATTTTCAGGACGTCCTCGGAGCGCAGATCGTGGGAGTGGGGAATGGCTTGCGGATCGAAAACGATCTGGGTGAGCCCCTCGCGGTCGCGAAGATCCACGAAGACCAGTCCGCCATGGTCGCGGCGGGAGGAGACCCAGCCCGAGAGGGTGACTTTCTGGCCGACATGGGTTTTCCGCAGTTCGGCGCAATGGTGGGAGCGATAGGTGTTCATGGTCGGAATTTTAGTTCAGTGTTTGGAAAAATCAAAGTTTGTCATGAAATGGAGGTGGATGAATGCCGTTGCATCTGGATTCCCGCACTTGCGCATACGCGTCAACCTAATTGAGATCTTTTCCTGGAAACGAGGGCGTCCTGCCCAACGCCGCTAACATTTGCCCAATCTGGGACCTTTTCGTTCTGATGGAGGCGGTGCGGGAGCCCCGCCCTCCATTGTCTGCACGGTAAAAAATGGAGGGCGGGGCTCCCGCACCGCCTATGATAGAGACATGATTCATTGATTCCTTAGGTTGACGCGTATGCGCACTTGTGGGAATGACGGGAGGATGTTTCATTTCAGCTTTTGATGGTTGCCTGCATCCCGATTTTGTTGTCATTCCCGAGAAAGCGGGAATCCAGTTTTTCAGCCAGAACGCTTTTCAACTGATCCACGCGGACCTCGGTTTCCTCCCGGGTTTCGAGATGCTTGAGTTTGACGGCGCCGCGCTGCCATTCCTCGGGACCGATCACGATGGCGAAACGCGCCCCGCGTTGGCCGGCGGCCTTGAATTGTTTGCCCACTCCGCCGCCGGAAAGGGAGTAGTCCGCGCGCCAGCCTTGTTCGCGCAGTTCATGGGCCAGGGCCAGGAAGGGCGCGCGCAGGCTCTCGTCCACCAGAACCAGATACAGGTCGATGCCCGACGACCATTTGGACGGCCACAGGCCGCGGTCGGTGAGGATTTCCCCCAGCACCACGTCGCCCATGCCAAAGCCCGCCGCCGGCAGATCCACGTTGCCGATTTTTTTCAACAGATGGTCATAACGCCCACCGCCGCTGATGGCGCGGAATTTGCCCTTGCGATCGAACGCCTCGAAGACAATGCCGGTGTAGTAGGCCAGGCCCCGGACGATGGTGATGTCGAAAACGGCGTAGTCCTTCAGTCCCATGGATTCGATGTAACCGAAGAATTTTTGCAGGTGAAGGACGCGTTCGCAGACGGCGGGATGCGCGTCGAAACGGCCGGCGATTTCGGAAAGGGTTTTGAGCTTGAACAGGTCCAGCAATTGATCCGCCTGGGATTCGACGGCGCCGGCGGCGACGAGCATGCTGCGGATGGTTTCGGGGGATTCCCGGGTAAATTTGTCGAGCGCGCCGAACACCTTGCCCTGCAACTCCGGATCGACGATGCCGATGGCCTGGGTCAGGGCGGCCAGCAGTTGCCGGTCGTTGACACGGACGTAAAAATCCTCCGCTGTCAGGCGGAAGGAACGCAGGCAGTCGATCAACAGCGCCACCAGTTCGACATCGGCTTCCACGCTGTTTTCGCCGATGATGTCGCAGTTGAATTGGTAATGTTCCCGCAGCCGCCCTTTTTGCTGGCGTTCGTAACGGAAGAGCTGTGGCATGCTGAACCATTTGAGGGGTTTGGGCATGGATTGGCCTCCGCGCACCACCATGCGGGCAAGGGTGGGGGTCATTTCCGGCCGCAACGAGACATCCCTTTCGCCTTTGTCTTGAAAACAGTAGAGTTGCTTGACGATTTCGTCGCCGCTCTTCTGGCGGTAGAGATCGGTTTGTTCCAAGGGGGGGCCGTCGTAGGCGCAAAAGCCGTAACGCAGGGCGGCCGCGCGCCATTGTTCAAAGACATAGTCGCGCCGCGCCCGTTCCTCCGGGAAAAAATCGCGAAAACCAGGCAAGGGTGCCAAATCCATAAGCGCTTCTTTCTGAACGAAATGGAAAATAAATCAATATGTTTTCCATGGGTTGTCCGGATTTCTGGAAAACGGCGGCGCGGGCGCCCAGCCTTTTATTCCGATGTGGAAAAAATGGAGATGGCGGGGCTCCCGCACCGCCAAACCTTCAGATGCACCACCAAGTTTTTCCGATTGCTACTGCTGCCCGGCGGCCGGGACTTGGGGCTTGGCCTTTTCCCCGGCCAGAGGCGACAGTTTCATGACCTCTTCACGCAGTTCTTTGCCGGCCTTGAACTTGACCACGGCCCGGGGAGGGATCCGCACCTCATGACTGGGGACGTTCGGATTGCGACCCACACGGGCTTTCCTCAGTTTGATTTCAAAAATACCAAAGTTTCTCAACTCAACGGCTTTTCCCTGCGCCAGCGCTTCGGCAAGAATGTCAAAGGTGTGCTGAACGATGGACTGAACATCCTGTTGGATCATTCCCGTGTCATTGCTGATTCGAACGATAAGGTCGCGTTTAGTCATGGTTGTATTTGATGTATAGAGACCTACAAAAGTAGAATGGATCGATCAAGATATTTTTGCAGCAAAAAACGCGAAAAAATAGGTCAAAATGACTTCTTTAAGGAGTTCAGGTTTGCGCCGCTGAAAAAAATCGGTTAATTGTGGGGCATGAAAGATCGCCTTGTCACGGAATTATCCACCGAACTTGAGAGTTTTCGCCAAGCGGGGACAATGAAGGAATTTCATGGTTTGCAGTCTCCGCAGGATGCCTTGGCGCGGATGGCTGGCCATGGTGAGGTATTGATTCTTTCCTCAAACAACTATCTTGGCCTGTCCAATCATCCCCAAGTGGTGGAAGCGGGCATTGACGCTTTGCGGCGTTATGGCGCCGGAACGGGATCGGTTCGTTTCATTTGCGGCACATTTGAGATTCATGGGGAGTTGGAACATGCTCTGGCTGAGTGGGTTGGGGTAGAAGCGGCATTGAGTTTTGTATCGTGCTGGACAGCCAATGAGGGGTTGATTCCGACGATTGCCGGGGAAGGGGCCCTGATTCTTTCCGATGAATTGAACCATGCCAGCATTATCGATGCCTGTCGGCTGGTCAAGGCCAAACGGATGACCTACCGGCATGGAGACGCGAAGGATTTGCGGGAGAAATTGCGCGCCAATGCGGGGGTGGGACGGAAAATTGTGATTACCGACGGGGTGTTCAGCATGGAGGGGGATCTGGCGCCATTACCCGATCTGGTGGAGGTTTGCCAAAAGGAGGAGGCGGTGTTGGTGATGGATGATTCCCATGGCACGGGGGTGTTGGGCAAGACCGGGCGAGGGACAGCCGAGCATTTCAATTTGCTTGGGCAGGTGGATGTGATCACCTCCACTTTGGGCAAGGCGCTTGGCGGCGCGGCGGGAGGGTTTGTGGCCGGGCCCAAGGCGTTGATCGGTTATCTGGAGCAAAAATCCCGTACGCAACTTTTCACCAATGCGTTGCCTCCCACGGTGGCTGGAAGCGCCCGCGAAGCCTTGCGCCAATTGCAGGCGCATCCCGAATGGGTTTGTGAATTGCAGGAAAAAACCCGGTGGTTCCGGCAGGAATTGCGTCAGGCGGGGTTTGCCCCCCTCGATGGCGAGTCGGCCATCGTGCCGGTGATCGTGGGGGACACCGCCAGGGCGATTCGTTTCAGCCGGGAAATGCTCAAACGGGGGATTTTCGTCACAGGGTTCGGATACCCTGTGGTGCCGGAGGGCAAGGCCCGCATCCGCATTCAAATTTCAGCGGCGCATACCCGCGAACAACTGGCTCGCGCGGTGCGGGCGCTGGCGGAATTGCGCGCCATGGCATGAATATTCTCGAACTGATCCAGAAAACCACGGTTTTTTTTGAAAAGGCCGGCGTGCCGAATCCGAGGCTGGATGTCGAACTGTTGCTGGCCGGCGTGCTGGGGCTCAAACGGATGGATTTGTATCTGCAGTTTGAGAGGACGCTTTCCGAGGTTGAACTGGACCATTTGCGGCCCCTGGTTCGCCGGAGGGCGGCGCGCGAGCCGTTGCAGCACCTGGTGGGGACGGTGGAATTCCATCAGTTGACCCTTCGATGCGGACCGCAGGCGTTGATTCCGCGGCAGGAAACCGAGTTGCTGGTTGAAAAGGCGGTCAGGCTTCTTTCCGGACGCGCTGATGCGGCGGTGTTGGATGTGGGAACCGGCACGGGCGCGATCATTTTATGCCTGGCCCAATCCCTTCCGGGCGCAAAGTGTGTGGCGGTGGATATCTCTGCCGAGGCATTGATGCTGGCGCGGCAAAATGCCGGGGATGCCGGTCTTCTGGAACGCGTGGATTTTCGTCAGGGGTCCCTGTTTGAGCCGTTGAAGGAGGGGGAACGGTTCGATCTCATTGTTTCGAATCCGCCTTACATTCGCACGGATGAACTGGACCGGTTGCAACCCGAGGTGAAGCATGATCCGCGTCTGGCGTTGGATGGCGGCGCCGACGGTTTGGACGTCATCCGTCCCTTGATTTCGGATGCGAGGAAATGGCTGGCGACTTCCGGCTGGCTGGCTTTGGAGATGGGGTGCGGCCAGGGCGCGTCTGTTGCCGCCTTGTTGAAGGAAGGGGGGTGCCGGGAGATTTCGATCGAACCGGATCTGGCCGGTTGCGACCGCATAGCTGTCGCGCGCGCCCCGGAATGAAATAAGTCTTTGCCAAACCGTGATGAGGCGTGGCAAGGTGATTGGAAAACGGAAGACAACCTCATGAAAGTTTTAGCGGTAGCCAATCAAAAAGGTGGGGTGGGCAAAACCACTTCCAGCATCAGTCTGGCGGCTTGTCTGGCCGAGAAGGGGAAAACGGTTCTTTTGATCGATGTGGATCCGCAGGCCAATGCCACCAGCGGATTGGGAATCCCCAAAACTTCCGGGGTGAGCGTTTGCAAAGCCCTGTTGGGCGAGGAAGGAATCATGCAGCGGGTGATTGCCGGGGGACTGGACAACCTGTTTGTTCTGCCGTCCGACAGCGAACTGGCGATGGCGGAGATTCATGTGGCCAGGCGGGAGGATTATTTGTTGCGTCTGCGTTCGGCTTTGCAACCGTTGCGGGATTCACCGACCTTTGATTTTGTGCTTCTTGACTGCCCTCCTTCCATCGGGGTGCTGATGATGAATGCCCTGGCAGCGGCCGACCGGGTGATTTTGCCGGTGCAATGCGAGTATTACGCCTTGGAGGGGGTGAGCGTGATTACGGGCCTGATCGAGCAGATCCGCCAGTGCGGCGCATGCTCCGATCTGGCGATCGAGGGGGTGATCATGACGATGTACGATGGCCGCACGCGGCTGGCGGAGCAGGTGGTGCAGGACATGCGCCAGCATTTTGGGGATCTGGTTTATCGCACGTGCATCCCGCGCAGTGTGCGGTTGAGCGAGGCGCCAAGCCACGGGAAGCCGATTATTTTGTATGATCCGGCAGGACCTGGGGCGGTGGCTTATCGCCAGGTGACAGCGGAATTTCTGAAGCGCCAGGGGTGACCATCGGTTGTTTGGAGGTCCGCGCGGCATTCAGCAGGTAGAGTCCCACGCCGCAGCAGATGGCTGAATCGGCGAGATTGAAGGCGGGCCATGGCCAGCCGGCAAATCGGAAGTCGAGGAAATCCACCACATGACCGTAAACAAGCCGGTCGGTGAGATTGCCGGCAATGCCGCCCAACAGCAGACCGTAGGCGGTGGCTTGGATGGCACAGTTTTGGATGAAAGACCGGCGGTTCAGAATCAGGAAAAGCAGGGCGCCTGCGGCCAGCAGAGTCAGCCAAAGTCCCTTGTCCCGCATGATGCCCCAAGCGGCGCCGGTATTGGTCAGCAGGGTCAGATTGAAGAACCCCGGAATGACTGGCACAGGTTCATGGAAAGCGAGATGGGCGAGGGCCATCTGTTTGGATGCCTGGTCCAGGATAAAAACCAGAATGCCAAGGCAGAGAGCCGGCAGGTCAGGGCGGTTGCGGTTTTTCCACATTGTTTGGCAGACTTCCCCAACCCCTCATTGTCAAGGCGAGGCGGGGCAACCCTCATGCCAGGATTAATCTTCCTCTTCCTTTTCAGAGCCTTCCTCATCGGAATTGGCGAAATCGGAAAGCTGGAAGGTCTGAATCGAGCGTTTATGGCTGGTCTTCTCGTATTGTTCCTGGCATTTCACGCAATTGCGCGCCCACGGAATGGCGTCAAGACGGGGTTTGGGAATGGGTTTCGCGCACATTTCGCAGGTTCCGAAGGAACCGCTGTCGGCCCGTTTGATGGCTTCCTCGATTTCGTAAAGGGCTTCCTGTTCGTTGGAAACCATGCTCAGGGCGAATTCCCGGTCGAAATTGTCCGTGCCGGCATCAGCCATGTGAACGCTGTAGGCTGAAAGATCGCTGGAGGCGTCCCGCTGGGTTCGTTTGAGATTGTCGCCGGAATGAAAATCGATGTCATCCAGAAGCCGGTCCCTCACGTTGAGGAGCAGACGGATGTAGCGGCTGTGCGGGCCTTTCAATGTATCCGGGTGCGGCATGATGGGCGCCTTTGCGGCCCCGGCCTCTTTCTTTGAAGCGGTTGCTTTTTTGGCGGCCTTGGGGGCTTTGGCCTTGGCCTTGGGTTCCGGTGTTTTTTTTGCTTTTTTGGTGCTCTTGCTGGTTTTGGAACTCATGGTAAATTCCTCGGTTGGAAGTAAGAAGCGGACTAAAAAGGCTTAATGCGGGAAAAGAGTCAATCCAATAATTGACAGTTTTTTGGGTTGGATGGATTGTTCGTTCGCTTTTTGGATGGAACAAAACTCATTTGAGCGCTGGAAATCTCGCTCAATTTTGGAACGAATTCAAGTTTTGGATGCAATTAAATTGATGTTTAGGAATTTCAAAGTTTGGCGAAAAAGGCGGTGCGGGAGCCCCGCCCTCCATTTTATGCAAGGTAAAGGAGGGCGGGGCTCCCGCACCGCCTATGATAGAGATATGATTCATTGATTCCTTAGGTTGACGCGAATGCGCTTTTGCGGGAATGACGGAGGGGGAGCATGCCCATTTCACCATCGTCATTCCCGCGAAAGCGGGAATCCAAGAGGCGCCCGAATTTGCAATCTCCGATTTTAATGCATTTGCCCTGTTGAGGCATAACGGTTGCTTGCCAAGGGATGGGAAATCGGCTTTAATCCCACGAAAGCCTTTTTCATCGTAAAAAGCAGGTTTTTCGCCCCATCCGGGGCGTCCGCTGTATGAATGAGAGGAGAAAATATGAAAAATAGAAGAAATTTGGAAATTTTTTTGTGGCGCGGGTTGCTGGCCGCAGCCCTCCTGCCGGCGGCCGGCTTGCAGGCTGCCCCGCTGAAAACCGCGACCGTGACCCAGATGAATAATGAGGTAAAAATTGCCAAGGATGGTTCGCAGGAGCGGGCGGCCGAGGTCAAGGACCGGGTGGAGGGAAAGGATGTGTTGCGAACCGGCAGGAAATCGCGGGCCGAATTGGAATTCGCCGACAAATCTCTGGCGCGGTTGGGGTCGAACACCATTTTCAGTTTTGATCCCGCAAGCCGGCAGATGAATCTGCAGCGGGGGTCCGCCCTGATCCATGTGCCGCCGGGGCTTTCCGGAGCGAAAATTGTCACCCCGGCCGCCACGGCAGGCATTCTGGGGGATGTGGTCGCCATGAGGGTGAATGGCAAGGGAGTGACGCAGATTGTGGCATTGTCCAAGGATGAACAGGGTCCCATTGAGGTCAAATTCAACAAAACCGGTGAAAAATGCATTTTGCAACCCGGTCAACTGCTGACGGTTGATCCGATGGATGTCAAAATGCCCCAGCCCATCACAATCAATGTGGATGTTTTTGTCCAAAGCAGCCAGTTGGTCAATGGGCAGGGATTGGAAAAAAAGGAATTGCCGGTTACGGCCATAAAGGAAGTCCGGCAAGCCCAGGAGATCCAATCCAGGGAAATCCAAAAGGGCAATTTTGAGGGCGTCACCCGGATTGCGCAGGACAATGCGTCCGCTTCCAGCGTAAACAACACCTTTCAAGCGGCGGAAATGTCCTCCGTGATGGTGCAGGCCGCCACTGGAAGCCAGATTGCCGGCCATTATGTCGGGAATACCTATGGCTATGGCGGCTGTTCGGTTGTCGGCAACCTTGTCATGGATCTTCGTCCGGACGGCAGCATGAGCGGCACCCGGACCGACAGTTATGGGGCCGAAACGTTGGTCGGCTCTTTTTCCAGCGGCGGAACCGTCAATGTGGTCAATCAGGAGGGAACCGTCTTTTCAGGGACTTATACATCCAGTTCCTCAACGATTTCCGGGCAGGTGACTTCCTCCAAGCCGAACGATGGAGGCACTTTTACCATGACCAAACAATAGAAACTTTTGAAAAAGAACATGAAGATGATTCAATGGCGATATTTGATGGCGGCTGTTTTTTGCGCGGGTGCGGTTCCATTCCTGTCCGCCCAGGCCGGGCGTGACGCGCAAGTCCAGACCCATGAGATTCAAAAGGATGTTTTGCATGGGAAAACCGACAAGGATTTTGGGTGGCCGGAGGATGAGGAGGATGAGTTTGGCAAGATTCTGAGCCTGAAGCCGGCCAAGAGGTGGTATGTGACGCCCTATGCCTCGGCCCAGGGGTATTGGACGAGCAATGCGCTGCTTGCCAACAACGGGGAGAAGGGGGACACGGTTTTCGTGGAGACCCAGGGTTTCAATTCGGGATATCGGCTGACGGATGATTGGAATGTGCAGGCCGGATACAATTATCAACTGACGCGGTATGACGAGAATCCCTCGTTGGATGTGGACACCCACAACGCCAATTTTCTGACATCATACCAGTTGCCGTGGGATTTTCGATTGATGGCGGGAGTCAACGGCGCGTGGCTGAATTCGCCGGACCAGAAGGTGGAGATTTATCGCGAGTGCGATCCGTTTGCGGGTGTGCAGCAGTCGCACACGTATCTGGATGGAAAGCTTTATTGGTATTATGGATACCAGTTTGACAAGAAGTACACCCATCCGGTGGGTTTTGAGCGCATGGAGCATACGGTTTACACGGGTGTGTCGTATGCGTGGCTGGCCAACCTTGTCAGCCAGCTGGGATTGCGTCAGAACTGGCAGTTTTACGATTACCGGCCGCCTTCAGAGCCTGTGAACGGGCGGCAGGAGTGGGTAAGCAGCGTGGCTTTGCAGACGGTGTGGCAGCCCACGCCATGGATGCAGGTGACGGCTTTCGGGCTGGCCGCCTACGACAATTCCATCAACGCCACCCGTGACTATAAACTGGCCAATTGCGGCGGCGAAATCCGGTTCTTTTGGAAATTTTGACAGTTGCAATTGAATTCCGCGCAAAATGAGCGCGGAAATTCCTGGGGCGACAAGCGGTGCAGGAGCCCCGCCCTCCACAAATTTTACATGAAAAGGATGGAGGTCGGGGCTCCCGCATCGCCGCCTCGACAGGTTTGAGGCAAGCCTCTTTCAAAACCGAAAGGTTTCAGTTGTTGCTTTAATGAATAGAACGGGTTCAGGATCGGGCAGGACGATACTTTTCTTTTGCGGCCAGCCGCTGGCCAATGCGGCGATCGGGCAGCGGGTCACTGTCTTTGGAAAATTTCTGAAAAATGCGGGTTGGAGGGTTCATTTTGCCTCGGTTGACCCGGGGTTTGCCGGCGACCCTTATGTTGTAAAAGACCGGGAATATGATGAGGCTGTGGAGATTCTGGGCGGCACGCATTACCGGCTCCTTCCGGATGGCCGGAGGGAGGGGATTTCGCCGGCGGCATACTTGATGGAGTGCCGGCGCATAGCCAAACGCATTGATCAAAGAGCGGGAGAGCTTCGCGCGACGCATATCTATTTAAGCACATCCCTGCCCGCCTGTCTGGCGGCCGCAATCCTTCTTCCGAAAAAATCCCGGCAGGTCTGGATGGATGTGGACGACTGGAGCGCCGGGCAGTTTGCCGCCCGTGGAGGGGGCGGTTTGGTGGGTGGAATTTACGAGTTGTTTGAACGAATCCTGCCCCGACTGGCAGGGCGGCGGTTGACCGTATGCAGCCGGGAATTGCAGCGGCTCCTGCCCGGTTCCACCTTGATCCCCAATTTCATCCGGTTGGAAGACGTGCCTCCCATGGATCCGCGGTTTGGCGGGGACAGAATCCGGGTTGCGTTTGCCAGCGGGGTCACGGCTTATCATGGGCATATCCCTTTCCTGGAGACCCTGGCGAAACGCCGTGACGAGGCGGCGCGGTTGGGATTCTGTTTCCTTGGCGATGGTGATTGCCTTGGAGAAGTCCGGCGAAAAGTTGCCACCCTTGGATTGGAGGGGCAGGTGGAATTGACCGGACGGCTGGCGCGCGCCGAAATGTTGGGGCGGTTGGCGGGCATGGAAATCGGCATTTTGCCTTTGTGGAATACGCGTCTCAATCGCGCCCGTTTTCCCCTGAAGATTCTGGATTATCTGGCCTGCGGTTGCGCGCTGGCGGCGTCGAATGTCGGGATGGCCGGGGAAGCTCTCAAACATGGCGAGAATGTGTTGTTGAGCCTGCCGGGTGACATGGATGGATTGATGGATAATGTGTTGAAACTGGCGCAGGACGGGGATTTGCGTTACCGCCTGTCCGTTCAAGGCCGGGAAACCGTATGCCGTTACGGCGCGGAGAAGGTGTGCGCTGATTGGGCGAAGTTGCTTGAAGCTCCTTGAATCTTGCCCTGAAGCCTCTCCTGTGGCATCGTGGGGGCATGCCTTCCCTGAACGAAACGATGGATCTTTACCGGCGGATTCTCCTGATCCGGATGTGCGAGGAGAAAATTCGCGAGGTTTATCCGGGTGATGAGATCAAGAGCCCCGTTCATTTGAGCATTGGCCAGGAGGCCATCCCGGTGGGAGTATGCCATTGCATGCCACGGGGAACCCGGTATTTCGGGACGTACCGGAACCACGCGCTTTATCTGAACCTGACCAATGATGTGGAGGGGTTTTTTTGCGAGTTATATGGCAAGGCGTCCGGCGCGGGCAGGGGCAAGGCGGGGTCGATGCATTTGATGGCGCCCGAGGTGGGGTTGATGGCAACGTCCGCCGTGGTGGGCACCACCCTTCCGGTGGCGGTGGGGGCGGCGCTGGCCTGCCAGTATCAGGGCGGGGATGGGTGGACCGTGGTGTTTTTTGGCGATGGCGCGATGGAGGAGGGGGTTTTTGGGGAAAGCATGAATTTTGCCTGTCTGCGCGGCCTTCGCATCCTGTTTGTGTGCGAGGATAATGGCCTGGCCATCCATGCCCCCGCCAAGGATCGCCGCGGTTACCGGTCGGTGATGGATTTGACCCAGGCATTTGATTGTTATGCGGCTTCGGCGGAAGGACAGGATGTTTTCAAGGTCATTGAGAAGACGCGCAAGATCATGGAAGGCATGGAGCAGGCGCCAAAACCCGGTTTTTTGCATTTCACTTATCATCGTTTTCTGGAGCACGTGGGAGTCAATGAGGATTACCAGCATGGCTATCGCAAGCGGCCTTCCGACCAGGAGTTGCGGCAGTTGGATCCCGCGCAGGTTTTGAGCGGGCAGATGGCGCGGCTTGGGGGGGTGGAGGCCGATTTGGAAAAGATGAGGAATGAATTGAAGGAACGGATTGAAAAGAGTGTCGCACAGGCCCGGGCCGCGCCGTTTCCCGAACCGGGCGAGTTGTGCACGGAGGTGGTGTTATGACCCGGACAATCACTTATCGGGAGGCGCTGAACCTGGCCATGCGCCGGGAAATGGAGGCGGATGAGGATGTTTTTGTCTATGGCCTGGATGTGCCGGATCACAAACGGATTTTTGGCAGCACCAAGGGCTTGGTGGAACAATTCGGGTTGAACCGGTGTTTTGGCGCCCCCCTGTCGGAGGATGCCCTGACGGGGATTGGCATTGGCGCGGCGCTCAGCGGGTTGCGACCGATCCTCACCCACATTCGCACGGATTTCATGTTGCTGGGAATGAATCAGCTGGGGAACATGCTTTCGTGCCTGCGTTACATGAGCGGCGGCAAAGTGCATGTGCCGATGGTCATCCGATCCGTGGTGGGGCGCGGTTGGGGGCAGTCGGCCCAGCATAGCAAATCGATGTTTGGAATTTTCGCCCATTTCCCCGGTTTGCGGGTGGTTCTGCCCAGCCGGCCCCAGGACGCTTACAGCCTGTTGCGGGCGGCCGTGCGAGATCCGAATCCGGTCATTTTCATCGAGCATCGCTGGCTTTACGACGTGGAAGGGCCCGTGGATGAACAGGTGACCGTGCCGATCGGGCAGCCTGTGGTGGTCCGGCAGGGAAAAGATCTGACGGTATTGTGCGTGTCGTGGATGAATGTGGAGGCATTGAAGGCGGCGGAGGTTCTGGCCCGGCGCGGAGTGGAGTTGGAGGTGGTGGATGTGCGGAGCCTGGCTCCCCTGGGCAGGGATTTGATCGTGGAATCGGTGAAAAAGACGGGACGCTGTCTGGTGGCGGATTACGACTGGGTGTTTGCCGGTTTTAGCGCGGAACTGGCGGCGGTTGTCGGACATGATTGCTTCAGGGAACTCAAATGTCCCGTGGAACGGGTGGGTTTTGCCCATGCGCCGTGCCCGGCAACCCGTCCGTTGGAGAATCTTTTTTATCCTTCGGCTGTCACGCTGATCCGGATGGCGGAAAAAATGCTGGGGTTGGACGAGACGGATTTGAGCGGGGAAAATTTCTACAGTTACGAGAATAAATTCAAGGGACCTTTTTAGATTCAAGATTCAAGATGGCTTCCCCTTGAACAAAGGAGGAAGGGAAGCGCTGAAAACTTGATTTTTTAACGGCATATTTTTCCTTTCAAGAAATCCAGCCCGCAAATTGCGTTGAAAAAAGAAAATTGAGGGAAATTCGAAATCAAAAACCGAATGAAAAGGCAACGGGCAAAAGCGGCAGATCATCGTCAGGTGAAAATCATGCGCCGCCAGTTGGAAAGGGCGTGGGTGTCCGTCCGGACGCTGAGGAGCCAGCTCAGGGAAACGGAACGGAAATATCATGAAATGGCCGAAACATTGCCCGAGGTGCTTTACGAGGCGGATATGACCGGGCGGGTGGTGTATTACAATGCGGCGGCCTTGAGAATCTTTGGGTTTACCCGGGCCGATTTCAAGAGGGGCGTGTCGGTGATCCAGTTGATGGCGCCCGAGGAACGGGAGCGCGCCACCCGCCGGATGAGGGCGTTGTTGAGGGGGGAGATGGGCAAGGTTGGCGAATATATGGCCATGAAAAAATCGGGGGAGCGTTTTTCCGTCATTGCCCGGAGCAGGCCTGTCATGCGGGACGGGCGGGTGGCCGGTTTTCGCGGAGTGGTGATTGACGCCTCTCCCCTCAAGCAGGCGCAAAAGGCTTTGCAGGAAAAGAGCCGGCAGCAGGAAGTCCTTCTTGCCAATATTCCCGACATGGCCTGGATGAAGGATTCCAAGGGGCGTTTCATCATGGTCAACAAGGCATGGGAGCGTTTCACTGGAATCCTGGCGTCGCGGGTGATTGGAAAGACGGAATTGGATTTGATTCCCCGCCATATGGCCAGAAAATTTCATCTCGATGACTTCAGGGCAATGAGGTCAAGGAAACCCTTGTACATTCAGGAAGAGGTGCCAGCCCGGCAGGGGGACATGAGATGGCTTGAGACGGCCAAGATTCCCATTGTCGGAAAGGACGGCGGCGTGTTGGGTCTCACGGGAATCGCCCGCGACATCACCGAGCGAAGAAAGGCCGACCTGAGCATCAGGGATTCGGAACAACGGCTGGCGGCCATTATTAATTTCCTGCCGGATGCCACTTTTGTGGTGGATGTGAAGGGGAGGGTGATCGCGTGGAATCGCGCCATAGAGGCGATGACGGGCATTGATTCCAAGGATATGCTGGGAAAGGGGAACAAGGCTTATTCGATTCCCTTTTACGGCAAACGCCGGCCCATTCTGATTGATTTGGTTTTGAATCCGAAATTGATCAAAACGGCAAAGTACCAGAGTTTGCAAAGGATCGGACAGGCATTGGTGGGGGAAACTTTTTGCCCCGGTGTTCAACCGGGGGGGGCCAATCTTTGGGGCAAGGCCACCCCGATTTACAATGCCAAGGGGGAATTGGTCGGCGCCATCGAGTCGGTCCGGGACGTCACCAAGCTTCGCCGGGCCGAAAGGGCGTTGAAGGAAAGCGAGGAGCGGTATCGAAGCCTGGTGGAGACGATCATCGAGGTGATCTGGGAGACGGATACGGAAGGCAGATACCGCTACATCAGTCCCCAGATCAAACAAGTGCTGGGATACGAACCACGCGAGGTGGTGGGAAAGACCTGTTTCGATTTCATGCCGCCGGAGGATGCGAAACGTCTCCGTTCTTGGTTTGCGCGTCTGGGCAGGGAGAAAAAACCCTTTGTCAATCTTGAAAACACCGTGATCCACAAGGATGGCCGGATGGTTGATCTGGAGACCGATGGGGTTCCGTTTTTTTCCCAGAGCGGCGAATTGCTCGGGTATCGCGGCGCCGACCGCGATATCAGCGAAAGAAAACGGTTGAAGGAGGAAATCCTGCGGACCAGCGAATGGGAACAGCGGCGGATCGGCCAGGAGTTGCACGATGGATTGATCCAGAATCTGGCCGGCATCGCGATTGTCGGCAACAGCCTGAGCCAGCGATTGCAGAAAAAAGCGCCCGAGGAAGCTCTTGATGCGGCGAAAATTTCCGAATCGGTGAGGGAGGCGATTGCCGAGGCGCGAAGCGTCGCGCGCGGGCTGGTGCCGGTGGATGTGGATGCCAACGGACTGATGGTGGCCTTGCGGAATCTGGCCGCCAAGGTGCGGCAGCGATCCGGTTTGCGCTGTGTTTTCCAGTGCCGCCGTCCGGCGCCCATTCAAAGCAATGAAACGGCCACCCATCTCTACCGGATCGCGCAGGAAGCCCTGAACAATGCCGTCAAACATTCCTCCGCCCGAAAAATCATGGTTTCCCTTGAAAATAGGGATGACGGGACGGAATTGATCGTCCGGGACGACGGGGTGGGGTTTGGAGATCATCTGCGTTCGGGGCAGGGAATGGGATTGCACATCATGAATTATCGCGCCAGAATGATTGGCGGACAATTGGATGTGCGTCCGGGCGGGCGGAGAGGCGTTTTGGTGCGCTGTTTCCTTCCGGGAATACAAGAGGCCGGTGTCCAGCGGGCGCGCAAAAAAACAAGAAAATTTCCGGCATGAAAGAAAAGGTTAAAACAAACAGCCAGGATTCCCGGCGCCGGGTTTTCATTGTCGATGATCATCCGCTGGTTTGTCACGGCGTCAAACAAATCCTGAATCAGGAGTCGGATCTCGTGTTCTGCGGAGGGGCGGAGGATGCGGCCCATGCCCTGAAAGAGGTCAAGGCGCTCAAGCCCGATGTGGTGATTGTCGATCTTTCGCTCAAGTCGGGCAATGGATTGGAATTGATCATGGATCTGACCATTCATTGTCCGGGAACCCGCATCCTGGTGGTGTCCATGCACGACGAAACGCTCTATGCGGAACGCGCCTTGAGGGCGGGCGCGCATGGATACCTGATGAAAGAGGAGGCGGGCGAAAAGGTGCTGACAGCCATCCGGCATGTTCTCAAGGGTGAAACCTATCTAAGCGAGAAAATGACCCGGGAGGTGCTCTCCCGGCTGACAGGACATGAGCGGCAGCCGGCCCATTCCGTCATGGAATCCCTCAGCAACCGCGAATTGCAGGTTTTTCAATTGTTGGGCCGCGGTTATGCGCCCCGGCAGATTGCCGACACGATGCATTTGAGCGTCAAAACGGTTGAAACCTATCGCGAGCATATCAAGGCCAAACTCGGGTTGAAGGATGCCTCCCAGACGGTACAGTTTGCCATTCAATGGGTTCATTCCCAGGCGGAAACAGCGAAAACCTGAAGGCAAGAAGGAAATTCCTTGGGGGGGTAGGTGAATCCGCTGATAAAAGGGTCGTTGATTTTTCCGAATAAAAAAACAGGGGGAGCCCCGATTGTGAAATGAACCCGGCGAGACCATATTGCCCCAGGAGGAAAGATTATGGCTACCCAATCAAACAATGCGCAGACCAACGCCAAGATGGCTTCCTTGGCGGGGAAATATCTAACCTACACCCTTGGGCATGAATCTTACGGGGTGGCGGTGTTGAAGGTGCGGGAGATTGTCCGCATGTTGAACATCACGCCGATTCCCCAGATGCCCGATTATGTGAGCGGAGTGGTGAACTTGAGAGGAAAGGTCATTCCGGTGATTGATCTCCGCATCAAGTTTGGGCTTACCGAAGTGAAGGGCAGCGACCAGAATTGCATCGTGGTGGTTCTGGCGCAGGTGGCATCGGGCGCGCATGTCCTGATGGGGCTGGTGGTTGATGCCGTGGAGGAGGTGGCCAATGTGGTCGCCGACGAAATTGAGGAAACCCCCGAGTTCGGAACACAAATCCGCACCGACTACATTCTTGGCATCGCCAAGATCAAGGGGGCGGTCAAGGTATTGCTGGACATCGACAAGGTGATCGCCGGCGAGGCTGCGGAATTGATTCAGCGGGTGGCTTGAAAAGGCAAAACCCGGTTTAACCCAACAACATTAAGAAAGGATTCCTATGAACTGGACCATTGGAAAAAGATTGGCGCTGGGTTTTGCCAGCGTTTTGGCTATTGTGATCATCCTGGGGGTTGTCACCTGGGACAAATTGGGGACCATCTCCAACAGCGTGAGGCAGATGACCGAGGAGAGCCTCCCCGGGTTGTCCCTGAGCGGGGAAATCCGTTACAAGGCCATTGTTTATCGCGCCGCGAACTTCAAGCATGTCGTTTTCACCGATCTCGCGGTGAAGGCGGAATTGGACAAGGAGGCCAGGGCATTGGGCGATGAGATGGGCGAACTTGTGGCAAAATACGAGAAGTCCATCACCAAACCGGAGGAACGCGAAATTTTCAGCAAATTGCCGGGGCTGTTGACGGAATATCGCGCCCAAGCCGTCAAGCTTCGGGATGCCAGCACCCGCAAGCAAATGGATGAGGTGCATGCGATTCTGGCTTCGATTGGAAAGGTCGGCAATGAAATGATTCGTGTGGTTGAATCGCTTCGCGAATTCAACTCCAAACAGGCCTCTCATGATTCCGACCAGATCAAGGCGGCGGTCGGATCGTCCCGGCAGGTCTTGGCCACCGCCATCACCGTGGCCTTGCTTGTGGGCATTGGACTGGCCATCTTTCTGACCATCACCATTTCGCGAACCCTGATGAAAGTGGCGGATGTTCTTCTGGCCGGATCCGACCAGACCACAGCCGCCAGCCAGGAGGTTTCCACCGCCAGCCAGGCCGTTGCCGCCGGCGCGAGCGAGCAGGCCTCTTCGCTTGAGGAAACCAGCGCTTCGCTGGAGGAAATGTCCAGCATGACCAAGCGGAACGCCGAGAACACCCAGAAAGCCAAGGTGTTGGCGGGTGAGACCCATCGGACGGCCGAGCAAGGCGGCAAGGACATGGTGGAGATGAAGAAGGCGATGGAGGAGGTGTCCAAGATTGTGCGCAGCATCGATGAGATCGCCTTCCAGACCAACATTCTGGCCTTGAATGCCGCCGTGGAAGCCGCCCGGGCGGGCGAGGCGGGCGCCGGATTTGCCGTGGTAGCCGACGAGGTGCGCAACCTTGCCCAACGCAGCGCCGAGGCGGCCAAGCAAACAGCCGCGAAGATTGAAACCGGCGTGACGGTCAGTGAAAATGTGGGCAAGATCCTGGGAGAAATCGTGCCCAAGATCCGGCAGATGAATGAATTGGTCACCGAAGTGGCCGAGGCTTCGGGCGAGCAAAACCAGGGGATTGACCAGATCAATATAGCCGTAAGCCAGATGGACAAGGTCACCCAGTCCAATGCCGCCAATGCCGAGGAAACCGCCAGCGCCTCCGAGGAATTGAGCGCCCAGGCGGTGGAGTTGAGGTCCACAGTCATGGAACTCCTGCGGTTGGTGGGAGGAAAACAGAGCGGTGGACATGGCGGCGCCGGCGCCCCCCGTTCCCGTATGGTCCCCTTGAGGGAAAAGACCATTGTCCCAAGCGGCAGCACGGCCAAGATCCGCATGACCCATGTGCCCGGCCAGAATGCCGGAGCGGCCGACAAAATGTCAAAGTTGGGCAAGGAAAAACCGGCGCTGTTGTCGTCCAGCGACAAAAAAGCCGCCGAGGCTGCCATCCCCATGGAGAAGGATTTCAGGGAGTTCTAAGGCATCTCGCCCCGCGGGGATGATTCAATGCTGAATCCTGCACCGGGTGGGCTTTATGAAAAAAACAAAAAACATCTCCCTGCTCCTGGTTGATGATCATGCGTTCTTTCTGAAAAGCCTGAGAAAATTTCTGAAGGATCATGATGAAGTTGTTCATGTGCTGGGGCAGGCGCGTGACGGGCGGAGGGCCATCGAGAAAGTGCGGGTCCTTTCGCCCGACGTGACAATCATGGACATCAATATGCCGGGAATGGATGGCATCGAAACGACCCGGCGGCTTGTTGCCGGGGGCGCAAAGACGAGAATTCTGATTCTCTCAATGTGTACCGATCCGGGGCAAATCAAGAATGCCCTCGCCGCGGGGGCGGCGGGGTTTGTCCGGAAGGATTCCGTTGATCGGGAACTTCTGCCCGCAATCCAGACGGTCCACTGCGGCAGAATCTACAAGTGTCATTCTGCAGCCCTAAACGGACGGATGACAAGGGTCAGAACTTGAACCGGATGCCGAAGGTGTTTCTGGATGTGGCGGGTTCGTTGGAGGGGATCGGTTCGCTGCACGGTGTGATGGGCTCGGGCTTGGAGAAGAGTTTTGCGTGACCATCATCTTCCATCGCTTTGTGGAGTTCTTCCCGGTCCACTTTGCCGTCTTTGTTCTGATCCGCTTTTTTGAAGGAAATGGCCGCTTCTTTTTTGGGAGGCGTTTTGGCGTCCTTGGATTGGTCCTTCGCATCGGTGGCCTCATCCTTGGCATCGGTTTTGGAGGCCGCCTGGGCTTCCTTCTTGGAAATGGCATTGTCGCCGTTGGCGTCCATTTTTTTCATGGCCTGGTCCACGGCTGCGGCGATGGCTTTCTGGCGCGAAAGTTTTTCAGTTTCCCCGGCGCCGGCTGCCGCCTTGGTTTTTTCCACCGGGGCCGGGTCCGTGGCTTGGGCGTGAAGCGCGAGTCTGAATGGTCCTCCGCACAACAAAACAGCGCTGGCGGCAATCCATAAGAAGGTGCTGGAACGAAAGGTGATCATGCGATTATTCTGTCAAAAGAGCGGAGCGATGGCAATACGGCATTCGGAACCTAATCTCCTTGACATTTTGCCTCCCATTTGTAGTGTTAGGGAACATCTATGAAAAAGAAATTTTTCCGGCCAATGATGGTGGAACAGTTGCGGGGCATACTGATTGCTGCCGTGGCGTTTTTGCCGTTTTGCATGGCGCAAGCCCAAGGCAATGCCTTGGCGGAAGGTTTCAGCGTGCCGGGACAGAAGGAAACCAAGGAAAAACCAAAAAATGGGGGGAACGGAAAGAAAAATGCGGAAATGGTTGATGACGGCGTTTCTTTTGAGGTCAAAACGGAGTATTCCTATACCGGCACGAGCAAAACCCGCTCAGGCGCCATTCCCTATGGGAATGTGAAGATGCAGTCCAGCGCGGCAGAGGTCATTTTGAACAAGCATTTGTCCGAGGGCGTTATTTTGCGCGGCGGCGCCGGATGGGACCGCTATTCGTTTGGCCTGCCTGAAGCGGCGCCTCTGCCGGCCACCCTGCAGAGCACCTGCGCGGTTTTGGGATCGGATATCGAATTGAATGAGGAATGGCTGATGCGATTGGAAATAAGGCCGGGGGTTTACAGTGATTACAGCGATATCACTTTTGAGGATGTCAACTGTCCGGCCATCATTGGCGCTTCCTATCTGGTGGACAAGGATTTGCAGTGGTTTTTTGGGCTTAGCGCGGATCCTTTCCGGAATATTCCAGTGATGCCGGGCGGAGGGGTGAGATGGAAATTTGCCAATCAATGGACCTTGATGTTTCTCATGCCCCGGCCGCGCATCGAATATGAGATAACGGAGAAACTGACAGCTTACTTTGGCGGCGACATCAAGGGGGGAAGTTTCCGGATTTCCAGGACGTTTGGGGATTCGCATGGCCAATCCAATACCAATAGCGGAAAGATGGATTACATGGAGGCGCGGGTGGGTCCCGGAATGTCGTGGAAGATCATACCGGGAATGACCCTTGATGTTTCAGGCGGATACATGCTTTTCCGTGAATTTCACATTCATCCCGCAGACGTCAAGTCACAGGGGCAGCCGGCGCCCTATGGCCAGATATCCCTATCCGCGAGTTTTTAGCGGTATCATGGACTCGATCCGTTTGGAGCATGGGGAAATGATGAGGGTGGCAGGGGGGGGATGAGTTTGCCGATGTCAAAGGATCCCGCTTTGTCTCCTGATTCCTCGGAAGCGCATCATGGGATGCATTCATTGGGCGAGGATACGATTGCCGGATGGAAAGTGGCCGTGTTTTTCACCCTGGCAACGGTGCTTTACATCGGGTCCAGTTTTGTGCCGGTCATTTTTGACGAGACGGAGGGGCAGTATGCCGGGGCGGCCCGGGAGATGCTGGCGCGGAACGATTGGCTGATACCAACCAATGACGGCATTCCCCGTCTGCAAAAGCCTCCGGTGATGTACTGGATCATGATGGCGTCCTGCAAGATTTTTGGTGTGAATGTCTTTGCCGCCCGGCTGCCCAATGCCCTGGCTTCGTTGTTGTGGATTTACGCCACTTACCTGGTTGGCAAACGCGTGGGCGGGCGCAGCACCGGTTATTACGCCGCCATCATCCAATCCACATTTTTTGGTTTTTTCATATTCAGTCATTTGATCATGCCGGAGCCTTTTTTGGGCGCGCTGTTGACGTTGACGTTCTGGTGTTTTTTGAGCGCCTTGACGCATCCCGCGCGTTGCCGGCGATGGTTTGATCTGGCCTGGCTTTGCATGTCGCTGGCATGTGTGGTGAAGGGGTTGCATGGCTTGCTTTATCCCGTGCTGGTGGCGGCGTTGTGCATGTTGTTTTTCGAGAGGCAGAGAAAGGTTTGGAGGGAGATGTGGCGTTTGCGGCATCTGGCGATCTTTCTGCTGATTGTCGCGCCGTGGTATGCGGCCATCGAGATGCGTTTTTCCGGTTTTTTGATGGATCATTTTGTGAACGAGCAGGTGGGGCATTTGCTGGACAAACGGTTTCCGCCGGACAGCCGTGCGGTGCCTTCCATGGTGTTCTGGGTGCAGCATCTGGTCTTTTTCCTGCCATGGACCCTTTTTGCGCCGGCCGTATTCTGGGCGCGGCGGCGGATCAAGGAGACCGGACAGGTTTTTTACCATCATGAAAAGGTTTTGTGGCTCTGGGTGGTTGTGACGGCGGTGAGCATTATTTTTTCCGCGCGCCAGGACTACTACACCATGACGAGTTGGGGCGGCGTGGCGATCTGGCTGGCCCTGCCTTGGGCGGCGCGCATCCAGGTTCCAAGGATGTTTTGGTTGATTCCCTGTGTCCTGCTTTTGGTTTGCGGCGTATTGGGGCTGGCTTTGCAAGGGGTCATCGATTCGGCGGTCAAGGGGGCCACCGTGGAGGTGGACCCGGTTGCGGCGCGGGACAACGCGTTGAATGCCATCCGGGGATTTTCCTTTGGAGGCTACCTGCAACTGGTTCCGTTGATGAAGCTGGCTTCCGTGATTTTGATGGTGGGAGGCGGGGTGGGGACCTATCAGGCATGGCGGAGACGCAAGGCTTCGGTGGCCACCGTCGCGGGAATCGGCATGCTGGGATTGATGGCGCTGGCATCGTGGGGGCTGGCTTTGATGGGACAGTATTTCTCACTGGAAGGGGTGGCGCGCGGAATCCGGAATGAGGCCCGTCCCGGCGCCATGGTGATCTGCCAGGGGGAACCCCACTATGCGACAAGCCTGTTTTTTTATCTGGAAAATCCGATCAATTGGGTGGATGCCCATCCCGGCGGCGAATTTGCCCTGCGCGAGAAGGGGATAGGTGCGGAATTGTATTTGACCCACGACAAGGTGGCGGAATGTTGGAAATCCGAAAGGCAGGTGTTTTTGATTATCGAACAGGAAAGCCTGGAATTCTGGCGTGAAAAATTGTTTCTTGTTCCCGCGCAGACGCGCGCCGTGGGGGTAAGCGGCACTCGTGTGGCGATCATGAACCGGCCCGGCAATTCTTCGTAAATTAACGTGACAAACCGGCAGCTTTGCAAAGATGGAGCGGAAATGAAGGCCCTTTTTTTTTCAATATGGCTGTTTTTAATGACGGGTGTTTTCCCGTGTCCTGCTCAAATGCCCAAGGATCTGGGGGAGGGGGAGAAGAAAACTTTATGGAATTGCAATTTTGAGCAGAAGGATGCCGTCAGGGCGTGGAGCATGGAAGAACCGGATGGTGCGGCAATTTTGACGGCGGCCACGGATCGTCCGGGGGAGGGAAAAGGGTATGGGAGGTTGGAATTCAAGAGATTCACGTGTGAGACAACCTGCCAGACGGTGATTCCTTGTGTCCCCTGTGGAAAATTCAAAAAGGCAAAGATACGGGTTTCCTTGTTGATTTCGTCCAGTGTTGGCGGAGAAATGGCGTTATGGGAGAGCGATGGCCAGCAGGAACGCCGCGCTTTCACTTCAATGGGGGAACAAAGGGTCGTGCTTCCGGCGGCGGCCCAGTGGTCGCCGGTTCAGACTGAATGGGTCTTGAGGAAAAACACCAAATCATTGCGGCTGTGTCTGGTGGCGGAGGGGGGGGGACCGCAAAGCCGTTTTTGGATCGATGCCGTGACCGTGGAATCAGAAACAGCCAAGTGTCACGAATTTGAGTCAACGAGTCCCGGTTTTGTTTTTATTCAGGATTCCGGAATGGTGGAAGTCCTTTTTGCCGATGCGGACAGGATGTCCGGGGCGGATGTCACGGTTCATGATGAGGAACAGAATATTCTCAAGGAACTGAATGCCCCGGCCAAGGCCCAACGGTTGCGGGTGGACCTGCCTTCGCGGGGGTATTATTCGATCGAAGTTTCGGCGCGATATGAAGGCAATGCCGAGTTGCTGGGACGTGGCACTGCGGTGGTGGCAGGCAAGCCGCCGCCTGAAATTGCGCGGAAAACCTCCAGATATGGGCTTTTTTTGGGAGAGGGCGATCCGGCTTTGGCGGCGGGCGCGGGCGCGCGGTGGACCCTGCGCGGTTGGAACGCCCGTTCTTTCCGACTGGGGCCGGATGGCGGGTTTTTGATGGGACACCAGACTCTGGCGCCGGATGTCAAAGGCGCCCTTGATGTGGTGGGAGAGTGGCGCGGATTGCCCTGCTGGTTGATGCCGCCCGGAGCTTCGCCAGGCAGAATACAATCTCCCATTGATCCAGCCCTGCTGGAGAAAATGGTTCAGGGGTTTGCCAGGGCCTGTTCGCCGTTTCCAGGATATTTTGTGCCGCAGGAAATGCCTGAAACAAACTGGGGCGGGTTGGACAAGGATATGGTGGCATTTTACCGGCAGGTTGCGAAAATGATCAAAACGGCCCATCCAGCCGTCAAGGTTTTGGGGCCGGGCATTCATGCCAGCCGCATGCCTTATTTGCGCAAGCTGGTGAGGGATGGTTTGTTGAAGGATCTGGATGGTGTGGCATTGCATCTGGATCGGAGTAATGCGTCGGGAGTTGCGCCCGAAGGGGAGTTTTATTGGAGAATGACCGAGGCGCGGCGCTTTCTGGATGCGGCAGGGCAAAAGGATTGCCCTCTTTTTCTGATGGGGTTTGGCTGGCAGACGAGCGTTGAGGGAGCCGGAACGGGCGGGGCAAAGGTGGCGGGCAGCAAAACGCTGGATGAATTGAACCAGGCCCAGTACGTGAGCCGGGCCATGGCGCTGCTTTCCATGGCCAAAGTGGATGGCTATGTTTACAGCAGCCTTTTGGGGGGTGGCATGGACGGGGTGTTGCGTCCGGATGGCACACCCCGGCCGGCTTATGCCTCCTTTGCGAATGCGCTTCGCTGGTTGAATGGCGGTGATGGAGAGGTTCGCTGGTTGCGTCTGACGCCAACTCTCAACCTTCTGTTGTATCCCAAAGGGAAAGGGGTTGTGGCGGTGGTCTGGAACAGCGATGCCAAGGTCAAAATGAATGTTCCATTGAGCGCCCGGAGGGTGGAGGAAATGAATGGCCGGGCCATGGCGTCGATTGAGAATGCGCCGTTTGAAATCGGCCAGAGTCCCGTCTTCATGGAATTGACGGATGGTTCGCTGGCCGGGGTGACGCTCCAGGATGGCATCACCCTTCGACAGGGAACAAGGAAAGCTCTGCCTTGGAAGAATGCCATTGTCCATCCGCCGTTGATCGTCAAGGACGATCAAGTTGAAGCGCCGGTCACGGCGGTCCCGGGGACTTACCTGGCATTGGTCAAGACGGAAACCGGATGGCGGGGGGCGCCGGTGCGCGTGGTGCGGCCGATGGTCATCGAGTCGAGCGGATTGACATGGCCTTTGGACGAGGATGTTCCGCAAGTGCAGATCAATGTGAGATCCCACCTGGATGCGCCGGTCAAAGGGCAGGTGGCCATCAAACCGGGCGCAGACCCTGAGATTTTTTCCGATTCGATTGATTTGGTCCCCCAAAAGGTGACGGCGGTTTCCATTCCCCTGGCGAATTGCCAGCCCGGCAAATTCTATGGAGGCAAGGTGACCTTGAATTGCCAGGATGCCTCCCGTTTGCATGTGGAAGGGAGATTTGGCGCAAATTTTTTGGGTTGTTTTTCGCTGTTCAACCAGGCCGAGAGGGCATTATGGGACAAGATTCCGCCGGTTGACCTGTCGAACATGGGGGGGTTCCGCACCGGCGCCCAGGAGGTGGCGCTGCCGGGGGCGACACTCAAGATGGGGTACAGCGACATGGGGTTGTATTTTCAGGTCGAAGTGATGGATGAGCGTCATGTTCAGGGTCAGGCGCCGCGCGACATCTGGAAGGAGGATTCCCTCCAGTTCGCCTTTGATCCTGATCTTGAAAAACCCTGGCAGCCGGGCAGCCAGGAGGGTTTGGATGGACATCGTTTGCTGGAATACGGGGTGGCGCTGGGCGCCAAAGGACCCGCAATCTGGCGATGGATTTCGTATGACCCCAGGTTGTTGGAAGACACCGCGGAACCCAAGGTGATGACCCAGTTGAAACGCAAGGATTCCTCCACATGGTATGAGATTATTTTTCCGTGGGATACCCTTGGCTTGCAGAAACGACCCGATCCGGGCGCTGTGATGGGGTTTGCGCTGGCCGTCAATGATTTTGACGATGGAGAAACCGGGCGCCATGGGGTGCGATATTTTCGGGGGGTGATGGACAGCAAGGATCCATCTTCATTGGGGAAGATCTGGTTCAGGGGCAAGGCAAAGCCGTAGGATGAGGCTGAAGGCTGAAGACTGAAGGTTGAGGGCTGAAGGGGCGAAATTTCCATCGGTCTTCGGATTTTGGTTTAATTGAGATTGTCGCGGCTTTGTTTTCATTGTAGGTAGGGGGCGTGAAATCCCTCAGCGTCATCATGCCGGCCTATAATGAAGGCCAACGGATTGCCGATGCCGTGGAGCGCACGAGGCGGCAATTGGCGGGCATGACGGAAAAATTCCAGGTGGTGGTGGTCAATGATGGCAGTGAGGACAATACCCGGGAGATTCTGGCGGGGTTGGCGGAGCGTTTTTCTGATTTGACCATTGTGGACATGCCGAAAAACCGCGGCAAGGGCGAGGCTTTGAGGCAGGGTTTTCTCCGGACGACGGGTGAGCTGATTTTTTTCCTGGACGCGGACATGGACCTGCCGGTGGAGCAGATCGGGACGTTGCTTGAAACCATGGGCGTGGAGGGGGCCGACGCGGTCATTGGCAGCAAGATGCATCCCCTGTCGCGGGTTGATTATCCGATCCGCCGGCGGATGGTGAGCTGGATCTATTTCACCATGACGCGGATTTTGTTCGGTTTGCCCGTGAGGGACACGCAGACGGGGTTGAAGTTGTTCCGGCGGGAGGTGCTGGAACGTTGCATGCCCAGGATGTTGGTAAAGGCTTTTGCTTATGACCTTGAATTGCTGGCCATGGCCAGTCATTTCGGCTATCACATCGCCGAGGCGCCGGTGGTGATTGAATATCGGCGAAAATATGGACACTTTTCCCTTGAGACCCTGCTCACAACCGGTATTGATACTCTTGCCATTTTTTACCGCCTCCATATTCTGGAATATTATGATTGTTGGGCCCGGACGGAAAATTTGAATGGAGCGGGATGAGGCCGGGTTCATTTGACCAATGGAACAGAAACATGATTGAAAACGAAAAACCGAGGGATCACTGCGGAATATTCGGGGTGTATGGGCATCCTGATGCCGCCACCCTGACCTATTTTGGATTGTATGCCTTGCAACACCGCGGCCAGGAGAGCGCGGGGATTGTTTCGTCCGAGGCGGATGGCCAGGTTTTCCGGGTTCACCGGGGCATGGGGCTTGTTTCGCGGGTTTTCAATGATTCCGCCTTGCGCGGGATGAAGGGCACCCGGGCGATCGGACATGTCCGTTATTCGACCACGGGTTCCAGTTCGATCGTGAATGCCCAGCCCATGGTGGTGGATTGCGCCCGGGGCGAGATTGCCATCGCGCACAATGGCAATCTGGTCAATGCCAACATCCTGCGGGATGAATTGGAGGCCTACGGATCGATTTTCCAGACCACGGTGGACAGCGAGATCATCCTTCATTTGATGGCGCAGCCAAAATATGGCGACCGCGAAAACAATCTCCTGTATGCGCTTGGGCGCATCCGGGGCGCGTATTCGCTGTTGATCATGGGCGAGAATGAGTTGATCGGGGTGAGGGATCCAAACGGGTTCCGTCCCTTGAGCATCGGGCGTCTGGGCAACGCCTATATTTTGAGCTCGGAGACATGCGCCTTTGACCTGATCCAGGCGGAATTTGTGAGGGATGTGGAGCCCGGCGAAGTGGTCATATTGGACAAGGACGGCTTGCGTTCGGTGAAAATGGATTCTTTCGGTGTCCGGCCTTCCCTGTGCATTTTTGAGTATATTTATTTTGCCCGGCCCGACAGCCTGCTCAAGGGACGCACGGTGGCGCAGGTGCGGGAGGAATTGGGACGTCAACTGGCGAGGGAAACCCCGGTGAAGGCCGACGCGATCATTCCGGTGCCCGACTCCGGGAATTATTGCGCCCTCGGTTTCTCCCGCGAATCAAATATTCCCATGGAACTGGCCTTTGTCCGCAATCACTATATCGGGCGCACTTTTTTGCAGCCCAGCCAGTTGATCCGTGATTTCAACGTGAGGGTGAAGCTGAATCTGGTCCGCGATTTTGTGAAGGGCAAACGGGTGGTGATCGTGGACGATTCGATTGTGCGCGGCACGACAGCCCGGGCAAGGGTGAAAAACCTGAGGGAGGCGGGGGCGAAGGAAGTGCATGTGCGAGTCAGTTGTCCTCCGCACCGTCATCCCTGCCATTATGGGATTGATTTCCCCACTCACAAGGAATTGATCGCCAACGAGTACACGCAAGCCGGAATCAAGGAATATCTGGGGGCGGATTCGATCGGTTATCTGAGCCAGGAGGGCATGTTCAAGGCCACCGGCCATCCAAAGGATGAGTTTTGCGCGGCCTGTTTCACCGGGGAATATCCAGTGCCGTTCCCGAAGGATCTGGACAAGTTTATCATGGAAAAACGACGCAGCCAGCGGCAGACGCTTGCCGCCAGCGTGGTGGAGGACACCCAGCAACGGCTGCTTTGACGCAACCAACGGAAGGAAAAATGAGTTCACAGTACTCGAAAGCGGGGGTCAATTTAAAGCTGGCCCGCAACGTCAAGGCCAATCTGCCCGCGCTTTTGCGGCGGGCAACGCGTCCGGAGGTCTTGGGGCGGATCGGCGCTTTCGGCGGATTGTTCAAAGCCCGATTCCCCGCCTGCCGGGAACCGGTTTTGGTGGCCAGCATGGATGGGGTGGGCACCAAGTTGCGGGTGGCGGTGGAAATGGGGCGGCACGACACCGTGGGGCAGGATCTGGTCAACCATTGCTGCGACGATATTGCCGTGATGGGGGCCGATCCGTTGTTTTTCCTGGATTACATGGGGACGGGAAAGCTGGAGAAGGAGGTGTTTGACGGCGTCATCCAGGGACTGGCCAAGGCGTGTGCCGAGGCGGGCATGGCCCTGTTGGGGGGTGAGACGGCCCAGATGCCCGGGATCTATGCCGCCGGTGACTATGACTTGGTGGGGACGATTGTGGGAGTGGTTGACCGGAGGAAGATCATTGACGGTTCCAAGATTGAAACGGGCGATGAGGTGGTCGGCCTGGCCTCCACCGGTTTGCATACCAACGGATATTCCCTGGCCCGCGAGATCCTGTTCAAACAGGCGGGATTCAAGATGACCTCCCGTCCGTCCGAACTGGAGGGGGAATCGGTGGGGGAGGCGCTTTTGCGGGTGCATCGCAATTATCATCCCCTGCTGGCCAGCCTGCGCCGCAAAAAGGTTGTGTTGCATGGTGCGGCGCATATCACCGGCGGAGGATTTATCGAAAATATCGAGCGGGTGTTGCCCCGGAACGCCTTGCTGCGCATTGACAGATCCAGTTGGAACGTGCCGCCGATTTTCGAACTGATTCGAAGGAAAGGCCGCGTGTCGGAGGCGGAAATGTACCGGGTTTTCAACATGGGCATTGGAATGGTGCTTGTTGTGCCGCGGGCGTCTGTGGAGCGGGTCAGGGATGAAGCATCCGCTTTTGGCATTGAATCGTGCCTGATTGGCAGGGTGGCCCGGGGACGGCGGGAAGTGATGTTGAGTTGAGATAAGAAAAACGGATTTTTCCAGCGCGCAAGCGAAGCCGAATATCGAAATCCGAAGCAAATGAACAAGGGGCATTGGAGCAATGCCTTTTCCGTTTGCCCTGGCTTTTCATGTTCGAATTTTACCATGAATCCCCAGCCCGAATTTTTGCATCACCGTCCTGACGCCTCCTATTGGACATCGGAGCATAAAAAGGAGTTTGAGGAGGGGGCTCTGCCGGTTTATCTGGCCGGATGCCGCTGGTTTGGCGGCAAGGCGCGGAAACTGAAGAGCACGAAGGTGGTGGAGTGCATCCCTTTGGATCGCGAAGACATTGCCGATGGCGCGCTGAACTGTCTGGTGGTGCAGGCTGTTTATGAAGACGGGGGGGGGGAGCGTTTTTTGATGCCGGTGCGGCTGCTGGAGGGGCGGCTGGCGAGGGAAGAAGGGGAGTTTCGGCCGCAGGATGTGATTGTCCAGTGCGGCGGGGAGCGGGGAACGGGGGTGCTGGTGGATGCCTTGTGCGATCCGGCTTTTCGGATGCTGCTTTTGGAGCTGGCTGCCACGGGGGGCGGTCGGACGGGGGCGAGGGGGAGGCTGGCGGGCAATCCTTCCCGGGTTTTGGAGGAGATGAGGCGCAGAGGTTGTCTGCCCTCGAATTCCCGGTCGCCGGGAGTCGAGCAGAGCAACAGTTCAATTTTTTACGAGGACAAGCTGTTCCTGAAACTTTTCCGGCGGGTGAGGGAAGGAATGAATCCGGATTTGGAGATGATTCGTTATTTGAGCGAAGAAGCCCATTTTTCCCATGTACCGCAATATGCCGGGCACCTGGAATATGTGTGCGAGGGGGAACCGCCGACCGTGGTGGCCTTGTTGCAGGGATTGGTGGCTTGCGAGGCGGACGCCTGGGCTTTCACTCTCAACGTGCTGGAGCGTTATGTGGAATGGCTGTTGGAAAACCGGCGGGCGGTGGGTGTGGTGGCCCCCGGCGGCACGCCGGGGCAGGGCGCTCCAAAAATGGTGCTGGATTATCTTGAAAACACCTATTTGCCCAAGGCCCGGTTGCTTGGACGCAGGACTGCGGAGTTGCACCTGGCTCTTTCGCGCAAGACGGGCAATTCCAGATTTGGGGTGGAGATTTTTTCGCGTTTTGACCAGAGGTGCGCCGATGCGCGGATCAAGAGGGCTTTGAAGGAAACCTCGGAGGTTTTGGAGAAACGCCTTCCCGGGCTGGCGCCGGAAACAAGGGGGGAGGCGGAGAATTTTTTGCGCGACGCGCCGTTGTTTGACCGGGCGCGCGAAATGCTTGTCCGGCGCAATGTCCATGTCGGCAAGATCCGCATCCATGGGGATTATCATTTGGGACAGGTTTTGCATGGGGGAGCGGATTTTTTCATCATCGATTTCGAGGGGGAGCCTGTCCGGGGTTTGGATGAGCGATGCGCAAAAAACCTGGCCATGGTGGATCTGGCCGGCATGTTGAGGTCGTTTGATTACGCCGCCCAGAGCGCCTTGTTGCATCGTCATGTGGATGAGAAGGGTTGCCGGGAATTTCTATTGCCTTGCGTCGATCTGTGGTATCGCTGGGTCAAGCGGGCTTTCCTGGACAGCTATCTTTCCGTCACCTGCGGGGCGCCGTTCATTCCGGCCGACACGGCGGATTTCCATGACCTGTTGTGCCTGTTCCAACTGGAGAAGGCGGTTTACGAGACGCTTTACGAATTGAACAACCGTCCCGGCTGGCTGTCGATTCCGTTGAGGGGGATAAGCCAGTTGTTGCAGCGATTCAGGGAAGATGGGGATGAGGATGGGAAGTGAGGCCGGGTTTGTTCCCATGCCATGCTGTGTGAATGAGAAGGCGGCGGTTTTGGCCGGTCATGAAGATCGGATTCCGTGTTCTTGGATTTTTCGTCTGATTTCCTCCGCCCTGGATTTGTCCACCTTGGCCTTTTTGGCGTATTTCATCCAGTCAGAAATCGCTTCAAGGATTTCACCAATGATCTCCTTGGGGCTGGAAATGGAAAAAGCTTCGGCTTCAACAATCAAATCTTCCACACTCGGCCGGCCTGATTGATTGACCAGCATCATGTGCCGGGCCCGGTAATCGGCCCAGCCCATGCTGTAGGTCACATCGTAGGCCGGACTTAATTTCCATGTCCCGTCTTTTTCCATAAGGAAGGCGAAGTTTTTGGCGTGATCGTCAAAATTGCAGGCGGCAATATTGAAAACCACCCGTCGAAATGCCTGTTCCAATTCCCGAAGGTCCCGCGTCAATGCCAGGGTGGTTTTGAAGAGATCCCCGGCGTCGCAAGGCAATCCAAAATTGACATGCTGCAATGCCGCAAAAGTTTGGACGTGGCGTTTTTGTTGTTCCCCAACTCCGGCAACACGATCAAAACGCCTGATTGCAAAAAGGCCGGCCCTTTGGCCGCTCATTGGAACTTCCAAAAGCTTTGTTTCCGGCATTTCAATCTTTGCATCGCGGGCCATCAGGGAATAGGCGTATTCCAATCGACCATATTGCCCGCCGTCCTTGACTCCTTTTTCCAGTGCTGCCAGCTTGACCAGCCAGCCTGAAAAACCTTCCGGGATTTTGGAGGCTCCATAAACCACCGTTTCATCGCAATCACGAATGGCCACCACGACCTTTGGACGCGCACCGCCAGCCGAACTGGAAAAAGCCAGTTGTGGAAAAATCCTGTCCGGCGAGTCAATCAGGATTTTGTGCGCCTCATGGTCCAGCCTGGCCAGGTCCACGGCATCAAGAACAGCCGGGTTTTCTTTCAAATCCATGGCTGGTTGATAACTCAAGGACCCCATGGCGCGGGATCCCATATACGCAAGTTTGGCCAATGGGGAAATTTCCTGCGGCAGGACTCCAATCTGTTTGAAATAACGTTCAAGCGTGCTCATGCCCCATGCATCGGGCAGACTGTCGTAAAACAAGCCGAATAGGTTGTGAAAGATGGGGTTGGGATTTGAACGGACAATCATTCCATTGACAATGGGAAGATGAAATGGCGAAAGCTCTATTCGCCGGTCAACCCAGGATGAGGCGTACTGGAAAAGGATTTGATCCCGCCGGCTTGGATCGTCAGCCAGCGTTCCGACCAGTTCTCCGGCATGAAAAACTTTCAGTTTCACAAGGTTCTCCCACGCCGTGGAATCCTGATTTCCTCCGGCAGTTCATCCAGGGAGGCCACTGGAGGCGGATCAAAGAGTTGCAGCAACTCTCCGGAGCGTCCGAGAGCGATGGCCACCTGGCAGAGTCGGGCCAGTGAAATATTTCCCGTTTTTTCAAAAATCCGGTAGGTGGCAAAATTGATGCCGGCGCGTTTGCATAATTCTTTTTGACTCCATTTGTTCATGAGCCTGCACTGGCGGACTTTGATGGCAATTTTGGATCGAAGCGCTAAAGGACTAAATGCTGTCATATTAACATTTGATGGCGTTTTATCTGTTTCCATGTTATTATTTTAGCGCTTATATTTTGTGGGTCAATGACAATAAATGCATTGCAATCGGGGAACGGGACAACTGTATTTGAGATGCTCAGTCGAAAACCGCTTCCATGATGGAGACATCGTCCTCCATGGTGCTGGAGCCGTGGAGATCCTGAATGCGGCGCAGAATGCTGTCGAGATGGGAGAGGCCGGCAAGAGGCGGGATTTTGAGCAATAGGGAGAACTGATCGAGGGTGAGCATGCCGCCGCCTTTTTTGGTCACCTCGTAAATGCCGTCGCTGAAGATATAGAGCCGGTTATAGCGTTGGAAGGGGACGGTGACGGTGCGATAGGAAACGTTGGGCATGGTGCCGACAATGACTCCGCCGGCCTGCAGGATTTGCATGCCGGCCTGCGCCTGGGAGGGGCCGGTGAAAAGAACCGGATAGGGATGGCCGCCGGAGGCGTAATGCAGTTGATGCCTGGCTTTGTCGTAAACCCCGTACCAGATGGTGAAGTACATGTCGTTCTGTTTTTCCATCGGGAAGGTCTGGTTGAGCATGTTGAGCACTTCCCCGGGGTGCCGAAAATCAGTGGAGGGCAGGGATTGGGAGCGCAGGACATTGGCGATGGAGATGGAGAGCAGGGCGGCGCCCACCCCATGGCCGCAGACGTCGAGCAGATACATGGCCAGGTGATCCTGATCCAGCCAGTGGTAGCCAAGAGCGTCTCCTCCAAGTTGGGTGGAGGGAATAAACCGCCAGTCGGTTTTGACGTCGCCTTTGAGCGGCGCGGGCAGAAGGGATCGAACGTAGTTGGCGGCTTCGTTGAGTTCGGTTGCCAGGGCTTTCTGGCTTTCGACGAGCGCCTGGCAATAGAGTTGTTCCTGGTCGTGGGCGCGTTTCTTTTCCAGACAGGCGCCGATGCGGGCCCGCAGCAGGGTGGGATCAAAGGGCTTGGGCAGATAATCCTCGGCGCCCGCTTCAATGCAGCGCAAAACGCTTTCCAATTCGTCCAGCGCGGAAATCATGATCACGGGCAGATGACGCAGTTCATTGTCGCCCTTGATCTGGTTGAGGGTCTGGTAACCGTCCATTTCCGGCATCATGATGTCCAGAAGCACCAGATCGAAGGATTCACGGCGGAGGGCTTCGAGGGCGAGCCGTCCGTTTTCAGCGCAGGCGACGGTGTAGCCTTGTTTTGCAAGGCGCTTGGCCAGCATGTCGCGGTTGTCGGGATTGTCGTCCACCACCAGCAGATGGCCATGGTCGGGTTTGGCAAAACGGTGTTTGATGTGCTGGGGCAGTTCGGCGCCGGGGGCGGCATTGGGGGAAAGGGTGGCGGGAGGTTTGACGCTGCCGGCTCCGAAGTGGGAGGGGATCAGGTTTTCATTGACCAGCTTGAGCAGGTTTCGGGCGGCCTGCTGGATTTTTTGCAGGTCGCCGGCGGATTCCGCCTGGCCGGCGCCGCGGGCATCCTCTTCCAGCATCTCGGCGTAGCCGATGATCTGGTTGATGGGGGTCCGCAGTTCGTGGCGAAGAGTCGCCAGGTCCGCGTCGGATGGCTGCTCAGGAGTGGAACTCATGGCGTTTTCTTGGCGAGCAACGCTTCGATTTTGGATAGCAAACGGGGCAGTTCGATGGGTTTGGTGTCGTAGTCGTCGCAGCCGGCCTCGATGGTTTTTTCGCGGTCGCCGGCCATGGCATGGGCTGTGAGGGCAATGACCGGAATGCCCTTGGTTTGCTCGTCGGTCTTGAGTTGGCGGGTGGCTTCCCAGCCGTCCAGCACAGGGAGGCTCATGTCCATGAGAATCAAATCGGGTTTGTCAGACTTGGCCATGGCAACCCCTTGTCCGCCATCCACGGCGATGATGACCTCGTAACCTTTTCGGACAAGCCGCCGGGACAGCATGTCGCGGTTCATTTCGTTGTCTTCAACAAGAAGGATTTTTGACATAGCGGAGGCAGTCTGCCCGATTGACGGAAGGGAAGCGAGATCAAATTATGGGGGAGCAGCAGGCTTTCAGGCTTTTGGCGAAGGGCGGCTTGAGGATGCCTTTTTCAGTGATGAAACCGGAGACATAACGGTGGGGTGTGACGTCGAAGGCGGGGTTGAAGACGTTGACGCCGGTTGGGGCGGTTTGTCTGCCAAAGCCATGGGTGATTTCCTCCGGTTTTCTTTCCTCGATGGGGATCTGGCTTCCGTGTTTCAGCCGCAGATCGACGGTGGAGGCCGGGGCGGCGCAGTAGAAGGGAATGCCATGTTCCCTGGCGAGGATGGCCAGGCCGTAGGTGCCGATCTTGTTCGCAAAATCCCCGTTGGCAACAATGCGGTCGGCGCCGACGATGACCACGTCGATTTTTCCCTGTGCCATGACGGTGGCGGCCATGTTGTCGCAGATGACCGTGACGGGCACGCCGGCGCGTTTCAGTTCGCAGGCTGTGAGCCGCGATCCCTGGAGGAGGGGGCGTGTTTCGTCGGAATAGACGGAAATCCTCCGGCCTTTTTCCACTGCGGCGTAAACGGGCGCCAGCGCGGTGCCGTAGCGGGTGGTGGCCAGTCCGCCGGCATTGCAATGGGTGAGAACCGCGCAGCCTTGCCGGAGCAGGGGCAGGCCATGCCGTCCGATGGCTTTGCAGACCTCCATGTCTTCGACGATTATCCGGCGCGCTTCCTTGAGCAAGGCGGCAAGGATGCGAGGGACGCTTTGTTCCCGCATGCGGTCGATGAGGGCCAGTTGCCGTTCCACTGCCCAGCGCAGATTGACGGCGGTGGGGCGGGACGAGTTCAAGTAGTCACCCTGTTGTTGGGCGGCGCGACGAAAGGCGTTCCAAGACATTTTTGCCTTGCAGTTTTGCAGGCCCAGATACATGCCGAAGGCGGCGGCAACCCCGATGGCCGGGGCGCCTCGAACCCGCAGAACCTTGATGGCTTCCCAAACCTGGGCCGAGGTTCGCAGGGAGAGATATTTTATGCGGCAGGGGAGAAGCGTTTGGTCGAGCAAAATCAGGCGATTGTTTTTCCATTCGATGGGTTTAAGAAGGTTAAGCATGGGACGAAGCATCGTTTTTAAAAGTCAAGTTGTCAATATTCTTGCCGATAAAGAAGGAAGTGCTATGTTGAAGAAGCGTTGAAGCGCGCATACAATCTATCCTGATGGAACAAGCTCAAGCTCAACCACTTGAAATGCTGGCCACACCCACGGAAAAACGGGTGAATGGAGCGAATGCGCATGAGGCTGTTGAGAGGACGGATGATGGCAGTGTGTTGTCTTTGAACGATGCGGCCATGGTTCGCGCCGCCATGGAGGGGCGCTCCACCACCATGCGCATTCTGATCGAGGGTGGAGCGGATGTGAATGTGCGGCTGGTTGATGGGTGGACGCCGCTGATGACGGCCGTGTGGAATGCCCATTTGGATACGGTCAATCTGCTGATTAAATTGAAGGCGGATGTCAACATCCAGACGGTCAATGGCTGGACCGCCCTGATGATTGCGGCATGGAATGGGAGGGCGGATTTTGCGCAGATTTTACTGATGGCCAGGGCGAAATATGATCTTTGCGACGAGAACGGGAAGACGGCGTTGATGTGGGCGGCGCAGAAGGGCAGTTTGGAGGTGGCGCAAATTCTCGTGATTCACGGAGCGAACATCGAGTCGCGCAACTCCCAGGGAATGACCGCGTTCGATTATGCGGTGCGCGAGAGTCATCCGGATGTGGCGGAATATCTGGCGTCGCGCCGGGGCAAGTGAGTTGAATTATTTGTCCCGCAATTTCAAGATATAGCCGATGATTTTTGCGCGGGTGGCGGGCAGGCCTGGTTCAGCTGGGACTTGGGAGCCGCGCAAAAATTAATTCACATTCTGGCAAAGGCACCGTGCAGGCAGACGCCAGGCGCGAGGAAGGAGAATATCCCTCGTGGATCTTCGACTGACGAGCAACGCCGCAGATGCCTGCACGCTGCCGCGCCCCTGCGGGCTGGGGGGATTTTGCCGGCTGGCTGCGTTGCTTGCGACTTACAGACCCATGAAGGGTATGCTCGTCGCTCGCGCCTTGCCATCCAGCAAAATTCCCTCCAGCAGAATGTGAAGTAATTTTTGCGCGGCTCCTTAATTGGATGACCTCGTAATTTTTCAACAAAGGCAGCCGGATGGAGGTTTGCGGCGCGGTTTGTTCCACGACAAGAGGGCTGCCGCCCAAGGTTGTCACATGGCTGCAGCAAAGCCCCGGGAAGGTCAGCCGCACATCATGCAAAGGCTGGATTTGAATGGCGGGCCGCCGGGCGCCGGTGGTTTGGTTGATCAAGTGAATGAAGAGGGTCCTTTCATTTCTTCTCATGCTGACTTCGATGAAAGGGGCGCCTTCCACGGCAATCATGGGGCGGCTTAGCAAGGCGCCCAGATTTTTGACCAGCTCCAGGTATTCCGGGAAACAAAACCTGGACAGACCTCCTCCAAAAGTTCCCGCAAAATGGAATGCCTCTCCTTTGCCGAACGAATTGCGGCAAAGAAACGGTTGGGATGAACTTTCGGGGGTGCTGTCGTAACGGCCCTTGAGCTTTTTGCAAAACACGAAAAGATTTTTCCCTCCCGCGGGTTCGACCTGGATCCCATATTGGGGGGCGGGAATGAATTTCTTGCCGTCCGGCGATGGCAGTTGCGGATCTGCTGGCGAGACAGGGGAAAAATAATCCCAATCCATTGGGCCCAGCAGCGCGCCGCCAAAATTGAGGCCGAAGACGTCCGACAATTGAAAGTTTTTCTGGCGGATGCCTTTTTCGTCATAAAGCGAGGTTTCAAAGGAAGCGACAAGGCGTCCTCCTTTTTTGACAAAGGCGCGAATGGAGTCGGTCATGGTCGATGAAAGGCAGGCTGCGTTGGGCAGGAAAAGCAGGTCGTATTTTTCAAGGTGTTCCAGTTTTTTTTCATCGATTACGTCGAAAGGAAAATGTCCGCGGACCAGCCCCTCGTAAAAGCCGTTAAACTCTTCGCCCAAGTCGCCGATGCCGCTGGACTGGACTTCCCTGGTGAAATCGGTGACGGGCACGGACGACCCGTTGTAAACCTCCGCGGACAACGCCGGCCACAAGAGGGCGATCCGGGCCATGGATTCGGTGCGGCAAAAGGCTTCCGGATTTTTTGCGACAAAGCGGTTGTGGTCGGACACCGCTTTCAGCGCCGGGGCATGCCGGTCATCCGGGAAGATGGCCAGCCAGGCATTTGCGCCGTGACAGGTGGTTTCCTTCAACAGCAGGTCGATTTCCCCCTCGGGCAGGGCATGCCAGGACCAGGGTTTGTGTCCGGCGCAATCAAAAACCACGGTGGGTTTTCCCCGGGCCTGGCTTTCCAGCAGCTTGGCGGTGACGCTTGGTTTGTAAACCGGCAGGCGATTCAGATCTCCATGGAGAAAACCGCCTTCGGCGCCCAGGATGTCGGTGTGTTCGATGATCCGTTTGTTGTCCCTCCCGGTGGGCCACCATGGCCAGTTCGCGTTGCCGTTCATGTAGAATAAAATATCCGGACGGATATTTTTGATGATCGAATTGGAGTCCGCAAGGAACCGCGCCAGCGAATCGGCTTGGAATCGGGTCAGTTCGGTCCAGAGAGGATTCTGGCGGTCGGATTTCAGGGGCATATCCTGTCCGGTTTGTTTCCGGAACAGGGTTTTGCAGGCCGGGCAATAACAGGTTCCCGCAAAGAAAATGGGACCATCGTAAAAAACACCGTCGATTTCATATCGGCACAGGTCGCGCAGGATCTGGAAAACCCATTCCCGGTAGGGGCTGTTGACGCAGAAGGATGTTCCGGTGCTGTAAACGTCGTCCAGTGGCGAGCCGTTTTCGCGGATTTGCGTCCAATCCGGATGCTGGCGCCCGAAATCGCGGGTTTGCCAGTGCACATTGAAATAGACGATCAAGCGGATGCCGTTTTGGCGGGCCATGGGCAGATAGGCCGCGATCCGGTCGGGGTTTTTTCTCCGGGCGGCCTGGGTTTCAAAATACATCCGTTGGTCGTCGAATCCCGCGGCGCATTCCCATGCGTGGAAATGCTGGGCGTTTCCTCCCAGCCGTTTGACTGTTTCCAATTCCTCTTCCAGGGAAAGGGAATCGAGTTTCCATGCGTTGCTGATCTCAATGATGCGAAGGGGTTCCGCGGTCCACCAGGGGGTGTTTTGAGTTGGATTCATTTTTACTCTCCGATTATTTTGAACAGTGATGCTCCATGAGGATTGACCAAACATTCGAAAATATTTTTACGAGCGCCCATGCGCCGGTTTTGCCATAATTCATGGACGGTGTTGATGTTTGTTTTAAAACCAAGTTCAGCTAAATCGACGCGGTAATGTTTCCTTTTTGATGTCCAATTAAGGATTCCAAGCAATGAGGCGGATTTTCCTTTTCTCAACCACAATTCCGGATAGTCTTTTTTAAATAAATCGATGGGGACTGCAGCTTGGCTGTTATGGTTTTCAAAAACTGTCTTTAACATTCCCAATCCTTTTTGAGTCAGTGTTTTTATGCGGTCGCCCAGAATCAAGGCGCCGCCGCTCATTAACACCGTTGTCGCCCAAAATTGCGCTTCCGATATCGTCATTCGTTTTCCCCATATTCCATATTGGTCTGGCAAATGAGGTGTGCACCAAAATCTGTTCGGATACAAATCCGTGGAGGTTTTTTGGCCTCTGACAATGAGAAAATCCGGATCGTTTTCCCAAAGCCAATGATGCATCCACCATCGCACGGCAAGGCTGTGTGTGTTTCGTTGAATCCATTCCCAGTGGGAGCGAATATCCAGGGTCACCCGGCAGCCGTTGACAGCGCCGATCATTCCATCAATTGCGCCGCAACTTAAAATATAGGCATCCGCTCCCACCGCCCGCCGAATATTGTGTATTGCCGTTTGTTGCGCGCGATGGGGATTGACGCCATTGAAAAAAATCTCGCCCTGTTTAAGATCCTGGACGAAATCGACCTTGAAATAGCGGAACCCCTGTTTATACAGGGTTCTGTACATGTCATAAATGTAACTTTTTACCCGCGGATGAGTGGGATCAAGAAGCGCGCTGCATCCATACATTTTGGGTTGTCCGCTGTTTCCCTTGACCAGCCATTGCGGATGGTCTTGCATGACGGGCGCGGTATGATGAATGGTGTAGGGCGCAAGCCAGATTCCTGGAATAAAACCGGACTTCTTGATTATTTTGGCAATCGCCGCCGCGCCGTTCTTGAACCGGATATTGGGTTCCCAGTTTCCAAAGCTATGTTGCCAGCCGTCGTCCACAATAATATAGTTGATGCGTTTTTTTAACCATGCGATTTTTTTGATGGCGCGCATATTTTCTTCGACTCGGCTGGGATTAATATTGGTGCAATAGTAGTCCCATGTGTTCCAGCCGGTTGTGACGGCGGAGGGGCTGCGGACAGGAAAGAACATGCGATATTTCTGGAGGGTTTCAAACGGTTCTTGTCCAAGTCTAAATAAGAGGATGTCTGTGCGTTTTTCCGCCTTTGGCGGCAGTTCGCAATTGCAAGACAGATGAGCGATGATGGCTGACGGATTGATTTCAAAACGGTGCGGGGCGCAAAAGGGATGTTTGAAGCCCAGAAAGAGGTGCGCTTGATTTGTTTTATTATAAATCATTGTAAAAAGCGACGATGAGCATTTTCCACTGGCAAAAGGTTTGAGATAAAAAGGGACGAGGGTTTCGGTTGCATTGAGAGGAATGGTTCCGGATTGTGCGCACCCGTCGCAATTGTTAAACAAAATGGAATAGTTTTCGCGGCGATGACCGCCCAATTTCAAGTTTTTGATATTGGCCTGAAAAATTATGTCTCCGAGACATTGAAGTTTTGCGGTCGTATTTTTTATGATGAACTTGCATCCAAAAAAATCGGAAAGGGTGTCATAAAAAAGTTCCATCGTGATCTCCACGGTTGAGAGATGCGCTTTAAAAATATAGGAATTTTTATCGGATGATGCCACGGTTGCCTTGAGAAGGGGATTCAACCGTTTATTGTCAAGGGCCAAACTGAATTTCATGCCGTCGATCCGCGCATTTTCACGCAAAAGGCCGATGGCGCCTTTTTCAGCGTTAAAAAGAATGGATGCATTATTTTTTGAAAAGTTGAACTGGGTTTTCATTTTGTGGCGGAGGCAAGTTTTTTTCCAAGCGTGCAATGACGGGGCGGATGTCTGTGAGAACGGCTAAAATTCACCCTTCGCGCCGGGCAGAATGCTGAATGCCTTTTCAATGGCAGCGCCGCTGGCGACATCGGTCGCTCTTATCTTCCATCTTCCTGTTGTTTCATTCAATGCAAATTGAATTTTTCCGGACTGCCGACCGTCCGGAGCAGTCACATTTTTGGTATAGGCAATGCATTCCTTGCCATCCGGGGCATGGAATGCAACGTGGAAAACATGACGTTGTGGGCGGCGTCCATCTTCAGTTTCGATCGAAAGTTGATATTCCATTTCGTCTCCTTGCCGGCATTGGCGCGGGAGGTTTGCCGATAAGGCTGATATTTTATATGGCAACCGGGCGAAGAGATTCCCCCTGGCGTACGGCAGTGAGATGTTTATTGATTTTACATGCCCGCAATATTTTTTTTCCAGAATGTTGTAAACATGTGTTTCAGCCGGAAATTCGATGGAGATGTTTTCATTGGATTGATTGCCTTGCAGCAAGCCGACATAAGAGTTTTTACCATCGGTAAAACGAACGGTTTCGCATCCCGTTGCGGGATCTCCGTCTGTTTTTATGGCTTTTGCCTGGCTTTCGATGGCGCCATATTGCATCAGGATTTGTGCGGCAGATTTTATCATTTCCATATTCCTGTTTTTCATCCGGCACTTGAGGTAGGCTTCAATCGAAAAGTTTAAATAAATTCCCCAGCCGCTTCCATATTTGTTAACAACAAAGGTTGGTTTTTCATTTTCAATGACCATGGGGTTTTTGACTCCTTGTGGAACGCCGCCGGACAGTTGGATTTGGGATTGAATGCCGCTTTTTATGCCGAAGACGTCGTCAAGCGAACCATGGTCCAGCGGTTTGCCGTGTTCGTCACGCAGTCCTGCTTTCCTATCCGCCAGCAATAGGCCGCCCTTTTGAACGAAATTCTTGATTTCCGCTGTTTCTTTGGATGACAAGCATTGTGAATAGGGCAACAGCAAAGCTTTATGATTTTTTTTTCGCAGGTTGCCGGACTCGATTTGATCATAAGTGATGAAATCATATTGCAATCCGCAATCTTCCATTAGACAACAGAAGGCCTGTTGGGCATCGACTGTTGTTCCATCCCCGCAGAGGGTTCCCGCATGCAACGAGCTTTGCGAATAATGAATATAAACCCCGTCGTTTTCCCGCTTGCAATTCAACAACAGCTTGTCAATGCCATTTTTGATGATTTTGATTTCTTCGATATTCCACTTCAACCATGGATATGGGGAAAAGTCGCCTTTAAAGGCGGGTTCGAGAAGTTCCGGAACGCTTGCATTGTAGAGCAATACCGCATTGTGACCGTGAAAAATCAGGTTCCATGGCATGAATCGGTGAAAATCCTCATTATGGACATGTTGGAAATAAGCCCCATAGACCAGACCGGATATTGAATGGGGTGATTTCAGCGATCGGACGATTTCTTTGGTTGGGAGATAGGGTTCCATTTCAAATTGGTAGGGGAAGCAACAATCGATGATTTTCAGCAGTTTGGACCAGTCATATCCGTCGAAGCTGTTTTGACTGTCGGCCGGCGCGCCGTCAATGCTGACAAGCGCTGTGGGGTCGCGATTTTTGACCGCATTTTTATATCTGCGATGTGCATTTGCGAACACCGTTTCCATGTGCATGCGATGATCGACCCATGCCGCATCGTTTCCGATTTTTTTGGCTGTTTCCAAGGTGATGGGGTTGATTTCGTCAAAATGGCCGAAATGGGAGCTCCATTCCGAATTGAGCGCTTCCAAATTTTTATATTCATTTTTTAAATAAAGTCTAAAATCCTCCCGGCATGTCTTTGAAAAGCAAAAATCGACATTTTTTAATTTTTCAATATTGGGATTGGCCATATGATTTTCGTCGCCCAGGCTGTAAGCGGTTGGTGTGAATGCCATGTTGCGCTTGACGGAGGAGTCAATTTCCCATGTGATTTTATTGTTGTAGTCGATATCGGTGAGGCAGGGATTTCGTTCCAGTGTTTTGGCGCAGCCAATGTCTGTATTTCTTATTTTCGCCACATACGGCAGGCATCCGATATTTGATTTCGCCAGGGCAAAGGCGGGAGATGGCCCTTCATTTTGTTGTGACGGCACAATCGGCATGGTAACTCCGGCATCAACTCCATGCCGTTTGAGTTCATTCAGATACAGGTGAAACAAGTAGGGGAGCTTGGCATAATTAAAATCGCAATTCCATGTTAAAAGCTTGAATTCATCGAGCGGTTTGGGGGGCAATTTTACAATGAATTCCGACACGGCCCGATTGACTGTTTTGTTGTTTTTGGAAAGGGTTGCTTCGATCTTCAGAATGTTGGTCAAAAAAGGAGCGCGGGGGCTTTCGGCAAACGAGATTTCCCCGGCATTTGCCTTTTTCATTGCCTGGTGAATCAGGCGGCCATCATTGTCGAAAATGCCAATGGTCACGCAATGGTCGATTTCGGGCGGACGGTTTAAAATTATTTTTCCGGTGATCGGCTCATTTTCCCCGAAGACTTTTTTATCCAAACGCAGATTTTTGATATAAGTATCGCCAATGATGCTTAAGGCGATTGTTTCCCATCCCACGATTTGACCGCCGTTTTTTGCCAATAGGTCTATAAAATGATTGCCGATGGGCAAGCTTGGAAGCGAAAAGGACAATTGATTTCCATTTGTTGAAAGATTGATTTCTTTGGAATCTTCGAACTCGGTGTTTGGAATGGCGTTTCGCGCTGTGCAATGAATGATCAGGCGTTTGAAAGGTCCGCCCATTTCTGCGACTCTGATTTTTAAGTCGCGGCCTTCGGTTGCATCCCATTGCATTTCTTTTTCGGAAAACTCGGGGATCTCAAGATGAACGGGGAGAGTTTTATTTGCAGCCCAAAGGGTTGTTTTTATCACGACAGACATATAGTATTCATATTCGAAGGGCGCGGTGTTTGTTGCTTCGGTGAAGGGGGTCAGGCAGTGGTAGATTGAACCGCCTTCTTTTTGCGCCGGATAGCGAAGAACGGCCACGCGACCTTTGCCGTATTTGCTGAAGTTGACGATTGCCTTTCTGGCGTTTTGATTGGATGTAAAACTGGAAAAAGCCGGCAAAAGGGTCCAGGGAAATCCTCCGAAAAAGGCCTCTTCCTCCTCCGCCAGCGGTTGATTTTTAAAAACGTCAGCCAAAGTTTTATCGGCATCTTGCGGATTGATGCAGACCAATCCGGTTCCCGTCTCCACCTTTTTTAAGATTTGAACGCGTATTTCTTCGGGAATGCGGTTCCATCTTTGTCCGCCCAAAATGATGGCGTCAAAATGGCTTGGCAGCCTGTTTTTGCACAACCCTGTCAGTTCATGGCCATCCAATAACCATTCTTTTTCGCTGAACCATGTCCGCTTGTTTTTGTCAAATCCCCAATACGGCTCTTGATGGCATGTTGGGATATAGGTATAAGTCATGTCCATTCGCTGGCTCAGTTCGGCCGCCTCTCTTGCCGCCATATTGGCGCCGAATATCAACAAGGACATTGTTCCGTTGCAATGGGGTTTTGCCCATTTGATATGCGGCGTCGTTGGCGGCGGGGTGGCGCAGGATGTTTTTTGAAGGATGTCCGGCATCCGCGATTCGACGCACAGGTCATCGACAAAATCCTCGAGTTTTTCGATTCTTTTTGGGATTCCATTGTTTCTAACGTCCGCCACATCATGGGTTCCCTTTAATATTTCAATTTCATCGCAAAAGAAGAAGCGCCCTTTTGGAATGATGATCAATAGCGCATAACGTCCCTTGGCCCGCAAATTTTCCATTTTGAGGCTGCAAGCGGTGGCGCCTTCTCCGGACGAATATTCCGACATGGGCGCTTTGCCCTCGTTTGTTGCGGCTTCGTAAAATGCGGTGCCGTCCTCGCTGGTGAGACATCTTATGAGCGAGGGAGGGTAGACGTGTTTTGCGGGATCGGAAACGGTATGAAGGATGACCTCGTTGATGGACTGAATGGTTCCCAGGTCGACCAGAATTCCCACCATTTTTTCCTGTATCCAGCCCACGGTGCTTTTTTGCGTCCAGAAAATTTCATTTTTTAAGGAATGTTTGCCGTCCGTCAATTGGACTGAATCGTTTTCATCTTTGCATAAAGAATAGTTGGTGGGCGGATGCCATTTGCACATTTTATGCAAAGCGAGATTGGCTGAGCCGGCCCCCCTTGTGGACGGGCACAAAACCATCACGGCCGCCAATGTATTGGCGATGACAAGTGTTTTTGCGTGATTAAAAATGCCCATAGGTCAATCCTTTGATGTCGATGGTTAATTTTCGTTTTCGAGCCCAATTCAGGATGAGCAACGCCTTTTGCGCCATTTCTTGGCTGAGCGTGTTGTGTTCGTGATAGAATCCTATGCATTCGAGAACGGTCCCCCACAGCCATGTGGGATCCATTTCATTTGCAAAATTTGACATGAAACGGGCCTGCGCATTGGCGATTTCTTTGTATTGGGATTTTCCGGTTTTTTGTGCGATTTTATAAAGAACCTCAATCAAAGCTCTCATATATCGAACATCCGGTCGCTCAGCCGATCCGCCGTAGCCACGACCAATTGTTGCCAATGACTTTGTTTGATATTACTGCCGCCGCTCGGCATTAACTCCTCCAAGAAAGGTTTAATCAACCTTTCAAGTGCGGTTGTTGTAAGTTGAGTTGTTCTTTTCATAAAGGATGGATGCCCCAGATTTTGCATTTTTCTCAAAACCCAGTTTTTGAGGAAATAGGCGTGGCGTGGGATTCAAAGAATTAGAAGGAGCGGCGGGTGAAATAGAGATAGAGCAAAATTTGTTTCTGTTGAACGAATCCGATTCATTTTGGCGTTTGTTTTGCCAGATTTTCGAGGGCGTCGAGGACTCGCAGCCGGGCCTTGTCCGCCGCTTCGCAATCCTTTGGGGCAAACCATGTGATCAACTTCTTTTGATAATCCCCGGTCACTTCAGAGGGAGCGGTGTCGAGCAGCTTTTCCGCCTCGGCCAAGGCGGGGGATGAACCGGCGGCCTTGGCGCGTTTGATGGCGTCGCGCAGCATGGCGAGGCATTCATAATCCTCGACGCCTTCCCGGACGGCCTCCCAATGTTTGCCGGTGGTGATGGTGTCCGGTGCGCTGTAAACCACCCCTTGTCCCGGGTTGGCGGCGTATTCATTCCATGCGCTGAGATCGTTTTCGGAGTAGAAATTCCAGTAGTTCCAGAATCCCATGCCGGTTGCGCCGTTTTTCCAGCAATGCCAGGCTTGGAGCCGGTTGTAATAATAAGGGTCGAAGGCCCGTTGCGGCGTTCCGCAACTGTAGAACCAGAACGTTTTGCCATCCCCGTTTTCGATGGCGGCCTTGGTTCGCATGTCGGAGGTGATCCGGCCATAGTCATCCAGGCGGGGGCAGATGATGTCGTGCGCGCGCAACATGTTGGTGAGGGCGGGATTTTCCTTTTCATAGCCGGACGCATCGGTGAAAAGGCGGAACCGGGGTTCGCCGGATTTGATGGCTTCCGCCCACAGGCGGTTGTTTTCGTATTCCTGGGTTGTTCCGGGCTCGTCGATTGCGTCGAACCCGATCTGTGCGGGCTGGATGCCCGCTTTTTCGATATGGGCGGAAAAGGCTTTTGCCCACTGGCTGACCATGCGTTTGAATTTCGGCGTGCCGGGCGGTTCGTCCAGAAAGGTCACGTTGTTGTTTTTTGCAAGATAGAAGAAGTAATGCCGCTTGTCGGGGTGATTTTTGATCCAATCGTCGAAGAGTCCGGTGCGCAAGGGTTTTGTCAGCGTTCCATCCTGGTCGAAATCGCCTTTTTGAGGCCAGCAGGCGACGGCGCAATGAGCCCAAACGCTGTCCACAAAATGGGCGTTCAGGTCTTTGATGGCCAGTTCGACATTGCGATCCGTCTGGCATTTGAACCCATGGGGTTTGTTCGTGTAATCCCACATGCAGAGGGAGAGGCGGGGACGGTCCGGAAATTTCCGGCTGGCGATTTCGAGGGAAAGGGGGATGGTGATTTTTTGGGAGGAATCGGACCGGAGCCGGATGGAGCCGGCATATTTTCCAGCCGCGATGTCCCGGGGGTGAAAAGAGAACCAGATCTGGCGGGTCATTCCTGCTGGAACATGGATTTCCCATGCGCCGGATGAAAAGTTGGCGGGGACCAAAGGATCGGCGATCATGCCATGCCGGGTGGTGCCGACGAATTCCACCTGATGAGGGTGGATGCAATCGGGCAATCCCTCGAAGGAGAGCCGCAGGATGGCGGGTTTTTGCAGGGTGTTGGTGATGTTGATTGTTTCCGCCCGGTATTCGTTATTCATCATCCGGACGGAAAGGGCGGGGGGTGTCTCCGGATGTTTTTTCGGGGCTTCGGTGGGTTCCAGATGCGCCCACCGGTTTTTGTGCCACACCATCAAAGGGGGCGCGCCGGCGGAACGCAGAATGCCGGCGTTAAGTTGCAGGATTTCCCTGTGCAGGCTGTTCAAGGGCGCCACTGCGCGAAAATCCTGCCCTGGATCATTCCATTCAGCCGAGAGGGTTCCCTCCCTGAGCTGGTCAAGTCTGACGGCGAAGGCTTTTTGTTTGTTGGATTCGAGGCGCAGAAGATTGGATTGAACTTCCCGCAGGTCATGCAGGAGTTGCGCCTTGACGCGTTTGTTGAAAAGGCAGGTCCGCCAGAGAGATTTCAGCCCGCCTTTCAAGCAGTTGGATTGTTTTTTCTGGCTGTCTTCGGAACGAAAAATCTCGATTTCATCGCAAAACAGGAATTTGTCGCCGTGCGCCAGAATGCTTACGTAGCGGCCCGGGGTCTGGAGAACACCGCTGTATTTGCAAAATTCCAGTTTTTGAACCAGGGCTTCGCCATCGAAAGGATTGCGGCGGACAATGGGAGGATCGCTTTTTTTTCCGTCGGACCGGGTCAATTCGCAGCCAAAGGAGTAATTTTTTCCGTCGTCGCTGACAAAGGCCATGATGAGCGCGGGTTGATCAACATTGCACGGGCCGTCATAGGCGGTATGAAAGACGACTTTGCCAACGGATTCGACTTTTCCCAAGTCGATGGTGATGGTCACGCAGGCGAGTTCCGCGCAGATCCAGCCCACACATTCTTTTTGAACCCAGAGTTGATCCGGTCCCCGGTAGCGAATGCCGTCGGTCAATTGGGCCGCATCGCCGTCGTCCTTGCAGCGTTTGTAGTTGGGCGCGGGATCAAGCGCATAGGGTTTTTCGCGCGCCAGATTGGCATCGTCATTTTCGCCTGCGGCCAAAAGGCTTGCGGCGGCAAGGGACAGGCAGAACAACAGGTGTTTGGAGGGGGAGTTCATGGCGATGGGGGATGTTAATTTTCGATTTTCAATCGCAAAAGTTGCTTTTGCGGGCATCCGCCAGCCGCCATTTGCGATGTTTTATTTTTGCCGGTAAAACCATTTGTAGTTTTTCGCGGTTTCGGCGGAAGTCTGCCAGGAGACATGGACATCCAGCCAAAGATAATTGCCGCCGCCATTATGGCGCGAGGAGGCGGCCAGCGTTTCGTTGATGAAAAACACATAGCGCGGTTCGGCGCCCGATAGGTAATCGTCGTTGGTGTCGCCAACCACAATGGTTTCCGCCGGTTTATCGACTTGCGACAGCTTGATCCAGCCCAGCCATGAGCCTTCGTCCACATCCCTCCACCCGAGATACCTGAAATTCCAGCCGTACCCCCCATAAAAGCCCTTGTCGCCATAGATGGTGTTGCTTAGTGCCTTGTTTCCCTTGGCTGTGCAGTGGAAGATGCCGCGTTCAAGCGTGGATGTGGTGCGGGTTGTGATCTGCAAATAAGGCGCAAGAAGGTATTTCCATGTGGCATTGGGCGAGGACAGTGGCGTATAGGGGTCGCCTGCATGGGGAAGGTATTCGTTGTTGTCCTGCGCATACAGATTGATGGCATTGCCGATGTTGCGCAGGTTGTTCACGCAGTGGATTTGCCGGGCGCTGTCCCTGGCCCTTTTCAAGGCGGGTGACAGCATGCCGGCCAATAGCGACAAAATGGCGACCACGACCAATAATTCAATGAGTGTAAACCCCACGCGTTTATCCGCTGTGTTCGATTGGTGTGTGTGTGACATAACCAAAGACATTTCATTCATAGAGGCCTTCCTGTTGCATGTTTCATAGCGGGTACAGGGAAGGTCGTCAATGAAGGGCAAGGAGGATACCTTAAATCTGGAAAAATCACTTTCATTGGTGCTTAATGCCTCACAACACGTGCAGTGTATCACGTGTTTTGTTGAAAGTCAAATTGTTTCCATTTATGTTCAGGAATTTCAATGTTTGCGGATAAAACGAAATTGCGACAGTTTCTGGATTCCCGCTTTTGCGCATTCGCGTCAACCTAATTGAGATCCTTTTCTGGGAACAAGGGCGTCCCACCCAACGCCGCTAACATTTGCCCAATCTGGGACCATTCCGTTCTGATGGAGGCGGTGCGGGAGCCCCGCCCTCCATTGTCTGCACGGTAAAAAATGGAGGGCGGGGCTCCCGCACCGCCTATGATAGAGACATGATTCATTGATTCCTTAGGTTGACGCGTATGCGCTTTTGCGGGAATGACGGAGGGGGGAGTATGCCTATTTCATCATTGTCATTCCCGCGAAAGCGGGAATCCAGTTGGCTTTGCGTCGAGCACTTGTCTCGCCAGCTTGTGACGCCGAAGCTTTGGCGAAGGCGGATCGAGCGTCAAGCCGTCCCGCCGTGGCGGGGCTTAGTTACAAGATTATTTTTTCTTTTCCTTGGGGGGTGACATGGCGATGACATCGCCTTCGGAAAGGCCGGATTTGATTTCAGTCCGGTCACTGGTGATAATGCCGATTACGACAAAGGTCTTCTTGAATTCCTCGCCTTCTTTTCGGTAAACGATCCGTTTCCCGTTATCACGAAAGACGGCTTCAACCGGCACGGTCAGGGCGTTGGAAACTTTGGCCAGGGGAATTTTCACGTTTACAGACATGCCGGGACGGACGCGTCCGGGGTCTGTGTTGTCCACCAGGATTTTGACCGTAAAACCTTTCATGTTGTTGACGAGGGTTGCCTGGGGGGAGATGAAGGAAATTTTTCCCTTGAGCACCACTCCATCCACGGCATCCAGGGTGACCTGGACGATTTGCCCGATTGCCATGCGGACGACGTCGATCTGGTTGACATGCACGCTGATGATCATTTGTTCCATGTTGGCCAGGGTCATCAGGGTGGTGGTGGAACCGCTGGTGGAGCCGCCGAGGACCACCTGGCCCGTGACGATGGGAAGATCGATGACCGTGCCGCTGATGGGCGACATGATCCGGGTTTTGAGGAGGGACGCCTCATTTTCCTGCAACTGCTTGTTGTTTCTTTCCAGGGTGTTTTTGGCGATTTCAGCCTCCAGCCGTTTATTGTCGGCGTCCTCCTGGGATAAAAGCCCTCTTTCCAGCAATTTTTTTGCGCGGGCGGCTTGCAATGACAATTTATCAAGCAGGAGTTTGCTCCCGTTGATTTCGGTCAGCAGGGTGGCTTTTTTCGCTTTCAGATCGGTGTCATCCAGTTCCACCAAAAGGTCGTCTTTTTTGATTGTCAGTCCGGCTTCCTTGACATGAATGGTTTTAACCTTGGCGGTGATCTCCGCTTTGACATCAACAGAAACCGAAGGTTTCAATTCGCCGACCCGGTTGATGGCCAGTTCCATGTCCTGCCGATCAACCACGGCCGTCTCGACGGATTCGGATTTGGAGGAGTCCGGTCCGGATTTGAGTTTCGAACAGCCGCCCGAAAGCAGGGCGGCAGCGGCAAACAATGGCAAATAAAGGGGGATGGAAAAAAAGCTCACGGTTTGGATAGGATAAACCAAGAACAATGGCCTGACAAATTATAATCGTGTTTGTTGTGTTCCGGCAGGGGGGGATCCGGGCGGGGTTTTGCCGGCTCAATCAAAACGCAGGGATTCGATGGGATTCAACCGGGATGCGCGCAGGGCCGGATAGAATCCGGCCAGGAACCCTGCCAGAGCGGAAAAGCCGATGCCAATGGCCATATGCTGCCATCGGATGATCAAATCATAGTTGAATTGGCCCATTTTTTGCAGCGATGAAATGACAATGTAGGAAGCAGCCACTCCGACGATGGCGCCCAGAATGGCCAGAATGCAACTTTCGACCAGGACTTGTCCAAAAATATCCCGGCTGCGCGCGCCCACCGCCAGCCGGATGCCGATTTCCCGGACTCGTTGGGACGTGCTGGCCATCATGATGTTGGCAATGCCAATGGCGCCCACAACCATGCTGATGGCCACAATGAATCCGTCTCCCACACATTCGGCCAGGATCATTTCATCGATGTGTTCCTTGAATTGTTCCTGCGTTTGGAAACCGAAGTCTTCCACTCCCCGGTGGGTTTTCAGCAGGGTGAGGCGGATTTGTTCGAGGGCTTCATTCAGGCGTTCCGGGTCCTTGACGGTCACGTTGAGGGAGGAGAGTTTGGGGTCCGATCCTTTTTGGTTGTAACCGATGTCCATGCTGGCGCTTTTAAAGAGGGACTGCATGGTGGTGAGAGGGATGAGAACGATCTGATTGTTGCGGTAGGCCCAGGGAGTCGATTTTTTCAACATGGTCTTTCCCACGAATTTGCTTCCCCATCCCCGCCGTTTTTTTTCCCTTTCCACCACGGTTTGTATTTTGCCGGATTCCCGGTTTTTTCGTTCCCATTCTGTTTCGGGGATGGGGACGACCCCGATCACATGGAATGGCTGGTCGTTGATTTTGATTGTTTGCCCGACGGGGCTTTCGTTTTCGGATTGTTCCAGTTCGGACCAGACCGCCTCTCCGATCACGCAAACCATGGCGTTTTCCTCCAAATCCATGTCGGAGATGAACCGTCCCTGGTTGATTTGCCAGAGTCCCGATGTGTTGACCCGGAGATAGGGTTCGGTCACACCCGAGACTTGTATGCGCGCGAACTTGTTGAGGTATTGAATGGAAGGGTTTTCGAGCTGGACTTCCGGTGAAACCTCATTGACCAGGGAACAGTTTTCCTTGATGACAGCGACATCCTCCATGGTGCGCCCGGGCGAGAGATCCTTCAGTTCCTCTTTTCCAACCGGCACATCCTGATTGATGATGGAGACTCTTTCCACGCCACCATGCATCGTGAGCATTTCCCGGTATGAACGGGTCATGCCCTCCATGGTGGTCAGCATGCTGATCAGGCTGGCGACTCCCAGGACGATGCCAAACATGGTCAGGAAAGAGCGGAATTTGTGCGACACGATTTCCTGAAACCCGATTTGGACGGTGTGGAGGAGGTTCATGGCAGGGGATGGAATTAGGCTGTCAGACTGTAGGCTGAAGGATGTCAGAAAATCAAGATGGGCGTGAGGGGCCTCGTCTTGTCAGGGAAACGCCCGCTTTGATGAATTCCAGATTCAGGGCGCTTGACCGGGGATGGCGGGTTCCATTAGTGTGGGAGGCATGAGCAAGAGCAATTATTTGATGTTCATGTTTGGAAAATTCAAGGTTGGCGCGAAAGCGGGAATCCAGCCGGCTTTGCGTCGTGCGTCGTGCGTCGAGCGTCGAGCAGCTGCCGGGCCTTGGACCCGGCTTAATTTATTTGTTTTCCTTGCGGTGGCGCTGGCGGTTGGTCATCCGGCGGCGGCGGAATTGACCAGGGAACAGGTGAGTTTGAGGGAGGATGTCCGGGGGTTGCTTGAGAAAACGGGACAGATGCAGATGGATTTGCAGGCCATGAAAGCGGAAAATGAGGCTCTGCGCGCGGAAAACGAGAGACTCAGGAAGGACGTGGCCGCGCTGAGGGAAAACAATGGCGATTGGCGGAAGGAAACCTCAAGGCTTGATGAGATGATCCGCAAGCTGGATGCGGCCAGGGAGAACGACCGCAAGGTGGTTGTTGACGAGGTGGGAAAGGAGCTGGAGCGGGTGATGAAAAAAGCCGCTGCCACGGGAGGTTCGGATGGCGGCAGGGAAAAACCCGCAAAGACGGCGGCCAAACCCAAGGTGGTGGAGGGGCGCGAGCATGTGGTGGAAAAAGGGCAGACGCTCAATGCGATCGCCGAAGCCTATGGGGTGTCGAAGAAAGCCATCATGGAAGCCAACAACCTGAGCAAAAGCGAATTGAAGATCGGACAGAAACTTTTCATTCCCATGGAATCGAAGCCGTCCGGGAAGAGGAAGAAGAAGTCCGAAGGGTGAAAGGGTGGCGGGAGAAATCAACCTTCCAGAAGGCGGGTGCGGGGTTCGGCCACAGGCAGGTAAATGCGAAAGGTTGTTCCGCGTCCCTGTTCGCTGCTGACTTCGAGGAGGCCGCCGTGTTCGCGGATGACGCGTTCCACAATCATGAGTCCCAGGCCGGAGCCTTCGCGTTTGGTGGTGAAGTAGGGATCAAAGATCCGTTGCAGGGTTTCGGGAGCGATGCCGCCTCCGGTGTCGCGAAAAGTGAAAAGAATCCGGTTGGCGGCCAGTTCGGTGTGGAAGTGGAGAATGCCGCCCTTGGTCATGGCATGGATGCCGTTGCGGATGATGTTGAAGAATGCCTGCTTGAGCTGGTTGCGGTCGGCGAGGATGAGGGGCAGCCCCTTGGGGAGGTCCTTTTCGATCAACAGATCGCGGTTGGCGATTTCGGGGGCAAGCACTTCCAGAACCTGCTCCAGAATTTCGTTGGGCTGGCAGGGTTCAAGCTGGGGTTTGGTCGGGCGGAAGGCCTTCAGAAATTGATTGACGATCTGGTCGAGACGGGTGATTTCGTCGCGGCAGACTTTGAGATGGCGTTCCAGCTTGTCGCGTCCCGGAGTTTCGAGGTGGCGCAGTTCCCGGTCGATGAGTTGCAGGTGGATGTGAAGGGAATTGAGGGGGTTGCCGATTTCGTGGGCTACACCGGCGGCGAGGTTGGTGATGGCGTCCAAACGTTCGGATTCCGTGGTAAGGGCGGCCTGGCGGTTGGCCTCGGTGACATCCCGCACGATGAGCAGATTGCTGGACTCGCGCGACGAGGATTCCTCGTCCAGCCGGGTGACATAGATCTGCAACAGGCGGCGGCGGGGATAGGCAACCTCGATGTCGTGATGGATGGCGGTTTGGGGATCGATGATGTGGTCGTTTTCCGCCAGGGATTTCCAGAATGGATCCGGCAAATACCGGCGCAGGGAATTGCCGGGGCCAAAGCCGGACGGAAGACCGAGCAGTTCCCGGGCGGCCCGGTTCAGATAGATGGTCTTGTGATCGGACGCCAGCACAAGGATGCCTTCGTCGAGAGCGTTGAAGACGGTTTCGAGGAAGCCCTGTTCGCGGGCGAGGTGGGCGACGATGGAGGCGACACTTTTGGGGTCGAGCAGTTCCATCCGCCCGATGAGCTTTTCGATGAACTTGGATTTCACGGCAGACCGGGGATTACATCCATTTTTTGCGTTTGAAGTAGATCAGGGTCCAGAGGGTCGTCACAAGGGTGAGGATCAGGACGCCAAAATACCCCCAGGGGGAATCCAGTTCCGGCATGTGGCGGAAGTTCATTCCATACCACGAGCCGACGATCATGGCGGGGGTGGTGACGACGGTGATGAGAGTGAGGACCTTGACGATTTCGCTGGTGCGGTTGGATGAGACGGAAAGATAAAGCTGGATGGCGCTGTTCAGGGAGTCGCGATAGGATTCCGCCATTTCCTCGTAATGGGCAAGATGGCTGCAGACATCGCGGTAGTAGGGGAGCAGGGCGGGACGGACGATTTTGAATTCGCCGCGGGCGAACCGGTCCAGAACCTCCCGTTGGGGGCGCAGAATTTGGCAGAGATGGACAACCTCTTTTTTGAGTTCCATGATGCGGTTCATGGGGGCTTTCTCGAAATGGGTTTGAACCATGGAGGATTCGAGATCGTTGAGATCCTCGCCGAATTCGTAGAGGACGGGGAGATAATAGTCGATGAGGGTGTCGAGGATCGAATGGGCGATGCGGTCGCTGCCGCGGGCGGTCATGGAGGTCTTGGCGCAGCGGTCCAGCGTGGCCTGAATGCAATGAAGGGGTTCGCTGTGCCATGTGACGAGATAATTTTTGCCGAGAAAAAAATCGAGCTCGGTGGTCTGGAAATGCTCGGCCTTGCGATTGAATCCCACGGCATGGATGACCACGAAAAGGTAGCCCTCGTATTCCTCAATTTTCGGAAGCGGACTGGGAATGAGGCAGTCCTCGATGGCCAGGGGGTGGAATTGGAAAATCTTTTCCAAAATGCGCGCGGATTCTTCGGGGGTGGGATTTTCGAGGTCGATCCACACATGCACGCCATCGTCTTTCAGCAACATGGGGATGAACGACAGATCAATGTCGCGTTCCACCAGCTTGCCTTCCGTAAATACGAATGAACGAACCATGGGTTCCATTTAGCCTAAATGATTGGGAATGGCAAATCCAATGGGAACAAAAACGGCAGCCGGGCCGGAAGGGCGGGGAAGGCTGTGGACTATCAGCCGTTGGCGGGTTAAAAGAGGATGATGCTTGAGTTTGCAAACATATGGGGTTTGCTGGCCGGCTTGTCGCTGCCGGTGTTGCTGGCGGTATATCTTTTTCGCAGGCAGCCGGAGGTCCGGAAGGTTTCTTCGTTGTTTCTCTGGAAGTTGGACCGCCCCCCGGACAGCCCCGGTCCGCAATTGCGCCGGTTGAGGGTGGACAGGTTGTTGTTGTTGCAGTTGCTGGCGTTGTTCATGCTGACGATGGCCATTGCACGGCCGGTTTTCAGGGCGGGCGGACGGGTGGTGTGCCGGCGCTGGGTGGTGATGGATCTGTCGGCGTCAATGATGGCGGTGGACCGGCAGGGGCGAAGCGCGTGGGCAAAAGGTGTGGAAAGGCTTGGGAGGGAAATCGTGAGGGATGGCGCCCGAACACAATGGGCATGGGTGGAGGCGGGAACGGAACGGCGGGCCGGCGTTTTCATGGAAGGCGGCCCGGCTGCGGCCCGGCTGGCGGAATTGAGTCCGGCGGAGGACGAGGACCGGCTGGGTGAAGCCATTGCATTTGCAGAGGGGCATGCCGGTTCCTCTGATGAGATCTGGGTGGTCACCGATCATCCGGCTGAACGGGGAATGAACGAACGGGTGGCGCGCTGGCTGGCGTTTGGAGAATCCCACCCCAATGTCGCATGGGTGAGCGCGCAACGGCGGTCGCATGTTCGCGGAGAGCGGTTGGCGGCATCGCTGGCGGTTTACGGAGCGGAAACAAGGGAGATCAGGATTGGCTGCCAGGCTGGAGAGGAGGCGTTGAAAGAGGTTCGGATTGAAGCTGGCAATGGATGCCCCGGGTGGGTGGAAATGGATTTGCCCCCGTCCTGGGGACGGAAGGATGTGGTTCTTTCCTTGAGCATGGCAGGAGATGCCTTGCGTGAGGATGACAGGGTGATTGTGCCGCCGCCGCCGGATCGGACGGTAAAGGTGGAATTGGCGGTGGAGAAGGGGCCTGTGAGGACAGCGGTCGAAAGGGGCCTGGGGGCTTTGCAGGGAGTGGCTGTGGCGGCGCCGGGAGAGGCGGCGCATCTCAAAATTGAGGGCGGAATCCCGAAGGAAAGGGCGCCGGTTGATCTGACATTGGTTTTGGGTGCTGTGTCTGCGAAGGATGGAACCCAACTGTCCGGAACGATTGGACCGTATCTGGTCGAACGGCATCATCCATTGATGGAGGGAGTGGAACTGGATGGCGTATTGTTTGGGGGCGTCCACATGACTCGACCGGAGGGGGTGGGGCAAACGCTGGTGTTTGCCGGCGATATTCCCTTGTTCTACCGCCGGGAAACCGTCAATGAACAATGGGTCTGGAATGCTGATTTGCGGCGGAGCTCTCTTTTTCGTTCGGAAGCGTGGCCGGTTTTTTTGCAGAATTTGGTTGAGCGTGCGAGGGATCGGATGCCGGGATTTTCCCGTTCCCTTTACGCCACTGCCGAACCTTTGGAGATCCGGCCTGCCCGCGACTGGATGGGACGGGTTTTGAAACTGAATGGAAAATCATGGTTGACATTGAGGAATCCGGAGATGCGGGTGTTGCCGCCGCCAGGGCGCGCGGGGGAGTTGAAGGTGGAGGGAACCTCTGCGCGCGCATGCGTGTCGTTGCTGGCCAGTCCCGAGTCGGATCTTGTCCGGTTGGGGAGTGGAGATTGGGGGCGGGAGTCCGGGCGTGGAGCGGAATGGCGCCAGGATCGTGACATGACCTTGTTTTGTTCTTTGGCGGTTTTGGTGTTGGCGGGTTGCGACTGGTTGTGGTTGAGGAGACGGTTCCCAAGAGCGCTGAATCAGCGGTTCCGAATTAGGGATTTTTCGGGTTCGTCCGGCCAAAATCCGGCACGACGGTGGGTCCAGCCATCGCGCCAGACTTGATTGAGAGGCAAAACGCTCCCCTATGCGGGGAGGG
>JAQUAF010000148.1 GCA_028687435.1 Verrucomicrobiia bacterium | reverse complement strand
TCTTGGCTGCTTTTCAAAAGATCAATCATTTACAGTTCCAAGAAAATTTCCCGTTTTGCAACTATTCCAAACGGTCCCTCAGAGGGAACAATATCAAAAAATGAAGTTTTCACGCATTTTTGAGGTTAATACATTGTCTCGTCGTTTGCACGTTACCCGCCCCCGCCCAGAGACTATTCCATTTCGAATACACCACCGGAAGGCCACGCGGACGAGTATAAGAAAGAATTTCATGGGCAAACTGCGAACCAGAAAAAACATCCTTCATGGGAGCCGCTTGCAAGAACCTCCCCTTTCTTATTGATGTTCAGGTTGGCGCGCAAACAGGTCTCCATATTGTTTTTCAAACGCGCTCTTCATGTTCTCCGCTAACACAAGTGGGTACATTGAAGGAGGGTTCCATGACTGGCTTGGGTTTGGCGTAATGTTCTCCTGGCCTATTCCCGACTCAAGCCTCATCTCGGTCACATCATGAGAGCCCACAACCGTCCGATCGACCGCCTCTGCCGGAAAAACATCTAAATGACGAAGGACGGGATTCGTGACGTGGTCAAAACGTGCCGCATGTTTCCAGCGGACGGAGCTCCGATTTCGCATCACGACATCATGAAAACGCAGATTGCGGGCATACCGACAGTAGATTCCGTACGGAAAATCCCTCGGATTTTCAAAATCTGCATCAGCGGGGCGTGGATACAACTCGCCACGATAGCCTTCGAAAGGATAGTAGACTTCCTCGCGAATTCGATTTTTGAACTTCTCGTCAAAACGGCCAATCACCTCGAGTTCGACATTTGAAAAAGCGATATTGTCGACAAACAGGTCTTTGCTGCCGGAGATTATCCCGGTTCCAAGGGTCTGAGAACTCGTAATATCCGTACAGAAATGGCAATTCGAAAAGGAAATATTCCGAATATTGCCGCACCCCTTTTCTTTCTTCCCAATGAAATCCTCGTTTAAAATCAAAAACGGATGCATGCTGTGCACGCCGCTCGTTCTGATCATCATGTTGGAGAACGAGACATTTTCGATCTCAGTTGAGCCAGGATTGTTCCACGTCAGAGCCCCCACCGGAGGAACTCCGATAGCGTAAAAATTCTTGATGTTGATTCCAATAGCGGCGCCATCGATCACGATGTTATTGAAGCAGACGTTGCTAATCTTGCCACCCCTGGAGCCATTGACTCGAATGCCATTACACCTCGTCCGTAACACGCAATCTGATATCGTGATGCCCTCATTCGGGTAGTCAGCGAGCTCCTGATCGCTGAGATCTTCCAATCCATCGCCCAATGGATAGTCGAACCATGGGCACCCCTGGTAGATGCAGATCGGATCGTCACTGCTGTTAATCGAACAACCAGTGACATGGACTTGCCGGCAGGAGAGAATATTGATGGCATCCTCGCAACAACTCTCGGACCAGCTATCAATCTTGAGGTGATGAAGATCAACGTTCGTGCAACCAATCAGGCCAAGCGTAGTCGCTCCTCCCTGAACGAAGGAAACCCCGTCAACCCTGACATTGTCGCAGCAAAAGAAATGAACGGAACAACGTGGCCGCCAAGGCCAAAGCCCATGCGCCGTCCAACCCGGAATGCTCTGCCTGAATTCGGCGGCTAGCCGCTCAAAGGCCGACAAATTGCCGCTGATTGTCCCTTGGCCACAAATGCTAATATTCTTTGCCTTGCGCGCATAAATCAAATGGATAGGGTCGTAATCCCATTTCAGATCGGCGCTACCGAGAATGGTCGCGCCCGCTTCGAGCCAAAGCGTGACATTGTTCTTGAGGCAAATGGTTCCCGTCAGGTAGATTCCGGGCGGAAAGTAAACGGTTCCTCCACCTGCCCTTGCGCAAGCGTCAATCGTTTGCTGAATGAAGGCCGTGTCCTTGGTTTTACCGTCTCCTTTTCCTCCATGATCTTTAATATTATAGCTGGAGGAGGTGTAGAGTAGGGATGGTTGTCGAGTAGACATAATATGGAGGTTTTTGCAGAAGTCTGCGTTTGATGTGATTTATCCTATCGGTCGATAGGGTGGGTTAAAAGCCGGTCGGCTTCTTGGAAGCGACCGCCTTTGTTGGGTCCGGATCTTTCCTGAATCCGTCCCTTTCGGGGAATACTTTTCCGCTCGAAAAATCCATGTGTTTTCGCATAAAAATGTTTGATTGAAAAAGTAAACAAGTCGTGTTTAAATCAAATTCCAGTTCCCGTCAACACTTTTTCTGAAAAATTTTATGAGCCTTAAATCTACCGCCTTCACCATCCAACGATACCTTTTCCCCATGTTGGAAGAGGAGATCGGCCCTCTTTCCGATCACGAACAGCGTTTTGTCCGAATCGTGGAACTGACCCATCCCGAACGGTTCATGTCTCCCTATGCTTGGTTGCATATCGGGCGAAAACCCGCCTGCGTGGCCGTAGCCACTTCGGCGCGGCGAAGGCCCGAAGACCGGCTCCCCATGGCTAAAGCATACATTGCCAAAGCTGTGTGGAACTTTCCCAACGCCCGTGCCCTTTTGGACTACCTTCGAAACTCCCCCACCTTGCGACGTCTCTGCGGTTGGCCTTCGGCTCTGAGGCTCAGGCTCGAAGAGGAAATCGTCGCCCAAATCCCCTCGGAACCCACTTTTTCCCGTGCTTTTGCCGAATTCGCCAAGTTTCGTCTGCCGGAAGAAATTCACGCGGCCTTGGTCAAGGAAAACCTTGGCGACACCTTGGTCGGCCATATCAGCCGGGACGCCACCGCCATCCCCGCCCGGGAAAAACCCGCCGCCAAACCAACTCCCGCCCCCAAACCTGAGACCCCGAAGAAGAGAGGCCGTCCAGCCAAGGGGCAACCGGTTCAACCCAAAGAGCCCAGACGGCTGGAACTTCAACCGAGTCGCTCTCTCGAAGAAAATCTGGCTGATTTGCCCATCCTCTGTGACCACGGAACCAAGCGCAGTTCCCAAGGTTACAAGGATTCCTGGATCGGGTATAAATTGCATCTGGATGTCATCGACGGCGACATCCCCATTAGCGCCATCCTCACCTCCGCCTCCGTTCACGACTCCCAAGTCTCCATTCCGCTGGCGCAATTGTCCTTCCAACGAGTCAACAGTTTTTACGATTTGGCGGATTCCGCCTACGACGCCAAAGAAATCCACGCCTTTTCCCGACAACTGGGCCATGTCCCCATCATCGATCCCAATCCTCGCCGGGGCGATGCCATCCCCTTGGATCCCGCTTCCCTCCAGCGGTTCAAACAACGCACTTCGGTTGAACGCGTCAACTCCCAGCTCAAAGACAACTTTGGAGCAAAAACCCTCCGCGTTCGGGGCGCCGCCAAGGTGATGTGTCACCTCATGTTCGGGGTTTTGGCCTGCACGGCCATTCAGCTTTTTCAACGCCTGGTTACCTGAGGCGGTTTTTGTCCCGGAAAATCCACCCGCCGACAAGCGTCCCTGTTGACGCATAGGATGAGTGTTGCCGAATTGGGACGAAAACCGCCCCGTTTCCACCAAAAACCGGAATTCCGTGATTTTTGGATCGCTCGGAAACCCTTTATTTAATCGTTGACAATTAAAGTTCATCGTTTTTCAAATCATTTTGAAAACGGCTCACGAATCTGAAGACAACCCCTTGGCGAACTTACCTCTTCTACAATATCCGTGCCGCCACCGAAAAAAACAACCGGGAACTCCTCTATGATTATCCCTTGGGCAAAATCCCAACTCAAAGTTGGAC
>JAQUAF010000102.1 GCA_028687435.1 Verrucomicrobiia bacterium | reverse complement strand
TGACGCCAAACAGATTTCCATGCCCTCCCTCCACCTAAACTGATCACCTGTGCAGCCTCATGACCGGGGATCCCCTCACATCAGGTTAAAACCCACCCGAAAAACCCGACGGAGCTGCCATGCGCCCTCCAACAGTCTTCAGCCTTTCTTTTCGCAGTATAGTCTGCGAAAAGAATCTATCGTGATCCAATCGTTGCGTAAATTCCAAAAATGGATTGAACCCTGCGACGCATCCTCCCTCGAAACCATGGGACGGCAGGCGCAGGCCGCCACCTTTCGTCATTTCGGCAGGGCCATGCGCATGTTCGCCCCTGTCTATCTCTCAAACGAATGCGTCAACGGCTGCCTTTACTGCGGGTTCTCCCATAAGAATGCCATTCCAAGAATCACCCTGGCCCCGGATGTCGTGGAAAAAGAGGCGCGGCATCTCCTCGCCGAAGGATTCCGCAACATCCTCCTTGTGGCGGGGGAACATCCCCAAAAGACATCCATCGATTATCTGGAAAAATGCGTGAAACAGCTGCGGCAACTGGATGTCCCCTCCATCAACCTGGAAATCGGCCCGCAATCCACCGAAAACTACCGGCGATTGACCGCCGCCGGCGCCGAAGGACTGGTCATTTACCAGGAAACCTACGACCGCGAAACCTATCGCCGCCTCCATCCCATCGGTCCCAAGCAGGATTATGAATGGCGTCTGCAAACCCCCCACCGGGCCGCCGAGGCCGGTTTCCGCCGCGTGGGAATCGGCGCGCTTCTGGGCCTGCACGACTGGAGGCAGGAAGCCCTCGCCATGGCCGCGCATCTCGACGAACTTCAGCGCAAGTGGTGGCAAACCCTCTTCACGGTTTCCATCCCGCGCCTCCGCCCCGCCGCGGGACGCTTCACCCCGCCTTCTCCGGTCAGCGATCGCGATCTAATCCAACTTGTCTGCGCCCTGCGGCTGGCATTTCCCCAAGCCGGCATCGTCCTTTCCACCCGTGAACCCGCGCCTCTGCGCGACATCCTGGCCCAAATCGGCGTCACCATGATGAGCGCCGGTTCCCACACCGACCCGGGCGGCTACACCCAGCCCGCCGCAACTCCAACCATCGAACCCGAAGACCACAGCCCCGAACAATTCGCCGTGGCCGACAACCGGTCCGCCCGGGAAGTGACCGCCCGCCTGCGCCAGTTGGGCTACGACCCCGTCTGGAAAGACTGGGATGCATGCCTGAATTGATTCAAAATTCAAGATTGCGATTCGCCGTCTCCCCCAATCCAAAATCCAAAATCCCCAATCCCACCCCATGCTCATCCAACTCCAAGGCGAAAAACGCCAAACCCAGGCCTCCACCGTCATGGACCTGCTGAAGGAACTCAACCTCCTTCCCTCCCAAGTCGCGGTGGAACACAACGGCTCGGTGGTCTTCCGCCACGAACTGGCCTCCACCCGACTCAAGGAAAACGACCGCATCGAAATCGTCCGGGTCGCCGCCGGCGGATAGGATGTCCATCAAATGCAGCGCCATGACAAAATCTCCCATCGTTAAACCCCAGGGAATTACATCATCTCCCGCCGCCGCCCGGAAATATCCAACCCGGGAAATGTCGTCTTCAACCGCCCGCCTTTCGCCCGCGCAAGCCGCCATGGCTTGGCTGGAGCGTCACTATGCCCGCGGCGATGCCGTCGAACAAATTCACCGCCAATCCGGAATGAGCCGCAATCACTTCCGCCGTCTTTTTCGCGAAACTGCGGGTGAAAGCCCCCGGGCCCGCCTGACCCATCTGCGAATGCGAGCCGCCCGTTATCATCTGGAATCAAGCCGGATGATGGTCAAGGAAGTCGCCGACGCCGTCGGCATTCCCAACGTCCGCCTTTTCAGCCGCCAATACCGCCGTTTCTGGGGCAAGCTGCCCACGGCCACGAGTCAGATTGTTTAACCTTCAGACGTCCCTTTCTCTTCCCCACAGTGCCTCCAGTGCCATAGTATCTCAGTGCCTTTACAATCCATTCAGTGCACCTTTTCAATCATTGGGTGATCTTTACGCCACCGCCATTCCGTACGATATTGCCGGGCGGCGAACTGGACTCCCGCTTTCGCGCATACGCATCAACCTGATTTTCATGAGTTAGATGGAAAAAACATGAACCAAGGATTGAGTGATGCAGTGAAATTCGCATCGATAGACAGGATGAAAAGGATCAAATTAAAAACGCCCCTTCAGAATTAACCCGAGTTTCTCAGATTTCGTAAAAAATGCGCAATTTTTGCAACTCCTTCCCTGATCATGTAGATGTCAAGGGGCTGAGTCTCCAACACATTTTTTTCGATGCCTCGAAATTGGCATCCCTTTTTCCCCTTGGCTGTCCGGGAGGCCAGCCCTCCGTCAATTCCATCGCTGTTCAAAGGAGGGCGGGGCTCCTGCACCGCTTGTTGCCGCGAAGATAAATTGCAGTGTCATACCCATGACACAACTTGGAAATAAAATCCATGGAGCAGGTCTCCACACACGCCAAAATACGGCTTTTTCCAAAGTTTGAACCTGAAGGATGTCGAAAAATAATTGAAAAACGCCGAAATCTGAGAAACTCGGGTTAAAAATATCCTGCTCATCCTGTTCATCGATGTTCAATAAATTTGACCAGAGATGCCCTGGCTTGACACCCATGCGCTTTTGCGAGAACGACAAAAATCATGAAAACCATTTCACACAAAGTTGATTTCTGCGTTGTGGGAGGCGGCATGGCCGCCCTGGCCATCCACCATGCCGCATCACCCCATGGAATTTACGAAAACCATTTGAATGATCTGCAGCAAACCCTGATGGACGACGATTGCCACCTGCCCTGGCAAAAAAGAGACGTTTCCGCCCTTTCCCGGGAAGCCAGCCTCACCTCGTCCGAGGGCAATCCGGAACCCCTGCGAAACGGCGTGGATCGTTCCGTCGGAACGGCTGACAACGGGTGGACAGGCAACCTTGGTTCGTGGATTCAATACACCTTTGCCGCCCCGCGCCCCATCAGGGAAACACGTCTGGTGTTCGACAGCGACCTCAATCGCAACCGTCTGGGCATGCGCAGCAATTATCCCTTGAATCAACCTCAACAGTCCCCGCCCGCCAGCCTCGTCAAATCGTTCCGGCTTGAAACCTCTCTGGACGGCGTCTCGTGGCATCCCCTGCTGAAAGTGGAGGAAAATCATCAACGTCTGGTCCGGCTGCCCTGTCCCGCCACAGCCAAGACAATCCGTTTCATCCCTGAAAGCACCTGGGGTGCCCAACAAATCCACCTTTTCAGTTGGGAAATGAGATGACGGAAACATCAAGGATGAAGGACTTTTCCGAGCCATTCCGATGTGCCCTGAAAAATCATCTGGACAGCCACGGCGGCGACAATCAAGCCGCTGATGCGAATCAACGGCCCGGTTGCGTTCAATTTCTCCAGCACCTTGCCGATCCACAACGACGCCAGCATGATGACATGGTTGCACGCCAGGGCAATGAGAAGGGACACACTGGTCCGCCAAAAACCGTTCACGGCGGAAAAAGCGATGGCTGCCGTCATAGCGCCCGGCCCGGCGATCAGGGGCGCCGCCAGCGGCACAATCGAAATGTCGGTTTTCTGCCCATCCAAATCCTGTTCAAAAAACGTCCCCTTTCTCATCGCAGTCAAACCAATGATGAACAACACCACGCCTCCCGCCACTTTGAGCGAATAAATTTCCACGTGGAAAACAACCGACAAGATCCAGCTTCCCACACCCGAAAGCACTCCCAGAATCACCGCCGCCACCAAAGTCGAGCGCAGGCAAACGGAACGCAACTCCTTCTTCTGAAAAGGCGGATTGGCCGACGAAAGCACAAAAACCTTGCTGACCGGGTTGATCAGCGCCAAAAAATAAATCGCATTTTCCAGAATCATGGATTCCCCTCATTTCAAGCAACTTCATGCCCAGTCGATAAACCTCAAAATCAAACCCATCCGGTTTGAATCTACAAATCCCCGACGGCCAGACGGCAAAACGCCTCGTCAACCGGGATGTCCGTTCGCGCCTGCCCGATGCGCGAGACCAAAACAAAACGCAACTGGCCGGCAACCGCTTTCTTGTCGAGCTTCATGGCGGCAAGCGCCGCATGACGCCGGATGTTCGCGGGCATTCTGACCGGCAGACCGCATTTCATGATCAAGTCAAAAATCCGGATCGCATCGACTCCGGAAAGGCCGCTTAATTTCACGGACAACCGGGACGCTCCGATCATTCCCAGCGCCACAGCCTCCCCGTGCAACAGATTGAAATGCGAGGCCGCCTCGATCCCATGTCCGATGGTGTGTCCGAAATTCAACATCGCCCTCAGCCCCTTGGTTTCCCGCTCATCCCAGGAAACCACCCGGGCTTTGATGGCGGCGCAACGCTGAATCATCCACTGCAACTCCGCCGGATCCTGTTCCAAAATCCGGTTCAACCGGCGTTCCAGACGCTCAAACATCAAGGCGTCGGCTATCACCCCATACTTGATCACCTCCGCCAACCCCGCCCGGAATTCCCGTTTCGGCAGGGTTTTCAACAGATTGACATCCGAAACAACCAAGGATGGCTGATGAAAAACCCCCACCAGATTTTTTGCCTGGGGCAGATCGATCCCCGTCTTGCCTCCAATTGCGCTGTCCACCTGGGCAATGACCGTGGTGGCCACATGGACGATTTTGATCCCTCGCAAATAGGTTCCGGCAAAAAAGCCCGACACATCCCCCGCCACCCCGCCGCCCATTGCCACAACAACGGATTTGCGATCCAATCTGGCGCGAACCGCCGCTGCGTACAGCTTCATCAACGTGCCAATATGCTTGGACTTCTCCCCCCCCTTCATCAAAACCACCCCGGCGCACCGGCTTCCAAGTTTTGCCGCCAGACGACGTCCCGCAGCTTTCAATTTGGAATCCGCGATCACCAAAATCCGGCTCCTGCATTCCCTCACAACCGAGTGTCCCAAAACAACATCTGGAAAAATTCCCGTCCCTGTCAGGATCTCATAAGAGCGTTCCTTCAACTGCACCACCGTCGAATGCATGGTTTTCATACCTTCCCAACCCTACCTTTTTGACCAGGTTATTCCAAGATATTTATATATAGGCTGTTAGACTGAAGGCTGCGCAACAACGCCAAGTATCGTAGTTTTGCAAGAGCCTTTGAATTAGGCCGGGCCCAAGACCCGGCAACTGCTCGATCCGCCTTCGTCCCGCCTCAGCGGAACTACGGCGAGACAAGCGCTCGAGGCAGAAAACCAGCAAGGCGGTGCGGGAGCCCCGCCCTCCATTTATTTCGCGACAAATGGAGGGCGGGGCTCCCGCACCGCCGCAAAAAACAAAAAACCCCGCGCTGCCGTATAAGAACGATTACTTTGGGCCCTGCATTGCAGGGTGGGTGGCTGCTCGAGAGGATTCGACTACCGTAAAGGCGTGTCGGCAAGACCCGAAGCTCGGCCCCCATTTTTTTAATATCGGCTCAAAGAATTATCGTTCGCTTCACGAACAGCGCAGGGTAAATGGCTCCAGCGCAAAAACGTTTGGCGTTTCTCAAAGAACATCACGACTCACGAATCTCACAAGCCACTTTTTCCCTGAACTTCCGCTTGATCATTTCGTGGATGTCGTTCACTTCCTGATCGGTCAGCGTCCGATCCCCGCTCTGATAAGTCAGGGCATACGCAAGCGATTTTTTACCGGCCCCGATCTTATCTGATGAAAGGAATATATCGAACATCTCGACATTTTTCAAGAAAATTTTTCGAGATTCCGCAATTTCTTTTGCCAAATTGCGCAAAATCCTCTCGATAGCCAGATGTTTTTCCCCCGCCGCGACAACCATGGCAATGTCGCGCCGCACCGACGGATAGGCAGGCCACGCCTTATAACGCGTCCTCTGCCTTTGCGCTCCGGCCAGTTCGGCCAGATCCAATTCGGCGTAAAACGTTTCGTCCTGGATTTTCTGGGCCTGGCGAAGCGTTTTCTCCACCCTGCCCAAAATCCCGGCCTCCTTTTCCCCGATCATCAGCCGGAAGGTCATCCCTTTTTCCAAGCCATTCACCTTTTCCGTTGTCACGGCCTCCATCCGCGCCTCCCCGATCCCCAGCCGTTCCAGCAAATTCTCCACCACGCCCTGCAAATCGTGCCAATCCCAATTTTTCTCCCTGGATTCACGTTCCCAACTCGCGCCTGTCCGGCAATTTCCCGAAAGAATCAGTCCCAAGACCATTTTCTCCCCGACTCCATCCCCGGTCTTGCTGAAAACCCTGCCCAATTCATAAAGCGCCGCTCCTCCGCCAATCTCCACATGGCGTCCCGCCGCTTCCAACAAGCCGTGCAACAGGGTGTCGCGCAAGGCGTTCATTTTACCCGACAAAGGATTGGCCAGAATCAAGGGGGCGACCGCATCCGCAGGCGTGGTTTTCTCAAGAATTTCCGATGCGGTCACCGTATAGGTCAGCGCCTCATCCACTCCCTGGGCGCTCATCACTCCCCGCACCCGGCGGGCCAGCAAATACAATTCGTTGTCATGCGTCGTGGACAAAGCCACGGGCGCCATCGCAGCCGGGATGTTTTCAACCCCATGGACCCGGCCGATTTCCTCGATCAAATCAATCTCGCGCTCCAAATCAGGACGGAAGGTCGGCGGATTGACTTCAATTCCCCCCTCCTTTTTCCCCGCCCGGCATCCCAGCCGTTGCAAAATGGAGGTCATTTCCGCCTCGGCCAATTCCTTGCCCAGAAGCTTGCTGACCCGGTCCGGACGGCAGACAATCGTCTTGCGAACAGGCGTCTGCGCCCGGCAATCCACCAACGGCCCTTCCACCCTGCCCCCGCAGATTTGCAGGAACAACGCGGTGGCGCGGCGGCTGGCCCACGCCGCCAGTTCAACATCCACCCCCCGCTCATACCGGTAGGATGAATCGCTGGCCACCCCCAACACCTTGGAAGTTTTCCGAATGGACGACGGCTGGAACGTGGCTGATTCGAGAAGCAAATCCACTGTTTTTTCCGAGACGGCGGTTTCGCTGCCGCCCATGACTCCCGCCACGGCCACCGCCCTTTCCGCATCGGCAATCACCAGCATGTCAGGCTTCAACTCATGAGTCGATCCGTCCAGCAACGCGATTTTCCCGCCCGCCTGCGCGGTTCTCACAATAATCTTCCCTCCCTTGAGCAGGGCCAGATCAAAGGCATGCAACGGCTGCCCGATCTCCTGTAAAATGTAATTGGTGACATCCACCACATTGGATATCGATCTTTGACCAAGGCTTTCCATCCGCCGTTTCAGCCAGTCCGGACTCGGGCCGACCTTGACCCCGCGAATCACACGGGCAGTGTAACGGGGGCACCTCACTCCATCCACCACCTGCACGAAAAAAACAGGTTCCCCGGAAGACGTCTCCGAAAGTTTTCCATCCATTTCCGCCGGCAGCAGTTTTAGCGGATCAGGCGCGTCCAATCCCGACAAGGCGGCCAGATCGCGGGCAAGCCCCCAATGGCTCAACAGATCGGGACGATTGGGGGTGATCTCCAGATCGAAAATCACGTCGTTCAATCCCATGGCCTCGGCAAAGGGCGTTCCCACCTTCAGATCCGGAGGCAAAATCAGCAGTCCCTGCGCATCCTCCGCCATTCCCAATTCCTTGGGGGAACACATCATCCCCCTCGACTCCACCCCGCGCAGTTTGGCGGGCTTGATTTCAATGCCGCAGGGCAGTTTTGCCCCGATCATGGCCAATGGCACCTTGTCGCCCACCTGGTAATTTTTGGCGCCGCAAACAATCTGAGCCTTCCCATTCCCGGTGTCCACCTCGCAAACCGAGAGGCGGTCGGCATTGGGATGGCGGTCGGACTTCAAAATCTGCGCCACCACCACCCGGTCCAACCCCTGTCCTTGGGCTTGGATGCCCTCCACCTCGATGCCCGCCATGGTCAGCTTCGCAGCCAACTCGTCCACCGTCCATGGAATTTGCACCAGTTCCTTCAACCAGTTCAGGGAATATTTCATAAGACCACCATCTATAAAAAACCCCGCCCCCATGCGCCAGAAAAAAACAGACAGGCCCCGTTGAAGTTTTCGCGATTGATAATTCCCCAAAAAACAGCATCAATCATCTCCATGAAACGCCCAATCCACGCCATTCTTCTTCTTTTGGTGGTCATCCTGGTGGCCTTGGCGGCGTATCTCACCCCCATGATCCAACGCTCTCTTGCCAATGTCAGCCAGACATCCCTGATGGCCTTGGTCAGGGAATTGGGCGTGGCAATGACTCAATTCTCGGTGGAAACCGAGCATTATCCAGGTTCCCTGTCGGATCCCGCTTTTGTTTCCCACTTGAACGAAAAAATGCGCGCGTTCGCAAAACGCCCCGAATTGATTTATTATCCCCCCTCTTCAGATCAAACGGACGATTCGGAAACCCCCATTCTTGTCCTCCCCAGCCGTGAGGGGGCCGCCGTGTTCTTTGCCGGAGGCCACTGCAAGTGGCTGTCCAAAGCCCCATTGCCTCCCGCAAAAAAAACCGAAGAGGCGCCGTAAATGACTTCACCCCGGTCATCGCAAAGCGGTCTGGCTGTTGTTTTGGGGACATTGTTGTGCTTGGGGCTGGCATCCTGCTCAAAACCGGCGGCGTCCAACACCTATCAGGGATACATCGAAGGGGAATTTGTGTACGCGGCATCGCCCTTGGGCGGCACGCTCGTCAGCCTCAAGGTCAGCCGCGGACAACAGGCAGCCGCCGGACAGCCCTTGTTTGAACTGGAACAGGATTTCGAACAACATGCCCGACAGGAAGCGGCCGAACGGCTGCGCCAGTCCCAGGCAAAACTGGAAAACCTCCGCAAAGGAATGCGTCCCAGCGAAATCGAATCCATTGAAGCCAGCCTGGCCAAGGCGGAAGCCGCCGCCCGTTGGTCCAAACTCGAATTGAAACGCCGGGATGAATTATTGCGCGCAAATGTCATTTCCCAAGCCGAACTGGACGAGGCCCGCAGTGCGCACGATCAAAACATGGCCCAGATCAACCAGATCCGCGCGGATATCAAAACCGCGCAATTGGGCTCCCGCGACGATGAAATCCGGGCGGGCGAGGCGGACGTGGCCAGCCAGAGGGCGCTGCTGGCGCAGCTCGAATGGAAATGCACCCAGAAAAAACAGGCCGCTCCCATTGCCGCGCTGGTTTACGACACGCTTTACCGGCAGGGCGAATACGTTCCCGCCGGTTCGCCCGTGGTGTCGCTGCTTCCGCCCGCCAATGTGAAAGCCCGTTTTTTTGCGTCGGAAAACCAAGCCGGCAGCCTGAAAACCGGCCAGCCCATCACGGTCACCTTCGATGGCGCGCCCCAACCCTTCCAGGGCCGGATCACCTACATTTCACCCCAGGCGGAATTCACCCCGCCGGTCATCTACAGCCGCGAAAGCAGGCAAAAACTCGTTTTCATGATTGAGGCATCCTTCGATCCGGAAACCGGCGCCAAACTCCACCCAGGCCAACCCATCGACGTGCGCGTGGAACATTGAATTTTCCAACATTAAATTAAGTCCCGCCACGGCGCATACGCGTCAACCTAAGGAATCAATGAATCATATCTCTATCACAGGCGGTGCGGGAGCCCCGCCCTCCATCGTCTGCACGGCAAAAAATGGAGGGCGGGGCTCCCGCACCGCCTTTTTCGCCAAACATTGAAATTCCCAAACATGAACGGAGAGCATGTCATTGACGTGCGCAACGTCACCAAACGGTTCAACGGCAAAACCGTGGTCAACCGCCTTGCCCTGCAGGTCCGGCGCGGTGAAATCTACGGTTTTCTCGGTCCCAATGGCAGCGGCAAAACAACCTTCATCCGCATGCTGTGCGGTCTGTTGACTCCCGACGAAGGCGAGGGTTCCTGCCTGGGTTTCGACATCCGGCGGCAGTCGGACCAGATCAAGCTCCAGGTCGGCTACATGACCCAGAAATTCAGTTTGTACGAGGATCTTTCGATCCGGGAAAACCTGGATTTCATCGCGCGGCTCTACCGCGTGCGGGATCGCCGGGAGGCGGTGGAAAAAAGCCTGGCCCGGCTGGGATTGACCGGGCGCCATAAACAGCTTGCGGGACAGCTTTCCGGAGGGTGGAAACAGCGGCTGTCGCTTGCGGCCTGCCTGATCCACGATCCCCAACTCCTTCTTTTGGACGAACCCACCGCCGGGGTGGATCCCAAAGCGCGGCGCGATTTCTGGGATGAGGTGCACAAACTGGCCGCCGGCGGCCTGACCGCCCTCATCACCACCCATTACATGGATGAGGCGGAACGCTGCCATCGCCTGGCTTACATTGCCTACGGCAATCTGCTGGCCCACGGCACGGTGGAGGAGGTGGTTGCCGCGGCGGGACTGACCACATGGAGCGTATCCGGCCCGGATCTGCCCCGTCTGGCGGAGGAACTGCGCGCCCGGCCGGCAGTCGAACAGGTGGTGGCATTTGGCAACACGCTTCACATCAGCGCCCGGGACGCCGAGCGTCTGCGCGACGCGCTATCCCCGCACTTCACTCCGGCCCATCACTGGCAGACCATCCCCTCGGGATTGGAGGATGTCTTCATCAGCCTCATGCAAACCGCCCGCGACCAATACGCGAAACCATGAAGGACATCCATTTTTCAGTCCATCGTTTCCTGGCAATCGTCATCAAGGAGTTCATTCAGATGCGGCGCGACCGCCTGACCTTTGGCATGATGATCGGGATTCCCATCCTGCAACTCATTCTTTTCGGCTACGCCATCAATTCCGACCCCAAACATCTGCCCACCGCAATCCTTTGCGCGGACAACGGCATTTTCTCCCGCACGCTGGTTTATTCCATGCGCAACAGCGATTACTTTGCCGTTGACCATGTGGTTCAAAGCGAAAAGGAAGCCCACAGACTTCTGGCCACCGGCAAATATCAGTTCATCCTTCAAATACCGGAGGATTTCACCCGCCGCATTCTTCGGGGCGAATGTCCGGGACTGGTGTTGCTGGCGGATGCCACCGATCCATCGGCCACCAGCAATGCCATCACCGCCATCGACCGTCTGGCACGGGAGGCGCTTGACCGCGACCTGAAAGGTCCGTTGCAACATCTTCGCATGGAACGCAACGCCATCGACCTGCGCATCCACCGCATGTACAACCCGGAAGGCATCACCCAATACAACATCGTTCCCGGGCTCATGGGCGTGATCCTGACCATGACCATGGTGATGATCACCTCCCTTGCCATCACCCGCGAGCGGGAAAGGGGCACCATGGAGAACCTGTTGTCCACCCCGGCGCATCCGCTGGAGGTGATGATCGGCAAGCTTGTTCCCTATATCCTGGTGGGATACGTCCAGGTCTGCCTGATCCTGGTCGCCGCCCAATTTCTCTTCGAGGTGCCCATGCTGGGCAGCCTCTCCCTGCTGCTGGCGGCGGCCATTGTGTTCATCGCCGCAAATCTGGCGGTGGGCATCACGGTTTCAACCGTGGCCACCAACCAGTTGCAGGCGGTCCAGATGTCGTTCTTCTTTTTTCTGCCGTCCCTGCTGCTCTCGGGCTTCATGTTTCCATTCCGCGGCATGCCCACTTGGGCGCAGGCCATCGGTCAAATCCTTCCCCTCACCCATTTTCACAGGCTTGTGCGCGGCATCCTGCTCAAAGGAAACACTCCCGAAGAAATCCTGCCCCATCTCCTGCCCATCAGCGTCTTCCTGATGACCGTGCTGTTCATCGGCTGGTGCCGCTACCGCCAGACGCTGGACTGAATTAAGCCGGGCTCAAGGCCCGGCGGCTTGACGCTCGATGGCCGATCCGCCTTCGTCTCGCTTGTGGCGGCACTTCGGCGAGACAAGTGCACGACGCAAAGCCAACTGGATTCCCGCTTTCGCAATCCCCGATTTTAATGCATTTGCCCTGTCGCGCATCTTGACAAATACGGTAAGAATTCATACCTTAAAAGTATGACAACGGTTCTTTCCGAAAAGGGTCAAATCACGATCCCAAAGGCGCTTCGGGACCAGTTGGGACTCAAGGCGGGAAGCATTCTGGACTTTGAGACGATCGATGGAAAACTGGTCGCCACGAAGAAAATGCCGGGCGATGTCTTTGATAAATGGTGCGGCCGCGGACGCCTCCCGGCATGCAAGGCCACGGACGATTACCTGGAGTTGATCCGCCATGGTCACGTCCGTTGACACCTCGATATTAATCGACGTGCTGATCAAGGACCCCGTCCACGGGGAGGCTTCAAAAGCCGCCCTGCAGCGGGCAGCTTCCGAAGGATCATTGATTATCTGTGAAACCGTCCTGGCCGAAACCTCGCCCGCGCTCACGCCTGCCGAAGTTCCGCTTTTCATCCAGGATTGGGGATTGTCCTTCGTGCCATCCTCGGAACAAAGCGCATTGCTTGCCGGGCGGATGTTTAAGTCCCACCTCGAAAGGGGCGGAAAACAAGGCCGGGTCGCCGCGGATTTTCTGATTGCCGCCCATGCGCAAATCCACGCAGACCGTTTGCTGGCGCGCGACCGCGGTTACTACCGCGATTATTTCAAGCATTTGAAGCTATGGGACCCCGCAAAGGGGTAAATCAAGCCGCGCTCCCGCACATTCCATCAAAAGATGAACCATGGGAGTTAAACAGATACGCTTGATTTATAAGGCAATCTCTGATTTCTTACGCAGGTCTTTCGGGAACGCCAGGGTAGCTCAGCGGTAGAGCAGGGGACTCATAAGCCCTTGGTCGGGAGTTCGATTCTCCCCCCTGGCACCATTCCTGAAACACTGAAAATCCCCAAAATGCAGCGTGACGGCACAATAAAAAGAAAAAACCGGCAGCCGCGCGTCTCATTCGCCCGCCATTGTCCGGTTTGCCCGGAAAACTTCAAGCCGCAATTGAAACAAGCCAACTGCATTAAACATTCCTTCGCGCACCCCAGTAAAAAGTCTTTCCGAAATCCAAAAACCGCCTACACTCCCCTTTCATGCAATTGTTGATTGCCCGACAAGGGAAAGTGGATGTGGTCACGGCGCCCGATCCGGCGCCGGCCGAACACGAGGTCTTGATCCAGACCTACTACTCCTGCATCAGCCCCGGGACCGAGCTGCAGGCCCTCAGCCAGCAGTCGCTCTCCGTGGGCAATCTGGCCAGACGCGCCTGCCGCTCGTGGGACAAGGTGAAGGCCTCCCTCTCCCGCCGCGGCTGGAAACAAACCCTGGCCAGGGTTTCCCAGGCCATCGACAAACCCCTGACGCTGGGATATTCCCTTTCCGGGCGCGTCTTAAAAAGCGGGGACGCCGTGCATTCGTTCGGCCCCGGCGACTGGGTCGCCGCCGTGGGACCCTGGGCCGGCCACGGCACCATGGCCTGCGTGCCCCAGAAATTCTGCGCGCCGGTTCCGCGCCCCGAAATGCTGGGCGACGCGGCTTCCGCCGCGCTGGCCTGCACCGCCCTGCACGCCACCCATCGCGCCGAACTGCCCGCCGGCTCGGAAGTGGCCGTATTCGGGCTGGGTTCCATCGGCCAGTTCGCGGTGGAAATCCTGCGCTTGTCCGGACATCAGGTCGTGGCCTTTGACCCCGTCGCCTCGCGACGGCAAACCGCCGAGGAAACCGGCGCGAAATGCTACGATCCCCTTGCCTTTGACTTCGAACAGACCGGCGCATCCCTCTCCTCCCATGGGCAGGGACTGGACGCCGTGTTTCTTTGCGCCAAAGCCCGTTCCTCCGAACTGGTCGGACAAGCCATCTCCCTCTGCCGGAAACGGGGCAGGTTGATCATTGTCGGCGAATTTCCCATCGAAATCTCCCGCGAACAAGCGTACCACAAGGAGTTGGTTGTCCGTTTTTCCGCGGCGTATGGCGAAGGCCGCTACGACCCCGCTTATGAATACCTGGACCAGGATTATCCCATTGAATTCTGCCGGTGGACCGTGGAAAGGAACCTGAGGCTGTTTATGCAATGGCTGGACGAGGGACGACTGGCCCCCTCACGTCAGCAACCGCAACTGGGCAAGTTCGAGAAAGCGCCTACCATCTACCAGGATCTGCTTAACATGCCCACCGCGGAAGCGCCGCTCCTGACGCTGCTGGAATACAACGAACTGCTCATCCAAAAGCCCATGCTGCGGCTGGTCACACATTCCGCCCCTCATCCAAACGCCATTCCCCTGGCCGTTATCGGCGTCGGCCGTTTTGCCACGGAAACCCATCTCCCCAACCTCAGTCAAAACACCGGATTCCAAGTCGCGGCCATTGTCGGACGCCAGCCCGCCCGGGTGGCACGCACCGCCGCGCGTTTCAAGATTCCCCTGGCCACCTGTGATTACAAACAAATCCTGCAGGACAAAAGCATTGCGTCCGTGCTGATCGCCACCCCCCATGCCTCCCATTGCGCCCAGGTTCTGGATGCCATGGACGCGGGAAAACATGTGCTGGTCGAAAAACCCCTCTGCATCAATCTGGACGAACTGGCCCTTATCGAAGCCAAACTGACGGAAATTCGACGCGCGGGACGCGACCAGGCTCTCTTTGTCGGTTTCAACCGCCGGTTTGCCCCTGTATCCCAAAGCCTGTTGCGCGCCCGGGAAAAACACCATGCGCCGGTGGAAATCCGTTACGAATACCTGACCCCGCCCCTGCCATCCGGCGAATGGTACAACCGCCCCGAACAGGGAGGCAGGTTCATCGGCGAAGTCTGTCACGCCGTGGATTGGATCCTCTGGCTGGTTGGCGCGCCCCTGGCCAATTGCAGCGTCACGCCTTCCCTGGGTGGCGCGGGGGCGGATGTCACCCTGATCTTCAACGACGACAGCCGGGCGCATTTGCATCACCGTCCCGTGGAACGGATGCCCTCCGGTCCCAAGGAAAAAGTGGAAGTCAGCGCCGGGGAAAACCGCTGGCTCATCGAGGATTTCCTCTGTCTGCGCCAGCACCGGCACGACCAGTTGATTCACGAGGAACATTCCCGCAGCAAAGGCCACCGGGAATTGCTCGACGCCTTTGCCGCCGCCATCGCCCAACCCGCCAGCGGCGCCGATCCCTACGGCTTCATCGCCAGTTCGCGCCTGGTGATCGAGCTGGCCTCAAAAGCCAAGGGGTAAGAAAGGCTAACGTCCGAAGGCTGAAGCTTTAAAACCGGGCTGCCAGATTTCCCCGACAATTTCATGTTTCAACTTCGACAAGAGGAAGCCAAAACTTTGACATCACAAATTGTGATCTCAAAACACAAGGGCGATCCAAGAGGCGGCAGACGCTACGCTCCATACGTTTTCACTGAACAGGGAGTTGCCATGCTTTCCAGTGTCTTGAACAGTCCAAGACGTGTAAACATCCAGATCATGAGAGCCTTTGTCCGGCTGCGACAACTGCTTTCAAACAACGTGGAACTGGCCAGAAGATTCGATGCCCTTGAGAAAAAATAAGACCATCAATTCAAGGTGGTCTTTGACGCCATCCGCCAGTTGATGACCCCGCCCGAGCCTCCACGCCGTCAGATTGGTTTTCACGTGAAGCTAGGTGACCCCATTATTCGGCCAGTTCCAGCGGAAAATAAGCTCCGACGGCTGGGTATGTTTTGACCATAGATCGGTGCGGGCAACCAATCAAGCCGAATGTCGAAATCTCAGATGACATAGAGGGTCGGATTCAAAACATTTCAGGCGTAGGACAAATCATCCGGGCAGTAAAGCATTGGGGCGTTCGCCTTTTTTCGGGAGGAGGGGGCTCCAGCCATCTG
>JAQUAF010000101.1 GCA_028687435.1 Verrucomicrobiia bacterium | reverse complement strand
GTTTGCCTGATCCGGTTAAGAATCTCCTCGGAAAATATTCGTCCGTTAATGGAATGCATGCGGCCAGATTACGTGAACAGAAAAATGGTGTCCAGAATAATCTGCGGGCAATCCTCAGCTTGTCAAGAGGGGCTAAAATTGAGCCTCCCCTTTTCAAAGGAGGCTTGTCCCGCCGAAGTCCCGCAAAGCAGGACGAAGGAGGAATTAAGGGGGGTGTGTCGTGCGCTTGTCTCGCCGAAGCGCTTGGGCGAAGGCGGATCAAGCTGCCTCGCTCCGGCGCGGCTTAATTTATTTTGGGTTTTTGAGGTTTTGGTGTTATGTAGTGGGAGATTCCCATGATCAACGAACAGAACAAATCCCATCGCATGCCGCAGGGCGGCAAGACGCAGATTTGGGGAGCCAGTTCTCCGAGCGCATCGAATTTGATGAGCGCTTTGTCCAACCTCAAGAAATCTGCGGTGGATGCCAGCAAGAAAAACCCGCTTGATTCGGCGGAGAACATCCTGGTCCAGATCACCCATGGAAGCGTGAAAAAAAACGGTCCGGAACCGATTGTTGCCGAATCGCCGGTTCCCCTCAGCCATTTCATCGAGGAGCTGTTTGTCCATGTGGGGCAGGATGTCGCCAAGGTGGAGGCCGTGGTGATTCCCCTGTTGACCAACGGCAAGATCAAATTTGAATCCGATGGGCGTTTCAAGCGCCTGCAAGCCATTCCCCACCGTCTTCTTGATTCCGAAAAGGCGAGAAAAATCCTTTCCAATTATCTCGCCAAGAGGCGTTAGTTTTTGCCGGCCAGGTTTCTTGAAAAGGAAATATGTTGTTAAAACCAATTTTTTAGAGCCTCACTTCTCACCTTTGTTCAAAGGGGCGCCATCATAAATTTTGAATTGCGAGGTTTCGCCTTGAGGCGAAGCCTTGCTAAAAATGACTGGCGGGACGCATGGTTCGCGGCTAGGCTGCCGCATCATGGCGTCTCCGACAACCGCCCCGGCTTTCAAATATCTTCCTCCCCAGATGGCGGAGCGGATCAAGAATCTGGGCATCAACGTGTGCGCGCCCATGGAAGGCAATCTGCAGGGATTGCACCAGTCGCCGCATTTTGGTTCCTCGGTTGAATTTGCGGAATATCGGGAGTACGCCCAGGGTGATCCTCCGAATCTCATCGATTGGGCTGTCTATGCCAAAAGCGACCGTTATGTCATCCGCCGGTTTCATGAGGAAACCAACCTTCGCGCGGTGGTGCTGCTGGACACTTCCGAAAGTCTCCGTTTTTGCGAAAACGGCATTTATGACAAGCTTTCCTATTCCTGTTATCTGGCCGCCGGGCTGATGTACATTTTGATTAATCAGGGGGATTCGGTGGGTTTGATGACTTTCACCGATCGGATCAACCGGTCTCTTGAGCCGGCCGCCAGTCTGGAGGGATTGAAACCCCTGCTGCTGGGGTTGGAGGAATCGGAAGCCAAAGGCGCCAGCGACATTGAAAAGGCCCTCCATGCGGCGGCTGAAACGCTTCGTTCCAAGAGCCTGGTCATTGTGATCTCGGATTTTCTGCAATCCCCCGCCTTTCTCAGCCGTGGTTTTCAGCACCTGCGGCACAATGGACATGATGTCACGGCATTTCATGTTTTGGATCCGGCTGAAATCCGGTTTCCATTCCATGGCCTCATGGAGTTCAAGGAACTTGAAACTGGAAGACGCATTCTTGTGGAAGCCGGCGAAATCCAGGGGCGTTACATCCGGCAGGTGGAAAAATATCTTGAGGATCTCCGGCTTGCCGCCGGCGCCTGCGGAGTCAGTTATCATCTTGTGGATACCCGGCTGCCCATTGAGCATGCCTTGCAAAAGCGCGCCGCCCGGGACGGATGATTGCAACCGCGGGAATGACGGCAGAATGAGGGGGTGAAAACTTTTCTGGCCTGACCGCCGCCGGTCTGTCATACTGAAAGCTCCATGAGCAAGAAGATTCTTTTGATTGGGGCAGGAAGGTGGGGGACCAACCATTTGAAGAGCTGGTTGTCCCTGGGGGTGGAACTTTATGTGGCGGAAGCCAGCGAGGCTTTGCTGGAAAAATGCCGCGCGGCGGGTGTGCCGTCCGAGCGGCTTTCCAAAAATCATCGTGACTTTTTGCCATTGGTGGATGGCGTGGATGTGGTGACACCCGTTGAGACACATTTTCCGCTTGGCAGCGAGGCTTTGGAAATGGGAAAGGATCTTTTTCTTGAGAAACCCCTGACGGACAAAACATCCACCAGCCGGCGGCTGGTGGAATTGGCGAAGGCCAAAGGGAGGATTTTGCAGGTGGGACATGTGTTTCGCTACGAACAGCCGACCCAGCATGTTCGACGCCTGATGGAGAGCGGCGAATTGGGAAAAATCAGGTGGATAAGGGGAAATTTCAGCGCTTTCAAACGTCCTCGGGCTGACAGCGGAACCGCCATGGCTGACGGGGTTCACTTTGTGGATCTTTTCAATTATCTGTTGGGATCGCAACCCGACAGGGTTCAAGCCCGTTTGCTGGATATATTGGGACGCGGGGGCGATTTCGACGATCAAGCCTGGATCTGGCTCGATTATGGCGGGGTGTTTGGCGCCATTGAGACGGGGTGTTTCTCGCCCCGCAAGACACGCGATGTTTTGGTGGTGGGCGATCGAAAGACCGTCTGGCTGGATTACATGGCAAAACAGGAAAAAGTGAAGGTTTTCGCCAATACGCATCGGATGGAAAAAGGACAATGGCAGGCGGTCGAAGGCGAGGTTCAATCCATGGATTTCCCGCCCGAGGAACCGTTGAAGGCCGAGTTGAAGGCTTTTATGGAAAGCATGCAGACGCGTTCCCGTCCATTGGTGGACGGGGAGGCTGGCGCCGCTGCCGTGCATGTGGTCGAGGCCCTGATGGCTTCCCATCGGAAGGGTGCGCCTGTTGAAATGTCCTGTTTTGCCGGTTCCTGAAGAATGGAAAAAAACATGAGCGCTTTCTCCCCATGCACCCTCGATGACAAGGTGGAGGAGATTTTGCGCCGTTATCCGGCCAGCAAGCGTTCGGCGGCCATGCCGGTGTTGCATTTGATCCAGGAAAACTGCGGACACATTCCCGCCGACGCCCTGGAATGGGCGGCGGGAAAACTGGACATGCAGCCGGTACAGCTCATGGAGCTGGTCACTTTCTATCCCATGTACCGGCAGCGTCCGGCGGGACGGTATCACATCAAGGTTTGCCGCACTCTTTCCTGTACCCTGAACGGAGGCAAGTCTTTGCTGGATCATTTATTGCGCCGGCTGGGAGTGGGACTTGACGAAACGACTTCCGATGGACGGTTCAGCGTTTCCCAGGTGGAATGCCTTGCCTCGTGCCATGTCTCGCCGTGCCTGATGATCAACGATGAACTTCATGAGGGAATGACGCAGGAGAAGATCGATGCCATTCTATCGCGTTGCGCCTGAACCTTTGATGAATATTTGGAATTTCAATGGCGGGATGAAAACAAAACTGATTGACTCAAGAATTTTCAACAGCCTTTGGCCTGAACGCCTGATTTTATCATGAAAGAATCCGCAGACGACAATTCTCATCCCGGGGAAAATCCGCCCAAGCAGGAGGAGCTTGCGCCGCTTCCCAACCGCCATCTTTCGGAACGGGTGTGGAAACCCCTGAGCATGGTGGCCAAGCCTCTTGCCGCTGCGGAGGAACAGAGACTCAAACATGAGACGCGGTTTTTTGTGGCCCTGTCCGGGCAGGATCAGTATCAGGAAATGCCGCGAAGCGAAATCCAGCGCCGGCTGGCTGCCGGTGATTTGCGTCATACCCAGCCCATCTGGCATCCGAGTGAACAGGCATGGAAACCGGCCCGTTCTTTTCCAAACCTTTTGCCCGAGCCAATGCAGGCTGTCGTGCCGCTCCCCAAGGATGCCAACACTCCTCCGGTCCCTTCCGTCCCGGCGGCAAAATCCGCGTCTCCCAAGACTGCCGTCAGGAAAAAGGTCAAACAATCCGACAAGGGAAACACGCGCGCAAAGGCCGAAGCGGTGACGGAAAAGTCCAGAAGGGGGGCGCCGGTTTCGGGGGCGCACAAGGCTGGCGTGACAAATGCCGGCGGACACAAGGCGGGACTGGCAGAGATTGATCGAATCATGCATGCCAACAAGCTGAAGCAGCGGTTGTATGCCGGCCTTACGGTTTTGCTGATGGTTTTGCTGGCGGCGGGCAACTGGCTTTTTGTCGAGCGCACGGTCCGGGAGATTCTGGCGAAGTCCGAATACAAGGATTCCGTCCAGGGGGGGGGCAATTACCGTTTCTATGTCAGCCCCATCAATGTAAACATTCGTTTCGACAGGATTGCCTCGGACATGTCGGGGGAAAAATTCATCGACATGCTGACCATGCTGGCCGAAGCCTATCCCGCCCATCCGGTGTTGGGGTTCAAGTTCCATAGCGTCACGCTTTCCAAGAATGGCAAATCCCTTTTCATGTTTCATGGTGATGGCTGGCATGAATTGAGCAAGATGCGGAAACAAAAAGTGTCCGCGGCCGAACGAGCCAAGTTCATGGTGGACAATCTTTATTTGCCGGGCGGCAAACGGGCGATCGGCGCCGAGTCCGACAATTTGTGGATCCTCAGCGAGCAGAAGCAGAAATTGTTGAATGTGTTTTATGAAGTGATGGTCAAGGATGCCGCCCCGCTTGAGGAACCATTGCATCCGGCGGTGAAGGATGACGCCAAAAAACGCGGCCCCAAGGCGGCGGGCGAGAAATAGGCGGGACAAGGATCGGATGGCTTGGGAGCCGGGCAAATTAAAGGGTTTGATTTTCCTTCCGGGCAACCCATCGCACGGTTTGGATATCCCGAAAAGGGAATTCACTGCCAAACACCAGGGATGATGGCCTCCTGTGTCGCGGGAAATTGATAACCCAGTGTAATCGGTCCCAAGCCATTGCGGTAATCGATGAATTCGCGCCCGTCCGCGTCCCAGACCCGGCAGCCTTTCCCGCGCACGATGACGCCCGGTTCGTCGGGCGTCCATTTCGCGACTTTTGACATGGTTCCCGCGCCGCAAGGGATCACTGCGCGCAATCGTTCGACCCATTTTTGTGATTCGTTCATAAGAGGAAAAAGAATGCCGAAGGCATGAAAGCGCGCCGGATGCCAGTTCAAGCCATTGAAGGGCACATCTCTTTTGTCACTTCCCCGTGCATTTGTTCTCCGTTCTGGTATTCCATCAATTGTTTGATGACGCTTCGCCCCTGTCGAAACGAACCATTGGAAGCGTGTCCGGCCAAATGAGGAGTCAGCACGACATTGGGCAGGGATCGGAAGGGGTGATCTTTGGCGGGGGGTTCCGAATCCGTCACATCAATGAAAGCGGAAATCCGGCCTGTTTTCAATTCCGCGACCAGGGCCGATTCATCCACGATCATGCCGCGGGCGGTATTGATAAAAATGGCGCCGTCTTTCATGGACTTGAAATGACGGGCTTGCAGCATATGATGGGTGGAGGGAAGCGCCGGCGCATGAAGGGTGATCACGTCGCTTTTCGCTGCCACTTCATCAAGATCGACAAGGGTTGCACCCAAATCCCGGGCTTGGCCGGCATCAATAAAAGGATCAGTCAACAGGATTTTCATTTCAAAATTTTTCAATAACCGGAGGAGGTGCCGCCCCACTTTGCTGGCGCCAATAACCCCTACGGTCATTTCGAATGGTTCACGGATGATGGTCCGGTTGGTTCCCAGTTTTGGATCGCTCCAATGTCCGGCGGATGTCCATTCGCGGGCTGGAAAAAAGCCTTTCAGTCCGGCAATGATCATTCCCAGGGTTGTTTCGGCCACGCCGACGGCCAGGGCGCCGTTGCAGGTTCCCACGCGAATGCCCCGTTCCCAAATGCTTTCAGGAAGAAGTCCTTTAATGGACCCTGCTGAATGAACGATGACTTTCAATTCCGGCGCCTGATCCAGCATGGCATCCGTGATGGGAGGCGTTCCCCAACCAGTGATCATGGCCCCGGCCTGGGGCGCCTGCACGGCGAATTGTTGAGACATCTTTTCCGGCGTGGAATCTTCAGGCAGCCAAATTGTATTTGTTTTTTGCAGAGACGCAATGTCGTCAGGCAAAAAACAACGATTCAACATGGTCTGAGGCAAATAGAAGAGAGTCTTCAATGCGCTCGCAAAACTTCCCGAAACGCGGGGATTACACTTTTGAGATTTATCAATGCAAGGTGTTTTCATTGTTAATGAATGGTCGAATGAAACAAGTGAGATCGTGAATATAACCTACACCTTTTTTGTTGGTTGTCATGAGCCTAACCGCTTAAAGTGTGGTTCAGAATGCTCATTCCCTCCATTTTGTACGGTTGTGAATATCCGCTCGAGGTTCGCCACGGGCAGGATCCCTTGCATCGACATGAATTTTGCCAGTTGGAGGTTGTGTTGGAGGGGACGTGCCTGGCTTTGCTGGAGGACACCCGGCAGGAGGTGGGGGCCGGGACATGGCTTTGGGTGGCTTCGGGGGTGAAGCATGCTTTTCCCACAACGGACCGGATGCGCGCGGTGACGTTCCGGTTTGCCTGTCCCAAGGCTCTTGAAAAGAGGTTGTTTCCCCATGTGATCCAGCCGCCCGGGGAGAATTTCTGGATCGAAGGTTTGCCCGGGCAAATCCTGAACGCGTGGCAGACGAAAAACGAGGGGCTTCGGAACGCGGCAAATCATCTGCTGGCGGCAGCCATCGAGTTTGCGCTGGCGGCCAGGGAACATCCCCAGTTCAAGGGATTGAATTCGCGCTGGGTTTCGCTTTTGAACGCCATTCGCAACGCAAAAGCTTCCCGGCTTTCGCTCCGGGAGATGGCCCGGAGGGTCAATCTGTCGCCGTCCCATTTCCGGCGGATGTTCAGGCAGCACATGGGGATGTCGCCAGGGGATTTTCAGCGGCAGTGCCAGTTGGAATGGGCCAGGGGCGCCTTGGAGTACACGTCGATTCCGTTGAAAGTGATTGCCGGGCAAACCGGGTACTCGGATCTTTCCGCCTTCAGCAAGGCATTTTTGCGGCATTTCGGGAAGAGGCCCAGCGTGTTCCGTCCGGATTAACCCTGATTTGATTTTGGATTTTCCTCATATTTCAGCGTTTTGATGAAATATGCGTCTCGGCGGGATGGGGCAGCTATGACCGTTTCGTCACATGGATATGGCGTTGTTGCGGCAGGCCAGGGGGGTGATGTGGAAGAATTTTTTGAATTGGCGCGCAAAAAGGTGTTGCGAGGAAAATCCGCAGGCCGCGCTGATTTCCTTGATGGAAAGACGGCGTTCGCCGGAAGATTCCTTCAAAAGCCCCAGCGCTTTTCGCAGGCGGGCTTCGATGATGTATGATTTGAGATTGGTTCCCAGGGATTCCCGGCAAAGATGGTGAAGATGTCCTGCGGACAGGCCCATGGACCTGGCCAGGCTGGCGATTCGCCATGGGGATTATCATGATTTGCTGCGCCGGAAGGATTTGGATCTGATTGTCAACGCAAGCTACAGCCACCAGCATGCCGAAACGACTGTCGAGGCCCTGTCGGCGGGGTATCATGTCCTGTGCGAGAAACCCATGGCCTTGAATGTTGCGGAAGCGGATCGAATGATCGAGGCTGGAAAAAAAAGCGGCAAAGTGCTGGCGGTTTTCCAACAGTCCCGGTTTTCTCCTGCGTTTCGGGAGATGAAAAGGGTCATGGAGTCCGGGGTTCTGGGACGGGTGACGTTGATCAAGATCATGTTCAACGCTTTTTCGCGGCGGTGGGATTGGCAGACGGCGCAGAAGTATGGGGGAGGGAATCTGATGAACACCGGGCCGCATCCCTTGGATCAGGCGATCAGCTTGTTTGGAAAGGTCAAGCCGAGGGTGGTGTGTTTCATGGATCGGACGGACAACACTTACGGGGACGCGGAGGATTATGTGAGGGTCATTTTGAGCGGGGAGGGGAAACCGGTGATCGAAGTGGAGATTTCGTCGTGTTGCGCGTATCCGACGGGGATGTACCAGGTGCAGGGGACGCGAGGGGGGCTGAAGGGGACGGCGAACGAATTGGAATGGAAATATTACGTTGCGGAGGAAGCGCCCGGCCAAAAATTGCTGATGGATCCCCTCAGCAAACCCGATGGAACGCCGGCCTATTGCGGTGAGGAATTGAAGTGGCATGAGGGAAAATGGTCGTGGAACGACCAGGTGAACGCCAAATCCGGCACGGCTTATAACAATGCGGCCAACGATTTGATGAGCGTGAAAGGACCGCAGGCGAGCGTCGATCTGTTTTCGCACATGGCGGCATGTTATTATGGGATGCTTCATGCGACGCTGACCGAGGGGAAGCCCTTGGAGGTGACTTTGGAACAGGTGCGCCAGCAAATGGCGATTTTCGAGGAATGCCGGCGGCAGAATCCCCACGTTTACGCAAAAAGTTGACCAGTTTCATCATCGAGGATCCGCACACCATCACCCGCGCCCTGTCGCTCATGCGGGTGGCCCACAATCTCGAACGCATCGGCGACCACGCCGCCAATATCGCCGAGGACATTGTCTATCTCCGCGAGGGGCACGACATCCGCCACCAACAGAACAAGCCGCTTGCGCCGTCCCCTTGACAAATCATGCCTGGCATTGGAGAGTTGAGGCATGAACGTTGACGCAATACTTTTGACTCTCAACCGGCATGAGGTGGAATATTTGCTGATCGGCGGGGTCAATTTTCTTTTGCGGCATGATCCGGTGTTGACGTTCGACATCGATATCTGGATCGAGGATTCGCCAGCGAATCGACAGCGGTTGAATGGCACCCTGGTGGAGATGGAAGCCCAATGGGGGGCCACCGAAAAGGAGTGGAAAGCCGTGGCGCGCGACGCAGGCTGGCTGGAGCGCCAAAGCGTGTTTTGCCTTACCACCCGATACGGCGCATTGGATGTGTTTCGTTCGGTAAAGGGATTGGAGGGCCGCTATGCCGAATGTCTGCGCATGGCTGTTCCGGCAAAAACAGCAACCGGCATTCCGTATCGAGGACTGTCCGATCCGCATATGCTGGAATGCCAACTGGCTTTGGATGAAACCGGGAGAAAGCCGGAGCGCATACGGAGGCTTCGGGAATCGCTGGGGCAGGTTCAATCCCAGGGAGGAGGTCATCGTGGCGGCGTCTGACCTTGGCGCGGATGATTTGAAGGCTCGCGAAGAACGCAAAAGGTGGAACATGCAGGACCCGGTTGCCCGGTGGAAGCAGATCCAGGAGATGATCGCGTGGGCGGAGGCCCAATTGCCTCCGGAGAAACGCCGCAACCGTCCCCGATGGAAAGAGGTTGAGGGGCGCAAAAATTGATCCGGCGGCGGGGGCGCTGTTGTCGTTTCCCGTTGGGGGCGTTTTTGCTGGTTATCCGAGGGGCTTTGGTTGAGTCTTGCCGGATGCATTGCTCCATTCGCCCCATGTTCCGAAAGGATTTGGATATTGCCGTTGATTGGGCCGCCCGGGAAGGCTGGAATCCCGGCCTGAACGACGCCGACGCGTTTTATGCGGCCGATCCGGGAGGTTTTTTCATGGCGTTTGACCGCGACGAACCCATCGGGAGCATTTCGGCGGTTGCCTATGGCGATGGGTTTGGTTTCGTGGGTTTTTTCATCGTCAAACCGGAATACCGCGGGCATCGCATTGGAATCGACCTGGCCCGGCAGGCTTTTGGCCGCCTGGGTTCACGCAACATTGGCGCGGATGGCGTTGAAAACAAAATGGCCAATTACCAGACCCACGGTTTTCGCCTGGCCTATCACAATCTGCGTTACCGCCGGATGGCTCAACCCGCCGGTTTCAGCGTTCCCCATATCCGGCCCATCGACACCGTGCCGTTTGAATCCATTGCGCGGTACGATGCCCGCTGTTTTCCGGCGCCGCGTGATGAGTTTTTGAAGAGGTGGTTGAAACTGCCGGACAGCAGGGCTGTGGCGTGGCTTCGGAATGACGAATTAAAAGGTTATGCGATGATTCGCAAATGCGGCGTGGGTTACAAATTCGGGCCTCTTTTTGCGGACGATGAGACGATCGCGGCGGAGTTGTTTGCGTTTCTTGAATCAACGGTCGAGGCGGGGGCGCCTCTTTTTCTGGACATTCCGGAGCCCAACCGGCAGGCCATGGCGCTTGGAAAAAAGTTGGGGATGACGCCTGTTTTTGGAACCGCCCGGATGTACAACCGCGAATTTCCCTCCATCGACGTCAATCGGATCTTTGGCGTGACCAGTTTTGAGCTGGGTTGATCTCTCCGGTTTGTTTGATGAGGCGCAAAAAATTGCCGGCGACAGGCGCCGCCGTGACTCCTCCGGATTCGCCGTCTTCAATCATGACGCAAAAGGCATGAATTGGATGATCCGCGGGCGCAAAGCCGGAAAACCATGCGCGGGTGATCTTGTCCCTGCAAGGATGGGATGCCATGCCCAGGATATCCCCGTTGTTCACATCCACCACCACAACCGCTCCTTTGAGTTGTCCCAGGCTTGTCTCCAGCGCGGCCTGGATTTGTGGATTCAATGTCAGGTGGATTGCGTTTATTGTCCCTGTTTTTTCATTGTTGGGTTCATTCCCTTGCAATCCAAAGGAACCCCAAAACATTCCAATGAAGATCAAAATCGGACGGATAAAAGACAGGGGATTCACAGGACGATAGATTTTTTAATGTTAAGGAAATTCAAAGTTTGCTGGAAAAGGCGGTGCGGGAGCCCCGCCCTCCATTTGTCGCGAAATGAATGGAGGGCCGGCCACGTGAAACGTGGTGAACCTCCCGGCCTGTCCGACGTAGTCCGATGAGAGACGAAGGCGGAACGGCTCCGGGCGGTCGTAACCCGCCTTTGAGTGATTGTTTTTGCGTCGTGCGTCAAGCACTTGTCTCGCCAGCTTGTGACGCCGAAGCTTTGGCGAAGGCGCAAGCTCGCAGAGCGAAGGCGGATTGAGCGTCGATCCGTCGCGCTCCGGCGCGGCTTAATTCAATCCACTTTCCGGGCGGCCTGGATTTCGAGGCGGCTGCGGGATTGTTGGGCGGGGGCGAGCAGTTCGAGGGTTTTGAGCATCCAGACGCCGTCGAATTCCTTGAAGCTTTTGACGCGGAATTCCTTGGCAACCTGTTTGGCGGAGTTGAAAGCTGTGGCTTGAAGCAGGGCGCGGTAGGTTTGGTCGATCCAACTGTCAACCTGGGTGTAGGCGCTGACGCCGGGCGATCCCGGCCGGCTGCGGATTTTCCAGCAGCGGCGTCCGCGCACGGTTTCCTCGGCCAAGTATTCCTGTTTTGGCCAGGAGAGAAAACTCAGGGAAACATCCTCGATCGTGAACGCCGATTCCATGACGACCGCCTGAAGGTTGCGGGCGGGTTTTTCGGTGTTGAGGTCGATCAATTTGATGGCGCCGTCCCTGAAAAGACGGACGCGGACGCCTTCGTCCTGTTCATTCACATTGGCGGAGGCGTAGATGATTTCCCGCGTAGAACCTGGGAGGATGCGCAACTGGATGGAGAGGGCGCGTTCGGTCGGGGTGTCGGAGTCCGTTTTGTTGCCTCGGGTGATGAGGACGGCTTCCATATCCCACTGTCCGGGGGGGAGGGCGAACAGGGCTTCGCGGGCGATGATGCGGGCATCCGGCGGGGAGCGGCGTTCGTTTTCCTGCGCGGAGAGGGGCGAAGCCGCCGGAAGCAAGAGAGTTCCCAAAAGCAGAAAGAAAATCAGTCGTTGCATGTTTTTTTGATGTTCAGGAAATTCAAAGTTTTGCGATGACCTCCCCGACCCCTCCTTGTCAAGGAGGGTCTTAATTGAGCCTCCCCATAACAAGGGGAGGAATCAAGGAGGGGTGCGTCGAGCATCGAGCGTCGAACATGGAGCATCATGCTGCAGCGTTCACGACAGGGCGAGTTTGAGTGCTTCGCTGACTGTGGTGATGGGGGTGAACTTCAATTTGCGCCGGATTTCCGCGGGCACTTCCTCCAGGTCGCGTTTGTTTTTTTCGGGCAGCAGGATCATTTTGATGCCCGAGCGGGCGGCGGCCAGTGTCTTTTCCTTGACGCCGCCCACGGGAAGAACCTTGCCGCGCAGGCTGATTTCGCCGGTCATGGCCATATAAGGACGGACTTTGCGCCCGGTGAAAAGGGAGGCGAGAACCACGGCCAGGGTGACGCCGGCGGAGGGGCCGTCCTTTGGCGCGGCGCCGGCCGGGATATGGATGTGCACGTCGTGTTTCTCGAACATTTCCACGTCGATCTTCAGGGAACGGGCATGACTTTTCACATAGCTGAAAGCGGCCTGTGCCGATTCCTGCATGACTTCGCCCAGCGAACCGGTCAGGATGAGGTTGCCCTTGCCCTTGACCAGAGCGGCTTCGATGAAAAGAATTTCCCCGCCGGCGGGCGTCCAGGCCAGTCCGATGGCGATGCCGGGTTCGGAGATGCGTTCCGCGCTATCGGCAAAGAATTTGCGCGGGCCAAGATAGCTGTCCAAGTCGCCGGGTTTGAGGGTCAATTGTGAGGCCTTGCCCTCGACGATGCGCCTGCCGGCTTTGCGATAGAGGGAGGCCACCTCGCGCTCCAGATTGCGGACGCCGGCTTCGCGAGTGTATTGGGAGATGAGGCGTTTGAGGGTGGCGCCGGGGATCCGGACTTGCCGGGGGGTGAGTCCGTGTTCCTCTCGCTGCCTTGGCACTAGGTATTTTGCGCCGATGCGGAGTTTTTCCTGTTCGGTGTAGCCGGGCAGTTCGATCACTTCCATGCGGTCGCGCAGGGCGGGGGGAACGGTGTCCAGCCAGTTGGCGGTGGTGATGAAGAGCACGTGCGACAGGTCGAAGGGAAGTTCCAGGTAATGATCGGAGAAAGTGGTGTTTTGCGCCGGGTCCAGCACTTCCAGCAGGGCGGAGGATGGGTCGCCGCGGAAGTCGGAGCCCACCTTGTCGATTTCATCCAGCATGAAGACGGGGTTGTTGGATTCCGATTTGCGCAGTCCCTGGATGATGCGGCCGGGCAGGGCGCCAATGTAGGTGCGCCGGTGCCCGCGGATTTCCGCCTCGTCGCGGACGCCGCCCAGGGAGATGCGCACGAATTTGCGTCCGAGCGCGCGGGCGATGCTTTTGCCCAGGGAAGTTTTGCCCACGCCGGGGGGGCCGACAAAACAGAGGATGGGGCCTTTTTTGTCCCGCTTGAGTTTGAGGATGGCCAGGTGTTCCAGGATTCTCTCCTTCACCTTTTGCAGGCCGTAGTGATCGGCGTCGAGGATCTTGCGCGCCCGGGAGATGTCCAGATTATCCTCGGTGGAAACACTCCACGGCATGCCGATGATCCAGTCCAGATAGGTGCGCGACACCGAGTATTCGGCCGAAGCCATGGGGATGGCGCCCAGCCGGTCCAGTTCCTTGATGGCGGTCTTGTGCGCTTCCTCGGGGAGACCGGCTTTTTCGATGCGTTCGCGCAGTTCCTTGACATCGCCTCCCGAGCCTTCGCCGTCGCCCAGTTCCTTTTGGATCTGCCGCAGTTGTTCCCGCAGGAAATATTCCCGCTGGTTTTTGGAGAGGGCGGAGGAGACCCGGTTTTGGATTTCGGAGCCGAGTTGAAGGACATCGAGTTCCTTTTGCAGGAAGGAGGCCAGGTTTTTGAGACGCTCCTTGACGTCGGTGGTCTCGAGAAATTTTTGTTTGTCCGCCAGCGGCAGATTGAGGTTGGTGGCGATCAGGTCGGTCAGTTTGCTCGGGTCCTCCATGTTGAAGAGGGCCACCTTGAGCTCGTCGGGGAGGTTGGGCGAGAGGCTGATGATTTGTTGAAAGACCTTGGATGCGTTGCGTGTGAGGGCCTCGACTTCGATGTTTTGTTCCACCCTGTCTTCCATCGGTTCGATGCGCGCCCGGATGAAAGGCTCGTGGCTTTCCAGTCCGGTCAATTTTACGCGTTTGAGTCCCTGCACGAGCACCCGCACGCTTTCGTCCGGAAATTTCAACATCTTGAGCACCCGGGCGATGCAGCCATGGGTATGGAGATCCTTGACGTTCGGGTCCTCGGTTTCCGGGTTTTTCTGCAGCACAAGGGCAAGCAGCCGGTTGTTGGCCACCACCTCGTCGATCAACTGGGTCGAGGCTTTGGAGGTGATCAGCAGGGGCGCGACCATGAAGGGGAACACCACCAGATCGCTGAGCGGCAGAACGGGAAGGGATGCCGGAAAAACGGTTTCCTGATGGACGTTTTCAGGATTTGTTTTGGGGGTTGAGCCGTTTTCCTTGCTGGAATTTTTTGGGGAGGAGGAATCTGACATGTGAACTCGGTTGATGCGCGTGAAGGGATGGGGAAAAAGATCTATTTGGAGTCGAAATGCACGGGGATGCGCACGGAGACGTGTTCGGTTTGGGTTGCCTTGGGAATCTCGAGGATCAGGAATCCATTTTGATAGGATGCCTTGGTGCGGCTGCAGTCAACCGTCCGTGGGAGGGGCAACCGCCGTTCAAATGCGCCGTAATGGATTTCCATCTGGTAGAAACGGCATTTTCGGACGCGGCAGGGATCGATGCGCCGGCCGGTGACCACCAGCATGCGGTCGTCCAACTGGATCTGGATGTCCTCGCGGCTTACGCTGGAGACTTCCATCCGGATGACCAGGGCGCTTTCGGTTTCGTAGATGTCCGTGTTGGGCACCCATTCGCCGCTGGATGACGGCATGGTCGCCATGGAAAGGTGAACCGAGGTGCGGACGTGTTGTTCAAGATGTTTTGGCACAGGCTTTAGTCTATCAGGTTGCCGGTTTTACGCAACTCCTGGCTTGCTTCCCGGGACGCCTTTTGAGCCATGGCCCGGATCTGGCCCAGCAAATGGTGGACGTTTCCCCGGTTTCGGATCATGAAGTGGGCCAGGCGTTCGCCGGCCACTTGTGCGTCGTGGTTCAGGGGGATGAGGTCGAAAATGTAGTGGGGATGGGTGAGCAGTTCAAAGAATATGCGGGGATATCGCCATAATGAGTTGGACATCAGGAAGGGGGTGATGATTTCCAGCGCCGGGATGTCTTCCTCCGCTGTGTCGGTGACGGCGTGGATCCCCATGAACGGGATGCCTTTTTCCCTGGCGAGGGAATAGACGGAATAGGATTCCATGTCCACGATCGACATGCCGGTCCGGCGGTAAATGTCCACCTTGTCCTCGTGGCGCGCGACGATGCTGTTGGCGGTGTAAAGGGGGCTGACGTAAACATGGTGTTCGTGCGATTCATCGGCCACGGCTTTCAACTGGTCCGCCAGGGACAGGTCGTCGGCGGAGGGTTGCATGACAGTTTCGTTGCGCGAATAGGAGGACAGCACGATGTCGCCGCGTTTGAGCTCGCTGTTCAGCGCGCCGGCGTAGCCGAGGGTCATCAACATGCTGAGGGAATGGTGTTCGCACAGGGCCAGCGCGCCGGCCAGGGCGTTTTTCTTGCCCACACCGCCGATGATGACGGCCACGGGGATGTCCCCGAAACGGCCGGCGTAGTGCCGGTGCCCGCCCAGTTGCCGCTCGTGGTGGACAATGAAAGCCCGCCGGAAGTAGCGCCACTCGGTCGGCAACGCGATGACAATGCCAATTTGTTGCATGATGAAACGCGCCCGTACTTGTAAGCCTCTTTTTGACGATTGACAACAGCTTTATGATGGGGCGCATGGCAGCTCCGTCGGGTTTTTCGGGTGGGTTTTAACCTGATGTGAGGGGATCCCCGGTCATGAGGCTGCGCAGGTGATCAGTTTAGGTGGAGGGAGGGCATGGAAATCTGTTTGGCG
>JAQUAF010000022.1 GCA_028687435.1 Verrucomicrobiia bacterium | reverse complement strand
CACCCATCAACTTCTTTACCGCCAGCGGATTCTGTGCCACGTCAATCCCATGAAGACGGCACAGCCCGGCGTCCGGACGGCTCAAGGCCGTGGCCATCTTGATGATGGTCGTTTTCCCCGCGCCATTGGGTCCCAACAATCCAAACACCTCCCCCCGTCGCACCGTGAAGGAAACATGGTCCACCGCCTGGACTTCGCCGAACCGCTTGCTGATGGATAGGATTTCGATCATTTCTCCACCCTCGGCGAAACAACCTTGATGCCGTTGTTGTCCAAAACCGTCACCTCAACCCCATAGACCCGGGCCAGCATGGCTTCGGTGATGACCTCATCCGCCGGACCATGGGCTTGAATGCCCCCCTCATTGAGCGCCACCACCTGATCGGCGAAAAGCAGAGCAAGATTGGGATCGTGCAAAGTCATCAGAACAGTCAGGTTCTTTTCCCGGGCAATCCACCTGACTTTCTTGAGCACTTGCAATTGATGACGGAAATCAAGATGCGAAGTCGGCTCGTCGAGCAACAATATCGGCGTTTGCTGGGCCAAGGCCCGGGCCACCAATGCCAGTTGTCTCTCTCCCCCGCTGATCCGGGTATAAGCCTTGTCCCGCAAATGGTCGATGCCGAGAACTCGCATGGTCTCCTCCGCCGTTTCGTAATCCCTCCGGCTTGGGACGGCAAAGGCATCAACATGCGCGGCCCGCCCCATCAACACCATGTCCTCCACCGAATAAGGAAACGGCGGCTCATGCTCCTGCGGCACCACGGCGATCAACCGGGCTCTTGCCGGCCCTGAAAACGCCAGCAGATTTTGACCGTTGTAAAAAACCTCGCCGCGTTGCGGCCGCCAAAGTCCGGTCAGACACTTGAACAGGGTCGTTTTGCCCGAACCATTCGGCCCCAAAATCGCATGAATGCGCCCCGGCAGGGCTTCAAATGACACCCCTCGAAGAACATCGGGCTGGCCGGACGAATGGCGAAAGGTGATGTCTTTGACCGTCATGCCCGCCCCCAATTCTCCCTGCCGCCCTTCCTCATCAAAAAAACAAAAAAGGGAGCGCCCAGGATTGCCGTGATAATGCCCACGGGAATGTCAAAGCCCGTCAGGTTGCGGGCAATGGTGTCCGCGAAAATCATGAAAGCGGCGCCCCCCATGATGCTCTGGGGCACAAGCGCCCGATGATCGGGCCCTCTCAACATGCGGACCAGATGGGGAACCATCAAGCCCACCCAGCCGATGATGCCGCTGACCGACACGGCCAGGCTGACCGCCAGCGAACTGCCCACGATCAAAATCAACCGGTCGCGCCGGAGATGAATGCCAAGGGTCCGCGCCTCGTCGTCGCCCATGCTCATCACATTGAGACGCCAGCGCATCAAAAAAACAGGCAGCAAACCCGCCAACACCCCGCCCCCCGCAATCCAGACCATCCGCCAGTCGGCCAGCGCAAAACTGCCCATCAACCAAAAAACGATGCTCTGAAGCTTCATGGGATCCACCAGGAATTTGACGATCGACACCATGGCGGTAAAAAACGCCGACACAATCACCCCCGCCAGAATCAACGGCAGCCGCGAAATCTCCCCTTGCATTTTCGCCGCGCTGAAAGTCACCGCCACCGCCCCAAGACCAAAGATGAAAGCCATGATCTGAATGGGCCATGAGGGAAAAAAACCGATCGACAGGGCGCACCCCAGCGACGCCCCGGCCGAAATGCCCAGAATGAACGGATCGACCAGGGGATTGCGAAAAACGCCCTGCAACGTCACACCCGCCCCCGCCAACGCCATGCCCGTCAGCCCGGCAAGAAGAACTCGCGGCAGGCGGATGTCCAGAATAATCGCCTTCTCGGCAACATCTCCGGGATCGAAAAACGGAAAAACAACGCCTCCGAGAACCCTGAGCACCATCGAAGGCGAAACCCCGTACGCGCCAAGAAACAAAGCCACCCATGCCGCCGCAAACGGCAGGACATAAATCAGGCCTGAAATGAATCTTGAATCTTGAACCTTGAATTTTGAATCTTCTTTAAAAGGCATCCATCGTCTCCTTGTCGAACGGCACTCCAAACATATTCCGGTAAAAATCGTCGGCCGTCTTGCGCAAATCAATGTTTTTATAGAGTTCAGGATAAATTTTTGCCCCCATCCACAACGCCACCAACGCCAGGCGGGGCGACCAAGTCCCCCATTCCGGCGCCTTGTACACCCGCTTTTCACGCGCCGCTTTCACGGATTGCCATTGGGGACTGCCCAAAATATCCGCCGCCGAATACTTGGCGTTGCCCCAGATGAAAACCACGTCGGGATTCCATCCAACAATGGTCTCCATGGAAACATCCGAGCTTCGCCCCCCGATGCCGCCCGCCGCATTGTTCCCGCCGATCAATCCGAATATTTCATGCGTCAAACCCGCGGCGCCCGAAACCGTATTCGGCCGTCCTCCAAGCCACAACACCTTCTGTCTTTGTCCAGCGCTCAGGCGCGCCGTCCGCTCCCGCGCCATGTCAAAAACTGCCTCCATTCGCCGCCGGACATTCCGAGCCTCCCTTTCCCTCCCGAAAAGCCGTCCTTGCAATTCGATCAGCTCATAAAGCTCCCCCAACGAATCCGGATACACCGCGATCACCTTCAACCCTTTTTGCCGCATAAACTTGATGTTGTCAGGTCTGACAACCCAGGTCACCACAACATCGGGTTTCAACTTCAACAATCCCTCGATGTTGACATCCATGCCGCTCCCCACCGCCGGGATATTCCTCAAGCCGGGATGGGCCGCCAGCAACAAACCGCAGGAATGCGCGTAACGGGAAACCCCCGCCACCTGGTCCCAACACCCCAATGCCGGCAGAAACTCGTAAAGATGCAGCATCACCGCCCGTTGGACGGGCGCATGCGCGCAAACCTTCTCCCCCATCTTGTCCGTGTAAACAACGTGATTGTCCGCCCCGGCTTCAGCGCCGCAAACTCCACCCGCCAACGCCATGACCATCCCAAGCAAAACGCTCCACCTGAATGTTTTTTCACATTCACCCCCCAGTGCCCCAGTGCCCCAGTGCCTCAGTGCCTTTCCTCCCCACATCTTGAATTTTAAATTTTGAATCTTGAATCAATCTAGTATTTCGCGGTCATTTCGAAAAAATAACTCCTCCCGCGTCCGATGCTGTTGCAATAGTAGTCCTGGTCAAGCAGATTCTCCACCGATATCGAAAAGCTCAAATACTCGATGGGCTTGACCGTCAACTTGGTGTCCCAGAGCCAGCAACGGGTGAAACCGCCATAAACATTGTCGAAATCGCTGTTGGTCTCGGTGGTGTAAATGCGCCCCAAGTATCGTCCCGCAATGCCCCAATCCACCCATTTGTTGCCAACATTCGTTCCCACATTGATGGTGTGAACCGGCATGTTGGGCAGTTTCTTGCCCACCGTGTCGGGATTGCCGGGATTTTCCAGCACTTCGGATTCGTTGTAGGTGTAATTCCCCCAAAGCTTGAGCCAATCCCATGGCTGGACGGACAACTCCCCTTCCAAGCCGTCGATCTGCGCCTGGCTGACATTGTCGTAATACTTGTCATTGCCCACGGTTGTGTAGCCGATGAAATCGTTCAAGATCGAATGGAAATACGTCCCGCTCACCTTGATGCGGCGATCCCAAAAATACTGGTCCGCGCCGCCCTCGAAATTCCAGATGGTTTCCGGTTTGAGGCTCGGGTTGCCGTGATAAACCGTCGTGCCATACGACCAGTCCCGGTACATCTCATAAATGCTCGGCGGACGGAAACCCGAACCGATGCCGCCGCGCGCGTACGTGTCCTCCAGGGGATTCCAAACGGCGCTGAACTTCGGCGAAAACGCCGCGTCGCTGGGTTTGGTGTAAGTCTTGGGATTGGCGACCGCTCCGGAAACTCCGTCAAACGCCTGCCAGCAGTCCAGACGCCCGCCGCCGTAAAACACCAATTCCTTCAACGCCTTCCATTCATCCTGGAAAAAAAGCGCCTGTTGGCAATCCGCTCCCTGGGTGATTTCCGAATCCTCCGTTTTGGTGTCGGGCGCCAGAAAATAACCCATCCGGTAATTGTCCTGGTCAAAATCGTCGTATCGAAAATAGGTTCCAAAAGTAAAAGTGTGCTCCGGAAACACCTCCATGGTCCCCTGCCAGTCGCCAAACCAGGACCGGGTGACAGCCTTGGTCATCGAGCCGGGGCTGTTGTCATAAGTCAGATTCGCGGTCGATCCGCTGGGTTGGGTGTAAAAACTGTCGTCATACTGAATCCCGATCTTCGCCAGGCTGTGAAGATCGCCATACTGGTCCTCGTAACGGACCGATCCCAGCGAGAGCTGGTCTTCGCTGATCCCCGTGGAGGAAAAGAAACTGGCGGGATTGAGAAGCGCCGACCGGTTGCCGCCTCCCGCATCAGCGTAGCCTTTGACCTGGCCGCCGGCGCCATTGCGATCGCTCAGATAACTGTGGGGAACGCCGTACCCGTATCCATATTCCCCAACCTGTCCAGTAATCGTCAACTCGCCGGTTTCGGTCAGTTTGCACCCCAATTCCATGTTGGCATTCCACCGGTTGGAATAATTGTCTCCCTTGTCGCCGACATTCAACTGCGTGGCGCCGGCCGTGCTGGTGGTCAGGTTGCCGCCAGCCAGGGTGGGCCGCGTTCCAGCGGTGGATCGCGCCACGGTCGAGTTCACGGGCGTGGTGGCATACCCGTCGGTTTCCTCCACCTCATACCCCACCCGGAGCGTAAAGGTGTCGTCAATCTTGTCGCCGAATGAAAAGGAATGCCGGATGGTGTTGTCGTCGCCAAATCCCGCCTTGCCGGTCATTTCCAACTTGGTTGGCTTTTTGGTGATGATGTTGACGGCGCCCCCCATGGCATTGCCGCCGTAAAGCGCCGAGGCCGGCCCGCGGATCACCTCGATCCTCTCGACATTCTCCGTGCTGATCTGCGCCCAGCTTTGGTCTCCGGCGTAACCGCTGTTCATGGGAATGCCGTTGATCATGATGAGCGTGCGCTTGGCGCTCTCAAGGCCGCGCAACTGGACGCGGGCCGTCGAATCGGCCGTCCCCTTGGTTCTCCTCTCGAAAAGCCCCGCTTCATGCTTCAATGCGTCGTCCAGGGTCGTGATATGCATTTTTTCCATCTGTTCCCTGGTCACCACCGAAACCCTGGCCGGCGCCTCGTCCACCTTCACCTCGCTCCGCGTGGCGGTCACCACCACCTCCTCCATCCGGGTCACCTTGTTCGTGGACGTCGCGTCTTTGCCAGCCGCGGTTTTATCCAGGGTTTGACTGAAGACAAGGCACGGAAAAACGAATGCTGCAACGAAAAAGACTCGTCTTTTTGGTGTTATAAAATTATAAAATCGTAATACCAAACGAGAAAAAAAATGGGCGTCTTCCATGTTTTGTTGAGGTTGAAAATTCATAGTGTTACGGATTTTTTAAAACGTAATATCCTTGGAGTCAACATTTCTTTTCGAGATGGTCATTGCGAGGGCGCATGGCGGTTACCGAAGCTGAAAGCGGATGGGAATCTCCACTTGGGAAGCAATAGCGAGGGAGCCCATTCGCGCTGGTTGAAATTTCCAACCGCGAACGGTTCGCAAGGCCGACTCATCCAGCAAAGGGAACCCCGAACTGGCGGAAAGCCGGACAGCCGCCGCATGGCCCTTTTCGTCCACTTCCACATGCAATCGAACCACTCCCTGTTGTTTTCGCTGGCGGGCAGCTTCCGGATAGGGTGGCGCCGGATTATGCAAATAATCGGGCTTGGCCATGGTCTGGGCGCCGCCGCTCGACCGGAGCGTGGTTGCATCGCGCCCCGGCGCCGGCGAACTGCCGTCGCCTGCGACATCTGGCCTGGATGAGGTCACCGCTTGTCGGACAGCGGGTGATGCCAAGCGTGAGTGGGCGGCCGGTTTCTTCCAGACTTCCTCAACCGCCTCCTCAACCGCGGAAGCATGATCTTCCACCGCTGAAATTGTCGGCGTTTTTTCAGCTTCAGGCGGTATGGAAGAAGAAGGTTCGATCACCGCCGGAGTCGCCTTCCCGGCATCCGTCTGATCGGCGGCAGCCGGTGCCGCGGTCAGCTCGATTTCCAGATTATTCTCGCCCGTTTGAATGCCGAATTGAACCGGATGCGACAAAGCGTGGTTCATGCCGAAAAACAACGCTGCATGCAACATGCAGGCGATACTGAAACTGATCGTCCAGGATCGCTTTTTGGAAAACCTCCCGCAAAACATTCTTCCCTTTGTGCCTGTGCCGACACTCATGGTTTTTCCGGACAGGTTTGGATAACAACGCGGGTGATGCCGCACTCGCGCGCCCAATCAAGAATCGCGACTGCCCTGCCCCATGAAGCATCCCGGTCATTGTTCAAAACAATCCGTCCGTCGACATAAGCGGCCTTGAAAGTGCGCAACCGCTCCGGCAGGGTTTCCATGGAGAGGGGTTCGTGATTGAAGTAGATCACGCCGTCGCGCGCAATACTCAGACACGCCGTCTCGCCCCGATCATGCGTCTGGCCGGTTTTGGCCGCGGGCAGGCGGACTGGAATGCCGGAATTCTGAACCATGGAAAGGGAAACCATCAAAAAAGTGGCCAGAAGAAAAAACATGATGTCGATCAAGGGGATGATCTCGATGCGGGCCTTGCGCCGGGCGATGGGAGATGGAATATGCATAAATTAAGCCGTGCTCAAGGCCCGGCAACTGCTCGATCCGCCTTCGCCCAAGCGCTTCGGCGAGACAAGCGCACGACGCACCCCTCCTTAATCCTCCCCTTGGCAAGGGGAGGCTCAATTTTAGCCCCTCCTTGACAAGGAGGGGTTGGGGAGGTCCGCCTCTTGTATAAAAATCCTGTCAAAAAATCCATCTCCAATTCATTTTTTCGCCAAACATTGAAATTCCTTAACATCAAGATTTGGAATCCTGGGGTGAAGCATCCCGCTTGACGCAAAGCAACTCGAGATGCGTGGCGGCGTCCTGCATCTCGTGCCGCGCCTGTTCGAGAAGCGCGTTCAAGTGGTTAAAAGGGATCAACGCCACGATCGCGATTCCCAGGCCAAACGCCGTGGCGATCAGCGCCTCGGCAATGCCTCCGGTGATCGCCACCGGCGCGCTCAATTGTTCGGCCCCCAGCAACCCAAAGGAGCGAATCATGCCGGTCACCGTTCCCAGCAATCCCAGCAGGGGCGCCAGGGTGATGATGGTGTCGAGCACCGGCAATCCCCGGCTGAATTGCCTCAACTCCTGCCCCGCCGCGTGAAGAATCGCATGGGAAAGCGATTTGCCCCGGTGGGACAACCCATAAGCCAGCGTGCGCGCCACAAAATCGGGGCTGCCCTCCCCCGCCCGCGCCGCCTCCTCCATCTCCCCGCGCTCAACCCTCTCCAAAATGGCCTCCACCACCTCCGGTTGCCGATCCCTCTTCAACCGCCAGACAAACAGCCAGCGCTCCAACACCACCGTCACCGCCACCAGCGACGTCAGCAACAACGGCCACATGATGGGACCGCCTTTTTGAAACAGCAAAAGCATAATTGGTATTACCTGTTTTTTTTATCGTAATATTCAAGCAGGCTGCCTATCAGACAAAAATCAGTCAAGATTTTTCCGTTGCCCAACCGCGGATGGAGGTTTGGACGGCGCGGCTTCAGGCGGGGGGGACCCGGTTCGCGTCCGGGCGGGAATTGTCCGGCCAGCCAGCGAAAGATGTAATCCGGAACGGACTTGGCCAGGGGGATGTCCGGATTTTTGGTCATTCCGCTTGGCTCAAAACGGGAATGAACAAACTTTTTCACAAGCGCCTCAAGGGGGAAGCCGTATTGAAGGGACAATGAAACCAGCGTGCCCATGGTGTCGGTCAGTCCTCCCACGGTGCTGCCCTCCTTGGCCATGGTGATAACAACTCGCCCGGACCGCCGTCCACGACATAAACCGGATGAAAAGCACCATTTCATGGATGGAATCTCCTTTAAATTGCTGAAGGGTTTGTCTGCATTGAAGGTGTTTTTACTGATCCGATCATCCGCGCTTTCAAAATCGGCGTCGGAATCCAACCATCAACAGTCCGGTCAAAATCAAAAAACCGGCAATGAATAGATAAGGAATGGGAGCGGAAGCGCCGCCGCTGGCTGGCGTGACATCCTTCATTTCATATCCTTCCACCTTTTTGCCGGATGCTTTCTGAACGCCGCCCGATGCCGTCGCGGAGGGGGTTCCATTTTGTTTTTTCATGCCAGTTGTCTGGGACGAAACAGCCGGCGAAGGAGGAGGCATTCGCCGGATGTCTTCCAACGCCCGGGTGAAATCCTGGGCCAGATTTCTCATGCCAGGAACAGGCGCCAGCGTATCCACGGTGAACTTTGCCAGGGCCGGATTGTTGCAAGTATGGTCGCAACAAGCCAGACCCGCCTCCTTCACGCTGTCGGCGAATTCCCTGGCAAGATTTTCAACCACCGCCTGATCCGGTTTCCAGTACCCTTTGCGCACGGTCTCCAACATACGGGAAACCAAAGCCTGGTATGCAGCCATGTTTTTGGCGTCCCGGAACATCTGCTTGATATCCAACCCGTTGCGATCCAGCACATAGGTTTCGTACATTTCGTTCCACTTGGCGCCATCCACAGCCTCGGGAACCGTCACCTGCCAGCCCCAGAGATTCTCCACCACTTTGTTCACAAAACGCGCGCCGGCGTATCCCTCGCGCATCATGGTTTTGATCCATGCCGGGTTCAGGTAACGCGAACGCATTTCCCTCCCCATGTATTGCTCCACGGTTTCCTGCCGGGGCGCGGCGGGATTGGACATTTCCGTCACATAGACTTCCGGCGTTTTTCCATCCACCGCCCGGACAGCCATGGCCGTTCCACCCAGATATTGAAACACATCGTCGTTATCGAGGGTTCCATAAAGGTTGCTCGACCTCCCATGAACGGCAATCTTGGTTCCAGCCAGGGCATTGGTGAAAACCACCTGCCGGATGTCCCCGCTCCCGTCCGTTCCCTTGTCGCCCCAAAATCCCTGTCCGTACAGATGACTCATCCGCATCATGAACACACCGGCCACCTGTTCCTCTTTCTCCCAAGTGTCGGAAACGGAAGTGACGCTCGCGACATTGGGACCGTAAGCGCCGGAGGGAACGGTGAACAAACGCACCGCAGCAAGCCTTTCGGCTGTTTCAGCGGCAACGCCCCTCTCGCGCAGCATCTTCCGGGTTTTTTCCATGTTGGACCGAAGAATGTTATCCTTCTCGTTTTGCGCCTTCGCCAAACTCACCCCTTTATCAAGCAATTCCATGAGATTGGAAAACAAATCCCGGTACAGACCCGATGGAATGATGGTGACATCGATCCGGGGGCGCCCCAATTCCCGCCGGGCAATGGCCTCAAGGCCAAAAACCTTGCCAGTGGCATCCCATTTTGGACGGATGCCCATGAGATGCAATATCTGGGATTCCATCACTCCTTCGTTGCGAATGGTTTCGGTGCTCCAAAGATTGAACGTCAACTTGTCCGGATATTGGCCATGCCTACCCCGGTATTCCTCGATCAGTTCACGGGCCAGTTTCGCGCCCATTTCATAAACGACTTTGGGAGGAATGCGCACGGGATCGAACGAATAAAAATTCTTTCCGGTCGGAAGGGAATCGGGATTGCGCACCGGATCATTGCCTTGGGCCGGCATGACAAACCGCCCGGAAAGCGCGGCAAGGAAGGATGCCATCTCCTCTTTTCCGGAAGACCGGATACGCTCCATCATTTCATCCATTTTCTTTTGGCGCTCCTTTTCCGACAGCCCTTTTTCGAGCGCCAGGATGGCTTCGGCAGTGGAACGAACCCTTTTTTCCTCCGGCGCCTTGCCGAAAGTGTGGAGACCAAATGGGGTCTGTCTTTCCGCAATATTTTTAAGGTGATGCTCCAGCTTTTGCACATCCGATCGGTCCAAGGATTCTTTTTTCAGTCCCAAATCTGTCAACAGGCCCATTTTTTGGGCGCCAGCCTGAATCTCCCTCAACTTCAGGGCGGCCAGGGGGGGACTTTTTTCCAATGACGCGTCGTAATCCGTGATCAACGCGCTCAACCCCTTTAACTCCCGGTTTGCGCCAGCCTTGTCGAAAGGCGGAGTCATGTGATCAATGATCGTGGCCATGCCCCGCCGCTTGGCCTGAAGTCCCTCGCCGACATTATCCACAATATACGGATAAATGTTTGGCAGTTCCTGGAGCAGCGCCTCCGGCGGGCAGGCCGCCGACAATCCGGCTTCCTTGCCCGGCAGCCATTCATGGGTGCCGTGCGTGCCGACATGGACCACGGCATCGGCCTGGAATTCCTTTTTCAACCAAAGGTAAAACGCCACGTACTGATGATGCGGCGCCAAGGTCACGTTATGATAAATCTTTTGCGAATCCTGATCCCAGCCCCGGGTGGGTTGCGGAGTGAAAAGGATTTTGCCGTATTGAACCGATGGCAGGACCATGAACATTTTCCCGCCGGCATCGCGCCAGGTCATGATGTCGCATTTCTCGGGCGGCCCCCAATCGGCTTCAATGGACCGCCTTAATTTTTCCGGCAATTCCGCATACCATCGGCGGTATTTCTCCATGGGCAAAAGGGCTGGTTTCCCCTCTTTGACCAACCGGTCGATCTCCGCCGGCGCCCACTTGCCAATATTGCGGGCGTATTGATGAATGTCATTGAACAATCTCTCCTTGCCTCCATTCCATTCCCCCAAATCATATCCGCCGCTTTTGAGCCCCAGCCCCAACTGGCACAGGCTGTCGGGCAGCACATTCAAATAGGAAGCTCCCACATTGTTTTTCCCCGGCGGATAATTGTAATAAATGACGGCCACCCGCTTTTCACAATCGGGTTTTTCCCGGAGACGGATCCAGGCGCCCGCGCGCCGGACCAGCATTTGAATCCGCTCCTCAATCGGAACTTCCTCGACATAAAACTTTCCAGTCGCCGGATCCCGTTGCCGCTCTTTGGCGGCCACAACCGTGGGTTGCCCAATGCCGCTCATTTCCGGCAGGGCTATCTGCCAGGTCCGCTCACTGACATCCAGCCCCACCGTCGACTGTTTCCATTCATCCGGCGACTGGCTGACCAGCGTGATGGCATCTATGACGGGCACATCCAACCTTTTCAAGACCGCAGCCACCTCCGCGGGTTTGGCAGGCATCTTTACCGCCAGGGCAATGACGCATTTCACCCGGGACCGGCCGGCCGGCCCGAAAAAAAACGCCTCAATCGCCTTTTCCGACGGATAATGAAACACGGGCAAAGGGTTGAATCCCCCGCGTTCCAAGGCCGCCGCCACCGCCTTGAGCGGTTTATCCTGTCCGGCCAGCACGGTATTGCGTTGGCAAACGATTCCGATCCAGGGTTTTTTCGTCAATCCTTTCCTCGCCGGATCAGACTCCAACAGTTGCCGGTACTCCTCGAACCGTTGCAACACGCGTCCGGTCCGGCAGTCGAAAATTCCCGCCATGGGAACGCCCGCCGGAGCGTCATATCGGCATGAAATGCCAAGCCCCTTGGCCATGGCATAACAAACCATGTTTTTCAGATTATCCATGCCTCCATTGTGAAAATAAGCCTGAAGTTTTTCATCCTTGAGAATTCCGGTGGCCCGGCATTCCTCAACATACGCCGCATCCACTGAAAACACTTTGCCTCCCCTTGCGGTGATCCGGTTAAAAATCGGTTTAAGTTTCGCGATATCCTCGCGGCTCATGGTGCGGATGAGCGCCAGACGGCATTGGTCCAATCCCTCCAACGAACCCCGCCGGATGTCCTGCGTTGAAAACGAAATGAATTTCACCTGTTGGAGTCCGGGATTTCCCGATTGTTCCTCCGCGCCGGCCAATGTCCGGACAACCTCAACGGCAGACTTGGAATGTCCATCTCCCCACAGCAATCCGACCGTCGTCCCGGCGCCATTCGCGACAGCCGGCACTTTGCATGCGACAAGCCAGAAAACCATGAGGTTGATTCGAAAGAATCCGGCAAAAACCTGTTTATTTTTTATCTTCATCCGGAACATAGACAACTCTCCCATCGGTCAATTGATAAGCGGTTCCCAGACGCGTTCCCTCTCCGCCGAGTTTTTTATCGGTCACTTTCCGCACTTTGATTTCCCTCCCTTTCTTTGTGATGATTTCCACTCCTCCATCGGATGTTTTCTTGGTCATGGTCACCTCCGAATTGGGATTGACCAAATCAAGCATGTTGTAGGCCATGAACAGGGCAATCATCATGCTGACGATAAAAACCACGCTGGCATCGAAAAGGTTGGCCACCCCTGCGATGGGATCCTCCAGCGGTTGGTCGTATTTTTCAAACCGACGGCGACGTTTCAGATACTTCATCGTCTTCCTCCATTTTCTCCCTGGCGTCAGGTTCCGGACGGCCGGCATCGCGGGCGGCAGCCGAGGATCGCCGCTCTTCGATGTTTTGGGGCATTGCCTGCCGCAGAGCCACCTCCGTATAGTATTCCATTTCGCGCATGTCCGCCCGCACCCATTTTTCCCTGGCAAGCGACATGAGATAGGCCGCCACGCTGCAGGCAAGCCCCACCACCGTGGCCGTGAACGCGGTCACCATGCTTCCAGCCATTTTGGGCATATCCCCCTGCGCCAGGGCGGCCAGCGAAATGCCCATGGGAATCAGGGTGCCCATCAGCCCCAGGGCCGGCCCCACGCGAATGGCAAACCGCACACGGTCCAGCGAGCGGACCAAATCCAATTCAGCGCTCTGGAGCAGCCGCTCCAGATAGAGGTCGATTTCCCCGGCGGGAGCGATCAACAACGCTCCGGCAAGGCTGGTTTCGTAGCGATTCACCGCCGGTGAAATCCCCTTCCTCCGATCCAGCCATTCCCGGAGAAAACTTCCCAGGCAGATGAACATCCAGAACGTCAACAACACCAATGCCGCCACCACCGGCAGAAAAAGGGCGGACGAGACAACATAGAGAAAAGTTTCCAGACCGGCCAACAGGTTCATTTGAATGCTCCTTTTTGATCAAATTGTGGAATAAAAAAGCCCGCAAACAGACACGCCGCCAGCAAACCCAAAACGCCCCACATGTCCTGGCGGGGAGCATGGGAGACTTCGCCCGCGAATGAACCATAAGCCAGTTTGGCCTGTTCGATGTATCCCGGCAGGAAGAGGGAGGCGATGAAATACAACCCGACAAAAATCATGGCCAATCCCAGCCTGAGTTCGCGCTCGGCAGGCGGCAACTCACGGGCAAAAAATTTGACGGAAAAATAAGTCGGAAGGACAAGAAGCGCAAAAACGCCCCCCACAACCACCCCAACCCAGGCGGGATGCCAGGGAATCGCATTCAACGCCATGGCGGTTGAAAAAGCCATGGCGGCAAGACAAACCGGACAGGGAATGGCCAGTAACAGGAAGGATTTTGATGACGTCTCTTTCCGTTTGCCGCAATGGCGGCATCCCCCATCCCTCCAAATCAGGTAAACGCCCCAGCCAATCAATCCCGCCGCCATCGACAAATGCAGCCAGGGGCCCTTTTGCAAAACCGGCGTCAACCTTGACAGCACGGTTTGCGACGCCAGGGCAAGCAGCACAAACAAAATCAAATAAAGAGGCAGGATCATGGCCATGCTCCTCCATGTCACTCCGCCAAAGCCAAATCCCAAACCCGTTTTGACCGCGAAGATGCCCAGGCTGAATATCATGCCTCCAATCCAAAACAAAACATCCAATTCCATAATGATCTCCTTTTTCCAACGCCTCTCACCACCGGCATGCGGCTTCCAACACGAAGGTGCGGCCCCGTCCGATGTTGTAAGAGTAATAATCCTTGTCGAAAAGGTTTTGAATGGAAGCCGATATGCTCAAATGTTCGATGGGCTTGACGGTCAACTTGGTGTCCCAAAGCCAGCAGCGGGTGAAAGTGCCATACACATTCTCCACATCGTTGTTGAGATCGAGCGCATAGGTTTTCCCCTGGTACTGTCCATGGATTCCCCAATCCACCCATTTGGAGAGAACATCGGTTCCCACGTTGATGACGCGTTGCGGAACATAAGCCAGCCTCTTTCCCACCAAAGCGGGTTGATAATCGTGCTTGGTGATCTCGGTTTCCGTATAAGTGTAATTGCTCCAGACACGCAGGCAATCCCAGGGTTTGACGGACAACTCCAATTCCGCCCCGTCCGCCTGGACCTCGCCAAAATTCTGCTGCTGCTTCAGATTGTTGCCGACATCCATGTTGTCAATCATGTCCGAGGCATCCCAATGAAAATAGGTGGCCGAAGCCTTGATCCGCCGTTCCCACGCATATTGGTCCACTCCGCATTCATAGTTCCACACGGTTTCCGGCTTGAGATCGGGATTGCCAAGATAAGTGGTGGCGCCATAGGCGTAACCGCGGTACATCTCATAGAGGTTCGGGGGACGAAAAGCCTCGCTGATGGATGCCCGCAAATAGGTGTCCTCCAGCGCATGCCAGACGGGCGCGATCCTCGGACTCACCCCCCAATCGCTCGGCGCGGCATAGTGGGTCGGGGATCCGACCGTTCCCCCCGTGGCGGATGCGGCCGGCCCTCCCGCTGACACGCCATCAAAGGAATACCAATGGTCGAAACGGACGGAACCGTAGAGAACCAAATCCCGGAGCGCCTTCCACTCATCCTGGAGAAACACCGCCTGGGTGGCGCTCGCCCCCTGGGTCAGTCCAGTCCGTCCGATCCGGGTGTTGAATTCCCGGTAATAACGCAAATCATAGGAATCCTGATCGTAATCGTCATATCGGAAAGACATCCCCCCTGTCAGAAGATGATCGGTAAAAATGGGATAGCTCACCTGATATTCACCATACTAGGAACGTCCGGTGGAATCGGTCTGCGAACCGGGCGCATCGCCCCACCCTTGGGCGCCGGTCGCGCTGCTTGTCGCGTAAACCTGTTCAAAAAGCTGAAAACCCGCCTTGCCTGTAAATTGAAGGTCGCCAAATTGATCCTCGTACTTCAGCCCCGAATTGTATTGGTTCCAGAAATAATCGGTTGCGGAGCTATTGAACGTGCTGATCGAGGCCGTCACATACCGGTTCCGGTCAACCGTCACGCGCCCGGCTTCAGCCGAGTTGCCGCTTCTATCCGTCAAATACGCATGAGGATCGCCATAGCCATACTCATAATGTCCCATTTGATATTGAAGCGACAGGCGGCCGGTTTCCGACACTTTGTAATCAGCCAATAAATTGCCATTCCAACGGGAGGCGTAATTGTCGCCTTTGTCGCCCACGATCCAGTTGGAAGCGCCGGACGAAGATTGAGAAGGATAACCTCCCGACAAAACACCCGCCCCCGCCGTGGGCCTGGCGGTGCTGAGGGACGCCGGCATGGAAGGATAACCATCGGTGCTTTCCGCCTCATAACCGAGCCGGAAACGAAACTTCTCCTTGATGACATCGCCGACATAGCCGCTGTAACGAAGCGTGTTGTCGCTGCCAAAGCCTGTCTTGGCGCCAAACTCCAACTTTTCAGGCATTTGGGGGATGATGTTCACCACGCCCCCCATGGCGGATCCGCCGTAGAGCGACGACCCGGCGCCCCGCGCAACCTCCACCTGTCCGACATTTTCCATGCCCAAGACGTTCCACTGGACTCCTCCGCTATAACCGTTGTTAAGCGGCATGCCGTCCAACAGAATCAAGGTGCGATTTTGCCCCACCATGCCGCGGGCCTGCACCCGGGCGGCGGAATCCGCCAAGCCCTTGTGGCGTTCCACAAAAAGGCCGGATTCATTTTTGAGAGCATCGTCGAGAGTCGTCATGGGCATGGTCTCCATCTTCTCGCGATCCACCACTGTGGTTCTGGACGGCGTCTCATCCGTATTCTTCGATGTTCGGGTGGCGGTGACCACCACCTCGTCCATGATATGCTTCTGCCTGGTTGATTCCTCCTTTTTGGCCATTTCCGCCTTTTCAACCAAATTGGTCGCCACCGACTGGGCTAAAACCGGCTGGCCGGCCATCCCAATGGCCAAAAGAATGGCGCCAACCATGGAGGAAAGTCCCGGCAACCATTGCGGCTTTTCAGCCGAATGGAAGCAAAAGCCGTCGATGGCGGCTGGACGTTCGGTTTCACTGAATTTTTCGACGCATGACCGGCAAACACAGACGCGCCGCAGAGCAAAGGAAGGGATATGACGCAAAACCGCATCGCCAATTTTTTGGCTGGCGCACCAACAAGGCGCGCTGCCGGGTTCTTCCTTGGCCAAACGACAATGATTGGGTTGGCCGCAAATGGGACAACGGGATGGATCAACGGAATGGTTGCAACTCATGGCTGAAATCTCCTCTGAAAGCTGAGAGACCAGCCGGTGGACAGGAGCGACCTGGACAACGAACCAATCCCCCAATCTTGTTTATGCGAACAAGGTTTTTCGATCCGCCCCAAGGCGGACCGCATTGAGAGCATTGCGGCCGTTATCCTGACTTCAGGTTTCAAACCTCATTTCCGCCTTCATCCCGGCCTTGCCGGAACTGGCTTATCGGAAATTCGTAACCTGTTACAGTGGCGCTACCGTTCCCGATTCGCACGGGATTCCCTGCGCCGCAACACGCGAACAAAGAACAAAACTAACAATGCCACCCACCTACTCTTTTTCAGCCATGCCTGTCAACAAAATTACAATTAACCCGCAAATTTTTATTCAGGCAGGGGAATTTTCAGCGAAGGGCGCTCCCTGGCAAATCTCTTTAACCATCGGGCGTCCTTGTCCCAGCGGACGGAGCCATCCACTCGTAAAACACAAATTCCCTTCCCGCCATGATGCGCAAGACGGCGGTCGTAAAGCAATGGATCATGATCCCTCACTTTGCCGTCTTTCCCGGCCAATTCGGACCAATTGAGATAAAAATAATCCCCCCCGGAATCCGATTTTCCATCCCGTCCCGGGCAAGCCGCCGTCCAGCCAGGCATCTCCTGCCTGATGGCGTCGAGAGACGCCGGATATTGGCCGCCGTGTTTTTCCCGATGGCATTCGATCGCCTGCCAGACCTGTTTCAGTTGTCTCTGGCAATTCCGGCGATTGGCGGCAACCGGATCGTTTCCGCAGGAGGCCAGCAGGATCAGCGCGGCCATGGCCGTCATGACAAGATAAAGAAAGGATCCTTTCCGGTTGTGATTTGCAGCCATGTCACAGTCAATTTTCAAAATTGGAATCGTCTTGTCGAGCAAAACCGCCTGGCATGCGCATTGAAATGAGCAACCCCGTTTTCACCTCCCGTTGTTGAAAGAGTCCGTTCGGTTACACCCTCTGGCGAGATCGCCAGCCAAAATCAGAAAACAATTTTCGACCGGACTCCAATCACAAGGGCATCGCCCGTGGCGGATGACGCGCCGGGATGAAACACCCATTGCAAATCCGGCTGCACAGTCCACCAGGGGCTAATGACAAGTTGATAAGTCATCTCGACCGTCGTTTCATTCCCGCGCAAAGGCGCGCCGGTTTCATTGTAAAAATTGGCGTCGCAATCAAAAAGACGGACATGGTCGCCGACTTCAACCCGTGTCACCGCCAATCCGCAGCAGTCTTGATTCCTTCCGGGGAAGAGCCCCTCGTAATGAATCCCTCCTGAAAGCTGCAGGGACACCAGGTTGCGGTCTTCGGACGCCGAACCGGCCTTGAAAAAGACCCCCAAACCTTGGACATCATCGGAATCCGTTGCTTTTTCCCGAAAAACCATCTGATCCAACAGGCCGTACACGCCATAATTTCCCTCGTGCAGCCGTTCATTGCCGGTCGTTGAGGGATCCGCCAGCGATCCCCCCTCCTGATCGTGCAATTGATCCGCAAAAGAATCGGTATGGTTCCAAACACCCAGCTTATAGGCGCCCGGCAATTCCATGCCGGCAATCTTGGGCGCGCCAGCCCACCCAACCTCAAAAATGCTGAAAAGGCCATCCCGGCTGTTGAGATTCCAGTGAGTTCCATGATTGTTGATTTGCTGATCCCCCGGGTCGCCGTCGAAAACCGCCGCCTGCGCATAAAATGAGTTCGGAAGATCGGTCCGGAGGCGGGCGCCAAAGGTGGAAAGCGGATAGGCCGGAGTCGCGGCGTTTGCCGCAATGAAGGCCGGCCAGCCAAAGGCGCCGTTCAAGAAAAGCCCGGAGTATTCGCTGACGGCAAACTCCTTGTCCGCCGCAAGCTGCCCAAGCCTGAGCGATATCCGTTTTCCCCAAAATTCATGTTGATACCAGATTTCATCCAAACGAACCGTGTCCCATGCGTCGATATTGCTGACCCCCTGCAAATCGCCGACATACTTGGCCGTGGGGCTGACGCCATAAATCCACAAGCCATTGGCATGGAACGTTCCGTCTTTCCATCCGGACATTTTTTCCAGATCCAAGGTCATTCCGAAATCCAGCAGTCCCTCGCTGGCTGTTCCCCTGCGAATGCCGCCGGAGACATTCGCCAGAGCTTCATGGGTCAGTTCGCAGGAAAATGACACTCCTCTTTCCTCCAACAAGCTCCCCGCTCCAAACCAATGATCGGTCAAGGTTTCCCTCTCCATGAGAGAGGGGATTTCAGCCTTTGGCGGCGGCTTGGGATGTTCCGGGGAAACGTTTTGCGTCTGGGCAATGACATTGTAAACGAACAACATGAATGCTGACAACAGCGCGCGCGGCATGGGTGGATTCCTTTCCTAGCCGCAAAAGCCGGGGAACGGGAATCACGCGAGTCGCGATTCACCGGTTCCCTGGCTGGCTGCGCGCTGGCTGGGGCAAATGAGGCCTGATGGAGTTGGTTACTTATTTAAAATCAATTTGCCATTTTTGGTCATCCGCAACCGGTAGAACTGCCCCCGATGGCGAATCTGAATTTCATTTTGTTTCTCAAAAAGCCTTTCCGAATCAAGAACAACGGGAGCGAGTCCGGCGGACGCCTCCACGAAATCCGTTCGCCCCTCATCTTCCGCAGCCGCGATTTTCGCGTCATTGGAGGATTCAAGAGACCCGGTGTTGATGGAAATTCCCATTCCTCTCATTGCCTCCTCATTTCCTTCCATTCGCCCCCCGGCAGGCGCCCGGAACAAAACACGATTTCATTTTGCATCCGCAACCGTTGTTCTTTCCGGTCAAGGTCCGATAAAACAATCTGCCGGCAAAAACCAGGGCGCCAGCCACAATCGCCATGACCATGATGTTTTCCATTGGCATCTCCATTTACCGGGTTCCCCATCCCAAAAAGCTCCCCGCTTGAAACACCGCCAGCGTCAGCGTGTAGGCCAGCGCCGTCAGGGCGCCGGCCTGGAAAAGCGCCCATTTCCACGATCCGCTTTCCCGCCAGACAACCGTCAGCGTGGCCATGCAGGGCATGCTGATCAGGCAAAACAGCATGACGCAAAACCCCTGCAAGGGGCTGTAATTTTCCCTGAGTTTTTCGCGAAGCGATTGCGATTCCTCATCCGCCTGTCCCACGGAATAAACAATCCCCATCTGGGCGACAAAAATTTCCTTGGCCGCCAGGGCGCCAAGCAGGGATGTGGAAATTTTCCAGTCGAATCCGAGCGGCGCCAGCGCCGGCGCGACGCCGCGGCCAATCCGTCCAATCAGGGATTGCTCCAATTCCGCCTCTCCCTGCTCATGCTCCAATTTCTCAAGCGCCGCCCGTCTGTCCTCGCCGGACAAATCCTTGCGGGCTTCAATGGCGGAGCGATCCCTTTCGAATTTCGCCATGGTTTCCGGGCCCGGCTTGGGCCAGACGGACATGGCCCATAACAGAATGGAAATTCCCAAAATGACGGTTCCGGCTTTCCTGAGAAACATCCAACTGCGCTCCCACATGTGAACAAGCAACCCCCGCAAAGTGGGCAGGTGATAAGGGGGGAGTTCCATGACAAACGGCGCCGATTCCCCCTTGAAAAGAGTGATGCGCAGCAACTTCACACCCGCAACGGCCAGCGCAATTCCAATCGCATAAACGATCCACAACATGGGCCCCTGCCACTCCGGAGGAAAAAAGGCCGGGATCAGCAGGGCATAAATGGGAAGCCGGGCGCTGCAACTCATCAATGGCAGCACCAGGAGAGTCGCCAGGCGGTCCCGGCGGGTTTCCAGCGTCCTTGTGGCCATGATGGCCGGAACCGTGCAGCCAAAACCAATCAACAGGGGAATGAAACTTTTCCCATGCAAGCCAATCCTGTGCATCAAACGATCCATGACAAACGCCGCCCGGGCCATATAGCCGCTGTCCTCCAGAAACGCGATGGCAAGAAACAGCAGCATGATGTTGGGCAGAAAAACCAACACCCCGCCGACCCCGCCGATGATTCCATCCACCAACAGCGATTTCAACCGGCTTTCGCCGCCCGCCGGCCACAGCGCCGCCACCGCTTCGCCAAGCTTTCCAAAACCCGCCTCAATGCCATCCATCAAGGGCTGGCCAAGCGTGAAAGTCAGAAAAAATGTGGCGAACATCAGCAGGGCGAAAATCGGCAATCCCAGCCATCGGTTCAGGACAATCCGGTCCACCCGTTCGCTTTGTGAAATGCGGGCCTCGGCTGTTTGCGAAACAACCTCGGCGCACGCACCGGCGATGAATCCATAACGCCGGTCCGTCAGAACAGCGCCGATTTCCTCGCCAAAAACACCCTCCAAATGCTTGCGCAACTTGTCCGTCTCGCGGAAAATATCCCCGCAATCCTCCGGGCAAAGCGACCTGATGCGGTTGGCCGTGTCCCCGTCTCCTTCCAACAATTTCAAGGCGAGCCACCGCGCATGTCCGGCGCAGGCCGGACGGACGGCCAGCCGGGCGGCCAATTGATCGAGATGCGGTTCGATCTCGCGTCCATAATCCACCCGCCGGGCCGGTTTCGGCGGCAAAGGATCATCCCGGCAAATCGTCCGGACAGCCTTCAAAAGCTCCTCCAACCCCCTTCCCTTATGTCCAACAGTGGCAACCACGGGCATTCCCAGCAAGGCTGACAGTTTTTTCGTGTCAATGCTCAGCCCCTTTTCGCGGGCCATGTCCGACATGTTCAACGCCAGAACCACCGGCGCCCCCAATTCCATGAGTTGAACCGCCAGATACAGGTTCCTCTCCGGATTGGACGCGTCAACAATGTCCACAACCGCATCCGGCTTCCCGTCGATCAAAAAGTTCCCCGCCACGATTTCCTCGAGGCTGAAAGCCGTCAAACTGTAGGTCCCGGGCAGATCGACCACCGTAAAAACATCATCCCCGAATTTTACGGTTCCCTCCTTCTTCTCAACCGTCACGCCCGGGTAGTTGCCCACATGCTGCCGGGCGCCGGTCAGGGCGTTGAAGATGGTGGTCTTGCCGGAATTTGGATTTCCCGCCAGCGCAACAACGCGGGCGGCCCTCTTGGATGGCGGGGTGGCAACGGCGCTCACGAGGCGGATCCTTTCTGTTGAGAGGCGGCGGGCCGGCCGGACTTCGAATCACGGCTCGTTAACCGGATAAAAATTTTGTGAATCATGCCGCATCCCAAAATCAACCGGCTTCCCCTGACGGAAATCACCATGGGCCCTTTTCCCTCCCCCGCCTCCACCCGGAAACGCGATCCCAATCCCAATCCCATGTCAGCCAGCCGCTGCCGCAGATTGGCGCCCCGCACCATGGCCAGTTCGCAAGTCTCCCCAACCGCCGCCATCGCCAGCGGCACGACGCCTGGAGGCGGCGCGGATCGCACGCAGGCCGCCGAAAGCTCCTTTGTTTTGGCTTTGTCCTGAAAATTCATTGTTTTACTCTTTCCACTTCGATTTCCCGGGCTTCCTCCTTGCGGAGCGACAGGCTGCCGCCGCGCACCTTCACCTCAATCGGATCGCCCAAGGGAGACCGACGGATAACCGCCAGCGGGGCGTTCCGCGTCACCCCCATTTCCTGAAGACGCCGGCGGCTCTTTCCCTCCCCGCAAACGCGGACAATCCTTGCCGTCTCGCCCGGCTTCAAATCCGCCGCCGTTGACGGCGTCCCGTCCGTGTCTTTCGGAGGGGAACCGCCGCCCCCACTCTCCCGGAAGCCACCCCTCTTTTCCCGCTCCGCATAAAACTTTGCAAAGGCCCCCGCCAATTCCCTGGCCGGGATATCGCTGTTCGGCAGAAATTCGGCGAAACAATTCAACCGGTTCACAACATCCTCGCCCACGGCATGCTCGATCCGGCAGGCGTTGGCGCCGGCCGTTTTTTCATCCACGCCAAGCACCCTGACCAAAAAATTCGCCAGGGAATCGTGCCGCCGGCGGATCTTCTCGGCCATGACTTTTCCGTCATGGCTCAACGTGACCAACTCATAGGGAGCATAGTTCACCAGCCGGTTGGACGCCAGGGAGCGCAGGGCAACGGTCACCGACGACTTGGCCACATTCATCCGCCTGGCAATATCCCTCACGCGGGCAGCCCCGGCCTCCGCGATCAGATCGAGAATCGTCTCCAGGTAATCTTCCTGCGAAACGCTCAGTTCATGAAAAAGCTTGGCGGTCATGCGAACTCCTTTTGTTAGATACATCTAACATGGTTGATTTGATCGAACAACGCAAGAAAAAAAATGCCGCCAATTTTTTATTGCATATGGGGCCTGTTTGTCTTTTAAGCATGACATGTTCTTGGCGGATTCCAAAAAATCCCGGATGGCATTCATCCATCGTTTGATGGGCGCCAGTCTGCTTGGCCTGTTTCTGCTGGTGTTGCTGGCGGCGTTCGCCCCAAGCCTGCACAAGGCGGTCCATGACGACGCGGATCACGAGGAACATTCCTGCGCCGTCACCCTGATTCTTTCCGGCGGCGCCGAAGCGCCATCCCTGTCCGACGGAACGGCTCTTTTCCTGCCGGCCCCGCTTCTGATTGTCGAAAAAGCGGAGGAAACCGGCGCATCCTCCGCCTTCCTCTCAGGTTACATCCCCGAACACGCTCCCCCCCGGTTTTCCTGTCTCTGAGGCAAGGCGCATTTCTTGCGCCGCAGTCAAGGAAGCCGATCGATTCAACCGCATCCCGGCCATGGCGCAAAGGCACCATCTTCGGGATCTCTCATGCCGTCCTTCTTTCCATCCGGAAAGAGGCGCGCCTTTACCATCTACCATTCAGTCAGGAGCATCATGCCATGAAGGCACAAACTTTCATTTTAGCCCTTGCCCTCTCAGCCGGGCACCTCTGGAGCGCCGACCATTCATCCGAAATGGAAGCGCTTCGTAAACAAATCGAAGAACTCAACCAAACCGTCAAAACCCTGCAAAAACAGGTGGAACGGCAACAGGAAATCCTCAAGGACAACGGCGTCAAAACCGAACCCGCCGGCAAAAACGACTTCACCCAGTCCGGGGATTGGAAAAACATGCGGCAGGACGTCAACACCGCCCTTGATGCCGCAAAACAAAAACGGCCCAACACCTTCAACCCCTCCATCTCAGCCTGCATCGACACGGTAAGCGCTTATTCACGCAACACCGGGGTGGACTTCATTCCCCGGGGAATGGAACTGATGCTTCAGGCAAACGTGGACCAATACGCCCACGCCTATGCCATCGCATCCGCCCACACGGAGTTTGATTTGGAGGAACGAACCGCCCCCTTTCGCCGTCAATCGCACCACATGCATCTGGGGCTTGAGGAAGCCGCCATCGAAACCCTCAGCCTTCCTTATGGACTCAAGGTCAAGGGAGGCCAGTTCTTCGCGGACTTCACCCGCATGGGCAAAGTCCATCCCCACGACCGCCCATTCGTGGACGGTCCGCGCAGCGTGGACACCATCATCGGCGGCGAAACCCAGGCGCGGGGGCTGGAGTTGAGCTGGGTGACGCCCCTCGACACCTATTTCCGCCTGACCGGCGGCGTGGTGGACGGCATCGGCGCCGAACCGGCCAGCTCGAACCAGATCACCATGCCGGACGGGACCAGCAAACTGGCATGGAACTCAACCGATTACCGGAGTTTCAGCGACCTGATGTATTACCTCCGCGGCGCGTCGATTTTCGAACTGAGTCCCACCGCCAATCTGCATGCGGGCGTGGATTATGCCCGCAACTGGCAAAGCGAACGCCGCCAGTTGGCCAGCGCGGACATGAAAATCGAATGGAAACCCGACGCCGCCAAACACGATCTCTTCACCTGGGGATCGGAGGCGCTTTGGTCCCGGACCGAGGGAAACCTGCCCGTGGATTCGTTCAACTGGTCCGGCGCGCCCTATTCCAGCGTGGCTCACGCCAACTCGGTGGGCGGCTACACCTACGTTCAGTACCGGTTTGGCAAATATTGGGAACCCGGCCTCCGCTTTGACCTGACCTGTCCGCAAAGCTTCGAACTGCGCGACAACAACGGCGACGGCAATGCCTATGAACTGTCAAAGGTGCAGGATCGTTATTACACCTACTCGGCTTATGTGGGATTTCATCCGAGCGAATTCCACTTCCTGCGGCTGCAGGCCAGCTATGTGGACGTGCAAAACGACGTCTCGCTCGGCGGCGGCAACACCAACGGCAACAGTTGCGACTGGCAGGTCTTCCTGCAATGGACCATCCTGCTGGGCGACCACCGCCATTCCTTCATGCCCTGATCCTGAATCAACAATCAAAAACACATGGAAAAACAAATCCTGTTTCTCACCGGCCTGCTGGGGCTGGCGGTTTCCATTTCCGCCGCTCCCATCCGGATCGTCACCAGTGTTCCAGACCTTGCCGACTTCGCCCGCCAGGTGGCCGGCCCGCTCGCGCAAGTCGATTCCCTCGCCAACGGTGTGGAGGACGTTCACAATGTCCAGCTAAAACCCAGCATGGTCACGCGGCTGGCCAAAGCCGATGTGTTCATCCAAATGGGGATGGATCTCGAACACGCCTACGCGCCCGCCGTGCTGGAGGAATCCCGCAACCCAAAAATCCAACTGGGACAACGGGGCTTCATCGACACCTCCAAGGGGGTGGCGGCGAGGGAAGTCCCCCGCAACATTGACCGAACAGAGGGTGAAGTCCATCCCTGCGGCAACCCGCATTACAACCTGGACCCTGAATACGCGAAACTCATGGTGCGAACCATCGCCGGCAGCCTGTCCGAACTTTACCCGGAACATCAGGCCGCCTTCCAGGAAAACACTCAAAAATACCTGGCCCAACTGGACTCCAAAATCCGGGAATGGAAAACCAGACTCTGCGGAAAGAACATCAAGTTCGTCTCCTATCACCCCGCGTGGGTTTATTTCGCCGAAAGGTTCGGCTTGCAAATCATCGGCACGATCGAACCCAAACCCGGCGTGGAACCCGGTCCCCGGCAGATCGAGGAACTCATCGCCCTCATGAAAAAGGAAAAAGTCCCGCTGATCGTGAAGGAAAGCTTCTACAGCGACCGCATCCCAAACCAGATCGCAGCCAAAACCGGGGCCCGGGTCATCAACATCCCTTACATGGTCGGCGGCCTCCCTCAAGCGGAAAATTATGTCCGGATGATGGACTGCATCGTGGATTCGTTTGCCAAAACCCCATGATCCCATGAATGCCCCCTCCACCTTGTCCGCGGACAACATCCTGGAATTCCAACAAGCCAGGCTGGGGTACCCGCAACGCGCGATCCTCGAGCGGGTGGATTTCTCCATCCCCCGGAGCAGCTTCACGGTTTTATCCGGAGAAAACGGCTCCGGCAAAACCACGCTGCTGAAGACCATCGGCGGCCTGCTGCCCTTGCTGGCGGGAACCATGGCCTCCAAATCCACCCGCCGGGGATACGTGCCGCAGTTCGACAACATGGACGCATCTTTTCCCGTCACCGCCATGGAAATGGTCGGAATGGGAGCGGCGGCGGCTTTCCCTTGGTGGCGGACGATTTTCGGGGGGCGGCGGCAAACCTGCCGGGAATACCTGCGTCAATGCCAGGCTGATCGTTTTGCCGGACAGATGTTCTCCCAACTCTCGGGCGGGCAACGCCAGCGCGTGTTGCTCGCCCGGGCTCTGGCGGCGCAACCCGATTTCCTGTTGCTGGACGAACCCACCGCCGGCGTCGATCTGGAAACCCAGAAAATCCTGATCCGCCTGCTGGGACATTTGCGGCGCGACAGCGGAATGACGGTCATCGCCATCGTCCATCACCCGGAAATTTTTGAGGGGATCGCCACCCACCATGCGCGGGTTGCGGATGGCGCCGTTTGCATGGAACCCTGGCAAAACGGGAGGGCATCATGAAAATCCTGGAAATTTTCTCGCCAAACTTTCTGTTCGCCAACGCGCTTTGCGCCTCCCTGTTGATGGGCCTGTGCGTTCCCCTGATCGGCCGGCATCTGGTCTTCGGACGCTCCATTCTGCTGGGCTTGGCGCTGCCGCAAATCTCCCTGGCCGGCGTGGCCTTTGTGTTTTGGGGCGCGGCCATGGGATGGGGCTGGTGCCATGGCTTGCAAACGGAATTTTCCAGGGCGCTGGCCGGATCGCTCCTCTTTGCCCTGCCCACCCTCGCCGCCCTGGCGCTGACCATCCTGCAACGCGGCGAACTCACGGAAAGCTGGCTTGCCATGGCTTTTCTTGCCGCCATGTCGTTCACCCAACTCCTGCTTTCCCACAATGGCGTGGGCGAAACCTATATCGAGGATCTTTTTCACGGACGCCTGCTGTTGATCGATGACGCCGCCTTCCGCGTTTTTGCCGCGATCCTGCCGTCCGCCGCATTGGCGGCGCTGGCTTTCCGCAAACGCTTCCTGCTGGTCCTGACCGGACGCGATTTCGCCGCCGTTTGCGGAATTCATCTGCCAGCATGGCATCTGGCACTGGCTTTACTCAACGGGCTGGTCATTGGACTATGCGTGGCCATTGTCGGGCCGCTGGTGACATTCGGCTATCTGGTGTTGCCCGTGGTGGGCGCCGCCCGCCTGGCAACCAGCGTGCGCACACATGCCGTTTGGTCCTCCGGGTTCGGCGTCCTGATGGGCCTCGCCGGTTTTCTTGCCTCATACCATTGGGATCTTCCCTTGGGCGCCGCCGTGGTCGCCGCGGGATGCGCCGGCGTGGGAATCATCCAGACTGTCCGGTATGGCCTCGGTTTTCTCCAGCCATCCATTAAAAACAGCCTGTCCATAAAATTATGAACATTTGCTCCGAAACCCTTTCAAAAACCCAAAGAACAGCCTTGGTTTTTCTGTGGCTGGCGGCGGGCTTTGGCGGACTATTGTCGGTTCAAGGCTTCCGCGCCGGTTCCGCCCTGTTGCTGGCGATAAGCGCCTTCGTTCTCTGGCATGCCTGGATTTTTCTCAATCAATATCTCTATTTCCGGCTTTGGGCCGCGGAACAATTGGAAAAGGAACGGCTTGCCACCGCAGAACAGCGCGCCAAGGAATTGATTGCGCACGGGGAACGTCCTCTTTTTTCCACGGACCAGGCGGACGAAGCATGGTATTCATGGTTTCCCGTTTACCGGCAAAGGGGGCAACTGGCCCTTTTCGGTCTGGCCCTGCTGATTTTGGCCGCATGGCTGTATTCGGCTTGGGGCGCCAGAGTGGGAAGCCTGGCGGCCGACGCGAATCTCTGGCGGATCAGCGGCCTTTTCCTGGCGGCGGCGGCCGTTGGTTTTCATTTTGGCGGACGACTGGCCTCCGGATTGAAAAAGGAACAGGACTGCGGCGAATGGCTCGACGCCGCCTGCGGTTACGGACGGCTGCTGTTTTACGGCGGTTTGCTTGGCGCGGCATGGCTTTTTGCGCGTCCGTACCTTGGCGCGCGAATCGATGAGCCGGGCGCGTGGTTGTTCGGAGGCATGACGATCCTGCTGGCGGCCGATGCCGCGGTCCATGCGATCGCGCATCATTACCGTCCCCGCGCCGAGCGCGAAAATTCGCCCCCTTTTGGCGGCGGCATGGTTTCAGGCCTGCTGGCAACAGAGAATCAGGCCCTGCAAAATATTTTTTCCCGTTTGGAAAAAGCCATCGGCATAAAAATTTCCGGCCTGTGGGCGGTCCAATTTTTGCGCAAAACCGCTCCGCCTTTGATTTTAACCCTGCTGGCGTTGACATGGCTTTCCTCGGCTCTGAACGTGGTGCCCTTTGACTCAAAGGGCATCCGGATTTTCCTTGGCGAATATCAAGCGCCCACTTTGGAGCCGGGGCTCCATTGGACATGGCCCTGGCCCATTGAAACCGTGGAAGTGATTTCCACTGAAAAAACCCGGGAAATCCATCTGGGCTTTGAAAAGGATCTCGGCGGGCCGATCTTGTGGGATGTCAAACACTACGAAGGCGAACAAAACATGCTGGCTGGCAATGGGGAGGAATTGCTGACCATCAGCCTTTCGGTTTATTACCGGATCAAGGATGCGGCGGCCTATTGGCAAACCACCCTTGACGCGCCCCAAGCCTTGCGCCTCCTTGCCCAGCGGCTGCTGATCGAGGTGTTCAGCGCGCGCGACACTTTCCGCATCATGAGCGTCGAACGTTCCGACATCCGGGAAACCTTCCACCGCCGTCTGCAGCAGGAAATGGACCGGATGAATCTCGGTTGCGAGGTGACCGTGATTGGATTGAAAGACGCCCATCCCCCTGTCGAGGTGGCGCCGGCCTACCAGGACGTGGTCAGCGCCGAGGAGGAAAAAGAGGCCATGGTGGACCGGGGGCGCGAATACCGCGCCCGGACCATTCCGGAAGCCCATCAACAGGCGTCGCGGTTGAAAACCGCCGCCGGCGCGGAGCAAACCCGCCGGGTGTCGGCGGCCCAAGGCGAATCCCGCCGCTTCGCCGAATTGGAACTGGCCCAGCGGGAGGACAAGGATCTGGTCCGTTTCCGCTGGCAAATGGAAGCCTTGGAACAATCCCTTTCCTCCCCCTCCAAGCTGGTGATGGACCGCAACCGGCCTGTTCCCGGAAAGCTTTATCTGGATCTAAGACAATTCTCCACCTTATCCCTGACTCCCATCGAACCATGAAAACCAACATCCCCCTCCGTTTGGCAATGGCGGCCGCCGTCGGCGTCATCCTGTTTTTTTACATGTTCACTTTTCAAGTGCGGCAAAACGAAAAAGCCGTCAAAACCCGTTTTGGCCGCCCGGTGAGGGTGATCACCGAACCGGGACTTTACTGGCGCTGGCCCTGGCCGGTGGAGGCAACCCATCGTTTTGACGCCCGCCTTCAATTCTACGAATGCCGGATGTCCGAATCGCTGACCCGGGACAAACGCAACGTGATCGCGTTGGTTTTCGTCGCATGGAAAGTCGGCGACCCGTTGTTGTTCCTGCAATCCATGGGCAATCTTGAAAATGCCAAAAACAAACTGGAAGGGCTGGTCTCCAGCGCCAAAAACGCCGTGCTGGGTGTCCACGAGTTCCGCCAATTGGTTTCCGAAAAACCGGACGAGGTGAAAATCCCCGAAATCGAACGGCAAATCACCGAAATGGTCCGCGCCGAGGCCGCAAAATCCTTTGGCGTCCAGGTTGTGCAAACGGGCATCACCCGGCTGGCCCTGCCGGAATCCAACACCCGGTTCGTTTTTGACCGCATGAGGGCGGAACGGGCGCAACTGGCCGCAAAATACCGGGCCGAGGGACGGCAGCAGGCGGATGAAATCCGGGCCAAAACCGACGCGGAAAAAATCGTGCTGCTGGCGGAGGCCAAACGTTACGCGGAGGAAACCCGGGGCAAGGCCGAAGGCGAGGCGGCGCGGATCTATGCCGCCGCCCACCGGCAGGATCCCGGACTTTACCGGTTCCTGCGGGAGCTGGAGGCTTTGCGCGTGGCGGCGAACACCAACACCACCCTGATCCTGGACGCCGACAGCCCCCCCTTCCGCGCGCTCAAGCGTGATCCCCTGCAAAATTCCGCCAAATGAAAACCTCATCATTCAAAAAGACAACCGGCGCGGGTGTCCGGGCGATTCTGGAGGGAATGCAGGCCACCATCCGGATCTTGCGGTGGGGCATCCTGGCGCTTTCCCTGGTCTATTTCCTCTCGGGTTTCACCATCGTGGGACCCAACGAATGCGCTGTGATCTTGCGTTTTGGACGGCTCCTTCCGGGAATCCATGCTTCAGGCCTGTTGCCGGGTTTCCCCGTGCCTGTGGATGAAATCATCAAGATCCCCATCAACCAAATCCAGGAAATGTCCCTCCTGGGATGCGCGGCGCCGCCCGGCATGCCCCTGGCCGCGGATCCGATGTCAATGGCCGCGGGACTGCACCCCGCTCGCGATGGCTACATGTTGACCGGCGACGTCAATATCATTCAAAGCCGGTTTTCGGCCCGTTTCAAGGCATCCGATCCGGTGGCTTACGCACTGTCGGTCCGCGACCGGGATTCCCTCCTCGGGGCGTCTCTTTATCAAGCCGCCCTGCTGGCGGCCGCTCAAACGGATGTGGACACCGTGTTGTCCAAGGGCATTGACCAATACCGGCAAAATGCGCGACGCCTGGCCCAGGCCCGGGTTGACGCGCTCGGGCTGGGAATCGAAATCCTGTCTTTCGACGTTCAGGAGATGATCCCCCCGCGCCAGGTGTTGAACGCCTTTCAAAGTGTCATCAGCGCCCAGATCGAAATTCGCACCCTGCTGGACGAAGCGCAATCCTATCGCAATTCGGAGTTGCCGCCGGCGGAAGCCATGGCCTATCGGATTCGTGCGGAAACCGATTCGCGAGCCCAGGATCTGCGGGCCAAGGCAAAGGGAGAAGCCGCCGCTTTTCTTTCCCTGTCAAAACAGGCAGCCCAGCAACCGGAAGTAACCCGAACCCGGCTTTATTACGAAACCGTGGAGGCTCTTATGCCGGCGCTCAAAACCGGCATCGTAACCGCCGGGAACCAGGATGAACTCCGCGTGCTGGTCCAGCCCGGACAAAAAACCTCTTCCACCCCATGAAAACAGCCCCGATTGCCGCCGGACACGACGAACACCACGATCACCCGCGCTGGAAGCTGATGATTCTGCTGACCGGCGCCGGCCTGCTCCTGCTGTCGGGAGGAAGCCGCCTTTTCCGGCCAAGCCAGGCCGAGGTGTCGGCTTTCTTTGCCATGGCCAGCGCCGCGGTGGTGGGCGCGCCCCTGCTCTACGAGGCATTCCGCGGTTTCCGAAACGAAGAAATGATTTCCACCCGCATTTTCATGAACCAGCTCATCGCTCTTGCGGTGACGGCATGCTTTGCCTCCGGCCAATATGTGGCCGGCGCCCTCACCGGTTTGGTGCTCATCTGCGGACACCTGCTTGAGGATCGCGGCATGTTGGGAGTCAAGGAGGCTTTGGACAGCCTGCTGCGTTTGTCCAAGGCCGGCGTCCGCCGGATCACTCCGAATGGGGAGGAACTGGTGGACGCGGAATCCCTGCGGGTGGGAGATCGCGTCCGTTTGCGTCCCGGCGACGGAATTCCCGCCGACGGACGCGTGATTGCGGGAGTTTCGACCTTGAACCAGGCGCCCATCACGGGCGAATTTCTGCCGGTGGAAGTCGAGCCGGGCGCCACGATTTACGCCGGGGCCGTCAATCTGACCGGCATGATCGAGATGGAGGTCACCTGGGTGGGCGGGGAAACCATTCTGGGCAGGGTGCGCCGGATCATCGGGGAAGCCCAGGCCAGCCGGGCGCCGGTGATGCGTCTGCTGGATGAATACGCGCGGTATTACGCGCCGCTGGTGTTGATCCTCAGCGGTTTTGTGCTTTTTTTCACCCGCGACATCAACCGGGCCATCGCCGTGGTCATTGTCAGCATGCCCTGCGCCTTTGTGCTGGCCGGCCCTGCCGCCATGATTGCAGCCCTCGCCTGCGCCTCGCGGCTGGGATTGCTGGTCAAAAGCGTCCGTTTTTTTGAGGAGGCGGCGCACGTGGACACCGTGGTTTTCGACAAAACCGGCACTCTCACCTCGGGCAAACTCAAGGTGGTGCGCGTGGTCCCCTCCCCGGGTTTCGACGAAGCCGGGCTCCTGCGGCTGGCGGCAGGGGTGGAATTTCACTCCACCCATCCCGTCGCGCGCGCCATCATCGAGGAGGCCAAAAACAGGGGGGTGAATATTCCGGATTCAAACGATGTCCATGAAGAGCATGGCCGGGGCATCCGGGCGCGGATCGACCGGCGCCAGGCGCTGGCGGGGCGCCAATCCTGGGTGGAAGCCCAAACCGGCCTGAGTCTGCCGGAACCCGCGGATGCCGCCGGCTTCAGCGTGGTGCAGGTGATTCTCGACGGACGTCCGGCTGGATATCTTTGCCTGGGCGACACCTTGCGCCCGGAGGCCCCCCTGACCATTGCCACCTTGCGTGAATTGGGAGTGGATCAAATCATCATGGTGACCGGCGACCGGCAGGCCGCAGCCGACGCCATCGCCCGGGAACTGACCTTGAGCGGCAACCGGGCCGAATGCCTGCCGGAAGACAAATTTCACGCGGTGGAGGAACTTAAGAAACAAGGCCGCCAGGTCATGGTGGTGGGCGACGGAGTCAACGACGCCCCCGCCCTGGCCGCCGGAAACCTGGGGGTTGCCATGGGCGCTTTTGGCAGCGAAGTGGCCATCAAGCAGGCCGACATTGCCCTGATGAACAACGACCTGCGGCGCCTGCCCGCGCTCATGGCCTTGTCCCGGGAAGCCATGCGCATCATCAACCAGAACATTCTTTGCGGCGTGGTCTTCATCGTCATTGCGGTGTTTTTTTCCGCCATCGGCTGGATCGGCCCCCTGGCCGCCGCATTGATTCACGAAGCCAGCGCGTTCTTCGTCATTCTCAATGGCGCCCGGCTTCTCCGATTCGACGACAAACTCAATGCTTGAACGGATCCAAAACATCCACCGCCAGCCCCTGTTTGCCCTGCTCGGACAAGCGCGCCGGGTCCACCTCGAAAACAACCGGTCAAAACCCATGCGGTTATGCGCCCTGGCCAATGTCAAAATGGGCGGATGCGGGGAAGACTGCGCCTATTGCGCCCAAAGCCGGCGTCATTCGGCGGGCATCCGGACCACCCGGTGGATGACGGTTCGGGAAACGGCCGCGCTGGCCCGGGAAGGCCGGCGGCAGGGCGCTGTTTGCATGGGAATCAGCGCCGCATGGCGGGGAACGCGCCTGAACCATCCGGATTTTCAGCGGCTCATGGACCTGATTGCCGCCATCCGGCGGGAAAAATTGCGTCCATGCGCCACCTTGGGCAACATCAACCTTGAAACCGCCATGGCTCTGAAACAGGCGGGCGTGGACTGTTACAACCACAACCTGGAAACCAGCCCGGAATTTTTCAAAAAAATCATCACCACCCACACCTTCGAGGACCGCCTGTCAACCATCCGTCATATCCGAAAGGCGGGCATGGCCTTGTGCTGCGGAGGCATCATCGGAATGGGGGAAAAAACAAGGGATCGTTTGCGCCTGATTGAGGAGCTGGCAAAATTGAACCCCGCGCCCGAAGGCATTCCCATCAATTGTTTGATGCCCATTTCCGGAACCCCCCTGGAAAAAACGCCGCCCATGGACCCGCTGGATCTGATCCGTTTCATCGCCACCGTCCGGATCGTTTTCCCCCATTCCATCGTGCGCCTTGGCGCCGGACGCCTCGGCCTCTCCCGGGAAGCGCAAGCCCTCTGTTTTTACGCCGGCGCGAACGGAATTTTCATTGGACGCCGCCTTCTGACCGCCGCAAATCCCGCTCCGGATGACGACCGCCGGTTGCTTGAAAAACTGGCCCTGATCTGAAAACCAATCGCAATCAATCCCTGCCTTGCCGGAGATCAACCCCCTCTCATCGCAAACCCATGCCGCGGCTGTCCCCAAACCGGAAAAATCGCCGATCCAGCGTTGCCGATGTTGATTAGTGTGTGTATTCAATAATCTGGATGCCGGGACCGGCCGCCTTTGTCACCGCGTTTCGTATGTTGGCATAATGGGGACAAGGATAACCGATTGGATTGCCCTTGGAAATGCACGAGGTGAAGGCAATGGCTTGTGCCCCCCGCTCGGCCATGACTTTGGCTCGTGCGACGGCTCGTTTGCCCGGGCAACCTCCGCAACTGACAAAGCCGACGATCTCAACAGGGCCGGTTTCCTCAAACGCGAACTTTCCTTGCGATGCCGCCTTGAAATCCGTTGTCCCAGGACAGATATCTTCCGTCTGTTGGCAACGAATAATTCCAACTTTTCTCATGTTAACTGTTTCTGACATGGCAGATTCCTTTCTCTGATTTTGATTCATGCTTCCAAAGTCCAACCATCATGCCATCTTGGATCATCCATCGGATCTGTGGGGTGCCGGCCGGTGTTCCCTCACCGCCAAGCTCCCCACCGGCGTTTTCAACTGGGATGCCACCAAGGGGCATTTCACCGTCAACAGAAACCAAAGATTTGGCCGCCCGGCATGGGCCAGCGACTCGTAATTTCCCTGTCCTTTGGCAATGATGAGTTCCGCGCGTTTGAAGCGTTTGCGAAATTCCGGCGAACAGTCCGCCAGGATGGTTCCCGGCGCGTCGCTGCCGTTGTTGATGACGGGCACGAGGCCGGGAAGGCCGGCGTCCTTCGCGTCCTTGAGGGTGGCATCGTTGATGACAGGCGCTCCTCGCACGGCCACGGTGATTTTTTTAAGCGGCAGTTCTTCGATCAGCAGCCGGTCAAAGAAAATCTCCCCCGCATTGTCCGTCAGGTACAGAATATCCCGGGCGCTTTCCGCCGCGCGAAAGAGTTTCGTAACATCGCCAACCAAAGACTGTTTCAATACCCTGGTCACATGTTCCGGCAAATCCCTTGCGGAAATTTGTGTCTTGGCGCCGGAATCCAGCAGGTTGCCGGCAATGGCCAGGCGGGCCGCTGTTTCGCGGGGATTGGCGGATGAGCGAATTTGTTTGCGCAATTCCGGCAACAGACTGGCGGCCATGCGATTCATCTCCCTTTTGACCTTTCGATAGGGATCGGAATCGCCTGTCATTTTTTTGATGATCCGATGGATTCGCTGCACCAGGGCGGGAGGCGTGGTGTCCCAGTCCGCTTTGGCGATTTCTCGCAGAATCCGGCGCATCAGGATTTCCTTTTGAGCGGGATCGGGCGCGGTTGCGGCCAGAACCTCGGCGGTTTGGCGGATGATGCAGGGAATGCAGGCTTGGGCGGTGTTCATGGTTTATTGCAGCCGGATTTTCATCCCATTGTTTTTGAATGGGCGGTTGAGTGAAAATGCAAGGGAATCAAGTTTTCAGTTTCAAGCAAAGCCTCATGATTTGTTCTCCCGCATCCTCAGCGGTGCAACCAAGCGAAAAAACGCCCCGATTGCGGACCGCGATCACATTGCATCTGGCCAGTTGGGTTTCAAATTCGGCCTGAAAACAGGATGGGTTGGCGGCTGGATCGGAATCAATGGCAATCAAACCAACCTTGGTTGCGGCTTTCTCAAGACGCGGGTCAATGACATGGAAGACAAAAATAACCCCGCCCTGGGATTGATACGCAAGGGCGTGGCATGACTGGATGGCGTCCGGCGGTTTCGAGGTCAAAACGCCTCCGCCATCCTGCTGGAGTTTCAGCACCTCGATGAAACGCAGATCGTGATCGCTCAGCCGATCCATCCGGGCCGGGGGGGAAGTGATGACCATGCCCAAGGCATGCCGATAACTGAGACTGCCGCAAAGCCCATCGGAATGCGGCCCCATCAGATTGTTTTCCGACAGCCTGCGGCCCCACGCAAACAGGGAATCCGCAAACCGGCGTTTGATATGGGCAGGCGTGTCAATTTTCACGATGGAATCCCAAGCAGCCGGAATGCCAAAACGCCGTTTTTCCGGCATGTCGCGTGGCGGAAAGAGGGAATGGACGCATGAATGTCTTTTGGGGTTGCATGGTTGCGATACAGACCGGGAGGGGAGTCGCTTTTGCGCGACTGTTGTTTCGATCAAGGGGATGAATCCGCCCTGGCCAGCGACAGGATCAGCACGGCGGCAAGCATCAGGGCCACCGCCCATTTCATGCGCAATTGGGGACGGGCGCCAGCCCCTTTCCATTCGCCCAGCAGGACGCCCGCCGCCTGCGAGGAAATGAGTTGGAATGCCTGCAGAACGCCAAATCCCACCGACGCGCCCAGCGGACCGATCAAACACATTCCCATTCCCATGCAGATGATGATGACGAAAAAGATCAAACCGATCAGAAAACCCAATCCAAGATCCCGCGGCGACTCAATCATGATCCGCCAGCCGTTTTTCCGCGACAGAAGACAGGCCGCAAAAATGATGTTGACGATGGCGCCTCCAGGCATGGTCAAAGCCCAAACCCCGATGGTGGCGCCTGCCTGCCCGGCGCCGTGCCCGGCAAGCGCCGCCATGATGGGGCCCTGCGAGTAAACAAAGGCAAAGGACAAGCCGATCTGAAAAACGCCCACTCCCACCGCCAGAATCAATCCTGTCGCAAAATTTCCGGCGGACGGCTTGATGCTGGCTTTTTCCCTTTCATGTCCCGCGAGCGCCGCCAGAAAAAAGCCCGCCAGCATCACCGCCATGGCCAGCAGAACGATCATGCCCGCGGAGGATGCCGGCGAAGGGGCGTCGGCAAACTTGCCGCTGCCTTTCAAAACCATTGGCACAAGAACCCCCAACGGCAACCCGATGCCCGCCATGATTCCCGCCGTGAGGCTGAATCCTATGCGCGCAAGACACATTCCAAACATCGCGTTTGCCGCCCCCCAGACGGCGGAAAAACCATTGGCCTTTGCCAGAACGGCCGGGGACACGGAGCGCAGCGCTTCCGTCGCGTTTGGGCAAAGGAGAAACGTCGCCGCCCACGGCAACGCGAGCTGGCCGCACAAGGCCATGATGAAGAGCCATTGTTCCAGCTTGTAATGGCGCATCCATTTGCTGGGAACAGCCCAGCAGCCGCCCAGGGTTCCCCCGGCAACCAACAGGGCAAAGCCGGCCATGCGTGATGATTCAATCATCGCGGTCCTTTGGAGATTTTCATGAATCGTAGTTTTGCAAGACCGCTCCCGAAGCGCAAAAAGGGGTTTCAGCGCGTGAGGGCGCGAATGCGGGCGTAAATTTCGGTGTTGTCATAGGTTCCGGCGAACTTTTCCGCGCCTGCGCCCGTGGCATAAACCGGGACATTGGCGCCGCTATGTCCGCCGGAGGTGAATTTATAACCGGCGCGGGCGGCAATCAGTTGGGATGCGACCACGGCGATGGGATTGGCTTTGCCGTAGAGGCTGGTTTTTTCCACGCCCGACAGGGCGTCGTTCAACGCTTGTTCAATGGCGGATTTCTCCCTGGCGCTCAAGTTGTCCAATCCGTAGGAAACGCCGACTTCCCGCAAAACCATGTCCAGGCCGGCTTTTTCCTTGATCAGCTTTTTCATGTTGGCGGTGAATTTTTCGCCGCTCATGGTTTGCCGAAGGAGACAGGCGGGGGCGGTTCCCGGAGCCTCAAGCCGTTGGAGCCCTCCGGTTTCATGGTCGGCGGTCGCCAGAATCAGGGTTTCCCGGGGATGTTCCCTGGCAAAAGCCGCGGCCTCCTTGATTGCATCGTTGAATCCCTCCACTTCGCGCACGACCGTGCCGAGATCGTTGGCGTGGCAGGCCCAGTCGATTTTTCCGCCTTCGACCATCATGAAAAAGGATTTGTCCTTGAGCTGACGGATGCCGGCGGCCGTGAATTCGGCGAGCCGCACGTCATCGGGTTGCGATTCGCTGACCCATGGCAGGGAGGCGGCGCCGGCCAGACGATGGTTGAACGCGAAAACGCGCTGTCCCGGCGCGAGGGCTGCCAGCGCATCGCGGGTTCTGGCCAGGATGAAGCCCTTGCTTTGCGCCAGTTGCAGGTTGTCTTCCGCGGCATTTTTGTCGGCGCTTTTTTGTCCCAGCATTCCGCCGCCGCCGAAGAATTCAAAGGGCGATTCGGCCATGGTTTTGGCGATCAAGGGGTAGCTTCCCCGGCTTCCCTCGTGGGCGTAAAATCCAGCGGGCGTGGCGTGGTCGATGCTGACACTGGTGAGAATGCCGATCTTCCAGCCTTCGGCATGGAGTTGGGACGCGATGGATTCGACGGGTTTGCCGTCCGGCGCGATTCCCAGCATGCCGTTGTTGGTGCGCACGCCGCAGGCCAGCGCGGTTGCCGCCGCGGAGGAATCGGTGACCTTGCTGTTGGCGGACGCCGTTTGCTGCCAGCCTTGGACGGGAAAGGCCCTGAAGGCCAGTTTTTCTCCGTTCTTGCACAGGGCTTTTTCGGCCGCCTCGGCCTGGAGTTCCCCCATGCCGTCTCCGATGAACAGGAAGATGTATTTGGGATTGATCTCCTGGGCAAAAGCCTGTTCCGCGCAAACAAACGAAAGCGCGGCAAGGATGAGAAACATTAAAACAACCGGGGTGATTTTTGGGTGGATGGTTTTTTTCATAAATTAAAAATATTTCAGGGTTGATCGCGGATCGTGTCAGTGTGGAAGCGTCGCCAGGGCGCAGGTCATTTCATTGGTTTTCAACCGGTAATTGAGAATGCCCCGCGCAATCGCCCGGGCCAGTTTCCATTGATGGTCGTCGGAGGCTATCAGGCGCGCCTCTTCCGGATTGGACATGAATCCCCCCTCGACCAGAATCGAAGGGAGCGGGCTGCCGCGCAATACGACAAACCAGGCTGTTTTGATCCCCCGGTTTGTCACGCCGGGGATCTTCGCCATTTCCGACGCAATGCTTTCCGCCAGCATCCGGTTTGCGTCCCGGGTTCGATTGACCGTCTGACATCGGGCGGAGGCGCGGCGGCCTTGAGAAGAGCGTCCGCCTTCCCGCGGCAAAATATAGATTTCGAATCCTTCCGGAGCGCGCTGGCTGGCCTTGAGATTGACCGCCCGCTGTCGTCGTGAACTCCGGTTGAAATGAATGCTGACAAAAATCCAGTCCCGATGCCGGGGATCCTGCGCCATGGCCGAACGTTCATCGAGCGTCAGATAAGAATCCCCCATGCGGGTGAGGGAGGAGGGGACTCCCTGTTGTTCCAGGAGGGCGCCGACTTTGCGCGCAACCGCCAGGGCGGCGGTTTTTTCCATGTACCCGTTTTCGGCGATTGCCCCATAACATTCCTCTGACAAGCCGCGTTTGTCCCTTTTGCCCAGTGAAGCGTATCTTAGGCCACGTTGCCCGGCGGTCTCCTCGGGCGTTCCCCCATGTCCCGGATCAAGCAGCACTCCAGCCATTTGCGGCGCTGAAATGTTTGTTCCGCTGTTCATGGTGTTGGCGCAACCGGCGGCAAGCAGGCAGAGACCGCAGAAGACGGATCGCGTCAGGGCGCCCGTCATGAAAAGAAAAAAGGATGGATGATTTTTACGCATGATTTCTGTTTGGGATTGAAACTCATCATGCCGGGATACCCAATCCGGATAAAGGCGATTCCGGCAAAAACGATCAACGACAACGGACTTTAGGGACTCAGACCGGGAAGGGAGGGGCGTGCTCGACAATTCCAGTTGATAGAAAAACGGACAGGCAGACCGGGGCGTCCATCCAGCCGGCGGAAATCAAGCCGGCAAAAGCCGCGCCCGCGACATGAACAATCGATGAGGACGCCTCGGCGGCGCCCGACAGAACCAGCGTGACACCGCAATGATGGCCGGGCAGCCCGGCTTCCTTGTGAAGAAACTTGTGAATCTGCGGGGAAATCGACGCCAGGAGAAGGGACAGAAAAATCGCCAAAAGGAAGATGCCCGTGAAAAGGCGTCCCTTTGCGTCCTGATTTTCATTGCGAAAATCTTTCCGATTCATGTTTTATTCATGGTTGGGTTCAGCCGAAAAAACAATGAGAAAACGGTTTGGGGATTGGATTGGGCGGGAATTCAGATCTATTCCTCTTCCATTGTGGCATCGTAGAATTTCACGATATCCCTGTTGTTTGCGCCTTCCATGAATTCCATGGCGGCGCGCGGATGAAGGTTCAGGTGGCCGGTGACAAGATAGGGAATGCCGAATCCCCAGCGCAATTTTTCGCGCATGGGCTCCACATGCTCCTGAACGCAGCTCAACACGGGCCGCAGGCGGAATTTGGGATTGTGCAGGAAACTCAGAAGCAGTTCCATCCGGCAATTGCCCGAACCCCGGCCAAGGCCCGCCATGCTGGCATCCGCCCAGTTGGCGCCCTGAATGATCGCTTCAATGGTGTTGGCATACGCCAGTTGGAGATTGTCATGCGTATGGATCCCCACCTCCTTTCCGGCCGCCCTGGCAACTTTAAGATATTTCTGGGTCAGAAAAGCTATTTGTTCGCTGTAAAGCGAACCAAAGCTGTCCACCAGATAAAGCGCCCCAACCGGGGAGCTTGCCAGGCTTTCCAGCGCCTCATCCAATTCCCAATCCTTGATTGCGGAAATGGCCATGAGATTGACCGTGGTTTCATATCCTTTGTCATGCGCGTCCTTGATCAGGTCGATTGCCGCCGGAATCTGGTTCGCATAAGCGGCCACGCGAATCAGACTGATCGCGCTTTTTTCCCTGGGCAGAATGTCCGTGTGATAATTGGTGCGGCCGGCGTCGGCCATCACGGAAATCCTGACCGCCCGTTGTTTGTCGCCGGCCATCCGCCGGAGGTCGTCCTCCTCGCAAAATTTCCATGCGCCAAATTTTTCCGGGGAAAAGATTTTTTTGGACGCCTTGTATCCGGCCTCCATGTAATCAACCCCGGCCTCGTCGCACGCCTCATAAACCGCATGGATCAATTTTTCGTCAAAATGGTGATTGTTCATCAATCCACCGTCTCGAATGGTGCAGTCCAACACCTTCAGTTCGGGACGGTAGGTCACCCATCCCTTGCTGCCGCGCAATTGCTGGTTTTCAATGGTCATATTTCATGGCAGGGCGCAAAAGCCCTTGTGCTTCCAGATCACAAGCAATCGGGATGCCAGAAGGACAACCCCCCCCCTTGGAGCGTTTGCCCGTGCGGCGCAGTCTCAAAAACGCGCCATCCGGATTCTCAATGGTCGCTTTTGCGCGACTCCGCGCTCTTGGACGGAGGAACAATTCCCAGCGCCTTGAGTTTGCGAAAGAGCGTGCTTTTGTGCATGCCCAAGGCCCGAGCCGCCTCCAGCCGGCTGCCGTGATGACGCTGGATGGCTTCGCGAATGGCCTGGGCTTCCACAACCCGGACAAAACCGGCTATTCCCTGGCGGTCCAAACCTTCCCCGCCCCGGGAATAAAAATGTTCGGGCAGATGGCGAAGTTCGATGGTTTCCTTGTCGCACAGGATAAAGGCATGTTCGATGATGTTTTCCAGTTCCCGGACATTGCCTGGATAATCGTGGGCCATCAACACCGCCATGGTTTCAGGGCTGGTTTCCCTGACGTTTTTGTTTCGCAGGCGGTTGAAATGGGCGATAAACCGTTCGACCAGCAAGGGGATGTCCTCCTTGCGCTCCCGCAACGGAGGCAGGCGCAGATGCACGACATTGAGGCGGTAATACAGATCCTGGCGGAACGCGCCGCTTTTGACCATCGCGGGCAGGTTTCGATTGGTCGCAGCGATGATGCGAACATTGGCCTTGACGCTTTGGTTGGCGCCCAGCGGTTCGTAAATTTTGTTTTGCAGGACACGCAGCAGGCGCACCTGCATGGCCGGGCTGATTTCGCCGATTTCATCCAGAAACAGGGTGCCGCCTTCCGCGGCGGCAAAGCGTCCGGGCTTGTCCTTTGTGGCGCCGGTGAACGCGCCGGCCTTGTAACCGAAAAGTTCCGATTCGACAAGGGCGTCGGGCAACGCGCCGGCATTGACCGCCACAAACGGCTTGTCCCGCCGCGGGCTGGCGGCATGGATGGCCCGGGCCACAATTTCCTTGCCGACGCCGGTTTCGCCCTCGATCAGAACGGCGCTGTCGGCGGCCGCGATCTGGGGCAGGATCTCCAGAATTTTCCGAAGCTTGACGCTCCGGCTGGCCAGGTCGCCGATTTCAAACCGCCCCTCCAATTCCTTGCGCAATTCCTCCAGCGCGCTCAAATCCCGGAAAGTTTCCACGCCGCCGATGATTTTTCCGCGCCCATCCCGCAGCACCGCCGTGGAAAGGCTGATGGGAACGCGCCGTCCGCACGCGTCGATGATGTAAGCCGCGCGATGAACCACCGGACGCCGGCATTTCATCGTGTGACGAAGGGCGCAATCAGCCTCGCACATGCTTGATCGGAAAACCTCCGAACAACGCCTGCCCACCGCCTCCCGGCGGGGAATGCCGGTGATTTCCTCTGCGGCGCGGTTGAACGAGGTGATCCGCCAGTCATGATCAATGGTAAAAACTCCGTCGGAAACGCTTTCCAGAATAATCTGGGTCAGGCCGGTTTCGGGATGCCCCGTTTTTCGAACGGAAACATTCGACGATGAATTTGAAAATGGCTCCATGGCAAAAATAAACAGTCGCGTTTCTCCCGGCCGCCGATCGGCGGCTCAAAGAATCGGGCGTTCGGAGTTTCTAGACGAAACCGGCGGACTTTAACAGGATTTTCCGCTTTGGATTTTTGGCACGATCAAAAACATGCCGCGTTTTTCATGACAAAACGGATGTTTTCGGAGACAAATTTCCTATTCCCCATCCTTCTCCCTGCCCTCAAAACCGGGTCAAAAATCACGTCTTCAATCCGGAAAGACTCTTCGCCACAAATTTCCCGGAAGCCCGGGCCTTGACTTGTCCGTCCTGGCAAAGCTCGGCCGCAAGGACATGAAGCGGATGTTTTGACTGGACGATGCGGGCGGACACGCGCATCCGCCGGCCGGCCCTCACCGGATGGCTGTAACGCACTTGAAGTTCGGCCGTGGGCGCAGGGCAGCCATGGGCAAAAAGGCAGTGGGTCATGGCGCTGTCCAAAAGGGCGGCAATGACTCCGCCATGCAGCCATCCATCATATCCCTGCAACAAACGGCTCCCGGTGAAAAAAGCGGCGACGCCGCCATCCCGTTGAACCCGGCATCGAAGCCCCAATCCGCCTGTGTTTGCGGAACCGCATATCACACAATCCTTGTGATGTTTGTGTCTCAAAGCCGTCAGACGTCTGGCGGAGGGTTTCAAATTCAACGGTTTTCCCCCTGTGCGCCGATGGTTGTAAAAAACGCCTGTCCATTCTGTCTTTTCGAAACAACGGATTTTTGTTCAATCAATTTTCCCAGGATTTTAAGCGCTTCGGAATGGCTGATATGAAGACCTTGGGCGATGTCGGAAAGGGTGCAGGGCCGGCGTCCAAGCAAGGCTTTTATCCCGGTTGCTTCTCCCGTCCGGCTTTTTGATCCGCGGGAGGCATGAAAATCCGGAAGAATTTCCGCATTGCGTCCGAATTGAAACGCCAGATGCCTCATCTTTTCGGTGGAAACGGGCTTCGCCAGGGGATCGCTGGGCGGGCGAATCACCGTATTGAGCTGGATCCGCGACGGATTGATTTTTCGGGCCACCTTCGCCAGTCTTTCAACCTCTTTTTCCATGCTGGTAATGCCTTTCAACAGGAACACCTCAAACCATATTTTCCCCTTGAATTGATGGGCGAATTTCAACAATCCCTCCAGCATCAGGCCGTACTTCAAATCAGAATGCGGACGGTTCACCAAATGAAAAATCCTGCTGTTCCCCGCCGACAACGAGGGTAAAACCACATCCGCGGCGGCAAGGGCGTCCCTCACCGCGGGCTTCCATAGAAGAGATGCGTTGGTCAGGACAGCCACCGGGATGCGTGTCCGCCGCTTGACGGCGGCAATCAGGCATCCCAGATCGGAATTCAAAGTCGGCTCGCCGGATCCCGAGAAAGTGATGTAATCGGGACGAATGCCCGTCTTCAGATACCGGTCCAATTCCTCCAAAACAGCTTGGGACGGCACATAAGGCTTGCGCTTGACCGTCAAGTCTGTGGTCCGCCCCAACTGGCAATAAAGACAATCGAAGGTGCAGGTTTTGAAAGGAACCAAATCCAGCCCCAGTGATCGTCCCAGCCGGCGCGAGGGTACGGGACCAAAAACATATTTGCATGGACAGCTCATGTGCCGCGGGATGGGAGAATAAATTCCGCCGGGGAGTCCGCCCTGTGCGAACTCCCCGATGGCATCACTTGTTTTTGGACTCTTTTTGCGTTTCCCTCAGGCGTTCATGGACGGCCTCAACCTGTTTTTGCAGGAATTCCGCCTGGGCCTTGAGCATTTCGATTTCCTGTTCCCGGCTCATCACTTGGGGAATGGCCTGGGGCGGATAATTTCCGCCGTCAAAAGCCTGCATCCCCATTGCCGCGCGCTGCCATCCCGGCATGCCGGTGGCCAAAAACCTGTTCCTCCATCCGCGTCCTCCGCCAAACCCACGCCATCCTCCCCCCCCGTTCATGCATCCTGGCATTTGATAACCCGCGCAAAATCCCATTGCGCGGCCGCTCCTGGGACCCATTCCCATCGGACCTGTTCCATCTCCTCGTGGCATAATCATGCTCCTTTCTGTTTTTTTGTTTTCATACTGCGTATCCATCGCAACCAAGAGCAGGCGCGATGCCAAACCCCGGATGGAAAAATGCGCAGGGTTTGCATCGGATAAATTAAGCCGCGCCGGGCGCGGCAGTTTGACGCTCGATGCACGATCCTCCTTCGCTCTGCGAGCTATGGCGGGACAAGTGCTCGACTCAATTTCATTTTCATCCGAAAACATTGAATTTCCTTAACATCAAGGATGGCTGGCACAAGGTCGCATTTTTGCAACCATGCGTCAGCCTGCTGTTGCAAAACCGCGTTTCAATTGAACAGCCAGTCGCGCCGCCCGGGATCCAAGATTTCGCGCCAAGGCCAATCCTTGATCGTCATTCCTGACGCTGCCAGCCTGGTCGCTCACCAATGCGGCGCCGAAATGCGAAGTGCCTCCGCCTTCGCTGATGCAAATCATGTCGTGACAGAGCATGGCAGCCCGCACCGACTGAATCGCAAGTTCCTGCCCTCCATTGCGGACAGCGCCAACCGCCAAAACGCCTCCAATCTTGTCGCGCCAAAGCCATCCGTTGCGGCGGAAAACCACAGAACGATCCAAAAACGCCTTGCATTGGGCAGTCATGTTTCCCACATAAACCGGTGTGCCGATAATGATTCCGATCATGGATGGCGCGGACAGCATGGAAATCAGATCACTGAAATCGTCAGTCAAACCGCAGTTCAACCCTTTCCGGCAGGTGTCGCAGGCAATGCAATGGCCTATCTGCCGCCCGGCAAGCTCAATCAATACGGTGTTGATGGAAGGCTCTGCTTGACGGGCGGATTCCAAACAAACGGTCATGGCTTCAAATGTGGCGCGTCCCTTTCGGGGGCTGCAACAAATGCCGGCAAGAGTCGGACCAAGAAACTCTTGCATAAGCCTTAGGGTTTCTTTGCCTTGCCCTTCAAGGCATGCAACCGTTGTTGAATGGCTTGCATTTGGCCGGCCAAAACCGCCATTTGTTCCTGCAGGACTTCAATGGAATCTTCATCGGCATCCTCAACATCCGGCGGCTCGGGCGCGGGCCCGGGCAAAACCACGTTTTGTCTTTGACGGCGGCGTCCCATTTCCTGTCCCATCCCCATTCCGCATCCCCTCCCCCTTCCGCGGCCTGTCAAAGGTCCCATACCCATCGGTCCTGTTCCATCTCCTCCTGGCATAATCATCTCCTTTGTTGAATAATCCATGGTTCACATCACTGGCGCGAGCGGATTTCGGCAAGAATCCGGCTCACCAATGCGTCCACACCCACGGCTCCCTCATCCCCCCCCGCCCGGGTGCGCAACGCCACCTGCCGTCCAGACATTTCACGCGCGCCGACAATCAGCATGTATGGAATTTTTTCGAGTTGGGCATTCCTGATCTTGCCGCCAATTTTGTCATTTTTTTCATCCACAGTCACCCGGATTCCCTGATCAAACAAACGCCGGCAAACCTCGCGCGCCCAGGATGTCTGCGCATCCGTAATCGGCAAAATCCGCGCCTGTTCCGGCGCCAGCCATACTGGAAAGGCCCCGCCGTAATGCTCGATCAACATCCCGCAAAACCGTTCCATGCTTCCGAAAGGCGCGCGATGGATCATCACCGGACGATGTTTTGCGCCATCAGCGCCGGCATACAGCAAATCAAAGCGCTCGGGCAGATTGTAATCCACCTGGACCGTTCCAAGTTGCCACGAACGGCCGATGACATCCCTGATCACAAAATCTATTTTGGGACCGTAGAACGCCGCTTCCCCAATCTCCTCGGCATGGGAAAACGCGAGCGTTGCCGCCGCTTCGCGCAAGGCGTTCTCGGCGCGCGACCAATTTTCCGGCGATCCGGCATATTTGTCGCTGTGCGGATCGCGAAGACCAATCCGGATGCGGTAATCCTTCATTCCAAGTGTTGTAAAAACCTTCTGAACCAATTTCAGACAGGCGAGCAATTCGCCCGCAAGTTGATCCTCCGCGGCGAAAATATGCGCGTCATCCTGGGTAAAGCCGCGAACACGAGTCATTCCATTAAGTTCACCGGATTGCTCCCACCGGTAGACCGTGCCAAACTCCGCAAGGCGGACGGGCAACTCGCGGTAGGAACGCGGACGGCTGGCAAAGATGCGAATATGCATCGGACAATTCATTGGCTTGAGAAGGAACCCCTCAACGGTTCCCTCTTTAAGACGGTTGCTCAGATCGGCGCACGAACATCCCTCCCGGGCCAACCGGCTCAAAACTTCACGTTCGACCAGCGGAGGATATTGCGACTCCTGATAATAGGGAAAATGCCCCGAAGTCCGGAAGAGTTGCAGATTGCCAATGTGAGGCGTAAAAACCTGATCATACCCCTGAAGGCGCAACTCCTCGCTGATGAAATTTTGAAGTTCCTGCCGGATAATGGCGCCTTTGGGTTGCCAGAGCACCAGCCCCGGACCCGTCAAATCATCCAAAAGAAACAACTCCAAATCGCGGCCCAATTTGCGATGGTCGCGTTTTTTGGATTCTTCCAACATCGCAAAATAAGCGTCGAGATCCGCTTTGCGCGGAAAAGCCGTCCCGTAAATCCGCTGCAACTGGGGGCTGCTTTCATCCCCTTTGTAGAAAGCGCTGGCCACTCCGGTCAGCTTGAATGCTTCAATGACGCCGGTCCGTTCGACATGCGGCCCCGAACACAAATCAATGAAATCGCCGCACTGATACAGGCTGACCGCCACGCCGCCGGAAATGCCATCCAGAATATCCAGCTTGTATTTGCTTGGAACCGGACGATCTCCCAGCGCCGCCAGCCTCCCCCGTTTTGCGCAATCCGTCGCATTGGCGCGGGTGACCTCGATTTTTTGAAACGGAAGATCATTCTCAACCAGCCGGCGCATTTCCGCCTCGATCTTGTCGAAATCCGCGGGACTGATCCGATGTTCAAGTTCAACATCGTAATAAAAACCGTTTTCCACGGCCGGTCCGGCGGCGAATTGGGCATCCGGCCAGAGCCTGGCGATGGCCGCGGCCATGACATGGGCGCAGGAATGTCTCAAAAGATCGAATTCATTCACGATTCGGAACTCCCCGGCCTTTCATTTTACCGCGTTAGCTTTTCCATTCTTTTTTCAAGCCGCTTGTTCGCCCCGGCAAAGTCAATGCCCTGGCGGCGGTACCACTCGACGCCGCGCTTTTGCATGCGCTCCCATGTCATGACGTCCCGGACGCCATCTTGTGGATTTCTTATCTCAATGGCGCGATCAGTGCAGGAGAAACAAGGATCAATCGCCGCAATGATGATGGGCGCGTCGGCCAGACGGTTTTTTTCCATCATCTTGCTGACCGCCTGCAGATTGGCCAGGGTCGGCGCGCGGACCTTCACCCGTTCGGGCTTGTCCGTTCCATTGGACTTCACATAGTGCACATCCTCTCCCCTCGGCGCCTCGTAGCGGCTCAATGCCTCGCCCGATGGAATCTTTCGCGGCGCCTTCACGGCAATGGGCCCATCCGGCAGATTTTTGCAAACCTGGCGGCAAATGCCATACGTCTCCATCAATTCCAGCGTGCGCACAATCACCCTTCCGTACACATCATTGTGGCGGTCGGTGATCACCTTGAACGAAAAATCCCCGTAAGCCGCATAGGGATCATCGCGCCGCGTATCCTGGTCAACACCCGAAGCTCGGGCGGTCGGCCCCACAGCGCCCAGACGCAAGGCGTCCTCATGCGAAAGATAACCGACATTGGAAAGGCGCGAAATCAACGTGGTTTCCTCGGCGGCCACCTGAATGTAATACTTGGTGCGCTCCTCAAGCGCGTCCATGGCTTTCAACACCCGCCGCGTTTGCTCGGGAGTGACGTCCCGGCGGACCCCTCCAATGGTGTTCATCGCATAATTGACGCGGCTGCCCGAGATCTCCGACAAAAGATCCATCACAATTTCCCGGTCGCGCCACACATACATCAGGAGCGTGTCAAACCCCACCTCGTGGGCCGCCACCCCCAACCACAGAAGATGGCTGTGGATGCGCTCCAATTCGGCGATAAGCGTGCGAATGTAAAGCCCCCGCTTGGGAACCTGCAAACCGGCAAGTTCCTCCACCGCTTGAACAAACGCCGTTGAATGAGAATGAGAACAGATGCCGCAAACGCGTTCGAGAAGGTACATGCTCTGAATATAGGTCCGTTCTTCGCAGGCTTTTTCAATGCCCCGGTGGTTGTAACCCAGGCGCATATCCATTTTATAAATCTTCTCTCCGTTCAACGTCAGAATAAAACTCTCCGGCTCCTTTAACGCCGGATGCTGCGGCCCGATGGGAATGGTGACCTTGCTCATATCTTCAGTAAAGCAAGCAGACCATGTGCCAATCCGCAAAAACGCCCCTAAAGCATGAAAATCCCGAAATTTATGGACTCGAATCATTTCTTATCGCAATTCCGCAACCGTTTTCATCTCAAAAGACGCAAAACTGCGACTCTGCACCCGTTCATCTGGCCGCCGGTGAGCTCCTTCTTCCACCATTTCCTTCCCGGATTGGCGCTTGGCATTTCGCCTGCTTTCTTCCCTCTTTTCTGAAAAGAGCGATAAGATGCAACAACCGGAAAAACACGACATTGACGAAACCCGGCGCCCCCCTGAAATCGAACCTTTACAGAAAAAACCATGAATTTTGACATTTTGGAAATAATCAATAACCGGCTTGGTGAAAATTACGATCTCCACGACCGATATTTAAATCGCTCGTTGGTCAAGGTTCTTAAAACCATTGGTTTTGACAAGGTTTATTCACGCGCCCAAGGCGCCTATCTTTACGACCGGGAAGGAAGGGACTTTTTGGATTGTCTTGGCGGATACGGGGCGGTCAACATCGGGCGCAATCATCCGGTCGTCAAACAAACCCTGCGGAATTTGCTGGATCGCGACATGCCCAATATGGTGCAGATGGATTGTTCTCTCTTAAGTGGAGCGCTGGCCGAGGCATTGGTCAAGCGTTCTCCTCCGCATCTCAACGCCGTATTCCTCTGCAATACCGGCACCGAGGCGGTTGAAGGCGCCATCAAATTCGCGCGTTGTTTCACGGGACGCGAAAGCTTGCTTTATTGCCACAAGGCTTTTCACGGTCTTTCAACCGGCGCCCTATCAATGAACGGCAGCCATGTTTTCAAAAACCGCTTTGGCTCGCTTTTGCCTTCACAGGCCGTTGATCTGGATGACGTTGCCGCATTGGAACGCGAATTGGCCACCCGCAAGCACGCCGCGTTTTTCATTGAACCGATCCAAGGCAAAACAGTCCACCACCCGCGGAACGCAAATTTCTGGCCGCGAGCCCAGGAACTTTGCCGGAAACATGGCACATTGCTGGTTTGCGACGAGGTGCAAACCGGCTTGGGACGAACCGGACGTTTTTACTCGTTCGAGCATTGGAATCTGGAACCGGATATTGTAACTCTGGCTAAAAGCCTTAGCGGAGGCTTGGTCCCCTGTGGGGCAATTTTGCTGCGCCGGGAGATTCATGATCGGACCTTCAACAGCATGCACCATTGCGTCGTGCACTCCACCACGTTTGGCCGCAACAACATGGCCATGGCGGCCGCCCTTGCCACCCTTCATGTCATGGACGCGGAAAAGGTGGTTGAAAACTCCGAAAAAATGGGCGCCTCCCTGATGAGCGGACTCAAGGCGCTGATGCCCCGGCATGAATTCATCAAAGAGATCCGCGGCAAAGGCCTGATGGTTGCGATTGAATTTGCCAAACCACAGTCGCTAAAATTGCGAATGGCATGGAAAATTTTCCAGGCGGCCGAGAAAGGACTTTTCGCCCAAATGGTGGTGATTCCATTATTGCGCGATCATCGCATCCTGACCCAGGTAACGGGCCACCAAATGGACGTAATAAAAATCACGCCGCCGTTGATTATCGGATCAAAAGAGATTGATCGCATTGTCAAGGCCATGGATGCCACACTGTCGGAATGTTATAAATTTCCGGGGGAAATGTGGAACATGGGGGCCAATCTCGTCAAAGCCTCTCTTCAGAACAAATAAGGGACAGGATTCCTGTCAGTATCACTCATTTTCTCTTCCAGCATGACAAAGGCTCCAAAAACCTCAAACACTGGCCAATCCTAATCCAACCCCATAATGAAACTGCCATGGAACATTCGCCTGCGGTGGCGGCATCGCTCGCAGCATTCAAAAAAGGATTGAAATCGCAAAAATCAATCCCATCACCTTGTTTTAGCGCCTCAAATTTGCGACTCCTCACTTCCATCCGGTCGTAATCCCGCGACTCAATTTTTGAAGATTCAGACCGTTTGTCCGGCACAAAGGATAAAACAACCGGTCAACAATCACGAATCAGCAATGGCATGGAACATGCTTTATTCCTCTGAGACATGAAACTCGCCATGGCCATTCACAATCAACGGATTTCGCCGGTGTTTGACACGGCCCGGCGGCTTCTGCTCTTGGAACTCAAGGGCCGGAAGGTCATCCGCCGGAAGGAAACGGCTTTGAAAACCGACCCTTTGGACAAGGCCGCGCAACTGGCAAAATTGAAGGTGGAAGCCCTCATTTGCGGGGCGGTTTCCCAACCGCTGGCTCAAATGCTGGCCATGCAAGGCATCGTGGTGACGCCCTTTGTCGCGGGCGAGGCGGAAGAAGTCATCCGGGCTTTTCTGGAGGATCGTCTGACTTCGGCGGATTTTGCCATGCCTGGATGCTGCGGCCGCGGATTTGGACGGGGTCCTTGGTGGAAGGCCCCGCAAAAAACCGGATCCATGCCGGGGCATGGCGTCCGCCGGGGACGATGCTTTTCCCGATGGATGGAATAATCGGCCACAAACTTCAAAAATCGGAAAGATTCATGAAAATTGCCATTTCAGCAAGCGGTGCGGATCTGAATTCACAGGTCGATCCCCGTTTCGGACGGGCCGCCCGGTTCATCCTCTTTGATACCGAGAAACAAACCTTCAGCGTGGTGGATAACACCAAAAACCTGAATGCCGCCCAAGGCGCCGGCATCCAATCCGCCGAAAACGTTTCCCGCTCGGGAGCAAAGGTTGTCATTACCGGACACTGCGGCCCAAAGGCTTTCCGGGCCTTGCAAGCGGCAAATGTTCAAGTGGTTGTCGGCGCCAGCGGAGCCGTATCCGATGCCATCGAACAATTCCGTTCGGGAAAATTGAAGACAGCGGAATCCGCCGATGTCGAAGGGCATTGGTCATGAGAGAAAGGCGTCAACACAACCGTTTCACCTATGGTCTGGAACTCCTGGCGATTCGCCTGCGCGACCTGTTTCGTTCCCCGGCAAAGGTGCTCCTGAATGCCGGTATTCAGGAAAGCATGAGCGTCCTGGACTTCGGATGCGGTCCGGGAGGATTCGCCCTCGCCGCGGCGCGCATTGTCGGGCCAAAGGGGCGCGTTTACGCGGTCGATATCCAGCCTGCGGCATTGGATTTTGTCCGTCGCGCCGCCGTCCGCCAAAAGGCCGGTCATCTGCTTCCCCTCCACCGGAACCGGATCGGCGAAGTGCCTGAACACAGCGTGGACGTGGCGCTTCTTTACGATGTGATTCATATTTATCCGGACACCCATTCCATGTCGGACATTCTGGCGGCCATTCATCGCGTCCTCAAACCGCGGGCAACACTTTCGGTCAGCGATCATCATTTGCAGGCTTCGAGCATTCTGTCCAAAATCGAGCGCGACTTCTTTTTCCGTTTCATCAACCGCAACCGGCAGACCTTCCAATTCATGCGAATGGAACCGCCAAAGGTGGCAAAATGATTTGCGCCATCGCCTCCGGCAAAGGAGGCACCGGCAAAACCACGGTGGCGGTCAACCTGGCGCTTTCAATCAACGGGCCGGTGCAACTGTTGGACTGCGATGTCGAGGAACCCAATTGCCACCTTTTCCTGAAAATCCCGACCCCAAAAAAGAAAACCGCATCCTTGCCCGTGCCAGTTGTGAATCGCGAAAAATGCGTAAATTGCGGACAATGCAGCCGGGCCTGCCGTTTTCACGCCATCGCCTGCCTGGCAACCGGCGTGCTCGTCTATGAGGAGCTTTGCCATGGATGCGGCGGATGCGTCAAATCATGTCCCAACAACGCAATGGAGGAGGTTCCCCGTTCCATCGGCGATGTGGAAACGGGAATAAAAGGACATTTCACTTTCACGCAGGGCCGATTGAGGATTGGACAGGCCTTTTCATCCCCTCTCGTCCGGGCCGTCAAACAAGGAACTGCCTTTGACGGAACAACCATCATTGACTGCGCGCCTGGCACAGCCTGCCCGGTGGTGGCGGCGCTTCGCGGAGTGGACCGGGTGGTTTTGGTGACGGAACCCACTCCTTTTGGGCTGCACGACTTCAAGCTGGCTGTGGAAACGGTCCGTCATCTGAAACTCCCTTTTGGCGCGGTCATCAACCGGGCGGATGCGGGAGACAGCCGGGTTTGCGATTATTGCCAAAAGGAAAACATTCCGATTCTCATGGAAATCCCGGACAACCGCCGGGTGGCGGAGGCTTATTCCAACGGACAACCGGCCATCGAGGCTGTCCCGGAATTAAGGGAAAAATTTTCAGAATTGGGACGCCGTATCCTTGAGGATTCCTCATTTTCAAAGGATGGCGCGGCATGAAAGAGTTGACCGTCATCAGTGGCAAAGGCGGCACGGGCAAGACCAGCCTGGCCGCCTCATTTGCCATGTTGTCCGGCATGCTCGGCGGCGCGGTCATGGTGGATGGCGATGTGGACGCATCCGATCTGCATCTGCTCCTGAAACCGGTGATTCTCGAACGGCACGAGTTCCGGTCCGGATGGCAGGCTGTGATCCAGGAGAAGGATTGCGTTCGATGCGGGGGATGCCTGGCCCATTGCCGCTTTGAGGCCATCCGAATGAATGGCGCGACGGCGGGTGAGGCGTCTTTTCAAGTCGATCCATCCGCCTGCGAGGGATGCGGAGTTTGCGTGGATCATTGCCCGGTTCGCGCCATGGATCTTGTCGAACGGATTTGCGGAGAATGGTTTGTGTCCAACACGCGTTTTGGCCCGATGGTTCATGCCCGGCTCGGCGCGGCGGCTGAAAATTCCGGAAAACTGGTCAGCGTGGTTCGGGAGATGGCGCGAAACGTGGCGCTGGCCCAAAACCGCCGCCTGATCATCATTGACGGCCCTCCCGGCATTGGCTGCCCGGTCATCGCCTCCATCGCCCGCTCCGACATGGTTCTCATCGTCACGGAACCCACCCTTTCCGGCGAACACGACTTGAAACGCGTCATGGAATTGGTCCGGCGCTTTGAAATTCCCATGGCCGTTGCCATCAACAAATGGGATATCAATCCCGCCATGACGGAAAAAATAGAGCGCCAGGCCTCTTCGTCCGTCCGTTTCAGCGCCCGGATACCCTGCGATCCTATGGTGACCCGCGCCCAGGTGAATGGGCAGACCGCAATGGAATTCAGTCCGGGTCCCGCATCGGAAAGCATTGAACAAATCTGGAAAAACTTATGCCAAACGATCAAACCATGACAGCCCGAACCCTGCCCTCAAATTTCGGCCCTTTGCGATCTCCGAGCGGAAATGCCCGGATCACCGGTCCATGCGGCGATACCATGGAATTTTGGATCAGGCTCGATGATGAAATCATTACGCAATGTTCCTACACCACCGACGGTTGCATCCATTCCATTTTGTGCGGAAGCGCCGCAGCCCGGCTGGCCGAAGGAAAGAGGCTGGATGACGCCTGCTCCATTTCGCAATTGGATGTCCTGAACACCCTCAAAGGCATCCCCGACGAATCGCGTCATTGCGCCCTCCTGGCAGCCAATACGCTCAAAGCCGCGATCGACAACCATCAAAAACATCTGCCCGCCGGAAGGAACGGCGGCTGCGCATCCCCCCAAAAAAACGCTCCGATCCAAAAGCCCGGGATCGATGAGGGACTCAAAACCATCCGGGAACGAATGAAACGCATCCGTCACAAGATCATCGTTCTTTCAGGCAAGGGCGGTGTGGGCAAAAGCACCACGGCGGTCAATCTGGCCGTGTCACTGGCCATGGCCGGAAAACAAACCGGACTCCTGGACACCGACATCCATGGCCCGAGCGTTCCCCGCATGATCACCGCGCGCAATGTGGAGATCGTGTCCAAGGGGGAAAACTTGATGCCTGCCGAGGTGGATGGCATCAGGATCATGTCCATCGGTTTTCTGCTTCGCGAAAGGGACGATCCCGTCATCTGGCGGGGGCCGATGAAAACGTCGGCCATCCGCCAGTTTCTCGGGGACGTCGAATGGGGGGACCTCGATTTTTTGATTGTGGACGCGCCCCCCGGCACCGGCGATGAGCCGCTCTCGGTCTGCCAGTTTATCGGCGACGCGGACGGGGCGGTCATTGTTTCCACCCCGCAAAGCGTGGCCGTGGAGGCCGTGCGCAAATCCATTGTTTTTTGCCGCCAATTGCATTTGCCCGTCCTTGGAGTGATCGAAAATATGAGCGGCTTCGTTTGCCCAAAATGCGGGGAAGTGACCAATGTGTTCAACACCGGCGGCGGCGAAGCCATGGCCCGGGAAATGGGAGTGCCCTTCCTAGGAAGAATCCCGCTCGACTCCTCGGTGGGAATTTCCGGCGACGAAGGAACGCCTTTTGTCCGCCGTCTGGCCGGAACACCGGCCGCCCAAGCCTTTACGCAGGCCGCTGCGGCAATCCTCAATCTTGATAACGCCAAACCGGCGCCATCCCCTGAAACAACAACCCCAAAAGAAAAGGAAAACATCATGCGCATCGCCATTCCCACGGAAAACGGCAAGCTGTGCCCTCATTTCGGCCATTGCGAACATTTTGCCATTATCGAAACGGACCCGAAAACAAAAACCATTGTCCGCCAAAAGGAAATCCCCGCGCCGGAACACGAGCCGGGCCTGTTGCCCAAGTGGCTGGCGGAAAAAGGCGTTCGACTGGTGATTGCCGGCGGCATGGGCCAGCGGGCGCAGGCGCTGTTCCGCGAAAAAGGCATTGATGTCAAGGTGGGCGCCCCGGCAGAATCCGCCGAGGCTCTGGTTCTTGCCCATTTGAAGGGAACGCTTGAAACCGGCGACAATGCCTGCGACCATTAAGAGGCCGCGCAAGCCCAAAGAATCAACCCGCGGCTTGGGAACAAGTTCATCCTGAGTCGTTTTGCGCCTTTTGCGGCTAAAAAAATCGATTCTCATGAACACCCGGATCAAAATCACCGTATTGGTTGAAAACCGGTCGGCGCGCCGGAATCTGGCCGCCGAACACGGTCTTTCGCTCTGGATCCAAATCGGCCGCAAACACCTGCTGTTCGACACGGGCGCAAGCGGCGTTGCCGTCCGCCGCAATTCCAAAACACTGGGAGCGCCGATTCAGAAAACCCATGCGCTGATCCTGAGTCACGGCCATTACGATCACACGGGCGGACTGGCCGCGTTGGAATCCCGCCTGCCCGATGTTCCCATTTTCGCCCATCCCGATTGCCTGCTTCCCCGCTACAGTCACAGGCATTCGGGGGAGGTCAGGGAAATCGGCATGCCCCTCCCGTCAAGGGCTGTCTTGGACCGGCGCAAAAAATGGATCCGTTGGGTCGATGGCCCACGCGCCCTTTTTCCAGGGGCGGGTCTGACAGGAAAGATTCAACGCCGGACTTCATTTGAGGATACGGGAGGCCGTTTTTTTCTTGATTCCGCCTGCCGCCATCCCGATCCGCTATGGGATGATCAGGCCCTGTGGATCGACACTCCGCGGGGATTGGTGTTGGTCTTCGGTTGCGCCCACGCGGGAGTGGTCAATGCCGTTGAGCAGGTGTGCCGGCAGCTTCGCGTTTCCCGGGTGTTCGCCTTGGTCGGCGGTTTTCATTGGGGAAATGCCTCGCCCGGGCGTCTATGGAAAACAGGACGGGCCCTGCTTCGGCGCGGCATCCAAGTCCTGGTTCCCTGCCACTGCTCCGGCGAGGCGGCGGTTCATTTCTTCAGGCGAAATTTTCCGTTCGAAATCGTTTCTCTCACCACCGGCGGGGAATGGAATTTGCCGGCCGCCCCTTGTCAACCCCGGCAAAGAAGGCTTCCACGTTTTCCATGACCGAATTGGGGGGAAGATCGCCGTGGGAATGAGGGCAAGAGGCGCCAGGGTCTGTGGGATGTCCGTGGCTAAAAAGTTTTTGTTCAACACTCAATTGCATTATTGCGCGGATCCTTCCCTACCTGAGTTGGAAGCGGATGGGAATTTCCACTTGGGAGGCGATGGCCATGGCGCCGATTCGCGCGGGTTGAAATTTCCAGTCCCGGACAGTTCGCAACGCCGATTCGTCCAGCAGGGGAAAACCGGAGCTGGAAAAAAGTCGGACATCCGCCGCATGTCCCCTTTCGTCCACATCCACATGCAGCCGCACCACCCCCTCCTGTCTTCTCTGACGGGCGGCTTCCGGATAGCGTGGAGCGGGATTTCGCAGATAATCGGGCCGGGCCAGGGTCTGCGCGCCGCCGGATGAGCGCAACGTGGTGGCGTCGCGCCCCGGAACAGGCGAACTGCCGTCACCCGTGACATCCGTTTTCGATGAGATCGCCGTCTGACGGGCGGCAGGCGGGTTTGGTCTCGAACAAACATCCGATCGCTTCCGGGCTTCACCCCCAGCCGCCTCCTCGACAGGATGATCATCCGCCGCTGACAAGACCGCCTCTTTTTCGGCTTCGATCGGTTTGGGAGGGGATCTCTTGTCCATTGCCGGAATCGATTCCCCGGCTTCCGGCTGATTGGCGGCAGCCGGCGCCGCGGCCAATTCAACCTCCAGGTTATTGCCGCCCGATTGGACGCCATACTGGGCCGCCTGCGACAAGGCGCGGTTCATGCCAAAAAACAACACCGCATGCAGCGCGCATGCGAAACCGAAACTGATCCCCCATGATCGTTTTTGAAAAAATCTTCCAGCCGCGCGCATGCCCTTTATGCCTGACACACAACCCGCCTTCATGGTTTTTCCGGGCAGGTTTGAATGACAATGCGCGTAATGCCGCACTCGCGCGCGCGGTCAAGAATGGCAACCGCCCTGCCCCACGAGGCTTCGCGGTCATTGTTCAAAACAATCCGTCCACCGGCATGGGCAGCCTTGAATGCGCGCAACCGCTCCGGAACGGCTTCCAAGACAAGCGGCTCCTGGTTGAAAAAAACCGTCCCGTCGCGTGCAATGCTCAGACAAGCCGTCTCATCCGGCTCCTGCGCGCGCCCGGTCCTGGCCTCGGGCAGACGGACCGAAATGCCGGAATTCTGTACCATGGAAAGGGAAACCATCAAAAAAGTGGCCAGAAGAAAAAACATGATGTCGATCAAGGGAATGATCTCGATGCGGGCTTTGCGCCGGGCAATGGGAGATGGAATATGCATGGCTAAATCGCATTCCCCCCATTGCATATTCGCGGCAACCTGACTGAAAAAAGCATGAAGCAAGGATTGGGTGATGAGTGAAATTCACATCGATAGACAGGATGGCCAGGATTAAGGAGCCGCCTCTTCAGAATTAAAAACATCCCATTCATCCTGTTCATCGATGTTCAATGGGTTTGGCCGGATACCTTGGTTTGACGCTGAGGCTCCATGCGGGACAACGGCTCGATGGAGACACGCTCGACACAAAGCAACTCGAGATGCGTGGCGGCGTCCTGCATCTCGTGCCGCGCCTGTTCGAGAAGCGCGTTCAAGTGGTTAAAGGGGATCAACGCCACGATCGCGATTCCCAGGCCAAACGCCGTGGCGATCAGCGCCTCGGCAATGCCTCCGGTGATCGCCACCGGCGCGCTCAATTGTTCGGCCCCCAGCAGCCCAAAGGAACGGATCATGCCGGTCACCGTTCCCAGCAATCCCAGCAGGGGCGCCAGGGTGATGATGGTGTCAAGCACCGGCAGCCCCCGGCTGAATTGCCGCAATTCCTGCTCCGCCGCGTGAAGAATGGCATGGGAAAGGGATTTCTGCCGGTGGGACAACCCATAAACCAGGGTGCGCGCCACAAAGTCGCGGCTATTCTTTCCCGCCCGCGCCGCCTCGTCCATGGCCCCGCGCTCGACCTGTTCCAGAATGGTCTCCACCACCTCCGGCTGCCGTTCCCTTTTCAAGCGCCAGATGAACATCCAACGCTCCAAAACCACTGTCACCGCCACCAGGGAGGTCAGCAACAACGGCCACATGATGGGACCGCCTTTTTGAAACAATAAAAGCATGATTGGTATTACTCCTTTTTTTTATCGTAATATCCAAATCAGGCTGCCTGCTGGATGAAAACCAGTCAAGTTTTTTCCGTCTGCCCGGCGGCTGTTTGTCCCCATCCACTCCTGCGCGGCGTCCCCCTCGAAAATATGCTCGCCTTCATCCACAAACTCCACTCCCAACCCGCCTTCCAAAACTCCAAATCTTGAACTCCATCCCCCTGTTCAATTTCGATTCTGCGCCTTTTGGCGGCCATTCCACAAAACACCCCATCCCATCCATCCTGTTCATCGATGTCCAAAACACCGTTTCAGAACTCGATCACCCGCCTCCAATCCCCAATCAAAAATCATCAATCCAAAATCAATCTGCTCGGCGGCCGCCCCCGATGTTTCCGATATAATCTCGAAAAATAAAGCGGATCATCAAAACCCAGCTTGAACGCCACCTCGCGCACCGTCATCCCCGGATTGGCGCGAAAATACTCATCCGCCCTCTCCAGCCTCGCCTCGACCTGGGTCCGTTTGAAACTCCTGCCCGTCGCCCTGCGAAACAAATGCGAAAACGCTGACGGACTGCGCTTCACCATCGCCGCAGCCTGTCCCAACGTCAGCCGCTCCTCCGGCTTCTCCCGCATCCGCGCCAAAACCGGTCCCACCGCGTCCTTCAGATGAATCAACCGCTGCGAACTGATGAATTGAACCAATACCTCAAACAATCCCATCACATCCCTCACCTTCCCCGGCGCCACACATGCCACCTCACGAAACGCCTTTCTTAATTCCCCTCCGGGATATCGTCCCGCCCACTCTCTCATCACCCCCCCGGGAGCGCTTCCCACGGAACGAAACTGCCCGATCATGATGAAACCGATCAGCCGCCCCACCGAATAAACCGGCAGAATCGCCTCATGAAGCCCCCCATGACAAACGTACTCCACCAAAGTCCGCCGCTTGACCGCCTCGGTCCGTTGCGCCGCATCCAACGCCAGACACCGCCTCCCCCACCCCAGTTTGCCGCGCAACAACCGGCAATACCGGCACCCGGGCTTCCTCTGTCCCACCCACAACTCCTTCCCCTCAGGCGTGTAAAAAGCGATCCGGATCCCCAGCAACGCGCAGAAATGATCAAAAATCGCCTGTGCCTCCGGCCTCAAAACAAATTCCATGTCTTCATTCATAGTCTTAACCCGCATGTTTCATCAAAAGATGAACGATGCGTCCTACGGACTTCGACTCCAGTCCCGACAAGCGGGACTTCCGCTCAGGGTTAATCCTGAGCCCCTTCGGCAAGCTCAGGGCTCATTCCGAGCAGAGCCGAGGGGTGAGCAAGGTGTCTTCGACACCTCGTCGAAGTCAGCGTTGTTCCGTCAGGCGGAAAAACGCTGACGGATATTTCACAAATTGTAAATTTGATGAAATATCCGGGTTAACCATGCCGCCCCCCTCATTCTCCATGATCAATCCTCCATCATCCATTGCTCATCATCATTGATGATGATACATGGATATTTTATCCTGAAAATTGATGAAAAGTCCATATCTTTGACCGTTTCATCCATTCCCATCCCCCCATTCCCAAATACAATGGGAATATGACAAAACGCGAAGTTGTTCGATTGGCGCTCGAAGGCAGGGAACCGCCCTATGTTCCCTGGTCATTCGGCTTCACCCACGAAGCCCTCGAAAAACTCCGTCAACACTACGGCAAACGGGATTTGGAACAACCATTCCAAAATCACCTGCTCAATCTGGGCGGCGCCCCCCATTTCTTCGTCGACATCGGCAACCACCGCGTCAGGGATGTCTTTGGAGTGGTCTGGGACCGCAGCATGGATCGGGATATTGGAATCATAAAAGGCTGCGTCCTGCCCGAACCAACCCTCAAGGGGTATCAATGGCCCGATCCGGTGGACCGACAGTTTTTCCAGGATATCCCCGATCAAATCCGCCGCCGCGGCGATTTGTTCCGCGTCTTCAATATCGGGTTCTCCCTCTACGAACGCGCATGGACGCTGCGCGGCATGGAAAACCTCATGATGGACTTTCACGAAAACCCCGCCTTTGTCCACGAATTGCTCAACACCATCGGCGACCACAACATCGCCAAAATCAAGGAAGCCCTCAAGTACGACATCGACGCCGTTCACTTCGGCGACGACTGGGGACAGCAACACGGCCTGATCATGGGTCCCAGACGCTGGCGCGAATTCATCCTCCCCGTTCTCAAGCGCATGTATGGCGTCGTGCGCGACGCCGGCAAATACGTCACCATCCATTCCTGCGGCGACGTGGACGAGATCTTCGACGATCTTGTGGACATCGGACTCAATTGCTTCAACCCCTTTCAACCCGAAGTCATGGACGTCTTTGGCCTCATGGAAAAATACCGCGGCCGCCTCGCCTTCCACGGCGGCCTCTCCACCCAGCAAACCCTCCCCTATGGCAGCCCCGAGGATGTCCGCCAAGCCACCCGCGCCCTCCTGAAAGCCGGAAGCCTCGGCGGCTACATGTTCTCCCCCGCCCACTCAGTCGAAGGCGACGTCCCCCTCGAAAACATGCTCGCCTTCATCCACGAACTCCACTCCCAACCCGCCTTCCAAAACTCCAAATCTTGAACTCCACCCCCCTGTTCAATTTCGATTTTGTGCCTTTTGGCGGCCATTCCACAAAGCAACCCATCCTGTTCATCGATGTCCAAAACGCCGTTTCAGAACTCAATCACCCGCCTCTCCAATCAAAAATCAGCGCAAGGGTCACCCATTAGCGCCCCGTGTCAACAAGGGAAAAGCATTCGCGTGCTCCAACCTCCTCCTCCACCCTGTTCCTCCCCCTCTTCTTGGCGCGATAAAGAGCCTCATCCGCGCGCTTGAGCAACGCCTCCATGCCGTCATCCTCCCCTCGAAAGACCGCCACCCCAATGCTGATGGTGACCCTCTCCAACCCGGGAACAGCCGCCCCCCGCGCCACCTGCCGCTCAATCCCGTCCCGTATCCATTCCGCAACCCGTTTCGACTCCGCCAGATTCATCCCCGGCAGCATCATCAGAAATTCCTCGCCTCCATACCTCCCGACCAACGCCCCGGCAGGAACCGCCCCGCGCAGAACACCGGCAATCTGACGCAACACCGCGTCGCCCGACAGATGTCCAAAGGTGTCATTGATGAATTTGAACCTGTCAACGTCCATCATCAGGCACCCCAGGATCAGCCCGCCTGAGCGCGCCTTCTCAAACTCATCCTCAACAAGCGCAAAAGTATGACGCCGGTTGAAAAGCCCCGTCAGACCATCCGTAATGGCCGCCAGCCGCAACTGCTCGTTCGCCTCGGAAAGCTGGCGCCGCAAATTGTTGAAACAGTAATAAATGAAAGCCAGCAACATGACGACAATGAGAATCGTCGCCGCCACAATGAAAACAGTCTGCAGCCGGATTTGGCTCTCCAGGCAGTTGATGTTGAAACTGACACTGATCCCTCCTCGCACATCCCCCAGCTTGTATCCCTGGATTTGATGGCACTTGAGGCAGGATTTCTCCACATAAAGCGGCGCAATATAGCGAAAAAAATGATCCTCTCCCTTGCGTTCACTGACATGCGCCTCCTTGATCCCCTTTGTCTCAAAATCCCTGAGCGCTGCCTCCTCAAACGCATCGGCCTTGTTGCCGGGATTCAACGGCTTGAGACTGGTGATATGAAAATTGAACAGCCCCTCCTTCGCGGCGTATTCCGAAATTTCCCGCGTCATCAAGGCGGGATTTTTTTTGGTGTAAACCTTCCCATCGGCCGCGGTGAAATCCGGATTGATCAAATACGGATTCGACTTCACCCCCTCCGTTTTCTCCACAAACACCCCCCCGTAGCTGGCGTTCCATTTCCGGGTCAACACAATGCTGACAAAATGCGACCGCGCCTGCGCCAGGATCTCCTCCTTGATCATCGTCTGAGTGCGCAACATCACCCCCAGGCAGACGCCGGCAAAACACAACAGGATCGAAAGACAAACCGAAACGAAAAAGACCCGATAGACATCGAATTTGCCAAAAAAACCCTTTGCATCGAAGATCATGACGGGTGATTTTAAAAGTCTGCGCCTGTCGCGAAATACTCTTATTGTCCCGGCAAATCCACCGGCGCCTCGGTGGCCAAAGCCCAAGCATCGAGATTCTTCCGCACTTCCTCCATGATGACAACAGGGATCTCGGGATTGGAAACTTTCAGAGTGCTCCGGCGAATCAGACCACCCTTCTCTTGGCGGGTAGTCACTTTGAAACTCAAATATTTTCCAACCTGCCCGGATTTTTCTCCATCCATTGGGAAAGAAAAGCGTTGCCCGGGCATCTTGATGACCATCTTCTGTTCAAACGCCAGGGGGTATCCTTCGTTGAGTTGTTGAGTGGTCTGCCGTTTCCATCCATCCACTTCACGATTCAGAGGCAATAGCGGGCCCGGCCATGTTACGACAGGCTTGTCTGAAAACTGAACAGGCCATTCCAGTTCAGCTTCCAAAATCATATGCTGACTCAATGATTCCGGAGCGGCAATTTTCACTGTTTTGACAGTCACCGGATGCCAAACTTTGCGAAAATAATGAAATAACTCCCGTTCCACATCCATGGATGAGGAATGCCGCCATCGACTGCGCCAAAAATAATCAGGAAATCCGCCCAGTTGAACAACCGCCTTGCCGCGCGCGATTTCATTTCCAGATGGCCATTCCATCTCCACCTCACACCGGGTGGCCGGGTCATACCAGTCCGCAAAGGGGGTGATGGTTTCAAAATGCTCGTCATCCTTTTCAAAAACCAGGGCTCGCTGCCCCGGATCTCCCGGGGGCATCATGCCAAAGGGACAGGCTTCGTCCGTGGCATCCAACCAAAGAAGGCCTTCCGGACGCCGCGTCACGGCGATGGCATGATTAAATTGGAATCCCACAAAACTCTCATCAAAAGGACGGGCGCGGGCCACGAGCGCAAATTGCGCGGAAATTCCCGCTTCATTCAAAAGGGCGATGAGCAGATTAGCCTTGTCTTTGCAATCGCCATACTGGCGCATTAAAACCGAGTTGGCGGTATGCGGTCGAAACGCGTTGGCGCCCATCTCAATGGCCACATAACGAAGAGAGGAAACATAATCGAACACAGCCCGAATTTTAGCGTCGTCATCTTTCAAATTCCGGGTCAAAGAACAGGCGGTTTCCCGAATGGCTTCGCTCGAAGCCGCGGCGCCTCTCATGATTCGACGAGCCCATTCGGCAAATTCCTTCCAACCCTTGTAACTGCCTGCCATCACACACAAGGATCGAACGTCCCGATAGACCGAATCGGGCTCTTCAACTCTCGCAGGCAAATCACGCCATTTCCAACTCTGAACTGTAGCGTAAGGCGTTTCCTCGGTTTTGTTGTCCGCAGGAACCGGCCCATGCAGTTTGGTTTTGAGCGGAAATTTCTTGCTGTAAGAAAGCTGATAAGTCAGATCCTTGATGGAAACCTTTTCCTGCAAATAGGTTTCATCATAGAAGGCGGAAAAAGACGGGCGGGGCGCGGAGACTTCATAAGCGTAGTCCACGATCGATCCCAGAATGACGCCTGGCGCAAAAAAAGGAATCGTTTCCGGCGTTCCCTGGTCATCTTTCCCGGCAGGATGCGTGCGCATGTCTTCAGTGAAAACCTCAATGGTTTTGCCGCCAGGGGTAATGGTCTTGAGCCTCAAAAGTCTCATCCCGCCCCCATAAGACGGCACAATCAACCGATCCAAAAGATGCCGAAGGCGCATATTAAAAACGAGAATGCGGTATTCGTGCGTCTCACGGACACTGTAATCCTCCGCGACCTCGCTCCGGACCGATTTCCAGAGAATCACCCCATCTTCACGGGGATAGTCGGATGGCTTGGGCGCCCGGGCAAGAATTTCCTTTTCCTCCACCGTGGAAGGACGCACTCGATTTTGACGATAATCTTCCTTGATCAAGTCAGGCGCCGATATTTTGGCCGAATCAGCCGTCGGATGGCCTGAAGAAGACGGCGTCGTCTTCTTGAGGCCATCAGCTTTCCTGGCCAAGACCGTGCCATCCGAGGGAAAAGACGGCGCCGCCAGAGTCCATTGCTGCAGGATTTCCGGCTTGAGGGCAATATCGAAGGGCGCCTCGATCGGCTCTTTTCTCCCGATTCGAAGCTGGGCATGTTCACTTCGAACCAAACGCTGACCTTCGTAAAAACCAGCCACTTTCTTTTCCGTTGCCCGAAGAAGATTCAATATGGGACTGTGAGGATTCTCGGCGGCCGCTTCGATCCAAAAAAGGCCGAATTGCGTTTGATTGATCTCGGTTCCTTCTGCCGTGGCGGAAATAATCACGCGCCGGGAGGCTTGAAGAGCCTCGGCCAATCCGGCGCCGCCGGGGCCGGTGGCAAAAACCGTCAGCGATCGAGTTTTCAAGGGACGAAGCGCTTCGCAAAAATCCTTCCCGGTCAAACGCGGTCCGCGGACTTGAAACTGGTACTGATCATTCCGAGTAACACCGCAGCCAATCAGGATCAGGAAAACATCATCGGCTTCCTTGAGATTCCTGCGCCAGCCTTCCAAATGCAATTTTACCTTGTCGCGAGTGGATGCCCCTTGTGCCTCGGCCTTGTTTTCCGGCGTTTGGATGATGGTCAACCGGCTTTTTTCGATCCCATTGGAAACAAGCAGTTTTTCCCAACCCGCCAATTCCCGCTGGTAAATTTTCCACTGGGCGGCTTCCCCCGCCAAGCCAACGACAATCAACGCGTGGGATTCCGCCCAAGCGCTTCGGGTCATCATGGCCGCCAAGACAATATAGAAGAGACAACGAAGCATACGCCAACATCGTCGCGACGGATCGCAAAGAAAACAAGCCTTTTTGGGATCGCCTGAAACCGGGCGCGCACGGCAGTTTTCATCCACAATTCGGATTGAAGTTTTGCGGCATCTGTAGAAAAATGCCGAGGCTTTCCAACAAAAACCGCTCTTTTCGCCATGCGCCTAAAAACATTCATCGTCACAACTGGAATCTGGCTCCTAATCTTTGGCCTGCGCGTTCCGGCAGGCGCACCGCCAAAGGAGGGCGCATTCGAATTTGCAATGGTTCGTTATGGAGGAAAAAACTGGGAGAAAAACGAAGAACTGATCAATCATCATGGACGGTTTTACATTCCCAATTTTCTTAAATGGCTGAACGAAAACAAGGTGATCAAGGCGCGGGAAGAAGTCCGGTTGATTGATCTTTCCAATGACCGCCTCTTCAATTACCCCCTGTTGTTCATGGATGGATGCTATGGTTTTGAACTGACTGCAAAAGAAAAAGAGAATCTGAAGGCTCATCTCCAGCGAGGCGGTTTTCTGTTTGCCGACGACTGCGGCGGCCAAAGCAACCTCCACAAAAAGCGGGGCCGGTTTTCAGTTCAGCTTCACGACCTGCTGACCAATCTCTTTCCTGAAGGCGAGTGGCGGGTATTGCCGCCGGACCACGACATTTATCGCGCCCCTTACTCTTTTCCAAAAGGATTGCCCAACTTTTTCGGACCGGAAAACGACCGTTCGCCCGACACCGCCGCCAAAAAACGCAAAGGACAAGGCGGCGAGGGGTTTTTTCATCAAAACCGGATGATCGTCTTTTTCAGCGACGCCGATATAGGGTGCGTTTGGATTTGGGCCAAACACACCGGTCTCTTGCCAGGAAAAGACGGCCAGGAAATGAAGAATAGGGTCGAAGAGGCTTACAAAATGGGCGCCAATATCGTGATCTATGCCATGACACATTGAGAAATTATCATTCGCCATGAATAAAACCACTTTTAACGCATCTTCTCCACCGTCATCTTCCCATGGACCTTTCCATGTTGCCATCTTGCTGGCTTTTGCTCTCGCCGGACCGTATCTCACCATGGCCGCCGACCCTTTTGCAGATTTGAAATGGACCACCATCGCGGAAGTCAATTTCGACGATGACAACAACGAAACACTGGCCGTCGTTTGCGCCGATCCCGGCTTGAAATGGTCGGTGGCTGACGGCGTGGGGCGAATTGCGGGGACCACGACCGTTGGGCGTTGGGCGGGATGCCGCATGACTCGCCCCATTGAAGGGGATACTCTCACGCTCATCGAAGTTTCAGGCGACTTCAGGACTTCGGGAAGCAACGGGTATCAATTAATCGCGCTTTCCGGCAGCATGGAAAAGGCGGGCAACGGCTTATGCATGTTTTTTGAAGGAATAAATGGAAAAGGATCTTTTGGACCATTCTATAAACGCGGGTATGTAATTCAACGCCGCCCTTTGGAAGGAGCAAAAATCCCATACCGAATGCTGAACGAAAAAAATGGATTTTCTTTTGGCAACGAAATGGAGGTTTTCCACAAAATGCGAATGCTTTTGGACCGCACAAGTTCAGAAATTTCATATTATGTGGACGATATCTTGTTGGGAATCGTGAAATTTCGCGGACAATTGGGGAGGCTTACATCCGCATCCATGCAGCTTCAAGCGCGAGATACCGAAACCCAATTGGACATCCTTTACGACAATATCCAAGTCCGCATCGCCGGCGATCCTTACGACCCGGACGCGCCCTTGGATCTCAAGAAAGAATAACACCGTTCTACGTCAATTTAAACCGCTGACGGAGCGTGATCTCTCCGACAAAAGCCCCCAGAATGAGCAGAAAAATCCAAGGTTCGTGCCAGAGCGGTTTTTGTTCGCGATGAGTGGCGGTTTCTGTTTTGGAGTGGAAAAGACTCGGGATGATTTCCAGATTATCTTCAGTCAGACACTGGCCATTGGTTTCGCGGGCAAGTTGTTGAAGCAGCGTTTCATTCAAAGAACAATATTCCCGTTCAAGATCGATGGCGCTGACGTCAACCGCTTGCTGACAAAGCGTCGTGGATTTGTTCCGCGCGGTAAAAATCACTTCGCCTTCGGAAACGGGCAGGAAAATCCCCTTGCCTTCGGTTCGGGAGGCATTCCAAACCAGTGAAATTTCTCTCTCACTTTCATTCAGACTTTTGACCCATAGACGATTCCCGGCATCCGCCTTGCGAACCCGCAAAACGAGATGAATTTCCTCCTGGGGCTGGCACCGGGAACGATCCGCTTCGAGCGTGTCATTTTCAACACGTCCGCCCAGCCACAAAAGAAGCTGTTGCCAAAAACGGTCGTAGTCCCGTTGAATCGCGGGGGTGTTCATGCGCCAGCGCCAAAGACCGTCCACGCCCAGAAAGACCACCCGCCCGGCTCCCATGTTTTGGGACACCATCAGCGGACGGGGTTTGCCCTCCATTTGATCCGCGGGATGGACCGCAAGGATTTGAGCCGCTGGTTTAGCCTGCTGGATGCGGATGTATTTTTCAAACGTCGGAGGAGGCTGCCCCAACGAAGCGCTTGTGGCGGCGTCCGCCCCCCAAATCTCGCTTGCCAGTCCCTCGGGAGTCAGTTGCAGCGCACAAAGTGTCGGCGGAAGGTTTGCTTTTCCCGTTGTTTTGGGATCATCTCCCGCCAAAACAGGTTTTTCGTCGAAAATAACCGGCATCAATTGTTCAAGAAGTGTTCCCCGAAAACCGGCAGTCAAACCGGCATTGCCCGTAAAAAACAAAATGCCGCCCCCTCGTTTTTGAATGAACTGAAGCAAAACTTTCTGGGACTCCTCGTTCAGCAGTTTGGGATCGACATTGGAAAAAACAAAAACGTCGCAATCATTCATTCCGGCTTGAAGCATGGCCAGCACACTGAGTTCCTTGGAATCCGCGGAACTCTGGGCCGTCTCCTGCAACAGGAATTTGTCCCCCTTGATGTGGGTCACCCCCTTCATCACCATCGAGGCATTGGGACGAATCGCCTGACGCACAAAACGATATTCCCAATCCACCGCGCCTTGCACGTACAACACCCGCAGAACATCCCGCGTTTTAGCCAAAACCACCGCGCTCATCCGACTAAACTCCTTTTTGCCCTCCGCATCCATCAGCTTGACTGTATAAAGCGACGACTGCGCAGCTTCCGCACGGAAAGGAAAGGTCACACGAGTCACACCCTCCCCGCATTGCTGCAGGATCTTTTGACCGACGACCTGACCATCGCGTTCCACCACCATTTTGAATGAAACCGGACGATTGGCCCGCAAGCGCGCATCCACCCGCAAATCAAAAGCCTGATTGAGCGCCACCTGCTGGGGAGCGGCAACACGAACAATGCGCGCGAGCGGCGGCGGCTGCGCCACCCCGGACAATAGCAAAGGAAACACCCGGATATTGCGGGCGCGCAAGGAGGGAATGGCTTCCGCCGCGGGAGTCTCCGCCGTGTCCCCGCCATCCGTCACCAGGAAAAGCGTATTGGCCACACCCGAAGCCGGTTGCTGTTCCGCGACTTCACGGATCTCGCGCAACAACAGACTTTGTCGATCAACCGGAACCATCTTCTCGTTCCATGGACGCACATGGCTGCCGAAGGCCAACCACTCCGTTCTCTCCAACCGGATTTCGGCGAAGAGTCTCTCCAGCCGCCCTGCCAAATTCCGTACCTGTTGCCAACGCTTATTGTCGCCCTGATCTGAAATCCCCATGCTGAGCGAGGCATCCAACATGACCACGGCGCGGTTTTTCAGATCAATCTGTTTTCTGACGGTGCTCTGTGCGACCGGCTCCCAGAGACACCAGAGAAGACCCAAGGACCAAACCAATCGCAGCATCAAGAGGAACAGGCGTTGAAAAGGGGGAATGGAAACCAGCGTCCAGCGATACGCTTGCCAGAAAAACAAAGCCAAGACGATGGCGGCGAGAGCCAGATGTCCCCATGTCCAACCATGGGCGGAAATCAGTTCGGTGGTCATGGGGTGGAAGGGATGGAGGATTTTTTGCCGGTTTCCTTTTCAATTTCGCGGGATAACCGCTCGAAATAGGCGTTTACCAGTTCACGATACTCCGGGGGAACATCCTCGTTTTGCATCGCCCCGAGCAGATCGCTAAAGAAAACCTCCTTCAACCGGGATTCCAGCGCCCGATGTATTTTACTGAGGTCGCCAACCAATTCACCCAGTTGGGGATGAACCAGCTTCCACTCTCCGGCATAGCCGGGCACATAAGCCCAATGATCATGCAATCGACCGCAAAGCCGGCTCAACCCAGGATCCCAGTTCAACCCCATCCGCAACTCGGCCTCCAGGGATTGCTGCCGCGCCTCCAGTTCCTTGAACCACTCTCGCAGGGCCTCGTTTTTTTCGGCCTTGCCGTTTTCCATCTGTTTGCGCGCGCCTTCCAGTTGTTGTTTCAACTCCCTTAATTCCTGTTCCAATTTGGCCAGATGAGCGGATCGTCCAAGGGCCTTTGCATAAGCCTTGGCCAAAGCGTCCATCGACGGATTGAGCGTTTCGGGCCTGCCCTTCCCTTCCGCGAAGGTTTTTTCCGCTTCGGCGGTTTGATCCGCCGCGTCATTCAACAACTTCTTGATGTTTTCACCCGCACTGCCAGCCAGTTCCTGAAGTCGATTGTCCATTTCACCAAGCGCCTTGGCCGCGGTTTCCTGCTGCCGGTGGGGGTTGCCTTCCGGTTTTTCCAAATCCTTTTGCATTTCGCCCATCTGACGCAACATCTGCTGAAGAAAACGGGCTGTCTGCGTTTGTTTTTCAGCCGCCTCATGGGCGATCGCCTGCCGAAGCAGTTCTTCCGCTTTTTTCCTCCACTGTCCGGCTTCCGCGGACAAATTCCTGGAAACCGCCTTCTCAGCCTGTTGCATGGCGTGACGGGCGTCTTCCAAAAGCCGCCGGACCGCTTCCGATTGTTCCTGCTGATTGGCCAATTCCCCTGTTTTTTCCACGATTTCCCGCTGCCGGTCTGCCAGTTCCTTTTTATCTGAATCCGTTTTTTCCGCATCCTTGTTCAGCGTCTCCTGTTCGCTTGCCAATTTTTCCAATTCGGATAAACGATAAGTTTGCCGATCCCGCAACGTTTGAACCCGCGGTTCCGATTTTTTGTATTCGCCGCATTCCCCTTTGCCAATGATTCGCCGCAGATTCCGGAGAATTTCGACCAGATGACCAAGCGCCCGTTCTTCAGGCGGCACGGCTGAAGCCCACTCTTGATGTTCCAATGGAGGAATCGCTTTTTCCATGTCTTCCCGTGCCTGGTCAAACAAGGTCAGGACTTCGGCTGGAATGGTGTCTTCACCCAAAGAACTCGCAAACTCATACACTTCAAAAATCTTCTTCAGATTTAACCGTTGGGATTCGAGCGTTTCTTTGGCTGCCCGATCCGGAGAAATTTTCTCATCTGGAGGCAAGGAGTTATCTCTCAAACCATACGTTGAACGAACGACCCTGCGTTGTTCTTCAATCACCCACTCAATAAGATGGACCAGTTGATCGACTTTCTTCGATCCCTCCCCTGAACAGGATTTTCCTTCATGGACATCCTTGCGAAAAGGGCGAATCTGCACAAAAAAAACCGGAGAGGTCACCTCCACCAACCTTCCATCGGATTTTTGAGCGTCCCCCCTTGCGCATAAAGTCACCACATTATAATCCTGAACCTCCAGTTCATCGAGGTAAAGCGAACCTTGTGTTTCGGCCCGTCCTTTGGACCTGATCTTTACCCACATCTTGTAAAGCACAATGGGTGCGAGGTCATTTAAGACCATGCAACAAAAAAACTCACTTCTGGTAAAGATCGTAAGCGACTTCAACATCCGCCAAGCGCGCCATGCCTCGC
>JAQUAF010000100.1 GCA_028687435.1 Verrucomicrobiia bacterium | reverse complement strand
TCCAAAGGGAAAATAAAACCGCCCCTGAGATGTTCGGCAAGCCAGCGTAGCCCTAAATCTAAAATTTCCTGACCCTCTAGGCTAAAACCCACCCAAAAAACCCGACGGAACTGCCATGCGCCCGTCTTCAAGTATGAGAACAAATGGTCCCGTGCATTGTTTCGAATTTTGATCATCGGATTTTCGAGTTTCGATATTCGAATTTCCCGGATTTTGATGCAAAATCCAGGCTAACAGCCTGCAGCCTAATCCCCTAATAATCCCGCCAGTTCGCCTGAATCGAAGAGCAGGTTGAGACGCAGCCGCGCGCCAAAGGTTCCAAGACCCGGGGAATGGGCGAAGTTGTGGTCGGCAAAGGTCAGGGCTTGCTCCAGATCTTCCGTAATGGGTTCCTCGCGGTTGCGTCCCAACGCGATCCATCGGGCCAGCCACAGGATGGATGCGTGCAGAAGAGCCAGATTTTTTATGCCTTCCAGAAAATTCATATTGTAAACGGCGGCGCCGCAGAATTGGAGGCTGGAGATTTTGATCCGAAAGAAACGGGTCAGAAGTTCTTCCGTTTCGGAACTGTTTGTTTTGAGTGGAACATCCAACTGGCGAAAGGGAACCCGGGCCAGTTCCGGCTGGATGGACGGCGTCCGGCCCCAGCCCAATGCGAAAGCGCATGCCCAGCGCAACAGTTGCCAGCGATGCCGCCATGAGCCGGTCGTTTCCCCGGGGGCGTCCAGCCGGGCATATTGGGCTGCGGTCAGACGGAACATGGCGCGGGTGAGCCGTCGGGGACGGCCTTTTGCGGCGTCCTTGGCGGTGACGCCGGCGCGGATGAGTTTGTGGAGTTTGGGCAAAACCTCCGGAAGATCCGACTCCACGATCTCGTAGGTTTCGAGGGTTTTTGTCCATGCCAGGATTTGCAGCCATCGAATGGAGAGTGGGACGGATTCGTCATTCAGCAATTCACCCAAGGCGTGAACAAGAGAGAGAAAAGCCGGCCAATCAAGCTGGCAGCCGGGTTTCACCGGCGGAGGCGGCAGTTCGTTCGCGCGCGGGGGAATGGCCAGATGGGCGAGGGCTTGAAGATCGGGATTTTGTTGGGCCAGAGGCCGTCCCCGATTGGAAGCGGCCGAGGGGCAGCCGAAGCGCAGCCCCGCCGCGATATGTTTTTTCCCGGCGGGCTGGAATGTGAACGGAAAAATGCGGCAGGCCCGGGGTTTTGCTTCGGCGCCAAAGAGATTTTGCAACAGGCAGCGGCCTTCCCCGGTCAGGAAAACACAGGCCCCGTCGGTTTGACGGGCGAGTTGCGGTTGGGCCGCGCTGTTTTTGTCCGAAGAGGACTCCAGCCAAGGCTGGGGCAAAGAGGCGTTTTGGCCGCGCCAATCCAGCTTTTCGATCCGTTCCTTTTCATCCCCGGTCAGGACGATGGTGTGGACCCGGCAACAACGTCCGCAGCCGAGACAACTCCAGTTTTGACGATCCGGAAGTTGAAGTGCTGGGGGCATGAGTGTCGATGGTCGATTCAGTCCTGACGGCAAAATCAAGCCACGCTGGCAAAAGTTTTTTTGACAGGATTAACAGGATTGTTCGGTCAAACAGGCAGATCTACATCGGTCTTATTCAAGGCCGATTTTCTTTTTGCCTTCGAGGGTCACCATGCTGCGATCCCAGGGCGGATCCCAGACCAACTGGACATCGGCTTCCTTGACGCCCGGGGTGGTTTGAAGGCGGTTTTGCACATCCGCCACGATATAGCGGGCCATGCCGCATCCCGGAAAGGTGAGCGTCATTTTGACTTCCACCCGGTGACCGCCGTCCGGCAACGGTTTTACCGCCACATTGTAAACCAGCCCCAGGTCCACGATGCTCAGGGGCATTTCGGGATCGTAAACTTCCTTGAGGACATTCCAGATGTCCGTTTCGGTGAGGGGGCCGGCGGGAGCGGCTGGCGCCGGGGCGGCGGGTTGGGGCGGCTCGGTTTTTTGACAGCCCAAGGCGTCCGCATCCTTGGCGGCGACGCTGAAAATCCGCTGGTCATCCAGAACGAGTTTGAAATTGCCGCCGGGCTGTTGGGAAACCTGTCCCGAGGTTCCCTTTGTCAAAATGGTCGTCACCCCGCTGGGAACCTGGATGGCTTCGCAGTCGCGGGTCAGTTGGATGGCATCGTTGGGAGTGGTCATAACGGCTGATTCATAAGGCAGCCGTTCCGGGAGGGCGAGAGAAAAAACAAGGCGGGCGGCTAGCCAAGAAGATGCTTTTTCAAAAAGCCGATCATCTGTTTTTCGAACAGGAATTCGACTTTTGCCTTGGGCGCGGCATCGTCTTTAACCAGGGTATGCAACCGCCCTTTGGCTTCGAGATAAACCGGATGATGTCCCGCAGCCCTGAGTTTGGCCGCCATGCGCCGCGACTGGCCGATGGGCACGATGGGATCTTTTGTCCCGTGCGCCATCCAAACCGGCGGCATTTTCGCGTGGATTTGATGAATGGGGGAGGCATCCCGACAGGCGGAAGGCTTGCGGGTTGGGTTGCCCCCGATAAAAGCAAAGGTTATGACCTGCCCCCGCGCGTTGTCACGTTCGAATTGAGCGGCCAGATCCATGATCCCGCAATAGTCAACCGCCGCCCGGATTTTGCATGATCCGGTTCCCTCCCTGGTTCCCTTGGCGGCCAGCAGCATGACCAGATGCCCGCCCGCGGAACCGCCGAGCAGCCCGCAACGATCAGGATTCAACTGATATTCATGCCCGTGCCGTCCGAGCCATTTCAGGAGATGCATTAGATCCCGGTAAGCCGCCGGGTAATGATCCTCCTGGCTGATTCTATAGCTTCCCAGGACAAAAGCGAAACCGGCGCGTTTGATCCGCGGCCAGAAGTGATGGTAACTGTTCCGGTCTCCCGCGCACCACCCGCCGCCGTGGATTCCCATCACAAAAGGGAAAGGCCCCCTGCCTTCGGGAAGATAAATATTGACCAGCCCCCTTTCGTCAATTTTGGGGTTGGTTTGAATGTTGCGATGGGTTGGGTTCATGACGTCAGACTGTTAGGAAGGAAAATCGAATCTGAATTTTAATATTCGGATTTCGGTTTTTATTTTATTTTTTCCCTTCCCGGTTTGAGGCGGGGTTTCGGAAAACGGGATGTTTTATCATGGGCGTTCCATGAACCTTAACAATCGCAGGTAGAGAGGGATCAAAGCGAGGATGATGCCTGTTTGGATCAGGAAGGTCATGGCATTTTGGTTCTGATGACTGAAAAAAAAGAAATAAACCAGAAAAGACAAGTCGAAAACCACGATGCCCCCAAAACCCATCAAGACGATTTGAGCCAGCCGGCTGTTTACGCTGGCAAGGGCGGGTTCCCCGGCCGAAGACGGCGGGGAGAAAAGCAGCTTTTTAATGCTGAAAGGTTGTGTTGGCGGCGAATACCCTTTGTCTGCCCCTAGTCTTTTCCAGACGCGATAGGCGCGATAATGGAAAATAAACGCCATGATCATGAAAAGGGTTTGCCAGAGAAAAAGGAATCGGTAGGCATAAAGGCCGCTTGGGAAAAGGTTTTTGGCAAAATCGATGAACAATCCGGCGAGCACGCCGCCGATCATGGTTGCCCCCGAACGGACCAGGGCTTGCGCGCCGCAGAATTGCCCAAAGCGGTCCTGGGGAAAAAGCTCCATTTGACGCGGCAGGGCGGCGGCCTGTTGCGCCGACAAAAGCAGGCAGGAGAAAAACGAGCAGACTATGGTGGACCAAAAGAAAAGGGTGGGCGGAGGGGAATCGACAAAGATCCAGACACAGGGATTCAGCGTCAGGACGATCGTGAATGGGGCGATATACGCCATGACCCTGACGGGATGCCACCGGTCAACGAAACCGCCAATGAACGACAGACAACCCGCCACCAGGATTCCGTCCGCGGCGGTGAACTTGCCGATCATGTCCAGATCCATGTCCAGAGACTTGTAAAAGAAAATCATGAACGGGGCCATGCAAGCCGCCACCGCGCCGAAGACGGTGTTGAGGAAGATCGTCCAATAGTAGGAAATGGAATAGCTTTCCCTGGCGAAGGTTTTGATGTCGCGCCACAAGCTGGGTTTCAGACCCGTGTCCGGCGGAGGAGGATAGGCCCGTTCCCTGACTTTTAGGCACATGATGCCAAAACCTAGAAAATACAGCACCGCCGCGCCCAGATAAATCTCCCGCATGTGGCTTTCGGCGTACTTGAAGATGAAAAAGTTGAATCCCGCGCTGCTGATGACTCCCACCAGACGGAAGTAGGCCATGAACCGGGCCAGGAATTTTTCCGGCACCACATCATTGAACAGATACCAGTAAACGGAACCGACAAACATGTTGAAAAGATCGAAACAACCGGCAAAGACCGCCAGCAAGGTGATCACCACCGCCGCCTGGCGGACACCGCCGTCCTGAAAACAAAGACTGTGCAACCAAACGCCAATGGAATCGCTGTACCCGATGAGAATCAGCGACAGCGTCAGAAAGGGCATGGTATAGAGAATAAAGGGTATCCGCCGCCCCCACTTGCTGCGATACCGATCGCTTTTAAAGCTGACCCAGGGACAAATCGTCGTGTTGAACACCCCCGGCAATGTGCTCATGATCGCTCCGATCAGCCAGTTTGACGACTCCAGGCTGCGCAGTTTCAGCGGCAGGATGCTGGGCACCACCGCCTCCATCAGTGTGAAACAAAAATCGCCCCACAACAACCACCCGAAAAGGGCCGCCAGCCCCATTTTAGTGTAAGTCAGGTTACCGCAACGATGGAGATTTTTGTTTTGCGAATTGGCGTGTTCGTCGTCGGAATAGAGGGTGTCCGGGGAAGGGGTGGGGAGCATGTTTTTTATTGCGCGAGAGTTTCCAGCGCATCCAGAATTTGCGTCCGCGCCGTGTCGGCGGCGGATCTGTCCTTATCCGCATGCCAGGACATCATTTTTCTGTCATAAGTTCCAGTTACTTCGGATGGCAGTTTTTTTAATAATTCCCCGGCTTTCGACAGGGCTGCGGATGACGCCCCATTTTCCTTAAGCTTCATGATGCGGTCATGGAGCATCCGCAGATATTCGTGGTCCTCAACACCTTCGCGAATGGCCTCCCAATGTTTGCCGGCGGTGATGGAATCCGCGGTGCTATAAACCACGCCGAAGCTTCTGCCCTGGGTTTCCAGTTCATTCCATGCGGTGCAAGTTTCATCATTATAGTAATTCCAGTAATTCCAAAAAGCCATGCCAGTCGCGCCGTTTCGCCAGCAATGCCAGGCTTGCAAACGGTGATAGTAATAGGGATCGAAATGACGCGCCGCCGGTCCGTCGCAACTGTAAAACCAGAACTGTTTGTTTTTTTCGGACCCGACGATGTCGCGGATCTTCTCGGTTATGCCGCCATAGATCGGCAGTTGCGGGCAGATGATGTCGTGGACGGCGATCATTTCCTTGAGCGCCTCGCTGGATTCTTCGAAGCCGGAGGTGTCGGTGAAAAGGAGCAGATCAGGGGCGCCCGCCTTGATGGCTTTTCCCCAGAGGGTATTGATGGTGTATGTTCTGGGATTTTCCGGGGAAGGCTCGTCGAAAAGGTGCAGGGCGATTTGTTTTGGTTGAAGGCCCCGTTCCCTGGCGTGGGCGGCAAACGCCGCCGCCCATTGTGACACCATGCGCGTGAATTTTGGCGTGCCCATCGGTTCTCCGCAAAAGTCATCCAGGGCGTTGGTCAGGTAAATGTGGCAGCGGCGGATTCCCTGCCAACTGGACATCCAATCGTCAAAGTCTTTTGTTCGCAGGGGTTTGACCAGGTTCCCTTCCGTGTCGAAATCCCCTTTCTCCGGCCAGCAGGCGCTTCCCCTCTGTCCATACGGAGTGTCCACAAAGTGTTCCCTCATATCCTTGATGGCAAGGGGGGCGTTTTTTTTGGTGATGCTGGTGAAACCGGGGGGCTGGCAGGTATAATCGAACATGGCCAGGGACAAAGAGGGTTGGTCGGGAAATTTAAAGGGATAAATGTGGAGCGACAGCGGCACGGCAAGTTGAGGCAATTTTTTGGGGCTGAAGACCATGGTTCCTTGGTATGTGCCCGCCTTGCTTCCTTGAGGTTTGAAATCGATCCATAATTGCCGGGTCATGCCGGAGGGGATGGACACCAGGAATCCCGCTGCGGTTTTCATGGCAGGACAAAGCGGATCGGCAATGGCTCTGCCCTGCGCAGTGGCCAAAAATTCAACCTGGCGCACGTTAATGGCGGCTTCGCTTGGCAGCCCGGTGAACGAGACGGAAACCTCCATGGATTCAGGGGTGGTGTTGGTCAGGTTGATTGTCTCCGCCCGGCACTCATTGTCCATCATGGCGATGGATAATCCTGGGGGTTCTGTTTGCGTTTCCGGCGCCTCTGTGACGGCGAGAGGAGCCCAGCGGTTTTTATGCCAGGCAAAAAGCGGCGGAAACTTTCTTAGTTCCAGTATGCGAGCATTGCACCGCAGAATTTCCTCATGAAGGGGATTTAATGGAATAATGGCGCGGAAACCCGGTTCAGGCTGCCAGGTTTTCAAGCCGTCGATTTTTTGCGAAAGCAGGGAAAGCTCTTTTTCGATGGCGGTCCGTTCGGCGGAGGGGAGAAGCGCGGCATTTTGCCTGGCTCCTTTCATGTCGGCCTTCAATTGATACGCCGCTTTTTCGCGGGTCACTTCGTTTCTTACATAAGATTTGATATTTGTGATTTTTCTGCCGTCCGGTTTTTTTTCCAGCAAAACTTCGGGACCGCGATACACCTCGATTTCGTCGCAATAGACATGTCTGGGGCTGCGTATGGAGAGGCAAATGTAGCGGCCGCAACTGTTTATTTTTGCGGCATATCGATAGGTCGCCGGCCGTTTTTTTTCGCCAAAGGGAGCGATCTCTTTCGGCAGCTTTCCCGGCCATTCAGGGTTGATCAGATTGCCAACAAGAAAAAAATCCCGGTTGTTTTCACTGACGAACACTTCGATGGATTGCGGCCACATGATTCCCTTGGGCCCCTCAAAAGCCGTGTGAAAAGACACCTCGCCGATGGGTTCTGTTTTTTTCAGGTCAAGAGTGATGATGACTGGAAGCGCCTCACGCCAGCCCACAACGGTCTTTTTATCCCGCCAGAATGTTTCCAGTTGCGCGGAAATCGTTCCATCCGTGAGCTTGCGGCTGTCGCCGGGATCGACGCATGCGCGGTCATTGGGCGCGGGATCGAAGGCGCAAATTTTGCCTTTGGCGATATTAATGCCGGGATTTTCTTTGGTTTCCATTGCGATTATTTTTGGTGGAATAAAAAACGAGATGCTGATGGAGGCTGTAAGCAGCTGGATAATACATTCAAAAAAGTTATCTTTAATGAATGAGTAAGGAGACGGGTTTGTTTTTGAGATGAATTTGAACATGGGTGGCTCCTGATGGGTTGGTGGTGTGTGGAATGGCGAAGCTGCTTTGGCCGCTGCGGAACAGGCAGGCCGCCTGTTCTGTTTCGGAAAAGAATTTCATTTCTGTGAAAGGTTTTTTTCGATCATCCAGCGCCGCCCCCGCATGCGGGAGCGAGGGGTTGGCTGCGGAGCAGGAGCGTGGCAGTTACTGGAGGGGATACCACTTATCCTTGTTGTTGAATACTTCGCGCATCAAATGCCAGCTGACGTGCCCGTCGACCCAAAGATAATTTCCGCCGCCGGTATGCCGGTAACTTTCGAGCGCCGCGAAACCGGTTGAATAAAGAAAGAAAAGGTTGTAGCAACTGGCGTTGTTGAGGTACCAGTCGCTGGTGTCGCCGGCCATGATGACTTGCGAGGGGTTGCCGATTTGCGAGCAATTAACCCAGGGTTCGACCCCCCCGGATACGGCGTCCTTATATCCCAGATAGGTGAAGTTCCATCCGTATCCACCATAAAAACCGTTGTCGCCAAAGGCGGAGTTGCCGCAAGAGGCATTGTTCTGGCTGGGACAATGAAAAACCCCGCGTTCAAGCAGGCTGTTGGTTGGGGAAGAGATGTTGACATACGGCGCGATCAAATATTTCCACGTTTGATTGCTGTTTGAACTGGGAAGATGGGAGGAATTGGCATGCGGAAGCCAGCCATTGTAATCGCCGGCGTAGTTTAAAGCGGCAGTTCCGATTTGCCGCAGATTGTTCATGCAGGCGATTTGCCGGGCTTTTTCCTTCGCGTTTTTCAGCGCGGGCGCCAGCATTGACATCAAGAGTCCGACAATGGCTATGGTGACCAGTAATTCCACCAGCGTGAAGGCGCTGTTTTTCCCAAGGATTGCGGCGAAAAGGGGATGTTGTTGTAAGGATGGTTTGTTCATGGCTTGATCGCCTTGCGTGAAAGTTGGGTTGTTCAATCTTTTGTCAGGCTGGGCGATTTTTGCCGGCGGATCAACCTTGAATCAGCCACCATTTGATCCAGCTGTAAATGCTGGCGGCAATTTGTTGATAGCCTGTCTGGTTGGGATGGACGCTGTTGTCTTTTGGATAACCGTCAACAGGGTCAATGCCCAGTTCTGTCGGGATGACGAAGATTTTTTCAGCTTCCCGGCCGCCAAATTGTTGCAATTGACGTTGGACCAGGCGGTGCTGGATTCTTTTCCAGCCCCAGCGCGTGTATTTGTCCTTGTGGCAGGCGATGAAAGCCTGCTCGCTGGCATTTGGGGGTGTAACAAGGCAAATGCCGAAAGAAGCCTTGGGGGCGGCCCGGCGAAATTCCTTGAGCAATGCCTCGGCGTTGGCGAACATGTCATCGATGGTTTTGTTGATGGCTTGCCGGTCGCCGGGGTTGGCGCGAAAACAGTCGTTGATGCCGAGCAAGAAAGTGACCAGATCCGGGGGGGTATCTCCGCATTTTTCCCGAAGGTAACGGGTGACGTCTATTGCGGGTTTTCCTCCGGCGCCGGCAAAAACAAACGGGCTGCGTTGTTTGTCGGCTGGCAGCTTGGGATCGGTTGAATATTGGGTCAGAAACCATTTCCATGTTGACCCGCTGTAACCTTCGTGCGCCACTCCCGGGTTTGCGTTGCCCATGATATGGGCGCCGAGCATGACATGGGAGGGGTTGTGTGGCAGTGACAGCAAGCGCGCCAGTTCATTGGGATAGAGGGTGGCTTGCGTCAGGCTGTCCCCGATGACAAGCAGACGGAGCGGTTTGCCTTCTCCAGCCTGATGAGAGGTTATCCGAAGGATGGTTTTGGTTTCGCCCAGCGTTTGACCGGCGGCATCCTTGACTGTTACGACGAGAGGATGGTCGCCGACATCTTTGTCCGATGGAGTGACGGACCAGCAACGTTTTTCCGACTGTCCGATGTCGCAGTTGACCGTGAAACGATAGGCGGAGGAGTTTTCCGCCAGAATGATATTATCGTAGTAAAGGCTTGTCTTCAGTCCGGGGATCCCATGCCATAAGGGGGGGAGGGTCAAATCCAGCGAGCCGGTTGATTTCGGTTTTTCCCCCAATTCCCTTGAAATGAATGGGTCGCGGGTGTTGTTCCAATCCGAAGAGGTGACATGCCCGTGCCGGGGGGTGTTGAGCATGTTTTTTTCGCATTTCAGCGCGTTGAAGGCTGCGTAAACCGAGGAAGGGGGGCAGGTGGTGTCGATAAAACCGGCGGAAACCAAGGCCCTGGCCTGGATGGTTGGGGCGAAGTTGACGCAGTCAAAGTAACGGGCGGCGTTCAATTGTTTTGGATCGGCCTTGTCATCCGTATAATTGACGATGCGCGGCCAGCCCGCCGCCCGTCCGGCTTCGCGTCCTGTGTGATCGCAAAGGGCGGGAACATTGGAGGCAAAAGCTGTCACCTTTGGGCATAGCGCCGCGGCGGCAATGGCTTGGCCTCCCCCCATGCTTGATCCATGCACGACCAGATGCCGGCCGTCCCACTCCGTTCGCGAGGCCAAATATTGGGCGGCGCGATAACAGGCGCAAAACATTCTCAAAAAATAACAGGTTTCGCGATCATCGCGTCCCATAAGTTGATAATCCTTGAGCGCGCCGCTTCGCAAATTATTGTAATATTGATCGGGTTTTTCATTTTCAATATCGTGAGGATTGATATTGACGGCCATGGCCCCGCGGCGGGCATAGGCAGCCACATCGGCGGGTTTGATGGAATAGACTCCCGCCGGATAAACCAGCAGGATGGCGGGGAAAGGCCCGTTGCCTGCGGGTTTGGCAAAGAAACCCCGTATTTTGGCGCCATTGATGTTGTCCATGACCATCACATGGGTTTCGATTTGGTTATCGGTAAGAGCCGCGATGGGGGTGAGGGACGGTTCTTTGGGCAAGGCGTCGGCGAGCGTTTTTTTGGCATTCCAAAAGGAATCGAAATCATCGGGCTTGGGCATGGACGGCGCGATTTTTTCAGGCTCGCAGCCGGCGCCGGCCAGTGTTGGTTTGGCATCGGTTTTTTCGATTGGGGGAAGGACCTTAAGCAGGATGAAGGAGGGTTGTTTCCATTCCCATGACACACTTCCTTTTCCTGACACGATTTCAAGTTCGCCTTTGCCGGCCTCCTTGATTCCATCCTGGATCATTTCGTAACGCACCTTGGTTGCGTCCGCCGGTTTGCGGTTGATTTCCAGAATGACCTTGAAAGTGACTTTTTCACCCACTTTATAAAGGGCGTCTGACCGATCGGTCTGGATGACCATGGTGTAATTTGTCGCGGGGGAAGGGGCGGTGTTTGACATCCCGGATTGCGGCCATGCAAAAGCGAGCATTAAGCCGGCAAGGAAAGCCGGCCAGCCAAAGGCGGCGGGGATTTGTTTTGAAAAGCTAAAAGGAAACATGGCTTTCATGGGATTTTTAACGGGTGACGCCAAATTTCAGTGAAATGGGGCCGGTTTTTTTTCCCGGCCTGACATAACAAAGGGATTTTAAATTCCAGTCATTCCAGCGTCTGGTTGAAGCGTAAATTTTCGACGACAGATTTGTCCTCGCTTTTTTCCCGTTGCGAAGGGTTATCTCCAACGCAATGGCGCCGACGGTGAAATTTTCTTTCTCCGGGTTTAAAATCTCGATGAAATTTTCCGGTTTGATGAGATTCAGCTGAGTCTTTGGAACTTCGATGCCTTTGCGCGGGATGAAGGCGCCGGCCTTGGGGATGCGGCCGATGATTTCGCCATTCAACATGGCCATCTTGTTGTCTTTCCACGAATCGTAGAGGCCCATGTGCAGAAACGCAGAAGTGATTTTTTTCAGGCCGCCGGCGCGAATGGCGGGGGCTTTGTTTTCCTTCGGTCTTTTCATGGCGCGCAACCGTCCGTTTTTACTCTCGATGATTCCAATCGGGCCGGATCTGAAAATATGATGTGTGAACCTGGCCGCGCCGTTGTTCACTTCGACATGAAAATAACTTGGGGCGCTGTCTTCCAGATATCCCCAGCAATATTCATATTTTCCAGCTTCGCGGTAATCCAGAATATTTCGGGTTCCGGCCAGGGGGATGGAATTCAGCGGAGGGAATCCGGTTGGGGCGGTTTTTATCTGCAAGAGCTTTTGTTCTCCAACGGGATGAATGCTGATACACTGGTTATGCGTATGTCCGCAAAAAAAAGCCGTAATGGGATGGCTTTTCAGCAGGCTTAACATGGCCTCAATGAAATTTCTTTCCCCAAAAAACGGTCTTGCGATGGGGAAGAGCGGGGAATGGGCGCAAATGAAAATGTGTTTGCGGTTGCGGGCCGCGGCAAGCGTCTTTTTTAACCATTGAAATTGACGGTTGCCTTTTTTGAGGTCATTGGAATCGACAAGGAGAAATGCCGATTCATGATTGTCGAAGGAGAAATAATTGGATCGCAGCCGGAACCCCAGGTTTTTTGATAGAAAAGGCCAGACCGTTTTTTGATAGGCCGGATTTCTTTCGTGATTGCCTTTGGCGATGAACAGCGGGGCATTCAAGACTGAATGGAATTGAAGGCTTTCCGACATTTCGAGGGATTCATATTTTTTGTTGTCGCAGCCGCCTTCGGCAAAATCGCCCAGTTGCAGGACAAAGGATGGTTTTAAACGGTTGATTTCCGCCAACAGGGGGGCGGTGACATGCGATTTCATCCAAGTATAACGGCGCAAGTCGTCAACAACGCCGTTTTTTATCTGCCGGGAATGGTATTTGGCATTGGCGTAATGCGAGTCGCCCATCACCACAAAACTGAAGTTGGATTCATTCATGATTCACGCGGAATTTTTGAGTCACGAATTTCTGACCGATCCGGTTATATAGACCGGCAATCCTGGAATTTTTTTCCCCTCCATTCGCAGTTGCAGAATGCGGAGCAGTTCCCGCGCGATGTTTTTCGGGGAAAACTCGTAGCGCGCGACCGGGAGGCCGTATGGATGTTCAATTCCCTCATTGGCCATGGTGATCATTCGCATCCGCCTGGCCTCGTTGGGCGCCTGGCAGAGCAGCGCAAGGGCCGCGCCGCGCATGGCGATGTCGTCGGAAACGATCAGGGCCTCCGGCCATTGCCGTTTTTTTTGCCAGGTTTCAATCAGGCGGAGCGTATATTCATAGACATTTTTTTCAAATTGATTGGTCACTGTAAAAATATGAGCCAACTGATGGATTTGAATGGGAGGCAGGCCCAGGGGGCAAACGGCTTCGTTCATTCCATCCAAATCGGAGGAGGTGTCGATCTGGCTGTCAATGGCGCGCAGGTAGGCGATTTTTTTCAGGCCGGTTTGGTGGATAAACCGGACGGTTTCTTCACCGAAATGGCGGTAGTTCAGAAACACATCGGCGCCCGCCTCGCGGACAGGAGAGCCCAATTGAACTGTGGGGAGATGGTAACGGTTGCCCAATCCCCGGCTTTCATCGAAGCTTCCGTCGAGTTTGATGAGTCCCTTGATGGGATAATTTTGGAGATCGTCAATCAAATGCCGATAAGACGGAGAGGGAAAAGAAGATTGTATGGCAGGACCGTAAAGTCCGTCGTAAGCGCGGCAGGTCCAGCGGGTATTCCTGGATTGGTCGATCTCCTCGCGGATTATTTTGAGCAAGATGCGATGGATGCATGCTGATTCATCCGCCAGATTGGGGCCGGTCAAAATGGCGATGATGGCTTTGTCCGTGCTGTTTCTGACGAAGGTACCGCTTTTGCGGTTTCGTTCGACCAGACCGGCCGCGACCAGACCATCCATGGCTTTTTGAACGGTTTTGCGTGTGACGCGCCATTGGTGAGATAATTCCGAAGTGGAGGGCAGCCGGGTGAGGGGGGGGATTTGACCGGTTTGGATTTTTTGACGCAGGTTTCGTTCAATTTGAACGTACACGGGTTCCACGGCCTTGATGTCCAATGTGAGGTTCATATGGGCAGGCACTGAGGCACTGGGGCACTGGGGCACTGAGTAATAGCGAGACGAAGCAAGGTGGCGGCGTCCCGCCACTGATTTTTGGACCAGAGCCGAGACGGCTTCGCTACTTTTATTGAAATGGCAAGAGATTTCTTCATTTGTGACAGTTGAGTGGCCTGAATATTTCAATTAGCTCCTAATGTACCCCTATGGTATCATACAGGGGGACAAAAAGCAAATTTTTTCTGCCAAGTTTGCAGACTGCAGCCTTGCCCAGCCGCCCAAACCATCCCCCCGCCACCGCCCAGAGCTCAGGCTAGCGCCAACACCACCGACGCCAATAACGCTTCAACAACTCTTCATGCCGCCACCCACAAGCAGGCGGGACCTGCCCGCTGAAAAAACAAACCACCATCTCCAGCGCCAAAACCCCGTAAGGCAACACGATATTGGGCAGCAAACTCAGAGTTCGCCAGCAATGCGGACACAAAATCGCGCCACTTTTAACTCCAACACCTGCTCCCAAAGCACCATCAAACGCTGGTAATGACCATGCCGGTTCAATCCCGGCTTCTGACAACGTGGACACTTTTCCGGGCGCTCAACCACATCGTGCGGTTTGCTTTTTAAATACAGTCCCAAAGTGATCGGCAGAGTGAATAATCTTTGCATCCGCCGCTTTTACCCCCCCCCACACCTCCCTTGCCACCCTTTTACCCAACAGCCTTCCCTTTACCCATGAAACCATCCGCTGACGGATGGGGATTTGTCGCTCAAGAGGTCTCCCGTCACCAGCAACCCTTCGCCCACCGCTTACCTTGAAAAACTTCCCTTGTTTTCTTCTCAACCTCCTTGACGCTCTTTTCCTCATTCCCCATCAATTAGTTCCCCAACTCCGCCTCCTGTTTCCAATCATCTACAGTGAGAGGCTACAGGAAGGAACTGCAAAAATTGCGCTTTTTTTGCGAAATCTGAGAAACTTGGGTTAGCGCCTAAGTGCCCCTCCCCCAAAGTCGTGAACCGTGAACCCTGAACCGTTGAACCATGCCTGTTTATCCTGTCCATCCATGTGAATTTCCGAGGTTGAATGAAGGATCATACAGCAAGGCCTATTTGAAAAAAACTTGCTTTTTATCCCCCCTTATGATAACATGGGGCATATTAGGAGCTAATGAATATTATGCTTGACATCCAAACGGCAGAACCCGTTTACGTTCAAATCGAACGCAACCTGCGGCAAAAGATTCAGACCGGGCAAATCCCTCCCCTCACCCGGCTGCCTTCCACCACGGATGTCGAATCTTCCTCCGGCGGCTATCCACCTTGGGTTCAATTGTCACAAATTAAAAATCCCACGAACACCATCATGGTAGGCGATACCAACGATGCGTGGGTGGGATCTGGAGAGGAAGGCGTGGATTCCTATCCGGTTTTTTACATCTGTCAGTTTGGCAAAATCGACCCGAAAGCAACCCGACATGCTTCGGGGGGAAACTCTCTATGGGTGGATGGGCATATAAGCTGGCATTCGGCAACGGAAATTCAAAACAGCCCCCAATGGTTTTATATCGAGTGATGGGACAATATATCACCATTTTTACAAGGAAAAATCATGCCCTGTTTAAAAACAACCCTTGTTGCATTTTATTTCACCGCCATGGGTTTTGTTCATTCATCAGAAATCAACAGCCAAAACATTGCCTTAAACAAACCATGCGCGGTTTCCCCCTTGCCTAAAAACACCGATCCGCTGGAGGTTAAAAAATTAACCGATGGCGTATTTTACCAGGGAAAAGGAATGCTCTGGGACCAAAAAGAATGTGTCGGATGGCGCAAATTGAATATTGGGCCGCTGCGCCAATATCTCTCCATCACCATCGATCTCCAAAACATCGAAAATGTCAAAAACATGGTGATCAGCACGGCTTTCGACAGTTATCTGGTGAATGTGCGCTGGCCCTGGTCAATAATGGTGTTTTCCAGCGAAAATGGCGCGAATTACAACTTTCACCAGGACCTGGTGGAGCCATCGTGGAAATTGGCGTGCCCCGTTGAGGTGTCTCCGGAACTAAAACGGCAGCAATACACCCCATACAAGTACCATGCCGAGTTGAATGCAAAATGCAGATTCATAAAGTTGATTATCAGCGTTTCCCACGGCGGATTTTTTTGCGACGAAATGGAAGTATGCCGCGGCGAAAACAACAGCGCCGCCCGCGGCGAAAAGATCGCGGTGAACAACCTTGAGGATTTCATCCAGCATTATCGGTTCAACAAAAAACTTAAAATAGTTTTATCCAGTGAGATTATTAACATTAAAAACAACCTCATCTCAGCCAGGCTTTCCCCGGACAACCACAAAAAAATCGAGTGCCAATTGGCCTCCCTGGAGGAAAACGTCAAAAATTTGAATGGCAGTTCGGCGGACAGGGATTATCGCGCAACCGCGCCCTTTAATGACCTTCATCGACGAATTCTGCGGGTCAACGCCGAGATCTTAAAAAACAAACAGCTCGATGACCTGTCCCTTTGGCATAAAAATCGGTGGGAACCTTTGGCGCCGACTGAAATTCCCGCGTCATCCCCCGGTTTAATGCCGAGACCGGTGATTGACCTTGAGATGATGAATCATGAGTATCGCTCGGCAGCATTCAATGTCACCAACACCTTGAAGGAGGATGTTATTGCGAACATTGGCTTTAAAGATATGCCGGGGGGAATGACGCCGGAATTCATCACTTTGCATCAGGTCGAATTTGTGGGGACGGAGGAGCAAAATATTGTGGCCGACCCTCTGCCGATTGCGCCCAAAACCGCGACCGGTTTTAAAATTGCGATCCCTTCGGGCATGACCAGGCAGATCTGGATGACTTTTGCCCCGGAAAAGATCAAACCAGGGGATTACAAAGCGACCATCATCATTGCCAACAATCAAAATTCACGGGAAGTAAAATTCTTGAGAGTACCGAGTTTTCAGGGTGTGACAAGGCAGGATTTTGGCATGGCGATTGGGTCTCCAACGTCTGAAAATTTGTTGGGCAGACTATTTTGCACTGGGAATGAGTTCAGAATGCC
>JAQUAF010000021.1 GCA_028687435.1 Verrucomicrobiia bacterium | reverse complement strand
AACTTCAAACGATTCAAAATGTTGACCCAAAAATGGATCGACCTCGCCCTGACGCTCTCCAGACTGGAAGTTGAGGAAGCTAAAAAATCACTGAAGGAGTAGTCCAGAATTCGGTACTCTCAAGTTACGGGATGGGATGGCGCAAAATCACCCGCCTCCGCCGGGACCTCCGCCCGGTCCCGGGGGGACGCCTCCGCCGGATCAGAATCCCGTTGCCGATCCAAACAGCGCTTTCAAGGGAGACGTTAGAGGTTCATTGAGCAAACGATTCAGGGATGGAGGACCGGCAGGCGGGGGCGACAGAACTTTTGAAAACCGACAGCAATTTGACCGGCTGATGCGTCAAATGGAGGATTTGCGCCAGCAGGAACAGCGTGTGCGTTTGCAGATTGCCCCATTCGAAAGCGGTTATGTGATGGAGCAGGCGAACCGTCCGGAGTTTGCGGTTGAAGTTGCGCCGTTCAAGGATGGAAACAAACCGGAGACGGAGAAAACGAATCCTCCGTCCCCGGCGCCGTGAATCTGTCCGCCATGCGGATTTAATTTATTGGTTCCATTTCCAACAGCCAACGCCAAAGCGGAACAACACGGATGCCATTCGTGGTGTCTTCCTCTTCGTCCAAAGTGATGATCAAGGATCGTGTTGGGTTTGTTTCCTTTTTGGCTTCGTCCAGGGCGCGCCGTTCCCTTGCTCGCGTTTCTTTGTTTTCAAGCGACCAACAAGCTTGTGCCAGCCACGTCTTATCCGACGTGCTGAAAAAGAAATCCACCTCATGGCCGGAAACCGTCCGATAATAGTCGGGATGAATCCCTCTTCGCCGCAAGGCAAGGAAAACCATGCTTTCAAGAAGCGCGCCGCGATCCTGAGTCAATCCAAGAGAGAAGGCGTTAAGCAAGCCGGTGTCCACCGCGTAATACTTCCGGGGATTGACTTGCCGCTTGCGCACCGAACGGGAATGAATTTCCGCGGGAAAAAAAAGATAGGCGTCTTGCAAATGACCCGCCATGGCATAGAGCAGATTGCGTCCGCAGGGTATTCCCATCTGCTTCATCATTCCCTCAAACCGTGTCATGCTTAAAGCCGCCGCGGGATTTTGAAGGACTTGGCGGGACAGGGCGCGAAGCGCGGGCAGGTTGGCGACATGGTGCCGTTCGGCCACATCCCTGAGAATGACGGTGTTGACATAATCCTGCAGAAGTTCCCTCGCGGTTTCCCATGGTTCTGTTTGGATTTCGGGAAAGCCGCCAATTTCCAAATACCGCTCCGCCGCATGCAGCAACCGGGAGCGGCAAATGGCGCCATAAACACCATCCGCCGGAATTTCAACCCGGTGAAACCGGCAAAACTCCCTGAAAGAGAGGGGAAACACTTCCGTGGCAAAGCCCCGGCCTCGCAAACACGAGGCCACCTCCAAACTTAAAAGTTTTGCCGAAGAACCCGTGACAGTGACCTCCGCTTTTTCCGTGTCCAGAAGCCGGCGAATGAAACGCTCCCATCCGGGAACATTCTGGATTTCATCGAAGAAAAAGTGGCAGGTTTCCTTGCGAAACGAGGGGAATAGGGCAAAGTACCTTTCCAAGAGCCACTGGAAATCCTGCAAGGCAAACCCGGCCAGACGTTCATCGTCAAAATTGATGTAGAGCATCTTTTCACGGGGAGTTCCCTTCGCGATTAAGTCCCTCATTTGTTGGAAGCATAGCCACGTCTTGCCGCTGCGACGCATGCCGGTCAGCACCGATGCCCGTCCCGGAACACGGCGGATGACCGTATCGCGCACAACCAGTTCCGGCAGCGGACGCCGCAGGGCCTCATCAATCAACAGATTGACAGTGGATTTCATGCTGAAAAATATAGCTCTAGTTTAAAGCTAATATCAAGAAAAATTAGATTTCATAAAGATCTTATTTTTTGGATGGATGTTTTTTGTTGGGAACCGTCATGAGCGCAACTTTCGGTCCGCCTCTGATTTTCGCGAAATCAAAAACCCGATTTTGATTGCGCTTTTCGAACATGAGAACTCGCGTTTTTTTCGACACGATCTCAAAGTCGCTGGCTTTTTTTGAAATTGATTTAAGGTTGGAAACGGGATGAGATGCGTTTGTGAGAGTTTGAAATTCAAAATTGCGAAAATGGCGCGATTTTTTCCTCGATAAAAATTGGAGAACAACATGGAATATTTGATCAAAAAAACGGCCGCGGAACCCTCCTTGAAGGGGGTGTGGGACGAACCGGCGTGGAAAGACGCCAATGTTTTGACGGTGGGATGTTTTTTGGAGCGCGGGAGCGATCACCGCCCCAAAGTGGAGGCCAAGGCGGTTTACACCGGCAAGGGACTTTCGATTTTTTTCCGGGTTTTCGACAAATATGTGCGTTGCACACGGGAGGATTACCAGACTTCGGTGTGCCGCGACAGTTGCGTGGAGTTTTTCGTGAAGCCCAGGGAAGGGAGGGGATACTTCAATTTTGAGATCAATTGCGGCGGCACGATGCTTCTTTATTACATGGCCGATCCAACGCTGGGGCCGGAGGGCGCCCGCAAACAGGTTCCCTGGGAGATTGCCAAGACGGTTCGCATATTCCATTCGCAGCCCAAAGTGGTTTATCCAGAGGTTGAAAAGGATGCCGAATGGATGGTGGAGTACACGATTCCCTTCGCGCTTTTTGAGGAATTTCTCGGGCCTTTGGGATCGGTTTCCGGGCAGACCTGGCGCGCCAATTTTTACAAATGCGCCGATGACTCATCCCATCCGCACTGGGCGTCTTGGGCGCCGTTGCATGGAAAATTCAGTTTTCACCTGCCTGAATATTTCGCCCCGGTCCGGTTCGAGTGAGAGTGAAATTTGCATTGATGGACAGGATCAGTCCTAGGGGGTGATGTTTGGATTTTTCCAAAAAGACACCCCAAAAATTTGACTTTTTAAAATTACTCAATACATTCTTTGGCAAGAATTAAGTAATTTATTTTTAAATCTCATGCATAATCCACTCTGCTCGTTCATAAAATTTGATGCGAAAACTATTTTTAATTTTAAATTGACATTTGAATCGCTTGCAAATGCAGCTGGCATGCAATCCAAAACGTTTTGAATGTTGTTTTTTGCAAGCAAAGAGGACTCAGTGCGATGCATATGATTTTCACAAAAATCCAGGTGATCCTGTTGGGGATGCTGTTTTGGTTTGTATCGAGTGAATTGGATTGCTTTGGAAATGAGCGCCAAGATTCAGTTGCTCAGAATTTGGCTCGGGGTAAATCCTGCACGCTTGTTCCCAAACCCAATTATGGGCTCTTCTCAAATGTTGCCAACGACTGCAGGCTTACAGATGGGGTTGTTTACGAGGGCAAGGGTTGTTTCTGGTTGCAGCCGTCAACGGTCGGGTGGAACAATATTTCTGCCGCCATCATCACGATTGATCTTGGAAAAATGGAGCCGATTGGCGGCATGTCTTTCCATACGTCCTTCGATGGGCCCATGAACGTCATGTGGCCCCAGTCAATCAAGATGTTTGTCAGTGAGGATGGAGAGAATTACATCTACCTCGGCGATATGGTGAATTTGTCATGGGATGAAAAACTGCCGCCTGAACTTGCGCCTTTTGGGGAGGAACCGCGAAAGGTTTTTCATGCCTATTCGGCAAAGGTTGAAGCAAAAGGCCGGTATGTCCGGATGGTTGTTCAAAGCCCGTTGATTTTTTGCGATGAAATCGAAATCTTCAAGGGAAACGCTGAATTGCTTCAAAAACCGGTTGCTGGACAAAAGGTTTCCGACATCAGGGCTTTTTTGTGTGATTTGAAGCCTTTGGAAGATGCTTCAATAAGACTGTTGAGGGATTTGTCCCTGGTGCGAAAGCGCGTTTCCCGTCTGAAACCCGGGGATTTCGATTCGTTTGAAAAGAGGATTTCCGAGATTGGGGGTGAAATAGCGGAAAGGAAATCCTCCTGTTTTCCTGTTTCAAAAGCGATCACTCCCCTCAATCAACTCCACCGGAGGATCTTGCAAATCAATGCCGGCATTTTGCGCAAACAGAATTTTCCCGCGCTTGTGGTGTGGCGCAAGAACCGGTGGGATGAATTGGACGCTTTGGAAGAACCTCCGTCGCCGGATGGAAAGATCCCGTCTTTGTTTGTTGGGATGATGGACCATGAATATCGGGCCGAAGCTTGTAATGTGACCAATGCTGGCGACGAAGAGGTGGAGTTGATGCTTTCATTTGAAGGATTGCCGGGAGGCGCCATGCCGGAATACATTACGGTTTTGCAATGCGAATTCATTGGTGTGCTGCGAGGCCGGGTCATTGCCGATCCGCTCACAGTCGTGGGAAAAACAAGAGAGGGGTTTGTTGTTCGCGTACCTTCAGGCATGACCAGGCAGATCTGGCTGAGTTTTCATCCCCGGGGCATTGATGCCGGTTCTTATCGCGGCAGCCTTCGGATGAAAGCAAAAGGCAGGGATGCTCTTTGTGTGCCTTTGACTTTCCAGATTTATCCTTTTCGTTTTCCCGATCAACCCCATTTGACGCTGTGTTTGTGGGACTACACCGACAAGCCTTATGGTTTTAAGAGCATAACCGATGATAACGTTGATTTGGCAATCAAGGATCTTCGGGAACATTTTTTGTCGCCTTGGGCCCATCGTGAATCGGCGTGTTGGCCCGAAAAAGGAGACTTTGATGTCCACGGAAATCTGACCAAATCCCTTCGAGGCGGGGGATTTGATGCTTGGACTTCAAAATGGAAGGGCGCCCGGCGGTATTTTTTCTGCCTTGGCAGATCGTTGAGTGATTTTCGGAGCTTTTGTGGGGAACCTGCGGGAACCTCCCGCTTTGATCGGATGGTTGGCCAATGGGCTGCGGCGCTGGCGATGCGAGCACGGAATGCAGGAATCCATCCTTCTCAAATCGTGTTTGAGTTCTTGGATGAGCCCGGCAAGGAGGAGGCGTTTCGCATCAATGCCGCCTGGGCAAAAGCGGTGAAAACCGGCGCGCCGGAAATCTTGCTTTATACAAACGGATCTCATTTCAGCGAGTTTAGCGAAGCACACAGGGAGATGATCAAATTTCATGATATCCTGAGTCCTTCTTTTTGGAAATATGGCGGGGTTCCGGAAAGCTTGAGACGGCTTTTGAGGGAACGGGGGGAGGCCAAAGAGTTTTTTCTTTCCGATTGTGTGTCGAATATGAACCTGCTTGATCCATACTATTATCACAGGTTGAGGGCCTGGCATTGTTGGAAGAATGGCGCGCAGGGGGTGGGGTTTTGGGATTATTGGAATTACAGCATTGAGAGGGGGACGGATTGGACTGAAAATGTTTTTCAAGGATTAAGTTATGGGGTGGTTTACACCACGAATAATTCGGTGACGACCAGCAAGCATTGGGAGGCCGTCCGGGAAGGGGTGGAGGATTATGAATATCTTTATCTCCTCAAAAAACGTCTTGATGAGATCAAGGGCGCCGGAGGGCGGGATGAATTGAGGACAAAAGCGGAGCATTTGCTGGCCACCCTTCCGGATGAGGTTGCGGGACAATATGATAAAAGGCAAATGCCATGGCCTGTGCCCAAGAACAGATCCCGCGCGGATGAGGCCCGGATTCAAATCATGGAAATGCTGTTGGCTCTTCGTTCGGAATAGATAAAATGCGTGGAATGAAAACCTCATGCTTGAATCGGAAAATGACCGGAGGCGATGTCGAATGTTTGCAAGGGATGAAATCTTTCCGGGAGGCGTTCACCCTTATGGAGTTGCTGATTTGTGTGTCATTGATCGCGCTGCTGATGGGGTTGCTGTCGCCGGTGTTGAAAAACGCGAGGGACGCGGCAAAAAAAGCGGCTTGCACAAATAATCTCAGGAATATCGGTCATGCCGCCATCATGTATGCCAATGAAAATGGAGGGTGGCTGCCTCATTCTGGAAATGCGGACATGCCGGTGATCACTCCGAATCAAACTTGGAAATGGTTGATCGCGCCTTACCTCGGCATATCCTCCCCTTCAAAGCAACAACTGGAGAACAATGTGTTTCGCTGCCCCGCTCAGAAAAATCCAACTTGCGGCACGGTGGCTCGTGGCGACAATGGTTTCTACGGAGGATATGGCTGGAACTTTCTCTACCTTGGTTGGAGGGATGCTGTGACAAGCGGCACAAAGCCTTGGATTAATTTGTCGCAGGTGGGGAACCCGGCGCAGACCATTATGGCGGGGGATACCAGCGACTACCAGGCCAATGGCGCTTATCCGGCCAGGGTTTTTTACCTTTATGATAGCGATGCGTCTGGCGAACTTTCATTAAGCCAAAGTTATCGGCACAATGGTGGCGGCAACTATCTTTGGGTCGATGGACATGTGAGTTGGCATTCGGCGGCGGATGTTTGGGACCATCGAACTCAATGGTTTCCCATTCCATAAAGATTTTATGGGGGGAGTTTTGAAAATGGTTGATTTTAAGAGCCAAAATTTGACTTTTTAAAATTACTCAATACATTCTCTGTATTAAATTAAATAATTTTGTTTTCAAGCCATGCTTAATCCATCCTGTTAAACCTGTGAATCGATGTAAAAACTGTGGATTGACCTTGTAAAATTTTGGTTTATGAATTTTAAGATTGACATTCAAACATCCGAACCTGTTTTTCGTCAGATCGAGAAATTTCTGCGTAATCAAATCCAGTCCCATCCCACTGATGTTCCTTTTCGTCTTCCTTCCACCAGCGAATTGGCGCGCGAATGGAAGGTCAGTTGCGCCACCATCGACAAGGCCATGGATGTCTTGATGTCCGACGGTCTCATCGAAAGACACCGCCGCCGCGGCACCTTCCTGAAACCCAAAACCGACAAGGCCGTGATCGGAATCCTGGCCGCCCACCGCTTTACAGACGAGCCATCCTATTTTCAGCGGGCCATGGCCAAAGCCATCGAGATGGAAATAACCGAATCGCAACAGGACCAATGGGCTTGCTATGTCTATGATGGATTGTCCGGCTTGAAAAACGAAGACGATTTCAACCGTTCTCCCGGTTATCAGCGTCTCATGCGCGATTTTCGCGACCGCCCGTTCAAGGGATTCATTCAGATGTTCCGGTCGGATGACATTGGCTTGGCGGAGCGCACTTGGAATCTCCCTGTCGCCCGTTTCAATCCCCCCGCCAGGGGAATGCCCACCGATGTGATTTTGGATCTCGGCCATTTCACCGGCGAAAGCGTCAGATTCATCGCCCAAAAGGGACTTAAAACCATTGCCTACTTGCGCACCATCAGAAGCCATGCCGACGATTTGGATGCGCTTTACGATGGCATCCAGTCTTTTGGCCTCCCCGATGCCGAGATTTGCCAGGTTTTTGAGGGACTCGGCGTGCAGGCGGAACGGGAGGCGCATGAGAAAACCCTCAAGCTGATTTCGCAATGGGAACAGCGGAAAAAATGGCCCGATGCCTTGTTGATTTCCGACGATATTGTCACGCGCGGCGTCACCCTCGCCTTGTTGCAGCATGGGGTGAAGCCGGAGGGAAAGCCTTTTTTGGTGGCCATGACCAACAGGGAAATTGTCCATCATTACGGCCTGCCGGTCGCGCGCTATGAGTATTGCGTCAGAAACATTGCCGCCGCGCTCGTGGATGTCCTGAAAAAACGCCTTGCCGGCGAAAACCCGGACGGCCTGCCGGTCAAAATTCGGGGAACCATGAATCCAGGGAATTCCTAATCAACAATCATGTCATCCCCAAGACATCCGGCCAACTTTATTGAACATCGATGAACAGGATGAATGGAATATTTTTAATACGGAAGGGGCGGTTTGAATTTGATCCTGTCTATCGATGTGAATTTCACTCATTACTCAATCCTTGCTTAAGGCTTTTTCCATCCAAATCATGAAAATTAGATTCACGCCCATGCGCGGATGCGGGAATCCAGATTCCTCCCTCTCCATCCTGACCGAAACTTTTTCCTCCCGAAAGGATTATCCTTTTTCGCTGGGCGCCACCGGTCTTTTTTGCATGCCGCTGTGCAAAAGCCACTGGCCTTCGTATCGCAAGGCTCGCAAGGAGGGGATGCTCGCCATGCCTCACCTCACCCTTTGTTTTGACCCTTCATGGAGCGCGCTGCATCCCGACCATACCGCGACTTTTTATCTTTTGACGGATAAGATCAGGGCCTCCCGCCCGACGTTGACCTTCAAATTGACCCCCATCAGCATTCATCGCACCCAAAAACCCAGACCGGTCAACGTTTCCCACGATCCCAAAAAATTTTGGTACGCCTATGACCGCACAGCCGGCCGCCGGTTGAGGCCGGACGAATGGCATTACGATCCGATGGATGGAAAAGTCACGGTTTTCGGCGCTGCGCGCGGACACCTTTATCAGCTGGCTTATCTGGTCTGCGATATTGAGGCGGGAGGAGGGCTTGAGCATATCCATATCCGTCCGGAAAATCCCGCTTATGTAAACGATGTGCTGGGGGAAAATGAATGGGGAAAAAGTTTTTTCCCGGTCATTGATCCCTTGTGCGAGGAATACCAGGACCACAGTCTTGGCCAGTTGGAGGTTTTGCTGCGGGAGTGGCATGGTTATATTGGCGTCTTAAGGATTCTGCTCTCCTGGCGTTATCCGACCCTTTTTGACGGGGAGGAATTGATTGCCGGATGGGACGCCGGGGGCAACCGGGTGAACGGCTGGAATTGGTACGGCTATGCCCGCGCCGTCCATCCTTACACTCAGCGAAAATTCGAGCGGATCAGAGGCGTCAAGTTCGACTTGGATTGGCTGGCGCGATGTCACTTTGGCCAGATCAAGGCGCCTCCCACGCCCGAATATCTGGAGTGGCAGGAGTTTGTCCGCGGGGAAATGACCGCCTATTGGAGGCGGCTGGCCCGGCTTTGCGGGAAATGGGGGGTGGGTTTGCAATATAATATTGGCGACAACTGGATCGGACTGTCCCCGAACATGGGCGATTTGGAAAAGGCGGGTTTCCATTCCGTGGCCAAATACGGCTTTGGCGACGCCGTCTCCATTCGGAACCTTGCCGATTTTTCCGGGAAAACCCGACGCACCCTCAAGATCTGGCTGTCGTCGGAAACAGGCAGCTCGCATTACGGCGATGGAACGGATCTGGATTTCACCGCAAGAAAATTGCTGGCCAATTGGAACAAGACCAAAAAATCCCTGTTCCATAAAATGGTGGATGAATTGAGATGGGAGGCGTTTTTCACCCATAAACTGAAAACAAAGGCCGGCAAGGAAAAGGAAAAGGCGGTGCTCGGCAAAATAACCCGCGAATATCTTGATTATCGTTCGTTGCTCTTGAACCAGGAGATATACCGCCATCCCCTGACCGTTTGCGTCGTGAACGCATGGGGAAGGGAGTGCGCGTGGACAGGCTGGGGCGACGATGCCGGTCCATCGCAGAACATCATCCAGACGCATTTGCTCGACCTGCCCGCGCATATCAATTGGCTGTCGCTCAAGGAATTGTCCCTTCATGGCGTGCCTCGCGGAACCGGCCTGCTGTTGGTCTTTGGCGAAAAGAACACGGCATGGAGCGGGGGGGATTGGTGGAAAACACCGGGCTTGGCGGGCAAGGTGGATTCCTTTGTGAGAAAGGGCGGGGGATTGATGGGAATCGACGCCCCAGGCTGGTGCGGGGAGGGAAGGAATGGCTGGAAACTGGGCGGCTTGTTGGGAGTGGATCGCCGGGGAGATGCCCGCGGAGAGTTTGACATGGAAATGGCCCCATCTTCGGCCGATCATTGGATTGTCCAGGGAATGAAGAGCCGGCTGTCTTCGCTTGCCACCAACAGCCTGGTCGCGCCCGTCGCAAAAGATGTCCAGGTTCTTTATGCCGGAACATCCCCGCGCGGACCGAATCCCCTGGCGACGGTTCGCGAACAGGGCCGGGGCCGGACCGGTTACCTCAGTTCCTACGGAACCTCGCCGGAATATCACCGCCTGCTTCACCGGATGATTTTCTGGCTGGCCGGAAAATCCCGATGGCTGGAAGCGTTTGATGTGGACGCGCCCAATGTGTTTCTTTATTATTACCCCGCAATCAAGACGCTGATTGCCTATAACATGAATGACGAAAAACAGGCCGTGAATCTGCGGATGGATTTCGAGTTGTTGCCCCCGCGGTTGAAAGGGGATGTCCTGCTTTATGACCGTTTTAAGAAATGCCCCATCCGCAAGGTTTCCGCCGCGGACCTTGCGCAGGGCGTGGAATTGGACCTTGCGCCATGGGAGGCGAAATTTATCGAATTTCGTTTTCCTGCGCTCAAAACGCATAGGTGTCAACCCAAGGCATCCGGCGAGAGCTATTGAACATCGATGAACAGGATGAATAGGATATTTTTAATGCTGAAGGGGCGGTTTGAATTTGATCCTGTCCATCCTGTCTATCGATGTGAATTTCACTCATCACTCAATCCAGCCCATGAACCAACGAGATAAAATTTTGGCCGCCTTAAGCGGAAAAATTTCGGAACCCGTCTGGCTTGAGATGTATCTCAATTGCAAGGTCGCCTCTTCCCTGGCCGGCTACAATTTTACCTTTGACTGGGGATATAATGGCGCGGGGATCGACGAACATCTGCAACCCGTTGAAAAGGCCGTGGGGGAAAGCCTCGAGAGATGGCGGCGGGATTTGAAACAATGGCTTGCGCTCATAAAAAAACTCGGCATTGGCGCCATAAGCATGTGTTTCTATGCCCCGGTGTTTGTGGAGATGAAAACGGTGAACGGCCGCCAGGCCGAGGGGCATGGACTGATTCATTCGTTGGATGACCTGAGGCGCCGGGCCGGGCAGGCGCCGGATCCCCTCGACGATTCACGCTACGATCTGGCCCGGGAATTGATCGAGACGGCTCATGGCGAGGGCTTGGCGGTTTTCTTCAACAGCTCTTTCATTCTCGAAATCATCCACCGGGTGATAGGATTCGAGCGCTTCTGCATGAGCCTTTACGAGGAACGGGATTTTCTGGATGCCATTCTGGATTATTATTTCGATTATGAGAAAAAGTTGCTGGGCAAATTGAGTTCCCTCAAACCCGATTTCATCTGGATATCCGACGATGCCGCCTACAAAAGCGGACCTTATATTTCCCCGGCGCAATATCGCGAGGTTTTTATTCCTTATTACCAGAAGCTCGCCCGCCAGATCACGGTTCCCTGGATTTTGCATAGCGACGGAAACATCGATCCGCTTGTTGAGGACATGCTTTCCCTTGGCATGAACGCCCTGCATCCGATGGAGAAAGGCGCGGTGGATCTGCCTCGCATTGCGGCGCGATACGGACAGCGGGTGACGCTTGTGGGCAATATTGAAATGGACCTGCTTCAGCGAGGTTCGCCGGAACAGATTGGCGCGGAGGTTCGCCTTGTCCGCGATCAGGTGAAAAACGCCCGGCATATTTATGCCAGCGGCAATTGCCTTGTGGAAGGCGTGCGCCCGGAAAACGTCACGGCCATGTCCGAGGCGATCAAGAAAATTGGAGGATGAAAAATGTTTTCCGCCATCCCATCCCCTGCGTCATATCGAGAAACACCGCCTCTGGAAAATGAGGGGATGGCCATGCTCCGGAATTTAAAAATTAAAAATGCGGGCGTTGATCGCCGGACGTGTCCCCGTCGAGCGCCGCGCTTTTGCGCGGCCTTTACGCTGGTTGAGTTGCTGGTCTGCGTGGCCCTCATCGGCCTCCTGGCCGCATTGCTGATGCCTGCCTTGAGCGCGGCAAGGGAAAAGGTGCGCCAGATCAGTTGCATGAATAATCTCAAACAATTCGGCGTGGCGGTCCACACCTACAGCAATGACTACAATGAAAGCCTCCCCAACTATCACACGGGGACATTTTTTTGGACGTCCTTGCTGCCGCCATATCTTGGAATGACTGGCGGCTGTACGATTGCCAACATGTCGAATCCGAAATGGCTGAAATGTCCCTCTGCCGACAAATTGGGAATCAATTTAGGATCACCTTATTATCCCTATGGCTACAATCGTTACGCGGGAGATTTGAGGGCGTCGCAGGTGGACACCCATCCGCCGGTCCAGATGGGGCAGATCCTCAAACCCGCCGGACGATTGCTCATGGCGGATTCATGGAATACGGGAATAGGGACGGTCGACGAACTGGGGGTTGCCCGTTACAGGCACAACAAGGGATGCAACATTCTTTATGCCGACGGACATGTGAGTTGGACGGAGGGAGCCTTGCTGCCGGATGACTTGTTTAAATTGCGGGAGTGAGGATGAGCCAGGAAATAAAGTTTGCAGGATGACGCAGGGATTTTATTCGCCAACGAGGCGCTTAAATTGAACCTTCCCTTTTCAAAGGAGGCTTGTCCCGCCGGCTCGTCCGATAAAGCCTTGGCGCAGTCGGAAGTCCCGCAAAGCGGGACGAAGGAGGAATTGAGGAGGGGTTCGTCGAGCGTCGAGCTGTTGCCGGGCCCTGAGCGTGGCCTAATTTAATGTTAAGGAAATTCAAGGTTTGCAAAAAAATGAATTGGAGATGGATTTTTTGACAGGATTAACAGGATTGACAGGATTTTTATGCAAGGCAATGTCCGGCCGCATGGCCGAACAATCCTGTAAATTCTGTTAATCCTGTCGAAAAGTTGTCCGCCGCAGGCGGATTTAATTTATGAAAAACTCATTGTTTAAAACCATGATGGCCGGGTGCTCCAGGATGTTCTTGATCGGCGCGCTTTTGGGAGGTGTTGAAACCGGACTGATGGCAGCGGAAAAGGCCGCCCCGTCGGAGAAAAATGGACAGGCCGGTGTCAATATGGCGGCGGGAAAGCCCTGCGTGTTTGATCCCGTCCCGAATTATAATTTATGCACGGATCCGGAGGATGTCCGGCAGCTTACGGATGGCGTGTGCTATTCCGGACCGAAACAGTTGTGGGCGCAGAAAACGACCGTGGGCTGGCGCGGGGCGCCCTATGCTCTCACGACCATTGATCTCGGAAAAATTGCGCCGATTGGGAAAGTGTCTTTTTCCACGGCGTTTGACGGTCCGGGAAATGTTCGCTGGCCGCAGTCCATCAAGGTTTTTGTCAGTGAAGATGGCCGGGACTTTGTCATGGCTGGCGACCTCGTGGATCGTTCATGGCCCGACGGCCTTCCCCCGGCCTTGGCGCCATTCGGTGGGAAACAACACCAGGTTTTTCACAAATACACCGGCGAAATAAACGCCAGGGGGCGGTTTGTTTGTTTTGCCGCCCTGGGGCGATATGTCTTCTGTGATGAAATCGAGATTTGCAGGGGGGAGGACGCTTTGCTTGAAAAAAAGGCGGAAGGGAAAAATGCCGGCAATGTAAGGGCTTTTTTAAGCCAGATCTTTTTCAGGGAAAAAGCAACCGTTGTGTTGTCGCGGGATATTGCAACCGTCCAGGCCAGAATCGCAAATCTTCCAACGCAGGAAAATGTCCGGTTGATGGAAAAACTTTCATTGATCAGGCAAAAAATCGAAGAGGGAACATTCCGGGGATTGAATGATGAATCCCGCTGCGTTGCGCCTCTTAATGATGCTCAGCGTGATATTTTCCGGATCAATGCCGAAGCCTTGCGCTCAAGCAAATATCCGCCTTTGACGATGTGGAGCAAAAATCGATGGGATCCCCTTGACGCATTGGAGATCCCCAAAACGCCGCCCGCCGGATCCCCCTCGTTGAGCGTGGAAATGATGGATCATGAATTTCGCGCGGATGCCGTCAATTTGACCAATGCCACCGCGGACGATGTCGAGGCGGAGATTTCTTTTGACGGTTTGCCGGGAGGAAAAATGCCGGAATATCTTTCGGTTTATCAGGTGGAGTTTGTCGGGACTCAGGAGGACAAGATGATCGCCGATCCCCTGGTCGCGGCAAAAAAAGGGGAGGGCGGTTGGAGGGTGACCGTGCCTTCCGGAATGACCCGGCAGGTTTGGCTGAGTTTCAATCCCCGGGGGATCAAGGCCGGAACTTATCGTGGATCGTTGCTGATTCAAGCCAGGGGGATTCCTCCAATGTCAGCGCCCTTGAGTTTGGTTCTTCATTCTTTAAGGTTTCCCGACCATCCGCGGTTGTCCCTGACGGTGTGGGATTATACGATCAGACCCTATGCGTTTCGAAGCGCCACCGAGCAAAATGTTCCCCTGGCCATCAAGGATATGCGCGCCCACTTTGTGGACACGCCGTATGCCGGGAGAAAGGGCGCCTGCTGGCCGGAAAAAGGGGATTTTGACGCGGAAGGAAATTTGATCAAGCCCTTGCGCGCGGCGGAATTTGACGAGTGGACCGACCGTTGGAAGGGAAGCCGCCGTTATCATGTGTACACAGGCAACACGTTGAGTGATTTTTGCGGCGAACCCATGGGAACACCGCGCTTTGAGCGCATGGTGGCGCAGTGGATGGCCGCTTTTGTCAAGCATGCCCAATCCCGGGGCATCAGGCCGGAACAGATCGCCCTGCATCTTTTCGACGAACCGTCGAAGGATGAACAGTTCAAGATGAACACCGTCTGGGGGAAAGCCATCAAGGCCGGCGCGCCGGATTTGATGCTTTTCACCGATCCATCCTTCAAAGGAAAAAGCGATGCCTTCAAGGAAATGCTTGCTGTTCACGACATGGTTTGTCCGCACCTGCCCACCACGGGCGGAATAAGCAAGGCGGTTCGGGACGTCTGCCAGGCTGCGGATGGCCGTTCCAAACGGTTCTGGCTCTATAGTTGCGCCGGTCCGGCCAGATTGTTGGATCCCTATTATTACCATCGTTTGCAAGCCTGGCATTGCTGGCTCGACGGCGCGGAGGGAATGGGATTTTGGGTTTATTGGAATTATTACAAAACCGGAAACTGCACGGCATGGAACGAGATGATGACCCGGGAGGAAACCTGGGGATTGGTTTATACCACGCCGGATTCCGTGACGACCGGCAAACATTGGGAGGCTGTCCGGGAGGGGGTTGAGGATTATGAGTATTTGAGCATGCTTTCCTCGCGTGTTGAAGAACTCAAAAAGAAGGGCGTGTCTTCCGAATCTTTGTCCAAGGCGGAGGAGTTGCTCCGGGATTTGCCGTCGCAAGTGGCCGGAAAATACGATCAAAAGGCCAAGGCATGGTCCGTGGAAAAAGACCGCTCGTTGGCCGACACGGCGAGAATCAAGGTGTTGAAAATTCTGACAACGCTCAAGGATTAACCAGGATTTTGTGTTAAAATCCTGAAAACTTGAATGTCGAAACTCGAAATTCCAATGAAAATACGAATATCCAGTGATCAAAACTCAAAATGGAATGGAGGACAAACTGTTTCTGCGCTTGGCGGCGCCGTTGCCAGCGGCGGCAAAACAGGATTTCGAAATTCAAATGATCAAGAGGGCCATCTCGAATTTTCGCTGGTTGAATGACCAGTTCAAGGATGACGGGGAAATAAGGAACGCCCAAGATACGTTCCGGAATCGGCTGCTGGCGAAACAGGAAAAAATGGAGAGGGATATGCGCGCCATGCTGGTTCCGGTCAAACACGGAATCGAAATAGCGCCGGGCAATTGATTAAAATGAGGTGCAAGTCTTTAACACTTCCATTTGACATTTTATGTGTGGTGCATTATGATGCATTATAGGTTCAAGATGTTTCAATTTATGTCCAGGAATTTTAATGTTTGCAGAAAAATGAATTGGAGATGGATTTTTTGACAGGATTGACAGGATTTTTATGCAAGACCATGTCCGGCCGCATGGCCGAACAATCCTGTAAATTCTGTTAATCCTGTCAAAAAGTTGTCCGCCGCAGGCGGATTTAATTTAAGATGGAAAAGCATGAATCAAGGATAGAGTGAAGTTCACATCGATAGACAGGATGGACAGGATCAAATTCAAACCGCCCCTTCAGAATTTAAATATCCTGTTCACCGATGTTCAATAAATCCGTCCAGATGCCTTGGCTTGACGCCCATGCGCGAAAACGGGAAGCCGGACAAAAGTTCATCGCCTTGTTTAAATGAGAAAGATTATTTCAAATCTCAGCATGGTGTTCCTGGTGATGGGATGGTCTTGCGCGGAGGCGGGAGTGAGATTTGACGGGAAAAAAGATTTTATTGTGATTGAAAAAGAGGTGTCGGGAGGAATGAACGCCCTTGCGATCACGATGTGGGTAAAGGGTGAATGGAAGAAGGGCGGCCTGGTGTTGGGGGCGGCGGTTTTGAATTTCGATCGTGATTCGGGATTTTTTTTGCGCGGCCGCGATGGCAAGGGGAGCGGCTATCTGACTTGGGACAGGGATATTACGCAAAGCGCAGGCTGGCGGCATCTGGCTGCGGTGTGGAGCGGCCCGGGCGCCGCAGACGGCGGAAAAATGAAATTGCACATGGATGGGATTCGACAGCAAAACGACCGGTCATTTTCCGGGGCGATGCGCGATGGCGGCATGAGAATTTGCGCCGCATTCAATCAATATATGGGGGGGTTTCAGGGGGAAATGGAGGATTTCCGGGTTTATAACAGGGCTTTGTCGGAAAGCGAGATATTGTCGATTTATCTGGGTGAAGAGGATGGAAAAATCATGGAGGGATTGGTGTTGTGGTATCCGATGAAAAACAGGGAGTTGGAGCTGGCGGGGGGCGAAAACGGACGGATCATTCAGGATGGATCGGGCAGGGGCAACCACGGAAGGGTCAACGGTTCGCCGGTTTGGAATGTTGTTGGTGGTGGACGGGAAGACGGGGAAAGGCGGAAAAAAATCAACGCCACTCGCGAATGGATCGGACGGAAAAAAATGGAATGTGATGAAATGCGGCGTTTCCTGGCGGAACGGTTTGAAAAACGGACGGAAAAGGAGGGAAATTGGGTTGCGCGTTTTGAAAGCTTGAACCGCCGGTTTGACGCGGTCAGAACCGGCGCAGCCTGTTGCGCGACGGATCTGTTGCATGGTTATTACGATTTATGGGCCGAGGTGGTCATGGCCGACCTGACCGGCGAAGTCATCGGGAAAACCGGTAAAAAACAGGATTAACCAGGAATTATGGCGATGAAATTTAATTTAATGTTCAGGAAATTCAAAGTTTGCTGGAAAAGGCGGTGCGGGAGCCCCGCCCTCCATTTGTCGCGAAATGATGGAGGGCCGGCCTCCCGGACGGCTCCGGGCGGTCGTAACCCGCCTTTGAGTGATTGTTTTTGCGTCGTGCGTCGAGCATCGACCGTCGGGCATCGAGCCGTTCCGCCGCAGGCGGGACTTCATTTTTGTCTGTTTGCGATTTTGATGCTCATGGCGTTTCGGGCGCAGGCGGTGTCGGATTACGGTCCCAAATTTGTTTCGCCGGGAGAGGAAGTGGCCACCCCGCACATCACATGGGCCAAACCCGACGCGCAAGGTTCGATGAAGGTTTTGTTTGTCGTGTACAGGCTGGGAATGCGCGAGGTGGTTGAACTGGCCCAGCGGCTGGACCTGAATTATACGGTTTTCACCATGGGCAGCGGTTCCTGCTGGAGGAATCCATGCGATTTTTTGTCGAAAGAACGGTTTGATCCGGATTGCGCGCGAGACCGTGACGCGCTGGTGGACGATTTTCTGGCCAAGCTTGAGGGAAATTATGACGCCATTGTGATTGGAAACATCCAATGGGATTCATTGCCGCTGATTATCCAGGCGAAAATCCTGAAGAAGGTTCATGAGGGGACGCCTTTGATTGGATTCGTCCGCGGGCCAAACGATTATTTCAAGCGCGCCATGGCTGGCAAAACGAAGCTGGAGTTGCCGGGGCTGGTTCCCTTCCGGGGGCTTCCGGCGTTTGCGAAATACAAGGGGACGTCCGCATGGCTTGGCGCCACGTTGGATTGCGCTGTCTTTGGCAAGGGAAAGATGTTTGTTTTAAAGGGATTTAACGTTCCCATTTTGCAGGCGCTTACGCCCGAACCCGCGGGCGATCCCCTGAACCCGAAGCTGGTGGAATACGATTATTACCTGGCGTGGATAGGACATTTGTTGAGGTGCGCGACCGGAAGGACAACCGTGCGGGTGACAGGTTGCGATTATGCGGAAGCGGACCGGAATGTCCCCTGCAAGATGGAATATGGCATTTCCGGTCCGGATGGAAAAAAGGTCGTTTGCGCTTTTGCGTTTCGTGATGACGACAATCGGGTGGTTTGCGAACAGGAAAAGGAAGTCACCCTTTCAGCCAGGGGAACGACGGTGTGTTTTGAGGTTCCACGGCCGCCGTCCGGACGGTATTTTGGGGATGTGTGGGTGAAGGAAGGCGGAAAAACGTGGGCCTATGGATCGGCCTGTGTCAAATTGACGGGTGACCCTTCAATTGCCGCGATTGAAATGGGAAAGGTTTTTCGCCAGGAAGAGATGGTGTTTGGAAAAGTCAAGGTCACCGCGCGGAGCGCCGCGGAGGGGCTTGCCCTTGTTTTGCGGCAAAAAGACACTTATGGACGAATCGTGATGGAATCGCGCATGGACATCCCGCCGCTTCAGGCCAATGTTTCAAAGGATGTTCCCTTCAGTTTTTCCATCGGCAGGGCCTTGACGATCATGCAGCGTTTTGAGGTGGAATTGCGCAAGGATGACGCGCTTCTGGATCGGCGGAACGCGTTTTTTTCGATATCGAATCTTTCCCCCAGGGAGGACATCCGGGTTGTTTTTATGTGTGTCACCAGAAAATCCTATCCCTCATATCCTATGTTTGCCGAACTGGCCGGGAATGGATTCGACACCCATCTGGCGTCGGCTTTTGACGGGGCGTCCGTGTACAATAACATCCGGCCCCTGCCCTTCAAATATGACATGCGTTTTTTTGACAAAAAATCGGACTGGTATCCGGGCATTGCGCCGCGCACAAAAGACGACCATGTCCGGCTGCCCTGTCTGACGGATCCCGCTTATCGCAGCCAATTGGCGGCGGATTTGAGAAAACGCGCGGGAGAATCGCTGCCGTTTTCGACGAGCGAGTATTGCATTGGCGACGAGTGCCACTTCACGCATGGCGCTTACGAGTTGTGTTTTTCGCCCACTTGCGTGGCGGCGTTTCATAAATTTCTGGCGTCCGAATACCGCGCTGTGGAGGCGATGAACCGGGAGTATGAAACGCAATACAAGTCGTTTGATGAAGTCCAGCCGGTTGATCTGGACAGGGTTGGGAAGGAGAGAAACCTTCAGCCGCTCTGGGTCGATTTCCGGAGGCACATGGAGAACACATGGGCGGGAATTTATGCGTATTCGGCGGAGGAACTGAAAAAAATCTGGCCGGAGGCGAAAGTGGGCTATGAGGGAAGCGACACGAAGATCAGCAGTTTTTGCGCGGCTGATTTTTACAAGCTGATGAAGGTCATGCGTCTTAATGGCTGCTATGATGGCGCATTTGTTCCCCATGCGGTGATGAGTTTTGCCCGTCCGGACACCTTGCTGGGGTTGGGTTGGTATGGGGGATATAACGGAAGGCGTTATCCGGAATACCAGCGTTACATCGCGTGGCGGCATTTGTTCCGGGGCGCCAATTCGTATTGGGTTTATACGGCCGGTTCATATGGGGCGGAAAGCGTGATGGCGCCGGATTTTTCATTTTATGATTTTTTCAAGCCGAATCTGGCGGAGTTGAAGGAGATCAAACGCGGAACGGGAAAACTTCTGATGAATGCAAGGCGGGCGGACGATGGGGCCGCCATCTTGTACTCGGCGTCCAGCGTGCATGCCTCGACTCTGACGAAGGGGCTTCCCGAGATGGAGCGGGTGTTGAATGCGCTGATGCCGTTGTTTGAGGATGGAGGTTTTCAGTTCAGGATCATTTCCTATGAGCAACTGGCGCAGGGTGAGTTGAAAAAGGGTGGATTCCGGTTGTTGTGGCTGCCGTACACCCAGGCTTTGTCGCGCGCGGAGGCGGAGCAAACGGAGGCATTTGTTCGCGAGGGCGGGACGGTGATTGCCGACATGCGCCCCGGCGTTCGAGATGAGCACGGCAAGCCCTATAAAGGCGGGGGGATTCTGGACAAGGTGTTTGGAGTGAAACAAAAAACGGATGATCCGGTTCCGGTCATGGGGGAGGCTGTTGTCAAACTGGATGGGCGTTCAATGACACTGAAAAATACAACCAGCGATCTTTCCCTTGAAGTGGAAAAAGGCGAAGCCAGGGCGGCATTCAAGCGGGATGGAATGGCTTCAGCGGATGAAAAACCCGCGCTGATCATCAATCGCCATGGAAAAGGAAAGGCAATCCTTCTCAATTTTTCACTGGCGGAATACGCAAAGGTGGCCGGGAATTTGGAGAGCAGCGCTGTCATGGCGGGGGATGAGACGCGTGGAATTCAGGAAGTGTTCAGGACGTTGATGACGCAGGTTGGGATTGAACCCATGGCGAGGCTTGAAACGAAGTTGGATGACGTGCGGTTGTACCAGTTTGCCAGGGATGGCTTGCTTTATCTTGGGGTTTTGCAGGAATTGCCGGAGCCGGATGCCGCCTACATGTCAGGGGTGGCAAAACCGCTTTTGTCCAGAACCGGAATATTGAAGTTGAAGGAAAAAAAACACATTTATGATGTGCGACAGGGAAAATATATTGGATGGGACGATCGAATCAAAATTGAAATTGAGCCGGCAAAAGGATTGTTGTTTGCGCTTCTGCCTTACAAAGTGAAAAATGTGACGATTGGGATGCCCGGATCAATCGGGCAGGGGGAGACGCTGGCGTATGAGTCGGCAGTCACCGGCGAAGGGGCGGCGCCTTTGGGCACGCATATTATGAGGGTGGAATTGACATCGCCCATGGGAAAAGAGGTCTCCCATTATGTGGATAATGTTGTTGCCATGAACGGGAAATGCAGCGGAATGTTCCCCCTGGCGCTCAATGAGGCGGTTGGCAAATGGAAAATCAGGGTGAGGGATGTGGCGAGCGGCATGACTGCGGAGAAGGTTTTCCACGTCGAAAAACGGAAATAAGAAGAGGACTTCCGATGAAAATGCAAATGACGATTGCCGTGTATGCGCTGTTTTTTGCGGCGTTCCTTGCCGCAGCTGATGAACGCAGAACCTATCCCTGCCACCGTCTGGCGCAGGCGCCGTCCATGGATGGAAAAATCAACGATTCCGTGTGGAAAAATCTGCCGGAAGCAACGGGGTTTTATGTTTTAAGCCAGCCGGGACAGTGCGCCGTGGAGAAGCAGACCTATTTCAAGGCGGGATGGACGGATGACGCGATTTATTTTGCGATTCGGGCGGAAGAAACAACGCCTCAGAAGATGACGGGATCATCCGGTTTCGCGACGCATATGGAGGACAGCGTGGAAATATTTCTGTTTCCATCCGGCGCGCAGGCTTATACGCAATTGATCGCCAACAGCGCCGGCGGGCGCAAAGGAGGGAAGGGGTGGACGGTCAAAACATCGGTTGATCCGGCTGGATGGGGGTTGGAGACGCGAATTCCCTTCCCGGATTTGGGGGGAGGTTCGCCAAAGGTTGGAGACAAGTGGCCGGCAAACGTGGCGCGCAATATGTTGTCGGAGCCTTTGAGTGAACGGGCCACCTGCTGGCCCCTTTTGGAAAAAGGATTTCATGATGTGAAAAACTTCGGCTGGTTTGTGTTTCATGGTCCTTCGGGCGGGGATGTGGCGAACGAGGAGCGTGAGATCAACAAGGCCTATTTGATGTCCATGCGCGGGGATCTGAAAAAATTGAGCAGATTGGCTGGCAAATACGTGGTCGAACTCGGTGAGGCGAAAAAAAGCGGGAAGGCGGGCGCCGGGGCGGATGATTTGCTGCAAAAGTGGAGGAATGCCTCAAAACTGGCCGGACAATCCGCTCCGGATTATCATGAAACGTTGCGGACAAGCCGCGCCTGCGCCGGATTGCGGTTGAAGAGCGAGGAGTGCATCGCCCGCGCAACCATGGAAGCGCTGTTTGGCAGATGAAACGGAGTCCATTTGACTTTTTATGTTTGGTGCATTATGGTACATTTTAGAATCAGAGAGCTTCAGTTTGGGGGCGGTGAAATGGCTTTTCTGATTCCAAAAATTGAAATGTTGAAAGTGAATCAATGGACGATGAATTTGTTTTGCCGGCAGCGTCTGGCGACCCATCCTGTTTATCCTGTCCATCGATGTGAATTTCACTCTCCCCAAAAATGATCCGTCCCTCCGCGATGAAGGGCGGACTTGAACCCGGAAGGAAAACCATGAAAGTGACATTTGTAGGAACCACAGCTTGCACCCCGGAAATCGGGTCCGAGGTCGCCTCGTTTATGATCAACGACAACATTCTGGTGGACACCGGATGGTATGGGGTCATGAAAATGCGGGAGCATGGATTCGATCCGGGGAAACTGGAGTATTTGATTCTGACGCATCTGCACCAGGATCACTACATGGGCCTGCCGCAGATCGTTTTTTGGAAAGGCATCAAACAGGTCGATGAAAAGGGAAAAAAATCCGCGCCCCTCACGATCATCGGCCCCTCCCAGCATCTTGAAACCATTGTCAACAGCGTGATGACCTTTCTTCAGGTGCCGCGTTTCCATGAACTGGCCATTGATTTCAAGCTGGTTCCCCTCAAGCCGGGCGAAAGTTTCAAGACGGAACACTTCCAGTTGGACACTTTTGCCTCCAGGCATATGTCGGGGGTGGATCGCCAGGAGGAGGCCTTGACGTGCAAATACGCCGAACCCGCCTCCGGCAAATCCTTTGTTTTCACCGGCGACACCTCCTATCATCCGCCCATCGCGGAGTTCGCCAAAAACGCCAGCGTTTTAATCCACGACGCCTGTCATACCCAGCCCAAGGATGTTGCGGCCATCGGTAAAATGGCTGATGCCGGCAAATTGTATCTGATCCATTGCACAAACCAAAACGGTCCCGCCGCCCTCAAGGACGCGCAAGCGATTTTTCCCCGGTCCTTTCTGGCAAGGGAAGGGGAGGTGATCGCAATATGAAGTAGCCGGAAATTTTTGAGGCAGCGGTGCAGGAGCCCCGCCCTCCATTGGATAATCAAATAAACGGAGGGCGGGGCTCCTGCACCGCCGCGGGATTTAGCTAAATTCCTTCAACCTTCAGACTATCCACCTAATTTATGCCTACCCTGAAAATACTGGGCTCGGCCTCTGGAGTGCCGACCAAAAAACGGTTCACCACCTCTTTTGTCGCGGGGATGGGTGAAGGGTATTACCTTTTCGACGCAGGAGAGGCCTGCGCCACCCACCTGGTGCGCTCGGGCATTCCCCACAACCGGATCAAGGCGGTTTTCATTTCCCACATGGATCCCGATCATTCCGGCGGCATCTTCATGGTGGTTCAATTGATGGAACTCACCGGCCGCACGGCGCCGCTGAAGATTTTCGTGCCGCCGGAGGCGGTCGGGGCGGTGAGAAACTATTTCAGGACCGTCTGGCTTTTTCCGGAAGTCCTTCGTTTCAAACTGGAGATTCTGCCTTATTGCGAGGGGCGGCCGGTTTATCGGGACCGAAACCTTTCGGTCCGGGTGTGGGGCAATCAACATTTGAAACGCCGGCTGCAATCGCGGTACCCGAAACTGAAATTGGAAAGCTATTCGTTCCTTGTCAGGGGCGGCGGAAAAACGCTGGTTTATTCCGGCGACATTGCCCGTGCGGATGAATTGGACCCGCTTTTGAACGGAAAAACCGATCTGCTGGTGGCCGAACTGGCGCATTTCAAGCCGGAGGAGATTATGGCGTATCTGGCCGGAAAGAAGATCCGCAAAATTATTTTCACCCATCTGCATCCGGATCTCGACAATCAGGAACGGAGATTGGAAAAGATGGGCGACAGGCTGCTTGGAAAAAGCAAGTTGGCGGTTGCCCACGATGGTTTGTCGTTGGGATTTTGACGGAATGATTGGGGGGGCTGTTGGGAATTCTTGACGCGGCGGCGCGGGCGTCCCGCTTGTTGCTTTCGCGGGAATCCGGAAGCATGCCCTCCCTAACAGTTTTCAGCCTTCGTCTAAAAACCTGATTTCACTTTGACGTCCGGCCTTTTTTTCGGCAATCTCCGCGAAACCTTTTTGAGCCATCAACCCTTTTTAAGCCATGATCATTGCCCTTCAACGAGCCATTCATCATTACAAACGGTGGATTTTCTTCACTTTGCTTGCGGTCATCCTGGTGGCTTTTGTGCTGTGGGACTACGGCGCCTGGAGCAATCGCATGGGGGATGATCTCCGGCGGGTCGAGGTGTATGGCCAGATGGTGAGCCCCCAGAATCTGGACAAGGCGCGGCGGTTGATGGTTATGAATTATGACATGATGGGGCGGCGTTCTTCCGACATGACGGAGAGGCAGCGGATTATGATGGAGGATCAGATTTTGCGGCGGATGGCTTTGGTGGAAAAGGCCCGCCAGATGGGGCTTGTGGCGACGGATGATGAACTGGCCGAGGCGGTCCGGATGAATCCGATGTTTGCCAGCAATGGCCAGTTCAGCCAGGATGCCTTCAACCGGTTTCTCGGCCAGGTTCTGGCCACCCGGAGGCTCACCGATGTGGACTATGAGCAGATGATGAGGGAGGATATTGTCATTCGCAAACTGATGGTGATGATCGCCGAAACCGCGCCGGTCAGTTCTTCGGAAGTGAAAAAGCTTGCGTCCGAGTTTGCGGAAACGGTCAATGCCGCCGCGTGCCGTTTTGACGCCGCTGATTTTCTGGCGCAGGTCAAGCCGTCCGAGGATCAGTTGCAGGCCTATTTCAAGGAGCACGCCGCCCAGTTTCAGGTGCCGGAAAAACGGCGGGTGGTTTATGTGGCTTTTCCTTTTGACACCGCCAAGTTCAATCCCACCGATCAGGAGGCGCAGGAGGCTTACGAGAAAAACAAGGCGGTGTTCGTCCAGGCGGATGGCAAACCGAAACCTTTCAAGGATGTGGCCGCAAAAATCCGATCCGATCTGGCCCGGCGGCATGCCGCACAGGAGGCGGGAAAGCTGGCGACCGAGTTTACGGTAAAATTGGTTCCCGAACCTGGCAAGCCTCAGGTTTCATTTGAAGCCCTGGCCACCCAGTGTGGGTTGACCGTCAAACAGACGGATTTCTTCGCCAGCCGTGATTCGATCCCGGGCGTCACGGCCCGGGGATTTGCGTCTGCCGCTTTCCGGCTGACGGAGGACGTGAGGGTGAGCGATCCTGTGGAGGATGGCGGCGCTTATCTGGTGTTGCAGCTTTTGGAGCGCAAATCCCCGGAGCCCCTGCCGTTTGAAAAAGTCCGGCAGGATGTGCTCAAGACTGTGGCGGATGAAGCCGCCATGAAACTGGCGCGCGAGAAGGCGGAAGAGAAACGCAAAGCGGTTGAACAGCAGATGTCGGAGGGCAAAACGTTTTTGCAGGCGGCGGCAGCCCAGGGGCTCAAGCCGGTGGCGATGAAGGGGTTTACCATCATGGATAATCCTGGAAACGATCATTTTGAGAATGCCGCGCGCCGGACGGTGTTGCGGATGCAGCCGGGGGTGGTGAGTGAATTGACGCCGCAGCCAAAAGGCGTCTTTTTTGCCAGCGTTTTGTCGCGGACATCCGGGAAACCCGAGGATGTGGCGCGAATGGAACCCCAGGTCAGGGATTATCTCCTTCGTTCCCAGCAAAATTGTGTGTTGCAGGATTTTGAGCGGGCGGTGGTGCAGGAAGCGAAGATTTCCGGACGTCAGCCTCTGCCGCAGGGAGGCCAGGAAATGCCGCCGATGGAAGAGGAATAAGATTCCGGGTTTTGGGTCAAAGATTGCCGATGGGTGATTTTACCAGTGAAAGGCGGTGCGGGACGTGCCGCTTTTCATGGTGAAGAGCGCGTGAATTCGGGCAGGGTCACTTTGACGGTTGTTCCCTGCCGGGGGCGGGAGCGGATTTCGAGACGGCCTTGGTGGGATTCGACGATGCGTTTGACGATGGCCATGCCCAAGCCCGATCCTTCGCGGCGGAGGGTGAGGAACGGAAGCAATATGTCTTTTTGACGCGCCAGGGGGATGCCGCTTCCGGAGTCTTTCACGGCCAGCGCGACAGTACCTTTTCGCGAAAAAGTCCGGATGGTCAGAACGCCTTCATCGGACATGGCATGGAGCGAGTTCAGAGTGATGTTCAGGAGAACCTGTTCGATTTGCATTCGGTCGGCCAGGGCGTGGGGCGGCGGTTCGGCAAGCTGGAGGATGAGGCGGATTTTTTGGGACGCAAGTTTTGGACGAAGCAGGAGCAGAAGATCCTGGACCACGGTATTCAGGGAAACCGCCTCAAAGACCGGTTCGGCGTTGCGGGCCAGTCCCAATATGCGGTTTACCGTGGCGCCCATTTGATTCATCTTTCGCGTCAAAACATCGAAATCCCTGGCCCGGGGATCGTGCGGCGGAATTTCCGCCGCCATGCCCTGAATCAGCATTTTGATGACGGTGAGGGGGGTGCGGATTTCGTGGGCGACTTCGGCAGCCAGAAGTCCGATGGCGGAAAGGCGTTCATTTTGCCTGAGCAGTTCCTCGGTTGAAACCAGCTTTTCCGAATACTGGCAGCGTTGGATGCCCAGCGCCAGAAGGTTGGCCAGCGTGCTGGCGACATTGATTTCCTCATTTGAGAAACGGTGGGCGGCTGACAGGAAAAAGACAAGCGCGCCGATGGGCTTGTCTTTTGCGATCAACGGCGCCGCCACCATGGATTGTGGCGTTTTGCGTTTGGGAAGGAGTCCCGCGAGAAGGGGATCCTTGCCTGGCAATCCGGTGAGCGCGACGGGTTTTCGCTGGTGAATCACGATGCCCAACTGGCTGTCGTCAACCGGCAGGGGATGCCGCCGGGGGGAGGACGGCATGGCGGATGAACTGGCGCGCCAGTGAAGATTGCCGCCGCTTTCATCCAGCAAAAACACGGCGCAGATTTGGGCGTCAAAAAGTGCGCAGGCATCGGTCGTGGTCCGTTGAAGCGTTTCATCAAGCGTCTGGCCGGCCATGATTCCCCGGCTGAGCCGGAGCAAAAGATCCAATTGATCGGCCCGCCGTCTGGCCTGGTCGTAAAGCCAGACGTTTTGAAGCAGATTGCCGATTTGTCCGGCGACGGCGGCCAGAAGTTCCCCGTCACGGGTGGAAAATGCGGAGGGCCGGACACTGTCCACATTCAAGACGCCGATGATGGTTTCGGATGTCTTGCGTTGACCGTGGCCGGACCGGTGTCGAACGATCAAAGGAACAGCCAGTTCGGAGAGAATGTCCTGTCGGATGGCCACGTATTGAGGCTGCGTGTGGACATTGCCGGTTCGCAGGGGACGGCCATGGGCGGCAACCCAGCCGGTGATGCCTTCGCCGATTTTCAACTGGAGTCTGGCGGCCTGGGCTGTCAGGCCGGTTGAGGCTTCGATTTCCAAAACCTGCTTTTCCGGATTGATCAACATGATGGAACCGCTGGTGGCCTTGACCATCTCCGCCACATCGACCAGCACGGTCTGGAGAATGACCCTCGGATCCAGCGATGAGTGGAAAATGCGCGTCAGTCTTCCCAAAAGGGCCAGATGCGGATCCGTCCGAGACAGTTTTGTTTTTGCGGCCATGTTTTCCCTTCCGTCTTCGGCTTGAACGCCCTTGACATCACCATTTCACCTTGACGCTGCGCTTCTGTCCGAATTTATCGGCATAGAAGAGTTCGCCGTGGTTTTGTCCGTATTCATGAACCAGGCGGGTGAGTTTGACATCGTAGCAGCAGTATTCCGCGATCTTGAGGAGGCTTTCCGGGTCGCCTTTTTTCCACCAGCGGATGGCATCCAGGCCACCGGCGGTCTTGGTGTTGCCGATGGTGGCCTTGGCGATGGAATCCAAACTCAGGCGGAAATGGAGGATTTTTTCGAGATCGGCCATGGTGTCAAGGGTGGGAACCAGCGCGAAATCCAGCGGCGTGTACGCGGTGAGAACCGGATAATCAAAGCCAATGATGTTATGTCCCACCACCAGATCGGCGCGCCGGAGTTGTTCGATCATTTCCTGAACGGTTCCCTCGTGAAAAATCCGATACTGCCGGTCCTTGGTGGAATAGGTGACACCAACGGACATGAGGAGTTTTTGGAAGCTTTGTACGGAACGTCCTCCAATCTCATCGAAGCTTTTCTGAGTTTCGATGTCGAAGTAAACAACATTTTTCATGCGACTTTGACTTTTGTACGCGTGGAGTGTGCCAAACTCAAGCAAGATGCGGAAAAAGAGGAAAAGCGGGGTTTCGGCCCTGCTATTTTGACGGTAAAATTAGCTGTTTGACAAATACAAAAAATTCATCGAGATTCCGGGATACGATCGAACTTCCGTGAAACGAATCAGTTACAGCGGTTTTTTGTTTATAATTTTTCTCCTGCCGGGGATGACCGGAGCAAAGGGGGCCATGTTGGATTGGGATTCGGTGACATGGACTGCGGGGTCATTGAGCCGTTCGTTTGATGTGGATTCCAGCAACGCAGGGAATGATGTTTCGGTGGCCATTACCGGCAGCACTTCGCGTTTTCTGGCAAGTTATCCGCAAATCAATTCGAGTCAGACAGGGGGTCTTTCGCCGGCCCAGAAGTCCCTGGAGCTTTACACGGATTTTTCCAAACGGAACCAGTCAATCACTGTGACGGTCAACTTCAATTATGCGCAGGGGGTTACCGGTGTAAATTTTTCGCTTTTTGACGTTGATTTGGGAACCAGATTTGTGGATTTGGTGAAAAACATCACCGCCACGGATGCGTCTGGAAACACCGTGGCGGCGACCATCACCGACTCGGCCAACAATAGTGTGTCCGGAAGCGGAACAGGGCAGACCATCAGGGGAACGGCGGCGACGGCAAGCACTTCCGGTGACGCAAATGCAACCATCAGTTTTGGCAGTGCGTACATCACCAGTTTCACTTTTACCTACACTTCCGGGTCCAAGCTTGGCAATCCAGCGTCCCAGTCCATTTCCTTTCATGACATCAATTTCACTCCGGTGGTTCCCGAAGCGGGGACTGTGGGCGCGGCGCTGGCGGTTTGTCTGCTGGCCGCAATGTTCTCCCGACGGCGGTTTTCACGAAAATTGGCGCCCGCCTGTTGACTGGTCCTTCCTGTAAAACCTCGCAATTCAAAAGTAAAAATTAAAAATTCAAAATGATCTGCGCCATGGCGGTTCAAAATTTTGATTTTTTAACATCATATTTTGGTTTTCAAGCATTCCGTAAGGGCGGCGGCAAACTTTCAATGGGATGTTTTTTTGTCGATGTGAATTTTTTATGTTTATAAATTAAAGAAAGGCCGCGCGTCTAGCGGATACGACATTCGGTGTTGCTTTTCGGGACGATGACGGTTATGAAGGGGCGGTCTGATTCACATTCATTCAATTCAACCCTGTTTTTCCCATGAAAAAAATTCTCGTGATTCTTGGCGTTCTGTTGGCCCTTCTCGTTGTGGTATTGGTGATTGCCTCTTTTTACATTGGTTCGATTGTCAAAGCCGGGGTGCAGGCGGTTGGTCCCAAGGTGACCAAGGTGGCTGTGATTCTTGACAGCGCAAGCCTTTCGCCGTTTTCCGGGCATGGAACTTTGAAGGGATTGTCGATCGGCAATCCGGAGGGGTACAAGGCGCCGGCATCCATCAGGGTGGGTGTCTTGTCGGTGTCGGTGCAGCCGTCCACGGTTTTTTCCAGCAAGGTTGTGGTGCGCAGCCTGAAAATCGACTCTCCTGAAATCACCGCCGAGGACATGGGGGGCAACCTTAACAAGTTGCGCGACAACATCAATGCCTCGCTGGGCAGCGAACCCAGCGCCCGGCGTTTTCAGGTGGATGAGTTGGTGATTCAGAATGGCAGGATCAACCTGACCATGGGATTGCTTGGAGGGAAGGGGACGACGATTCCACTGCCTCCCATTCATCTTAAAGATCTTGGCAGGGATGGACAGGGGCTTTCCGGCGGCGAACTGGCGCAGAAGATTGTTGCTGCCGTGTTGGAAAAGGCGATTCCCGCCATTGCCGAGAACGCCGCCAAACTGGGGAAGGATGTGATCAAGGGCGCGGATGACGCGGTCAAAGGGGCGACCGACCTTCTCAAGGGCGCGGGCGGGTTGTTCAAGTGAATTGCGCCCGGGGGCGGTTTCTCCGGGATTGATTCCGCTGTTGGCATGCGCTTGGATGTCTTCCGGAAGCGGCTGCCCGAGTGGTGGAATGGCAGACACTAGGGACTTAAAATCCCTTGGCTGGAAACGGCCGTGCGGGTTCGACTCCCGCCTCGGGCACCAACGCGAGGCTCTTCATCAGGCTCTTCATCATAAACGGGGGCAGTCCGGAATGAGGCTTAATTTAATGTTTAGGAATTTCAATGTTTGGCGAAAAAGGCGGTGCGGGAGCCCCGCCTGCGTGGCCAAAGCCATGGCGGCGAGGCGACGGCCCGCCCTCCATTTGTCGCGAAATGAATGGAGGGCGGGGCTCCCGCACCGCCTTGCCGGTTTTCTGCGTCGTGCGCTTGTCTCGCCGAAGCGCTTGGGCGAAGGCGGATCGAGCAGCTGCCGCGCTCCGGCGCGACTTAATTTAACAGAAGGTATCATGATGAAAAGACAGGTTGTTCTGGTTTTTCTGCTGTGCGGGGTCATTTTGGCTGGGTGTTCAAAATTGAAACCGGCGTTTCGCAAGCTGGCGGCGGCGGAGGTTGACGCCAATCAAAAAGCTGTGGCCGAACAGGTTGCGACAAAGTTGCTGGAGGGATGGCGGGCCGGAAAATTTGAGGCGTTGGGCGAGGAGGCCACCTTGAGCATGAGAAAGACGTTTACGGCGGAACTCCAAAAGAGTTCCTATCAGGAGATCACGGGATTGTTTGGGGAATTCAAGTCCATGCAATATGTGGAGAGCTGGGCGCCGAATGACGGAACGCTTTCGGTCATTCATCGATTCAAGGCGTCCTTTGCAAAGAGTCCGGCCACTCCGGAGATTCGCGTGGTATTGGATGGAAACGGCAAATTGTCGGGATTATGGCTCAAGCCATGGGAAGACAAACTCAGGTAGAGTGATGCGCCCGCATGACGGGGGCTGACAAGAAACATTGCTTGCGCTGCCGGCGGCGGCGGCTATTCTTTTTGGAGGCATGAATCTTTCCTTTATGATCTGGCTGCCGATCGGGGCGGCGATGGTGTTGTTTGCGCTGCCTTGGACGGGGTGGCGGATGCCGCGCCAGCTGGCCCTTTTGGTGATGATGACGCAGCTGGTGTTTTCGATCTGCATTTTGGCGGGGGCGCCGGCCTATGGGCTGGCGATGGGGATGGAGCAGCATGTCGCCTGGTGCCCGGGGTTGGGGATTTCGTATCATTTGGGGGTGGACCGGCTGAGCGCGATTCTGCTGGTTTTGACGTCGCTGGTTGGGCTGGCTGCCGTGTCGGTGAGCGCGGTGAAGGAAAACGCGCGGTATTTCTATGGGATGGGATTGTTGATGGCCGGGGGGATGAGCGGCGCGTTTATGTCCCTTGATCTCTTTTTCATGTATGTGTTTCACGAACTGGCGTTGATCCCGACGTTCATCCTGATTGCGATTTGGGGGGCGGAAAGGCGGCGGGCGGCGGCGATGAAAATCACGCTTTATCTGGGGCTGGCCAGTCTGGTGTTGCTTTTGGGTTTTTTGGGTTTGCATGGGGCCGGAGGCGGGCAGGGAACATTTGATTTGATCGAATTGAGGCAGCGCTTGGGGGGGGGAGAGGGGTTGTCTGTCCAAACGCAGACCGTTTTGTTTGGGATCCTGCTGCTGGGGTTTGGCGGTTTGGTGGCAGTCGTGCCCTTTCATACCTGGGCGCCGGCGGGTTATGGGGAAGCGCCGCCCATGGCCGCCATGCTGCATTCGGGAGTGATCAAGAAATTCGGGCTTTACGGTTTGTTCAGGGTGGCGATACCCCTGTTGCCCGATGGTTTTCAGCAGTGGAGGGAGATCCTGGTGATCCTGGCGGGGATGAATCTGGTTTATGCCGGTTATGTGGCGATGCAGCAAAAGGATCTGCGTTACATGCTGGCCTATGCCAGTGTTTCGCACATGGGGTATGCGTTGCTGGCGCTGGCGGCGGGAGGGGCGATTGCCACGCAGGGATTCATTCTCTTCCTTTTTGCCCATGGCGTGGGCGCGGCGCTGGGATTCGGCGTGGCGGGATTTTTGCGGCAGCGGACGGGGACGGCGGTGATGGGGGATTTGGGAGGGTTTGCCCGGCAATTGCCGGCCGCTTCCACGCTTTTGACGATTGCCGCGCTGGCGGGGTTTGGTTTGCCCGGGTTTGCCGGTTTTCCGGCGGAGCTCATGATTTTCATCGGCGGATTTGAGTTCAGCCGTGTGGTCACCGTCCTGGCGGTCTGGACCACGGTCATTTCAGCTGTTTATTATTTGCGCGCGGTGAGGCAGATTGCCTTTGGACCTTTGCCGGGCAAATGGAACGCCTTGACGGATCTGTCGTTGGAGCCGAAGATGGCTTTGGTTTTGCTCGTTGCGGCGCTGTTGCTGGCGGGGATTTGTCCCCACTTGTTGCTGGGCGATTTGGGCGGCAGCGTGAGCATTCAGATGGCGGCCAGATAAGGTGTGAGGTTTAAGGGGACAGGGGCAGGTTTTATGTCATGATTTTTTATTTCTTGCATCCCATAAACCTTTGAACCTTAAACTTTGAACTTTGTGATCAAGCATGAACATTTTAATTGTATGTGGCGGAACCGGGGGGCACTTGTTTCCCGGCATGGCGGTGGGGGAGGAACTCCTCGAACGTCAACATCAGGTCTTGCTGGTGGTGTCGGAAAAGGAGGTGGACACGCGCGCGGTGGAGAAGGTTCGCGGTTTTCTCGTGGAAACCCTCCCGGCGGTTGCGTGGAGGGGGGTGCGTCCGGATCGCGCTTTTCATTTTGCGGCGGGCCTGGTTCGGGCGATGGGCAAGGCCCGGAGGATTTTCAAAAGTTTTCATCCCAATGCGGTTTTGGGAATGGGAGGGTTCAGTTCTGCGGCGCCCTTGTTTCAAGCGCGATGGAGCGGGATTCCGTCCTGCATTCATGAGTCCAACGCCATTCCCGGCAAGGCCAACCGGCTGGCGGCGCGTTTTGCGACCAAGGTGGCGGTGGGGTTGGAGCTGGCGGGACGATGTTTTCCGGCGCAGCGGACGATCTGGACCGGCACGCCTGTTCGCGCGGCTTTAAGGCAGCCTGGCGACCGGCTGGCGGCCTGCAAGGAATTGGGATTGGAGGCCGGGCGGCCCGTGGTTTTGGTGGTGGGAGGCAGCCAGGGAGCGCGGGGGTTGAACCGGTTGGTGCTGGCGGCGGCGGAGAAGATGCAACTGGCCATGCCGCAGTGGCTGCATTTGACGGGAGCGGGAGAGGAAGAGACGATTCGCAAGGGATATGCGGAATTGAAAGCGGACGCCAAGGTGATGGCGTTCAGTTCCGAGATGCCGCTTCTTTATGCCGCGGCGGATTTGGTGGTGGCCCGTTCGGGCGCCTCATCGCTGGCGGAGATCGCGCAGTTGGGGTTGCCGTCCATTTTGACTCCCTATCCCCACGCCGCGGACAATCATCAACTGGCCAATGCCCGGTTGTTTGCGGACGCCGGGGCGGCGTTGTTGTGCGAGGAGCGGACGGCCGATCCGGCCTGGCTGGGGGGCGAAATTGCCGCCATTTTGGGGGACAAGGAACGGCGGAAAAAGATGGGCGATGCGGCCAAACGGCTGAGGCACGCGGATGCGCATCGAAAGCTGGCGGACATGATGGAGGAACTGGCGGGGTGACAGGGCGGGTTTCAAACGCAAGGGGCAAGGTTTTAGTTGAGACTTTGAGCCTCGCGAATTTTAAACCTTGAACCATGAACCATGAACCTTGAAGCTTGTCACTGAAACCTTTAATCTTACCCCTTTCCCCCCAACCTTCTCCCTTCCATGATCGAACTGGCCCAGGATGATTTGCGCAAGTTGCTTGCCGGCGGCGTCCGGCGGGTGCATCTGGTGGGGGTGGGGGGCAGCGGCATGAGCGGTCTGGCGCGGTTGATGGCCTTGCGCGGGCATCAGGTGACGGGGTCGGATTTGGGCGAACCCTCGGATGCGGACGCGCTCCGGCAATTGGGGATCCAGCGGTTCAGGGGGCATGCGCCGGAGCATGTGGGAAATCCGGATTTTGTGGCATATTCCTCCGCGATTCCCAGCGACAATCCGGAGTTGTTGGAGGCGGAAAGCCGGGACATTCCGGTGGTGCGGCGCGCGCGCGCGCTGGCGGCGTTGATTCCTCCGCAGAAGGCCGTGGTGATTTCCGGCACGCATGGGAAGACGACCACGTCGTCGATGATTTCCCATATTTTGCGGATGGCGGGCAAGGCGCCGTCCTTTTATGTGGGGGCGCAGGTGCCCGACCTGGGCGCCAACGCATCGGCCGGCAACGGCGAATATTTTGTGCTGGAGGCGGATGAGAGCGATGGCACGATGAGCGAGTTTGAGCCGCAGGATCTGGTAATGTTGAACATCGAGCCGGAGCATCTGGATTTTTACCGGAACCTGGAAGCGATTGAGGCTGCTTTTGACGCATTGTTGAAAAAGACCAAGGGGAGGGTGATTTACAGCGCGGATGATCCCGGCGCGGCGAGGGTGGCGGGGCAGGCGTCCAACGGGGTGGCGTTTTCGATCAAGTCAACGGCCGCAACGGACGGGAAACACGGTCATTTGTTGTGGCATGCCGGGGATATCCGCCAGGAGAAGGATCGCACGGTCTTCGCTGTTTTCCGCGGCGGAGAGCGTCTTGGGGAGGCGGTTTTGATCATTCCCGGGGAGCAAAACGTGTCGAATGCCCTGGCGGCGCTGGCGACGGTGGAAGGGATGGGGGTGGGGTTTGAAGAGGCGGTTTCGGCATTGTCCGCTTTTCATGGCGCCCGGAGACGGTTTGATGTTATTTTTGAGAGCGACGAGTTTTTGGTGGTGGACGACTACGCCCATCATCCGACCGAGGTGAAGGCCACGATCTGGGCCAGCCGCCAGAAGAAGCGGGGGCGGGTGCTGGCGGTTTTCCAGCCGCATCGTTACACGCGGGTGCAGGCGTTGCACCGGGAATTTGGAGAGGCTTTCGAGGGGGCGGACCGGGTGTTTTTGACGGATATCTATGCCTCCAGCGAGACCCCCATCGAAGGGGTGACCGGGAGATTGGTGGCGGATGCCGTGGCTTCCCGGATGGGGGCGGACCGGGTGTTTTACGAGCCGGATTTATGGCGGTTGATGGAGCAGGCGGGAGCGAATTTGAGGAAGGGCGATTTGTTGCTGATCATGGGCGCGGGAAACATCGTGCAGATCAGCCGCACGCTGGCGGCGGAGCTTCACGCCTATGAGGCGGTTCGCAAGTTGTTGAAGCCGGCCAGTGTCCTGCGCCGTTACGAACCGATGTCCCAGCGCACCACGATGCGCGTGGGAGGACATGCCAAGTTGTGGGCGGAACCTGTTGACGAGGAGGATTTGAAGCGGCTGCTCCGGCATGCGCATGAGCGGAGGCTGGCCGTGGGGCCCGAGCATCCGGAGGCCCGGCTTCATGCGGTGACATGTGTGGGGCGCGGGTCGAATTTATTGGTGAGGGACGCCGGCATTTCCGGGGTGACGCTGCATTTGGGCGCGCCAGTGTTCACGCAATTGAGGGTGGAAGGTTCGACCGTGGCGGCGGGCGCGGGATGCCGGTTGAAACAGGTGGTTGGAGCGGCCGCCCAGGCGGGGTTGGGGGGATTTGAGTTTTTGGATGGGATTCCCGGCACCTTGGGCGGCGCCTTGTGGAGCAACGCGGGCGCCATGAGCGGGGCGGTTTGCGATCTGGCGGAGAAAGTCCGGATGATGGACATGGAGGGGAACGAATTTGAAAGAACTCCGGCGGAACTGGGTGTGGGATATCGCCGGTGCGCCGGGTTGCGCGGCCATGTGGTGGTGTCGGCTGTTCTCAAGGGGCGGCCATCGTCGAGGGATGAAATCGAGCGGAAGATCCGCGATTTCGACGCCCGCCGCAAGGCGGCCCAGCCGGTCCTGCCCAACGCGGGTTGCATCTTCAAGAATCCCCGCGAAATTTCAGCGGGCCGGTTGATTGACGAACTGGGCATGAAGAACCTGCGTTTTGGCAGGGCCCGGGTGTCGGAAAACCACGCGAATTTTATTGTCAACGATGGCGGAGCGTCCGCCAGCGATGTTTTGAATCTGATTTCCATCGTTCGCGACCGGGTGCGTCGCGAGAAGGGAATCGAACTTGAACTGGAGGTTGAAATTGTCGGCGACGAAAGAAGATGAGTTGGTCAAACGGTTGAAGGGTGTCCGGATAGCTGTTTTGATGGGCGGTTTTTCCGCGGAGAGGGAGGTTTCCCTCTGCAGCGGGCAGGCCATGTACAATGCGTTGAAGGAGGCGGGTTGCCGTGTGGAGGCGGTGGATGTGAAGGACGACCGGTTTGTTCCGCCCGATGACATTGATGTGGCGGTGCTGGCCCTGCATGGCACGGGCGGCGAGGATGGCTGGATGCAGGAGTTGCTGGAAAAGAAGGGAATTCCCTTTTCGGGGTCGGATTCGGCTTCGAGCCGGGTTGCGTTCAACAAGGTGGAGGCCAAGGGGGTTTTCCGGCGCGCGGGGTTGCTGACGCCCCGGGATGTGGCGTTGAAACGCGGTGAATGTGAAAAACGGCTGCCGGCCAATTCCGGAGTGGGGTTGCCCTGCGTGATCAAGCCGGCGCGGCAGGGGTCGAGCGTGGGGATCAGCATTGTGCGGAACGAGGAACATTTTCAACCGGCTTTGGAGAAGGCTTTTCAGCAGGATGAGGTCATTTTGGTGGAGGAGTTCATTGAGGGGGGGGAATACACCGTGGGAATCATGGGGGATGAGGCGCTGGCCGTGGTGGAGATCCGTCCCAAATCGGGGTGGTACGATTACACCAACAAGTACACCAAGAATGCCACCGAATACCTCATGCCCGCGCCGATCGACGAGAATCTGACCGCGCAGTTGCGGGATCTGGCCCTGCGGGCGCATCATTCCCTGGGTTGCCGGGATGTGTCGCGGGTGGATTTCCGGGTCAACGACCGGCGGGAATGCCATGTGCTGGAGGTGAACAGCCTGCCGGGAATGACCGAGACCAGCCTCCTGCCCAAGTCCGCGGCGGTGATGGGAATTTCTTTCACGCAGCTATGCCTGGTTTTGACAGAAAGGGCTTTTAGTCGTAAAAAGGGGAAGGCAGAGCATGAGGATTTATGAAATGGTTTAGAACTTCCCAAAAGAACCAATTGAGGCGTCATGACCTTCAGGGTCTTGACGGCAAGTTGAGAACGCGTTTGCGCCAGAAACGCCAGATGCGTTTTCTTTCGGTGGCGTTGTTTGTTTTTTTTGTGACAGCCGGGACCCTGTGGGTGGTCTGGCTGGGCATGAAACTCAGCGCCCGCCGCATGTTTCTGGAAAACGCCGCCTACCAGCTGGCTGATATCCAGGTGGAAAATCCCGGCGGAGTGTTGAAACCGGCGTTTGTGGTGTCGTTTCTCGAATTGCAGAAAGGACAGAATCTGCTGGGATTGGATTCCATGCAACTGCGGCAGAAACTGGAGATTTTGCCGATGGTGGAACGGGTGGAATTCAGCAAGGAGCTTCCCTCCCGGCTGGTCATTCGCATTGCGGAACGCGTTCCCGTGGCCAATCTGAGCATGGGGACCGGGGGCATTCCATACCAGATTGATCGCCGGGGAATGGTGATGAACCTTGGCGCATTCGAGAAGGATTCGGCGGAATATCAGAAGCGAATCCAAGCCCTGCCGCAAATCACCGGAGCCAAAGTGGCGGATCTGCGGATCGGACGGGTGGTTTCCAGCCAGGAGATTATTCAGGGACTGGCTTTTTTGCAGCAGATTGACAAGGCGGGCTTGAAGACAGAGTTGGATGTTGAGGAGATCAATGTGGCCAAGCCGGGGATGTTGCTGGTTCGCGCCGCGGACGGGTTGCTGGTCAAGGTGGGCATGGGGCCCTTGCGCAAACAGTTGTCGCGGTTGAACCTTTTGCTGAGGGAAGCGCAGCAAAATTCAACGCGCCTTACCACGGTTGATCTGACGGTGGGCGGGGCTGATGTGCCGGTGACTTTTGCAGCGACGCCTTAGGGGGGCAGGGGTCAGGCTGAAGACTGTTGGGAATTTTCACGGCGGCAAACATGCCTGATGTTGAGGTTCCCAAATATATGATTTTAAAATTGAAAGTATTGGTACAAGGAAAATGTTTTCACGATTTTTTTCCAAACGCCCGGCGTTGATAGTCGGACTGGATATTGGCACCAGTCTGGTCAAGCTGGCAGTGGGAGAACGGCGTCCGGATGGATGCCTGACCCTGCTTGGGGCGCATCATGTGGAGTCCCGGGGACTGAGGCGGGGGGAGGTGATGGATCATAATCAGGCGAGCAGTTGTGTTTTCCAGGCCATCCGCGAGACCGAGGAATTGCTCAACATGGAGATTGGGAAGGTGGAAGTGGCCTTGACGGGGGGGCATATTGAATCCGCAAACCACCGGGGGACGGTCCCCATTCGCAGCGCGACCGGCCAGATATCTCCTGATGATGTGGAAGACGCCGTGGAAGCTGCCAGGGGAGGGGTGTCGATTTCGGAAGGGCGTGTGGTGTTTCATGTGATCCGCCAGCAATATTATGTGGATGGCAAGGATGGCGTGGCCAATCCTGTGGGGTTGGTGGGGAGGAGATTGGAGGCCGACACGCACATGGTGCACGGGGTGGGGACCCGGCTGCAAAACACCCTGCAATGTTTGCATTCGCAGGACGGTTCGCTGGTGGATGTGGGCAGTCATGTTTTCAGCGGTCTGGCCAGTTCCCTGGCGGTGTTGGGACGACATGAGAAGGAAATGGGGGTCATCCTTCTGGACATCGGGGCCGGGACAACCGAGTATGTGGCTTACAGCAAGGGGATGATCCGGCAGATGGGGGTGTTGCCTGTGGCCGGAGATCATTTGCTGAATGACATTTTATTGGGATTGAAGATTCAAAGCCGGCGGCTTGGCGAGGCGTTGATTCATGAGCATGGTTGCGTGTGGCCGGAGCCTTCGGGGAATCCCGAGATCAAAGGCAAAACAGTGTCGGTAAAGACCAGTGAATTGTTGCCGGATCGCGAAAGGGTGATTCCCTTGGAGTACATCCATGCCATCCTTTACCACCGGATGGATGAGACCCTGCGGATTGTCCGGGAACGGCTGCATGCCCAGGGCTCGTTGAACATGGTTGCTTCCGGAGTTGTATTGACCGGTGGTGTGTCTCGTTTGCCAGGCATCGTGGAATTGACCCAGTCGGTTTTCGGCATGCCGGCGGTGGTGGGGATTCCCCAAGGGTTTGACGGAATCATGGAACGGGCGGCCCAGCCGGAAATGGCAACGGTTCTCGGCCTGTTGAAATATGCCGCGCTTCGTGGTGCGGGAGAGAAAAGGGAATCCAACGGATTCTGGGATCAATTCAAAAAAATAGTTTGAATGAATAAAGACGATGGAGGGCGGGGCTCCCGCACCGCTTGTTGCCTCAAAATTTCCAAACCGGACAAGATGGAACCATGAACTCAAAAACGGCTATTCCCAACGTAATGGAACGGACGATCGGCGGCGGGGTTCATGGGCCTGGCGAGCGAAAGATGCGAATTCGCGTGGTGGGGGTGGGCGGGGCTGGTTTGAATGCGGTGGATCATCTGGCTGCCAACCCGCCGGGAGGCGTCAGTTTCATGGCGGTGAACACTGACACCCAGTCCTTGGGAGCGTCCATGATTGCTGAGAAACTGCAGATCGGCAAGCAGTTGACCCGCGGGTTGGGCGCCGGAGGCGATCCTGACTTGGGGCGGCGCGCGGCCCTGGAGGATGAGCAGGAATTAAGGGATGCCCTGGAGGGGTGCGATGTTGTTTTCCTGGCGGCGGGTTTGGGAGGGGGCACCGGGACGGGCGCCGGACCGGTGGTGGCGAAGGTGGCCCGCGAGGAGGGGGCGCTGGTGCTGGCTTTTGTCACCCTGCCTTTCAGTCATGAGGGGGAATATCGCGGGCGGGTGGCAAACGATGGTTTGGCTGAGATGAAGCAGTCGGCGGATGCGGTGGTTTGCATTCCAAACGACAAGCTGCTTGTCCTTGCCAGCGAGGAAACAAGCGTTTTGGACGCATTCAAGCCGGCGGACGAATATCTTGGGCAGAGTGTGAGGCGCATTTGGGGAATGCTTTCCCAGGGAGGCCTGATCAATATTGATTTTGCCGATTTGCGGTCTGTCTTGCGGCGCCAGAGCGGCGAAACCCTGATTGGTTTTGGCGAGGCGGACGGTCCGGACAGAATCCAGCAGGTGGTGGACAGGACGCTCAAGGGTCCCCTGTTGAGCGGCGACGATTTGCTGGGGCGCGCCACCAGCATGCTGGTGGCGGTGACTCATGGGCCGGATTTCACCATGAAGCAGCTCCAAAAGCTTCTCGAGGAGATTCGCCAGCGCATGGGGCCGAAGGTGGCTTGCAAACAGGGGATTGTGGTCAGCGGGGATTTTGTGGACCGGTTGTCGTTGATGGTGATTGCCTCGACGGGGACGCCCTTGTTGGACAAATCCCCGGAATCCGCCGCCCCGGCGGATGCTCCCGCGCAGCCGGAGAAAAGCGCGCCGGCGCCGCGCAAGGCAACCGACGAAAAACCGGTTGCAACGCGTTCCGGCGGCAGGGTGGGAGGCCGCGAGAAGGCCGAAGCCAAGGTCAAAGGCGCCGAGACTTCTCCGGCGAAACAGGGCCTGTTCGATCTGGATTCCAGCGCCAGTGGCATTTTTGCCAAGGGCGAGCACACGGTCGTCAATGGACAGGATCTGGATGTGCCCACGTTTATCCGTCGCGGGTTGGTGATACGCTCGCTTTGATCAGGCTTTTAGACTGAAGGCTGTTAGGCGGTTAAAATTGAAGTGCGGTCAATAGATCGAACTGGTTTTATGGGAAGACATTGCGATGTCCACAAAAACAGTGGAAACCTTCATGGATATTAGCCGCAAAAAGGCACAAAATTCACAAATCATTAACCCAAGTTTCGCAGATTTCGGCGTTTTTCAATTACTTTTCGACATCCTTCATGTTCAAATTTTGGGAAAAGCCGTATTTTGGCGTGTATGGAGACCTGCTCCATGGATTTTATTTCCAAGATGTGGTCATGGTCTGACACTGTAATTTATCTTCGCGGCAACAAGCGGTGCGGGAGCCCCGCCTGCGTGGCCAAAGCCACTACGGCGCGGCGACGGCCCGCCCTCCCTTTATTTTGATATGAAAAGGAGGGCTGGCCACGTGAAACGTAGTGAACCTCCCGGCCTGCCCCGCCGTAGTATTCGACGAAGGCGGGACAGCCATGGGGAAAAAGGGATGCCCATTTCGAGGCGGCGAAAAAAATGTGTGGGAGACTCAGCCTCTTGACATTTGCTTTTTTAGGTAAGAGAGATGGGCGAAGCCGGTTTTAACCTTTGGGATTTGAAATTTCGATATTCGGATTTGTCTCAGATTTCGATGACGGTGATTTCGGGGCGGCAATTGAAACGCACGGGCAGGAAGAAGGTGCCGATGCCCGGGTTGACGTAAAGGGGGCCGCCGGGGCTGTCGTATCGGCCCATGTCGTAAGGGCCAACGCCGTAACCGTGGAACAGGGGGCCGTAACCTGGCAGACGGATCTGGCCGCCATGGGAGTGTCCGGCCAGAATCAAATCGAAACGGCATCCATGGGTGTTGTCCGCCAGTTCCGGGTAGTGCGTCAGGAGGATTCGTTTGGCGGCTTGGGCCTGCGGGATGGGGCCGGGGCGAAAATCCGCCCAGCCGAGAATTTCGATTTGTTTGTCCGGAATTGTTGTAGCCGTGTTTCGCAGCCATTGACCGCCGGTTTGGGCAAATGCCTCGATAAAAGGTTCGACAGGCGCGCGGCACCAGTCCTCGTGGTTGCCGGGCACGCCATAGACGGGGAAACGAATCTGGCGGATGAAATCCAGCGCCTTTTCCAGATGAACCGTTTCCTCGATGAGATCCCCGGTGAAGCAGACGAAGTGAGGTTTTTGCTTGTTGATAAGTTGGATTGCCTTTGCGGCATAGCCGGCGTCGCCCTTGAAATGGAAATCTGTGAAATGAACCAGCCGGTGGGTCGGATTGTTGGAAAGCCGAAGTTGACGCACCCGCACCCATTCCGGTTCCAGACAAAGTCCATCGGCGGCCAAAAACCCCGGCATGGCCAGGGTCAGCATGCCCAGAAAACGCCTGCGTCCCATGCGCAGAGGGGGTGGGGAAGGTGGGGAGGAAGAGGACATTCAACCCTGAAATTTGCATTTCAGGGGGATGGCGGCAAGACATAACCGGCGGTTGTCGCTTGGTTTTTTTAAATCCGAATCACTCATTCAGAATTAAAGAAATCCTATTGATCCTGTTCATCGATATTCAATAGATTTGTTCAGGATGTGGTCAAACGACATCCAAGGTAAAATGCATTGGGTTGTCACAGATGTGTCCGGCGGGACTTTTGCATATAGGCTCAAAGTTGGCTGGATTTCCGCTTTCGCGGGAATGACGAAGGAGAAAATGGAGGGTCAAAAAAATATCGATTCAACCGATGATGAGTTTTATTCTGCAGGAAGACAATATGAATGAAAATGAAAAGAGCGTTTTTTTGAGGGAGATCGACGAGCAACCGGCGGCGTTGAGGAACATGCTGGCTTTTTATGAGGGCGAGGGGCGGGTGGCGTTGCAAAGGTGGGGCGGGTTGGCGGCGAAGCATCGGCGGGTGGTGTTTTGCGGGATGGGGACATCGGAGTTTGCGGCGGAGATCGTCCTGCCGGCGCTGGTGGCGGAGGGGATCGATGCCACGACGATTGACGCGGGGGAATTCCTGCATTATCCGAGGCGGGTGGAGGGCGTGCTGGCGTTAATCAGCCAGTCGGGCGAAAGCGTGGAGACGCGGAAGGTGGCGGAGCGCATGAAGGGCAAGGCGCCGATCATCGGGCTGACCAACGATGCCGGGAGCGCATTGGGGCGGTTGGCGGATGTCCAGTTGTTGATGCAGGCCGGCAGGGAGGCGGCCATCTCCACCAAGACGTATGTGAACACGCTGGCGCTTTTGTTTTTGATGTGGAAAGCCTTGGTCAAAGGAGAGGGGATTGATCACGCGCTGGAGGTGTTGGGGTGGGCGGCTGACGGGATGGGAAGGGTGGATCGCGAGGGAATCGGCCGGGCGGCGAAGGGGCTTTCGGATGCGGCGGCGATTCATTTCATCGCGCGCGGCCCTGCGATGGCGGCGGCGCGTCAGGCGGCGTTGACTTTCATGGAGGGAACCCTTACGCCGGCGGCGGCTTTCACAGGCGGGGCGTTCCGGCATGGCCCCTTTGAATTGGTGGACGAAAAACACCGGGGGGTGGTTTTTGTTCCCCAAGGCAGGGGCGGTGATTTGCTGGCGGCAATGGCTGTGGAAATGGCGGAGAAGGGAAGCCGGGTGGCGGTGATCACGGACCGGCCGGATTTCAAGGAGGCAGGCGGAAAGCTTTGCGTTTTGGGCGTTCCATCATGGGGCGAGGAACTTTTCCCGCTTTCGGCGGCGGCCACACAGGAATTGTTGCTGGATGCCGTGGCGCGGGAGAAGGGATTTGAAGCCGGGAAGTTCCGGCATGGGCAGAAAATCACGGCAAGGGAATGAGGGAAGGCTGAAGGTTGTCTGGCTGAAGACCGAAGGTCAGGGGATGTGTTGCGCGTGGGACATGATTTCCTCGCGGGGGAGGGCGGTGGTTTTCTTTTTCTCCTTGTGTAGAAGGTCGAGAAAGGCAGGGTTGTGTTGACGGAGGTACTCCTGCAGAGGCAGCCAGGCATCCATGCCTTCGTGCCAGACCCAGGAATCCAGCAGAATGGCGCCGCGATGGATCTCTTCCTTGAGTTGTTCAAAGGAATAGGGGCCGGATTCTTTGAAGTTCCGGGATATCATCAGTTTCAGGGCGAAATGAGGGCTTTCGGTCATGCTTTCCAAATGATGCCATAAAAGTTTCACAAAATAAAGGCTCAAGAACGATGGATTCCCGCGAAAGCAACCTAAGATTGCTGGCCAAATTTATTGAACATCGATGAACAGGATGAATGGGATATTTTTAATGCCAAAGGGGCGGTTTGAATTTGATCCTATCCTTCGGTCTATTCAGCCGGGCTGTTGTGTGTTAGGCTCGTTTTCCGGTGAAAAACAAAAATCTGTTTCAAGCTCGGACGCCGGGCGTCCGGACTTTGATTTACAAGGGGCAATTGCTGCCGCCATTCCGGCTGTTGCAGTTCGATGTGTATCGCAAGGGGGATGAGGCCATTTTTCATGAGCATCAATGTTACCAGATCATGCTGATCCGGTCGGGAAGTTTCAGTTTTGGATTTCGCGACGGCGGAAGGATGGTTTTGCCTCCCGGCCATGCGGGGGTGATTCCTCCCGGGGTTGGGCATTCGTGGCGGTTGAATGACCGGGGCGCCTGTTCGACCCTGTTGTTGTTGTTCGACCCGTTGCTGGCCGAGGACTTCGGGGATCTGGCGCTGGTTTTTGGCGGCGGGTCGCACAGTCCGTTCAAGGCGGCTGTCGGGATCGAAAGAACCATGAGGCTTTTTGATCTTTTGGAAAAGGAGTGCCGCTTTTTGCAGCCGGCCAGCGCGGCATGGGTTCAGTCGTTGCTGATAGGGTTTTTGTCATGGATCGGGCGGGATGTTCTGGGAAAAAATAGGATTCATGAGGAAACCCGGGAAGGGCGGATCGTCCGGCTGGCGTTGAATTTCATGGAGAACCATTATCGCGAACCCATCACCCTGCCGCAACTGGCGCGGCAGGCGTCACTCGGCGCCAGCCGTTTTTCCGAAATTTTCCGCCGTCAGGTCGGGAAATCGCCGGTTCAGCATTTGAACGATTTGCGGCTGAAAAGGGCCGAGATGTTGCTGCGATATTCCCCCTTGAGCGTGGCGGAGATTGCCGCCTATCTGGGTTACCGGTCGGAAACCTACTTTTACCGGTTTTTCAAGAAGCATGGGGGACGGACTCCCTCGGCATTGCGTAAAACGGAATGATGGATTGCAACGGGGAGTGAAGAGCTATTCTCCCAACCACAGGTGGGTTGTTTTTGGCGGAAAGCGTGGATGGCGCCGCCAGAAAACTTAATCCCACCAGAAGGGTTGCAATGAATTGGATGCGGAGTGGTGGCATGTTTTTTCCTTTGGCCTTTGGTTTGAGTCAAGCCGCCGGGTTTTGGGGTTCAGGAATTTCAATGTTTGCTGGAAAAGGCGGTGCAGGAGCCCCGCCCTCCATTTGTCGCGAAATGAATGGAGGGCGGGGCTCCCGCACCGCCTTGCCGGTTTTCTGCATCGAGCACTTGTCCCGCCAGCTTGTGACGCCGAAGCTTTGGCGAAGGCGCAAGCTCGCAGAGCGAAGGCGGATCGAGCGTCGAGTTGCCGGGCCTTGAGTCCGGCTTAATTCACTTGGCCAGCCGGTTCAGGACCGCTTTTTGGAGATGAAGCCGGTTTTCCGCCTGATCAAAGATGGTTTGGGCGTGTTTTTCGAAAACATCCGCGGTGATTTCCTGACCCCGATAGGCGGGCAGGCAGTGCATGACCAAGGCGCCCGGCTTTGCCGCCTGGACCACCCGGTTGTTGATTTGAAAGGGCGCCAGTTTGCGCAGGCGTTTGTTTTCCTCTTTTTCCTTGCCCATCGACACCCATGTGTCGGTATAGAGCAGGTGGGCGCCAGCCGCCGCCTTGACGGGATCGTCAAAAAAGCTGGCCCGAGTCGCGCGCGCCCGATTAAGAAGAGCTCCGTTGGGACGGTAATCCTTGGGCGCCGCCAGCCGGAGGTTGAAGCCAAGCTTGTCAGCGGCAAACAGCCATGACCGTGCCACATTGCAATCAGCGTCTCCAAAAAACACAACGGTTTTGCCGGAAAAAAGACGGGTTATTTTTTTGATGGGACGTTTGGAACCAGCCAGACACTCAGCCCACGTCATCAAATCGGCGAGGATCTGGCAGGGGTGTTCCTCATCGGTGAGGGCATTGATGACTGGAATGGAGCCCACCCGGGCGAAGGTTTCGACATCCGCCTGGGCATAAGTCCGGATGACCACGCCGTGAATATAGCGGGAAAGAACCTGTGCGGTGTCTTCCACGGTTTCGCCTCTTCCCAACTGGATGTCGTGCATTCCAAGGAAAAGCGAGGTTCCCCCCAATTCCTGGATGCCGACTTCAAAGGAAACCCGGGTGCGGGTGGAGCTTTTGCCAAAAATCAAGGCCCATGTCTGTCCTCGCAAGGGCAACGGATTGCGTGAATGCTGCCGCGCCGCTTTCAATCGCATGCCGAGTTGCAGAAAATCTTCGATTTGTCCGGCATCCAGGCTTTCGATGGATAATAAGTGATGAAGAGCTGGCATAATTGAAAAGGGAAAGAATCCAAATCTTTCGCAGACTTTGCTGCGAAAAAAGACTTTTAGGGCTGTAGTCTGTTAGACTGTTAGGAAAAATGATGTTGCGAATGGCAAGATGATTTTTTCTCGGCAATTTGTTGTCGTTAAATTTTGGCAGTACCTCTTTTACCATTCCGGATGAGAATTTCAATCGAAGAAAATTTTTTGAATGGCTGTTTAGATGTCAATATTTTATTTAATAAACTCCTTGAGCTGTTGAAGTGTAAACTTTGGAATCTTGGATCCCTTAAATCACAACCTTCGCCCTTGAACCTTGCAAATCTTCTTGTACAGTTCTTTCTCATGAACGACGAATCCACGGGGTCTGATATCAGTGACTTTCTTGCCGACAAGAAGCGTCAACCCCGGCTCATTAATATTACAGAAGGGGGACGCAAAGAGGTGATACCTCTGGGCAAAGCCATTCTTCTGATTGGACGCACGGACGATGCCCATGTCAGCCTTGACAGTGGTGAGATATCGCGCAATCACGCGTCCATCGTCAAATTGGGTGATCATTACTGCTTGCGCGATAACGGTTCCACCAATGGATCGTATATCAATGGGGAGATGGTAAAGTTTAAGGAATTGGAACATTTTGATGTGATTCGGTTTGGGTCCTACACCTTTTTGCTTGATTTGGGGGTGGATGAGGAGATGAGCCAAACCTCAGAACGACCCCAAGTGAAAATACCGATTTCACATAGTGATAAAAATTATACATTGACATATAATCTTGGCATGCCAAGTTCATCTTCCGAAGATGCTTCTGCGTCTTTGACGGTTATGACCAAAGGATATGAGGGACAGGTGAGAACCAAGAAACGGACCATGGCCATTTGTCCGAATTGCAAGTTGGAAGTGCCCGAGCCGTCGTACGGTTTCTGTCAGGCCTGCGGCGAAAAGCTCAAATGAGGCCGGGGGTTAAGGCTGGATTTGTTCTCTCGATTTTATCTTGTTGATTCCCAACCTCACCCGTCCATGCCCGCGCTTCGCAATTAAAGGAAACCGTTCTTCTCAAGGATGGTTTCAGTCAGCGCTCGGAGATCCTTGCCCGCCACCTTGTCCCACCTCCCGGCTGCGGCGAACGCAAACGTTCTTTCCCCGCTTTCGACATAACCGACGAACCACCCGACAGGCGTTCCGGAGGTTTTGTCGCCGGTCCCCGTCTTTCCGTAAAGCGTTCCACGCTCCGTCTTGCGGATAAACATGATTTCCTTGAGAACCGCCTGCGGCTTTTGGGCGAAAGGGAGCTTGCCCGTGACAAGTTTCTGGATCAGCCCGGCCTGTTCTCTTGGCGAAATCCTGATTGGTTGCCAATCGGGCGAAGGCAGCCAGAAGCGGTCGATTCCCGCAGAGATGTTCCGGTCTCCATAGCCGATTTCATTGATCCACGACTTCATCTTTTCGGGACCGATCTTGCGAGCCAGACCTTGGAAGGCGGGGACGCACGAGACTTGGAACGCCTCCTTGAGATTCAGATTCATGTTCCACTCCGGGATGAAGCGCTTTTTGCCGTCCCATTTGTAGAAATCCTCCCCGGGTGAAGAGATGATTCCGATCTCAAGACCAATCAGAGTGTTCCAGATCTTGAAGGTTGAGCAGGGCGGCAGCGGCTCGCCGGACTCCTTTTCATGGAAAAGTTTGGTGGCGCCCGAGGAGCAGTCGATTAGCGCGAAGGCGCCGTTCCGATTCGCAAAGGCATTGCCAATCGAGTCTTCGGCGGGGAGGAGAAGTGTCTCCTGCGCATGCAGAACGGAAACACAAGCGGAAAGCAAGAGAGGGATCCACTTCATGTTCGACAGCGGTATTTTCCACCGGAACAACCGTTTCGCCGGGCAAGGATTCTTTCCAACCTCATCGAGATCAATCCTCATCCACATCCTGCAGTTTGCCTGAAAGATAGGCGTCGTAGGCGGTGAGGTCGAGGAATCCATTGCCGCTGAGGTTGAAGAGGATGGTTTTCTTGCGTCCTTCCTCGCGGGCTTTGAGGGCTTCATCCACGACGGTATTGATGGCGTGGGCGGCTTCGGGGGCCGGGACGATGCCTTCGGAGCGGGCGAAGAGGATGGCTCTTTCGAAAACCTGGGTTTGGAGGCAGGCGACGGCTTCGATGAGTCCCAATTTATAAGCATGGCTGACGGTGGGGGCCATGCCGTGGTAGCGGAGGCCGCCGGCGTGGATTTTGGGAGGGATGAAGCCGCTGCCCAGCGTGTGCATCATGAGCAGGGGGGTGGTCTGGGCGGTGTCGCCGAAGTCGTACTTCAATTCGCCCCTGGTCAGCGAGGCGCAGGCCGTGGGTTCCACGGCGATGAAACGGTAGTTTTTGCCGCCCTTGATTTTTTCCTGGAGGAAGGGAAAGGCCAGACCGGCGAAATTGCTTCCGCCGCCCACGCAACCGATGATGATGTCGGGCGATTCGCCGGCCATTTCCATCTGGCGGATGCATTCCTGCCCGATCACGGTCTGGTGCAGGCAGACGAAGTTCAGCACGCTGCCGAGGGAGTATTTGGTATGCGGGGTTTTGACGGTGTCCTCGATGGCCTCGCTGATGGCCAATCCGAGGCTGCCTGGGCAATTGGGATCCTTGGCGCGGATTTTGCGTCCGAATTCGGTTTGTTCGCTGGGGCTGGAGTGGACCGTGGCGCCCCAGGTTTGCATGAGGAGTTTGCGATAGGGTTTGTGTTCGAAGCTGACCCGCACCATGTAGACCGTGCATTCGAGGCCGAAGAGCTTGCAGGCCAGCGCCAGGGAGGATCCCCACTGGCCGGCGCCGGTTTCGGTGGCCAGCCGTTTGACGCCGGCTTCCCTGTTATAGAACGCCTGCGCGATGGCGGAATTGGGTTTGTGGCTTCCGGCCGGACTGACGCCCTCGTATTTGTAATAGATGTGGGCGGGGGTGTCGAGGGCCTGTTCCAAACGCACCGCCCGCATCAGCGGGGTGGGGCGCCAGAGGGCGTAGATCTCCCGCACGGGTTGGGGAATCTCGATGGTTCGTTCCTTGGACATTTCCTGTTCCACCAGGTTTTCCGGAAAGATGACGTGCATGTCGTCCGGGGTGATGGGCTGCTGGGTGCCGGGGTGGAGGGGGGGCGGCAGGGGTTCGTGAAAATCAGCCAGAATGTTGTACCACTCCGAAGGAATGTCCTTTTGCTGCAGCAGGAAAGAAGTTTGCATATTTGGATGAAGAAGGTTTGAAAACCGCAAAATTGCGCTCTCAGCGCCCCGGCGCCTTGATCATCAGGGTATGAAACCCGCCGCCTTCTTGCCAAGTCTTTTGTTTTAATTTTGATGCGCATGGAAATTTCATTGCAACAGGTCACGGCTTGCGGTTTGTTAGCGCCCATGCAAACGGCGCCTCTTTTTCCCGGGCAGAATCCTTTTGTGTACCGTCGCCGCCGTACCCGCGAGGTCAAGGTGGGGGATGTGGGCATTGGCGGAGACAATCCCATCCGTGTGCAGTCCATGACCAGTTCGGACACCGAGAACACCGAAGCCACGGTTCGGGAAGTCATGGACTTGGTGGAGGCGGGCTGCGAGATTGTGCGGATCACCGCTCCAACCGTCAAGGACGCCGAAAATCTTCGTTTCATTCGCGATGAGTTGTGCCACCGTGGATGCCGGGTGCCGTTGGTGGCGGATATTCATTTCATGCCCAAGGCCGCCCTGGTGGCGGTTGAGTTTGTGGAAAAGGTTCGCATCAATCCCGGCAACTATGCCGACAAGAAAAAATTCGCCTCCCGGGATTACACCGACGCGGAGTATCAGGAGGAGCTTGGGCGGATCGAAGAAGCCTTTCTTCCGCTGGTCAAACGTTGCAGGGAACTTGGCCGCGCCCTGCGTTTGGGAGTGAACCACGGATCGCTTTCCGACCGGATCATGAACCGTTTTGGCGACACCCCCCGGGGTATGGTGGAATCGGCCCTTGAATTTGCGGAGATTTGCCGCAGGAATGATTTCCACGGGCTGGTGTTTTCAATGAAGGCGTCGAGCGTGAAGCTGGTCATCCAGGCTTACCGGCTTCTGGCTGCGCGAATGTCGGAATTGGGGATGGATTATCCGTTCCATCTTGGGGTGACCGAGGCGGGCGACGGGGAGGATGGCCGGATCAAGTCGGCGATCGGCATGGGCGCCCTGCTGGACGATGGCATTGGCGACACGGTTCGTGTGTCGCTGACCGAGGATTCCGTTCGTGAGATTCCCGTTTGTTGGGAATTGGTGCGGCCTTATAATGAACGTTTGAAACAGACGGTTTCGGAACCGCCGGCCTGGACCTCCGGCATTTCTGAAAAACGCGATCCTTTTGCCTGCGTACGCCGGCAGACAGTTGAGGTCAGGCAGGGGGATTATGCCGCCGGCGGTTCGCAAACCATCCGGGTGGAAATTCCCATCCAGCTTCATGATTTTCGTCTTGCTTACGAGGCGGCGTCGTTGCTGGGGGCCGAGACGCCCGCCGAGATGCTGGTGGTCCGGGTTGGGGATGATGAGGCTTGCCGGCGGCTGAAGGATTTGGCGAACCGTTATGTTGAGGCTTCTTTTGCCGCTGATTTGGGTGAAAAACCGGAGATGCTGGAAGATGCGCTTTTTTCGGGAGTCCGAAAATTGGTTTTTTGTTGGGGCGAACAATGGGATGATGCTGCGCTGGAGCGGTTGTTCAAGGAGGCGGCTGCCCGTTCCCTGCTGGTTCAGGCTGATATTCCCGAAAAACGATTTGAAAAGGCAGGCATCCTGTTTGATCTGGCGTCCCGGATGGCGCCCGGCCGGTTTGTGGTGGGGATTGGCGAACTCGTCAATTTGCAGGTGAGCGGCGCCTGCCGTTTGCTTGCGGCGATCATGGATTCCAAAAATGTCCGTTTCCCCATTCACTTGCGGGAGCAGGGGCCTTTCACGGGGGAATTGGACCGGTTGCTTTCCTCGTCACGACAGCTTGGCGGATTGCTTTGCGATGGATTGGGCGATTCCATCCAGGTGGGAGATGGAAATCACCCTCGCGAGGCATTGCAGCTGGCTTACAACATCCTGCAGGGAACCGGGCACCGTGTCACCAGAACCGAATACATCACCTGCCCTTCCTGTGGACGCACCCTTTTCAACCTCCAGCCGATCGTGGAACGAATCAAAAAAAGAACGTTTCATCTCAAGGGGGTCAAAATTGCCATCATGGGATGCATCGTCAATGGACCCGGCGAAATGGCTGACGCCGACTTTGGTTATGTTGGAGGTGCTCCCGGCAAGATCAATCTCTATGTCGGAAAGGAATGCGTCGAAGTCAATGTTCCCGAGGCCGATGCCGAGGATCGTCTGGTTGAACTGATCAAAAAACACGGACTCTGGCGCGACCCGAATTGAGGTGGATGGAAGCTGAATTCTTCGCGAAACACGTGAAAATCCGGCGGATGTTCGCATCCCTTCCATTAGGGAGCCGCTGTCTTTCCCGCACCTGGCGCGGGGCTCAATCAATCCGCCGGTTGTCGATCAGCCTCACGGAACCAAGAAAGACGGCTGCGACCAGCAGGTCGCCTTTTGAGGCTTTTTTGACAGGGCGCAGGGTTGTGGAACTGACGAGTTCGAGATAATCAGGGCGCATGTGGGACGCCTGGCGCAGAACGGTTTTTGCATTTCGGATCAGTTCGGCGGATGAACGGATGCCTGCGCGAAAGGCATCGTTGGCGGATTGGAGGGCGCGGTTGAGAAAGACGGCTTCGGTTCGTTGTTTGGAAGAGAGGCGCCGGTTGCGCGAACTCATGGCCAAACCGTCCTTTTCTCTCACGGTGGGGGCGATGACAATGCGGACCGGGCAGTTTAAGTCCCGTGTCATGCGCTGGATGACCATGGCTTGTTGGGCATCCTTTTGTCCGAAAATGGCGATGTCCGGTTGCACAATGTTGAACAGTTTCAATACCACGGTGCAGACGCCTCGGAAATGCCCTGGACGGCTGGCGCCGCACAGGGGAAGGGATAGGAATCCCTCGTTTACCCAGGTGGAAAAATCGGAGGCGTACATTTCGTTTGCCGATGGGGCAAAGATCAGGTCCGCGCCCGCGCGACGGCAGAGAACAGCGTCCGCCGACAGGGTGCGGGGGTATTTGGCAAGATCCTTGGGATCGTTGAATTGGGTGGGATTCACAAAGATGCTGGCGGCGACAATGCCCCTGGGACCGGCCAGTTGGCGGGCGCGTGCCAAAAGGGACAGATGCCCCTCGTGCAGCGCGCCCATCGTGGGAACAAAGACGATGGAAGCTCCTTTTTTCCGGGATTGCCGGATGAACTCGCGGGTTTGTTTGATGGAATGAATGATTTTCACGGAATGGTGTCAATTTTGGAATTGTTTACGATGATGTCATTGCGAGAAGTCACGCCCAGTTGACGACGAAGCAATCTCTGTCACGAGATTGCTTCGCCCGCCAGGCGGGCTCGCAATGACTTCAAATTTTAGGACTGGACCGTGAACGCATATCAGTTTTTTGCGGTTAAGCAGCCTGAATGTCTTTGGTTTCGTTTTCCAACGGGATATTGACGCGTTGGATGGAGAGGGCGCGGCCGCTGCTGGTTTCCACACGGACAAGGGCGCCGCACATCCGGATGCCGTGTTTGGCGACCTCGAATCGCTGGGGCATCTGGGTGAGGAACCGCTGGATGATGGGTTCGATCTCACGGCCCAGGATGGATTCATGGGGGCCGGTCATGCCCGCGTCGCACAGAAATGCCGTTCCGCGCGGGAAGATTTGTTCATCCGCCGTTTGCACGTGGGTATGGGTGCCGATGAGGGCGGAAATCTGCCCGTCGAGAAAACGTCCGAGGGCGATTTTTTCCGAGGTGGTTTCCGCGTGCATGTCCACGATGATGATGGGGGTTTCGGTGCGCAGTTTGAGGATTTCCCGTTCCGCCACATGAAAGGGACAATCCGCGTCGCGCATGAAGGTCCGGCCCATGAGATTGAGCACGGCGATTTTTGGGCCGGCATGGCATTGAATCACGACGCTGCCCCTGCCTGCGGCGCGTTCGGGAAAATTGGCCGGACGCAGCAGAACCGGATCCACGCCAAGATAAGGCAGGATTTCCTTGTTGTCCCAGATGTGATCCCCCGAGGTGACCACGTCCACGCCGTGTTCGCGCAATTCGGCGAAGGTCCTGGGGGTGATGCCGGAACCGCCCGCCGCGTTTTCGCCATTGGCGATGCAAAAATCCATTTTGAAGCGTTTTTTGGCCGCGGGCAGGATTTCACGGATGGCCCGGCGTCCGGGTTCGCCGACGATGTCGCCGGAAAGGAAAATGTTCAGGGTTTTTGGCATATGATGACCTCGTTTTCGGTGATCAGGAAGTCAACGGGAATGTCTTCTGGACGAACGGGAACATGATCGACCAATTGCAAATGGTATGCCAGCCCAATTTTGGGAGCCGGGATGTGGGCGGCAAGTTGATCATAATAACCGCAGCCCGACCCAAGGCGGTTCCCGGCCCGGTCGAAAACAACGCCAGGCATGATGAAGGCGTTCATCTGTCCGCAGGTTGCAGGGCGCAAGGCGTGCGGGGATGGCTCAAGAATGCCATGGCGGCCCGGAACCAGATCATGGACGGGATCCTTGAGTTCGGACGGAAAATAGCTGTCATTCACGGTCTTGTAGGCGGGCACAAAGATCCGCCGGCCAAGGCGCAGAAGGGTGTCAATCAGGATTCTGGTGCCGGCTTCGTGCGGGGTGCTGACGTAGATGAAAAGATTGACCCACTTGGAATCGAGAAAAGCCAGGGTTCGTTGCTGGATTTGTTCGTTGGCGGCGCGGCGAATGGATGGATCGATCTGATGACGCTGGCGCCTGATCTGGTCGCGCAGCGCGGTGCGAGTGGCAAACAAATCGCCGGGGGATGTTGATGGTTTCTGCAATTTTGAATTCAGGTTGGAATTTCAATATTTGCCACGAAAAGACATGAAATGTGCAAGCAAATTCAACGGTTTGATGCGCCTTTCCAAGTTGAGCCGGCCACGTGAAACGTGGTGAACCTCCCGGCCTGTCCGCCGTAGTCCGATGAGTGACGAAGGCGGAACGGCTCCGGGCGGTTGTATCCCGCCTTTGAGTGATTGTTTTTGCGTCGTGCACTTGTCTCGCCAGCTTGTGACGCCGAAGCTTTGGCGAAGGCGCAAGCTCGCAGAGCGAAGGCGGATCGAGCATGTTTCGTCGAGCAGTTGAGGGCCTTGGTCCCGGCTTGATTCAGCGTTAAGGAATTTCAAAGTTTGGCGAAAAAGGCGGTGCAGGAGCCCCGCCCATTTGGAGATGGATTTTTTGACAGGATTAACAGGATTGACAGGATTTTTATGCAAGACAATGTCCGGCCGTATGGCCGAACAATCCTGTAAATTCTGTTAATCCTGTCGAAAAGTTGTCCGCCGCAGGCGGGTTTAATTCAATGGATTGGCGGGACAAGCCGGGAGTGCGGGCGGACCAGGCTGGAAAGCGCTGGCAGACAACTTGCCTGAAGGGATTGAATCTTGACGGGAAGGCTTGCCGACTGGCACGGTGCGAGGATGATTCTGGCGGTTTTTCAGAGAGAGTTGGGAAAGGACTCCGGGGAAAGGGCCCTGGCCCGGGCGTGCGCGGAACGATTGAAACTCAAGGTGTTGCTTTTGCCTTCCATTTGTCATCTGCCGGATCTTCATCCTGTCTGGAAACGCTTGTCCGGAGTGGAAACGGATTTGGCGGTTGTCCCGGGCATTCATCCGCGTCCGGCTTCGTGGTTGTTGAGGGCAAGGGGGGTGAACCTGCCGCCCGAACGCATCATGTTCTTTGATCCCGGGCAGGACATGGAGAAGCGCCTGTCCGCCCTCCAGTCCATGGTTGGGAACAAGGCGGAAAAAAAAGGGGTGGTGGAAGAATTGTTCCTGGGAGAATCGATGAAGGAACGCTGGTATCCGGTGCTGGATGGCGGACGTTGCTCCCGTTGCGGTTCCTGTGTGGAGTTTTGCCTTTTTGAGGTTTATGCAAGGGCGGAGGATGGAAGCGTGGCGGTAAAGCAACCGGACGCCTGCAAGCCGGGGTGCCCCGCCTGCAGCCGGATTTGTCCGGAGGGGGCGATCATGTTTCCATTGTATGACAAGGATCCCGCCATCGCAGGCGTTGAGGGGCATGTCATGAGGCCTGTTGTCCGGGAGCAAAAGGCGGATTCAAAGAAATCCCCGCCGCCTCAAGGAAGGGATGAAATCGATGCCTTGATCGAGGAATTGGATAAGAGGACTGAAAAATTTTGACATGAGGTGCAATTTTGCGCGCTTTGGGGTTCGTCTGGAAGACCTCTGAATCTGAAGAAGCGATGCGAACAGGTTGGCATATGGAATGCTTTTGTTGAGCAATGATTTCGAGTTTTTGATGCAAAGAAGGAAATGTAGAAAGCGTGTTTTAAAAAAATACAAAAAAATGCTTGCGCTAGAAAACGATATCCGTATAAAAGACCAACTCTTTATTGGGGATTTTGACCCCTCGAGAAAAAGGAAATTGGCCAATGAAAAATCAAAAAATTGCATGGTGGATGGCAGTCTTCGTCCTGTCATGGATGGCCCTGATTGCGGTGAATGTGGAAAGACTGGAATATTCGCGACCGGCAACATTGGCGGATGGCGATTGTTCGGAGCCCCCTCCTGATGATCCTCCGCCAGAATGATTTTATCCGAAAAATCAGGCAGGAAGGCACGCCATGGAAAAAGACTGTTGGCATCGATGGGGAAAAAGAGGAGGCTGTTGGGGAACGGCCCTTTTGACTCTGTTTTTGCTGATGGGGCTTGGGGTGGAACGTGCCAGTTCGTGTTCAATTCGCTGGTCGGAGCCGCATAACCGATACTCAGGGATTAATGAGAGGGGCGTTTGCGAATTGTTCTACACCGTGGGTTTTCTTCCGTTGGAGGATGAAAAACCCCTGCCGTTGATCCTGAGTTTTTCGCCTGTTTATCCGCCATCCCGGTTTTTCTCTTCAAATTTCAATCTGTTTATATTTGACGCGAGAATGTATCCCCTCAGCGAAAGGGAATATGAATGCATTTATCCTGACGGATGGACTTATCATTATTGGGCAAGCAAGGACAAGAATATCTTGAACGGGTCCTCGGGATGGAAAGCCGAAATCTCAAAAAACGCGGCGGGAAATCCTGGAAATATCATCAATCTGTTTGCCAATTGCGGCGGGTGGAGGATGACTTTTACGGGCGGGCGTATCACGACCATCAAGACGCCCAAGAACAAGCTGATTGACGTGGTGATGCTGGGAGAAAAGGCCGGAGAAATCCGAGTCAATGGTTCCACCGCCTTGCGGATACAGATGGATGCCCGGGAAGGACGGTCTGGAGAAATGATCTTCAAGGATGGAAAACGGAATAAATTTGAACTTGGAAGCAAGCCGCTGGTGCTGGTTGGCGCCGATAAGAAAAGGGAGGTTAAGGGAGAAGAACTCAGCCTTCGGCGGATGACCTTGGCGGACGGAACCGTGATGGACTATGTTTTTGGGGTTGATGAATCGAAACAGCCCACCCTCAAGGTCTCGTCCACAGGCAAGGATGAACATTTATACACATGGGACGCCTCCAGCCGATATCTTTTATCCGACGCTGTTTGCGGGACTGCGGAAACCAACACATGGAATTATGTCGTGAAACCGGGGGCGACCCCGCAGGACAATGCGGCGTGCATTGAAAAACGGGACGCCAAGGGGGAGTTGGTCAGCGCATGGAAGGAATCTCCGGGACGGGAGGAAACGTTTGAGAAGGGCGTCTGGACGATTCGCAGCACATTCGTGAGTGGAGACAAGCTTGCTGGAAAATTGCGCAAGGTGGAAGAGGTTAAGGATGGAAAGCTAACGGTGGCCTATAAATCAACATTCAGTCAAGACGGCAAATTGATTCGGGAGATTTTAAAGGATGGATCTGTCAAAAAATATGAATATGGAAAAGATGACAAAAAAAGTATGCAGTGTTTTGACGGAGATGGGAAGCTGAAATATACGACGTATTATGATGCGCAGGGCCGGGTTCTTTTCACAAAGAATGCGGATGGCCGGACGCGTCAGTACATCTATGATGAGCAAGGCCGGGAGGCTAAAATATTAATCAATGGAAAATTACATTCCGTCAAAACTTATTCGCCAAATGACAGTTGGGAGAAAAATGAAGTCTACGAAACAGATGGCATGACCTTGGCTCGCACATTTTACCGGGAATTTGACCAGCAAAAACGAATCGCATTGGATAGAATAACCGAGCAATCCAACAGATATCCTGAAATTACCAAGCGTTACTTTTACAGCCAGCAAGGAATCTTGGAGAAAGAGATCAATTCCCAACAGGGCACGATACTTTACGTGGACGCCCCTGACGGAAGGCGAATGGCAAAACTGGAAAGGAACGCCAACGAAAAATAGGAGTAAACGATGAATTGGAACCCGAGAAAATTCATTTTGCTGGTCATATGGTTGATGGAAATTAGCTGTATGGGAATCGCACGAGGGGCCGATCTGACTATATCAGTAAGCGGTGCCACCGTCACTCCAGACGATCCAAACAAATATATTATTGGTATACCTCTGACCGGAAATGTGACGATAACCATTACAGGAGGCGGAAGCGCTCCTTCACTGACAGATAACGATAAATGCAAATGTGATCAAAAGAGTCAAGATCCAGTGACTGACGGCGATCCCATTTACACATTTTTCAAAGATGTCGGCGATCAAAATCCTGCTAACGGACCGACAATCAACTGGAATGTGGATGCTTCAACTGCACCAGGGCAATATAAATTTAAACTGACCAGTGTCGAACAAAAATACAAAGCTTGCCCATCAGGATGGACTGGCGGTGTGTCTTCTAAGAGTAATACATCGGCGAGCCGTGAAGTAACGATTATTGTACCCCAATTGGACTTAGAGGGACCCGACTCAATCCTTTATGTGGCGGAAGTTGGAACATCGGCCCCGGCTGATTTCCAAGCGCAATACAGTGCAACATCAAGTCCCGATGGTGGAACCTTCAAATGAAAATCTCCCAATGGGTGCTTTAAAATTATTGGTTCTGATTCGAAGGATCAATGTACCATTGTAGCTACACGGCCGATCAATCAAGCACAGCCTCTGCAATGTACATATACCATTTTTGGTGTTACAATTACAAAGAGTATTGATATTCAAATGCGTTTTCCTCGTAGACTGAGCCATCCCAATTTGTCTACCGAATGGACGATTATTCCCGGAGGAATCCTTTTGACATTAAGTGGTAACGGAAGAACCACTTGGACTCTGACGGATCAATTTGGAGTTTCTCTGCCTGGAATTTATGTGCGCGAAGAAGGTGTTCCGATTGGCGGATTTCTCAAGGGTTATCTTCCTGTAGTCTTGGGGACTCCACTGCTAACAAATGCTAGTGGTCAGTTTGATGATATATACCGGGCGGGATTGCCATCTGGGGCTAAACTGACCCTGCAACAGACTGTTTTTGCTGGAGGTTTTTTCGGTAAAAATATTGTGACTTTTGACAGCATAAATCCCATTCAGATATCCGATACGTCTCCATTAACATTATTGCCAAGTCAATAAGTTTTTAAAATTTTATGACAAAAAAAATATTGTTTTATCTCGTAGTTGCAGTTTGCGAATTGCTTTGCAATGAGATGCAGGCTGCTTCTGCTGCGGAGGATTATTGGCTGAAAGCGTTGAATGATAAGGTGGTGAAACAAGGGGTATCTGCATCATTGGAAGTGGGGGATTCAGGTTGCCTCGATAAAGTTGAAGTGAGTAATTCGGTCTCTTTTGATTCTGTGGTCAAATTGGGAGTTATTGCCAAGTTGAGTGATCTGAATAGCCATTTCTTGAACTACGTTCCCTCATCTCTCGCTGATAATCCGGATTGGATAGGTAATCGAAAAGTTACCGTTGGGGTATTGCGTGGATCTTGCTTTGAAAAGGATTGTGCTGCCTTACTCAAGCAAGCGATCAAAAAAGATGAGTTTGGGGGCGGGGCTTACGTTTTTGTCTTCATGCCAGCCAATGTCTGGTTTCGCGATCTTTCTGGAAGCAATCAAGTGGTTTCCGTTCGTGTGGCTATGAACATAATTGCTGAGAATCTTGGTGCAGGATGGTATTTGACCGCTAGAGAAAATTCATTGATTTGTCATTTTTTTTCAAAAGGTCCGCGCCAAAGAATCAAACCCATTGAGGAGATTCAGGAGAATTTAGTGAAAGGTAAGACAATCGCAGAGATGATCGATCTGTTGATGGCAAATGATTTAAAGGGAAAGATGGCTGTGGTTAAGGCGTTGCCATCCAGAAAAAACTTGCCAGTTCAATATCGTGAAACGGTTCGCAAAGAGTTGGTGAAAATTGTAATGAATGAAGAGTCTGGACCTGCTCGATCCTTTTTTGCCAGTGAATTGTGGCGATTTTTTGAATATCCTCTCAATATTTCGAATGATGTTGGAGAAATTAAGAAACGTTTCCCTGAACGCGAGCAGGAAAAGAAAGCGCTCGATGCTGCTCGGGATATTGAAAAAACCGTTGAGTTTATTAAAAACGGGGATGCATTTCAAAAAGTTATTTCTATCTTGCAAGTTAAATATGCTGTCTCCGGGACACATCAATACACCAAAGGTGAGATTAATTCTTGGATTCTCTTGATTGCTAATCAATTATTAGATCCGCAAATTGATCCTTTGGTTGCCCGAGCGGCATGCAGAACGTTGGCGGACCTTTGCAGTTTAGAGTTGTAAAACGGATTGGAAAAGAGCGGTCCCATGCGCTTTCATTTTTGTAAAAAACACATCCAGGCCCGGACAGATTTCAAAGAGTTTGGATTCGACGTTTTGTCGTTCTGCTAGAATGAAGTTGCCTATTGGCAACTGGCAAAGGGCGTTCTTTTTCACATCTGCTGCTGGGTTGTTTTTGGATTTGGGAAGCCAGGCAAATATTAATGGGAGAGTTGATTTATCATTTTATGGAAGTTTGAAAGTGGAGAAATAAATGAAAATGAAAATAGCAATTGTTATTTTGGCGGCATCAACATTCATGTCCCTGTCTGGACAGGCTCAGGTTGATTCTGTTGCGCAAGAGGTGAAAAGTCAGAGGCAGCTTATTGGGATGGGGATTGGCGTCTACGTAGACGCGAAAAAGGTTTTTCCATTAAATGTTATCGAAGACCTTCGCGCGAATCGATATTTGAGCGAAGCTGGGTATGACAAGATTATTAAATCCAATATCAAATTGGGGACATGGGATATTCCATTTCCTGTTGATTTTTTGCATTTATCTCCGAAAAGTAATTTGGATGAAGAGACAAAAAAACTGGCGAGTAGCGGGCGTTTTGGACAGCGTCCAATGATATGGATGGTGCATGCCGACGATACAAGCGGCGATATCGTTCACTATCTGACATTTGGCTATCAATGGAAAACATTGGATCGCGAAATTTTCAAGGACTATTTGAAAGGCACTTTCGAGATATTGGACGGCTTGAGGAAAAACGGCGGGAAGTTGAAATTTCCCGATGACTGGAAACTGGAAAAATATCTCAAGCCCATTGATCAATGACCGGAATCCGGATGTATTCTGAACCTGAGCTGAAAAAAACGTCTGGAATGACGCTTATTTAAGCCATTCGTGTTCCCTTGCAAATTGGAGCCTGAAACATGGAGGAGAGAGAGGCCTGTCACCGGCCTAATCCCCTCCAGTAGAATGTGAAGTGATTTTTTCGCGGGCTGCGCCGCGAAGAATCAGCCAATATCCTTGTGGTACTGTTGGAGGGATTTGACGGCGGCCTTGCCCTTGCGCGATTCGGCGATGCCCTGGACTGCGGCGTGGGCGGCGGCGGTGGTGGTGATGTAGGGAATCTTGTGCTTGATGGCCGCCTTGCGGATGTCCCCGTCGTCGTGCTGGCTTTCCTTGCCGACGGGTGTGTTGATCAGAAGCTGGATTTCGTTGTTCTTGATGGAGTCCACCACGTGCGGCCGTTGTCCGTCGTGGATCTTGAACACCGGTTCGCAGGGAATATGGTGTTTGGCCAGGTAGGCATGGGTGCCCGATGTGGCGCGAATGACAAAGCCGAGTTCGTGGAACTTGCGGGCCACCTTGAGGATGGCCGGTTTGTCGCGATCCGCCACGGAAATCAGGACGGAACCTTCCAAGGGCAGGGGGGGCTGGGCCGCTTCCTGCGCCTTGAAGTAGGCAAGGCCAAACGATGTCGCCACGCCCAAAACCTCGCCGGTGGAACGCATTTCCGGTCCCAGAATCGGATCCACTTCGGGGAACATGGAAAACGGCATGACCGCCTCCTTGACGCCCACGTGGGGGATTTTCTTTTTGCCCAGCTTGAGGCTGGCAAGGGATGTGCCGAGCATGAGCTGGGTGGCCAGTCTTGCCATGGGAACATTGCAGACCTTTGAAACCAGGGGCACGGTGCGCGAGGCCCGCGGATTGGCTTCAAGGACATAGACCTTGTCCTCGGCAATGGCATATTGGATGTTCATCACGCCCACCACCTTGAGTTCGCGGCTGATTCGCAACGTGAGCTCCTCGATGGCGCGGATGTGTTTTTCGGACAGGGTCACGGGGGGGATTGCGCAGGCCGAGTCGCCCGAATGAATGCCGGCCAGTTCGATGTGTTCCATCACCGCGGGGACAAAGGCGTCCTTGCCGTCGGCCAGGGCGTCCGCCTCCGCCTCGATGGCGTTGTCGAGGAATTTGTCGATGAGGATGGGGCGTTCCGGGGTCAAATCAACGGCGGCGGCCACATATTGACGAAGCATGGCCTCGTCGAGAACGACTTCCATGCCCCGGCCCCCGAGCACATAGGAGGGACGGACCATGAGCGGATAACCGATTCGTTTTGCGACCTTGAGCGCCTGCTCAAGATTGCTGGCCATGCCGGACTCGGGCATGGCGATCCCCATCTTGTCCATCATTTTGCGGAAAAGGTCCCGGTCTTCCGCCAGATCGATGACGTCGGGAGAGGTGCCCATGATCGGGACTCCGGCGGCCTCAAGTTCCCTGGCAATGTTGAGGGGGGTCTGGCCGCCGAACTGGACGATCACGCCGGCGGGTTTCTCCTTGTGGTAGATGCTCAGCACATCCTCCACGGTCAACGGCTCGAAGTAGAGCTTGTCCGAGGTGTCGTAGTCGGTGGAAACCGTCTCGGGATTGCAATTGACCATGATGGTTTCGTAGCCCGCCTCGCGCAGGGCGAATGCGGCGTGGACGCAGCAGTAGTCGAATTCGATGCCCTGTCCGATCCGGTTGGGACCGCCGCCGAGGACCATGATCTTTTTCTTTGAGCTGGTCGAAACCTTGTCGGGAGCGTTGTAGGTGGAGTAATAGTAGGAGGCGTTTTCGACGCCGCTGACCGGCACCGCGTCCCATGCCTCGGCCATGCCCATCCCCAGACGTTGTTCGCGGATTTGTTTTTCCGGAACGCCGAGGATTTTGGCGAGATAACGGTCGGCAAAGCCGTCTTTTTTGGCCTGGCGCAGGAGGTTGTCGGACAGTTTGCCGCCCTTGTGCCTGAGGATTTTTTCCTCGAGTTCGACCAGTTCCTTCATTTGCTGGATGAACCATGCCTTGATATGGGTGAGTTGATGCAATTCTTCCACCTTGGCGCCTTTGCGCAGGGCTTCGTACATGATGTACTGGCGTTCGCTGGTGGCCTCCTTCAGCATGGAGATCAACTCGGGCAGGGAACGCTGGTTGAAATCCTTGGCGAATCCAAGCCCGTAACGCCCGTTTTCGAGCGAACGGATGGCTTTTTGAAAGGCTTCCTTGTAGTTTTTGCCGATGCTCATGACCTCGCCGACCGCGCGCATCTGGGTGCCCAGCCGGTCGATGGAGCCCTTGAATTTCTCGAATGCCCAGCGCGCAAACTTGACGACCACATAATCCCCCGACGGAGTGTATTTGTCGAGGGTGCCGTCGCGCCAGTAGGGAAATTCATCGAGGGTGAGGCCGCCCGCGAGTTTGGCGGAAACCAGGGCGATGGGGAACCCGGTGGCCTTTGAGGCCAGGGCCGAGGACCGCGAGGTGCGGGGGTTGATTTCGATTATCACCACGCGCCCGTTTTTGGGATTGTGGGCGAACTGGATGTTGGTGCCGCCGATGACCTGGATCTCCTCGACAATCTTGTAGGAATAATCCTGCAGTTTCTTTTGCAGGGCCGGGTCAATGGTCAACATGGGCGCCACGCAATAGGAATCGCCGGTATGGACTCCCATGGCGTCCACGTTTTCGATGAAACAAACCGTGATCATCCGGTTTTTGGCGTCCCTCACCACCTCCAACTCGAGTTCCTCCCAGCCCAGCACGGATTCCTCGATGAGAACCTGTCCCACCAGGCTTGCCGCGATGCCGCGGCTGGCCACCGTCTGCAATTCTTCCACATTGTAAACCAGTCCGCCCCCCGTGCCGCCCATGGTGTAGGCGGGGCGCACCACGACCGGATAGCCGAGTTGCACCGCCACCCGTTCGGCGTCATTGACGCTGTAAACCGCCTCGCTTTTGGGCATGTCAATGCCCAGCCGTTTCATGGCTTCCTTGAAGGCAATGCGATCCTCCCCCTTTTCGATGGCGGAGGCTTCGACGCCGATGATCTTGACGCCGTACTTCTTCAGCACCCCCTCTTTTTCCAATTGCGACGAGAGGTTCAGCCCGGTTTGTCCCCCCAGATTGGGAAGCAGGGCGTCGGGGCGTTCCTTTTCGATGATTTCAGCTATCCGTTTGACATTCAGCGGCTCGATATAAGTCACGTCGGCCATGTTCGGATCGGTCATGATGGTGGCCGGATTGGAATTCACGAGCACGATTTTATATCCCAGCGCCCTCAGGGCCTTGCAGGCCTGGGTGCCGGAGTAATCGAATTCGCAGGCCTGGCCGATGACGATGGGGCCGGAGCCGATGATCATGACTTTTTTGATGTCTGTTCGTTTGGGCATAAGAAAAATCCTTTAAAAGATGGGTTGAGCAGCCGGATTTGGTTAGCAGGACGGGCTTTCCGCCGCAAGCACGGAAAGATGATCATTCGTCCATTGTCGGGAGAATGCTGCGAATGAACGGCGATGCAATGTGCTGGACTTCAATGGGTTGCGGGGATGAGATTTCAACTTTTGCGAATTCTGGTTTCTGAATGCTTGATTCTGACTCCCGTCGAGTCAGGCTGAAGGGGGGAAGGAAAATTTTTTGACTTTTTTAATCTGATGCATTATGGTTCATTGATAAAAAAATCCGCTCCAGAGAGGTTTGATTTGCAGATCGAACAGACCCTGTCGGTTCACGAGCAAATTGAGCGGTATTTTGAGCGATTGGTGAGGTCGGGCGGGTTGAAGGAGGGGGAACCCCTGCCTTCCTCGCGGACTTTGGCCAGGCAATGGGGGGTGGATTATCGGACGGTTCAAAAATCCCTGCGTCATTTGAGGGTTTCCGGAGTGCTGGCCGGACAACCCCGCGGCAAGACGTTTGTGCGGGGAAAGGCGGACCAGTCGGCGATCGGGATTTTGCTGGGATATCGTTTGACGGATGAAACCGCCTATTTTCACCGGAAACTGGTGGAGTGCATCCATCGGGAGATCGATGGGGACAAGGAGCATTCCCTGGCATGCATGGATTATGATGGGTTGGGCGGATTGAAAACGCCGGATGATTTTCAAAATTCCCTGGGTTACCGGCGATTCAGCCGCGATTTGCAGAGTCTCTCCTTTCATGGAATCATTCAAATCCTGAGGAGGTCTGGATGTTGAATTTTCCAAGCAGACCTGGAACCTGCCGGTGGCGCGTTACAATCCTCCCGCGGAAGGCATGCCCACGGATGTGATTCTTGATCATTATCACTTCGGGCAGGAATGCGTGAAGCTTGCGGCCCAAAGAGGGGTAAAAAGGATTGTTTATTTGCGGACTGTCGCCAGCGACTCACAGGATTTGGATGGAATCTACGATGCCGTGGCCGAGTTGAAATTGCCCAAAGCCGAGGTTTGCCAGTTGCGCCGGAGCGGCGAAAATGGCGCGCAGACCGAGAGGATGGCGCATGAAAAGGTTTTGGAAGTCATCAAACAACGGTCGTTGCGTTCCGACGGAAAATCATGGCCGGATGCGCTGTTGGTGTCGGATGATGTGGCGACCCGGGGAGTGGCCCTGGCCCTGTTGCAGAGCGGGATGGGGGTGTCCAAAAGGCAACCATTGGTTGTCACCATGGCGAACAAGGAGATTGTCCATCACTATGGCATTCCAGTGACGCGGTATGAGTTTTCCGTGCAGGAGATTGCCCGGGAATTGGTCCGCCTCCTGTGGTTGCGAATCCTGCACAAGGCCGAACCGGATCTTCCCGTCAAGGTTCGCGGAAAAATCGAACAGGAATAAAATGAAAAAAACGCCGACATGGGGTGCTGGTTTTTGGAAGGCCTTTACGATGGTGGAGCTTTTGGTGACCATCAGCATATTGTCCATTTTGTGTTCGCTGCTGCTGCCCGCCTTGAGCAAAACGAAGGAAAAGGTCCGGCAAATCAATTGCCTGAGCCATCTCAAGCAGTTTGGCGTGGCGATCAATTCGTACAGCAACGATTACGATGGATTTCTTCCCAGCTACCATAATGGCACGGTCATGTGGCACATGTTGCTTCCGCGTTATTTGGGGATGCGTGATACGAATAAAGCAAGTTCCCTGTGGTTGAAATGTCCCACGGCCAGGGTGGGAATCGACACAGGTTCAATGAATTATACTTATGGATACAATCGGTACGCGGGGGATTTGAGACCGGCGTTAGTGGGTGCGTATCCCCCCATGAATTTAAGCGGGGTTGTCAATCCCGCGGATCGGCTGATCATGGCGGATTCTTACAATACGGGCATTGGGACCGTGACGGAACTGGGGGCTGGACAGTACCGGCATAATAATGGATGCAATCTCCTTTATGTTGACGGCCATGCCGGTTGGGTGGAGGGCAGTCTGTTGGTGAATGGGTGTTTTAAATTGAATGAGTAGCCGGGATTTTTACGTTTGAGGGCGTCAATGGAAAGGCGGCGGCGGTGCGGGAGATTTACCGCGTTTCACGCGGCCCGCCCTCCATCGGGTCCATAACGAATAAATGGAGGGCGGAGCTCCCGCGCCGCCGCCTTTGCATGTTCTGAACAGGGCCATGCCAGGTAAAATTTGACTTTTGGTGCATTATGGTACATTTTAGAATCGAAAGGATTCAAATGGTGTTTTATCCGTTGGCTTTGTTCAATGCAATGGGAAGAATTGGGAGAACCGAAAACCGTGGAATCATGGGAATGGATATGATCAAAATATTGTTTTGCTTGGTGTTTTTTTTGTTGGAGGGATCGATTTCCGCTCCGGCGGCTTTGGTGGGCGAATGGATGGCGGACGAAGGAGGAGGGGCTCGTGTCAAGGACGGATGCGGAAGGAGTGATGGGACGATTGTTGGCGCCAAATGGGTGGCGGACCGGAAGGGGAATCCGGCGGGGGCGATCCAGTTCTGTGATGCGAAAGACCAGGTTGTTTGCGGAAAGGATGTCAGCCTGAACCTCACGGGCGATTTGACGCTTGAAATTTGGATCAAGCCGGATTCGGTGGAGCCCGAATTTCAACAGATCTTGAGAAAGGGGGATGTCAAGGCGGCGTATGCGCTTTTTATTATGCGTCAGAATATTTCCCTTCGTTCGCATGCTCAAAAATGGGGGGCTTTGGTTCAAACGAAAAACAATCCCCTTCGCGCCGGGGAGTGGGTTCAGATTGTGGTTGTGCGTGAATATTCCGGACAAACCGCCACAGGAAAAATTTATATCAATGGCGAATTGCAGGCAACCGGGACAAGGGAGGGGATGACGGTTTCTGTCCCGGACGACAAGTTTTTCATTGGTTCGCTGGCCAGCGAACCAAAGGTCTGTTTCAAGGGATGCGTTGGGACGGTCAGGGTTTTCAATCATGTCTTGAGCGCGGAAAAGGTGAAGCTGTTGCGCGATGGAAAATTTGCAGAAGTTTTGGATGTCCCTTTTGCTTCGATTCTCGATGGGATCAATGGACGAATTGAGGCTTTGCCGGAAAAAGATGGGAATAAAAAGAGCCTCTACGTTACTCGTAGTGGGTCAAAATTGAGGTTTTTCCACGCATTTGGATAAAAATTGGCCGTTGTTCGCTCGAGAACCCAGCCATTGTTGGCCCCCAAACCCTCTTACCAGAGGATGGAGGGTTTGGGGGCCAACAATGGCGCGGCAAATCCTGCCATTTTCACTCTCATTTCCTGTAAAAAACCCCCTTTTTTCACCCACCACGAGTAACCAAGAGCCAAAAAAGATCTCGTCAGCAAAATCTGTGGGTTTGATGGGGCTCCGGTAGCTCTCCCAGCGTATGATAAAGAACCAACTCCATAATTTGATAGGTGCGAAAGCTGTAGGAGCGACGGGTGACCACCCGGAGTTTGTTGTTAAAGCCCTCCACGACGGCGTTGCTGAACTGGCCCTTGGCCTTGAACCAGTTCCAAATCAGGGGTTCGTGAGCCCGCAGCATTCTGGCGACTTTACGCATGGGCTCCAAACGCGACTGCAAGGCTTGGCGTGTCCAGAAGTCGAAGAAGTCCTGAGCATGAACCAGCGAGCGATATTTCCAAAACTTGGCGAAGTATTCCTTGAGCAGATAAGCGCGAATGGTCTTGAGATTGAGGCCCAGCAATTGGCGAAGCGAAGCGCGTTGGCGGCCCCGGACATTTTTCTGATGCTTGAGCAAGATCCAGCGTGTATTGATCAACCACGGATGACGACCGCTGCGGCGCATGGCGGCGGTTTCCTCCCGGCGCACGGCGTCCACCGCTTCGTTGAGTTTTTTGACGATATGGAAAGGGTCCAGGATGTTGAGGGCATGGCCGGCCATTTTCTCGATGACCGACAGATAAGGCTGCCACATGTCCGAACAGACAAAGCGCAGGCCGGCGATCACCTCGGGTCCCAAGTCCTTGAAGCATCGACGCAAGGTGGCCTTGGTTCGTTTGCGCCCCACCCAGAGCAGACGACGGCAACCCGCGTCGACTTGATAAACCAGAGTCAGAAAACGATTGGCCCCCTTGCCCCTGCCCCAGTGGATTTCATCGATGCCGATGGCGGTGATGCCTGCCAACGAGCGGTTGGCCAAGCCCCACTCCACCATCCACTCAATCGAATGGCGTACCGAGTCCCATGTGGTATTGAAAGCCTTGGCGGTGACGCTCCATGCCAGGCGTTTGGCCCAGCCGGCCAGGAATTGCATGTAAGCCTTGGCCATTTGGTGTTTTCCGCAGGCCCAGGGAACCTCTTCAACCTTGACTCCACAGCGTGGGCATTCGACCCGGCGCATGGTGTAGAGCAATACCACGGGAATCAACCACAAGGGGATAAACTCAAAGCGCCGCTCCAACAACTCATCGTATCCCGGGGCCTCCCGATGACACCCCGAACAGACGATGTGGGAACCTTTGCGCGGTTCGATTTTCGCCTCGATCAACAGATTTGCCGTTTCTGCCAATCGGATGTCGGCATAAACGAATTTCTTGAGTGGATGCACTTGATTGAGTATGGTTTTGATTGTCAGTTGCATGGCTGGTTTGGGGTTGAGGATTTTTCATTCCGCCAAACCTTGGGGTTTGGTTTCACCTCGAACCAGCCATCTTTTATTCCATCGTTGTTTTTTGCCCCCCCTCCAAAAGGGGCAAAAAGCAGCGATGCCCCTCCGTCAGGGAGGTGGGCAAGCAGCGTGACAAGTCCTCTTGGCGCGATGCTTGCCGGGAGGTTGCCGCCGTCACTAACCTCCACCTTGGTCTCTTCTCCCAACCCTCAGCCCCTCCAATCATCTTGAAAACTATCCTCACAACCCACAAATTCTGCTATAGAACCATAAAATGTATGAACTTGCAAAAGCTGTCTTTTTTTAAAAATCTGGCCAAATGGGTTTTTATTTCTGGAATATGCTGTTTTCCTGGAGGTGTTGGCAACAGATCGGGCTTTTTTGCCGCGCCTGCAGACATAAACGAAAACCATGCCAAAACGAATGCGCCTTGCATCTCCAACGGGGGGTTTGAGGACGGGGTGAATTTATGGAATGTGGATCCAAAGTATAATAAGGAAAGCAAGGTGGTTGTTGAAAGTGATGGGGCGTTCAAGGGGAAATGTTTGATCCTGAAAGGGGAAAGTGACAACGCTTCAACCTATATTTCCAATTCCCGTCTTTGCATGGAGGCGGCGAAGCAATATCGTCTTGGTTTTTATTATCGAACAACTTCATTGGCTGAAGGTTACCCTGAGATTATCGGTAAAATTGGCTTTCGGGACGAAAACGGCAGGGATCTCAATAAAATGTTTTTCCACCCCAAGGCGCCGGCAAATCAGTATGCGTATTTTACCAGTGACTTTTTTACCGACCCCAAGACGGTTCACGGCTATATTTGGCTGGGGGCTAAAGGCAGGGGAACGGTATGGATTGATGAAATAATAATTCAGCCTGTGGAACAGACTGCGTTGGCCATGCCTTGCTCGGTTCTGGCTCGTCGCTTATTATCGGCGCCGGAAGCCGTTGTTTGGTGTGAAAACCCTTCTGCCAATGTTCTCCCCGTCGCGGATTTTCCGCTCCTGGAAAAGCTGCCAGTCGATGCCTCGGCGACAATTTGTGCGGCTAAGGGCGAATATGAGCCCTTTCAACTGGTCATATCGGCGCGCCAGGAATTGAAGGATGTCCATTTGGATCTTACGGATCTGAAATGCGGGGTGGATTGCATAAAAAAAGAACTGATCAAATGGAATGCCGCCGGCTGCGTGAATATCACGAAGGCAATCAGAAATCTCAATAGCCTGGGACCGCGCTTTGATCTTCTGCTGCCCCAGGGCAAGGCGGATGTGGTGGCGGGCAAATCACAGCCGTTTTGGATTACGGTGCGAATTCCCGCAGAAGCGGAGGCCGGAGAATATACGGGAAAAATAAGGATGTTCGCCGGTAATAAATTTTTTGGTGAGACTTTGCTGAAACTGACGGTGTGGGATTTTACCCTTCCAAAAGAAAATCCATTAAAAACCTATTTTGAATTTAATGATCGATGGGCAACCAGGTTTGATCGACGCCCTTCAAAAGAGATTCTGGTTGAGGCCTACCAGAACTTTAAAGAACACCGGGTTGCTGGAGGACGTTCCTTTTATGATGGAAACTGGCCGAAGATTCAACTGAAAGATGGTCGTTTATCAATAACCGATTTTGCGGAGTTTGATGAATATTTCAAACCCATCGCACAATACGGTTTTCATACGCGGTTTCCAATTCCGGGTATTGGCAGAAAAGATTTGCCGGCCTTTTCCGGAGGGCTTTGGAGTGATCGAGGCAAATGGTTGGATTTTGATCTTCAGACCCCTGAATTTGAAAAATATTTTGAAGAGTATTGTCGGCAAATTGGAAAGCATCTTGAAGAAAAAGGGTTGCTTGATTGTTGCATGGCCTATGTCTACGACGAGCCGCAACGGGCGGATTTTGACAGGGTTTGCCGACTCGCGGAAATTATCAAAAAAGGTTGCCCCAAGATTCCCACGATGGTAACAAAACAGCCGGAACCCGGTTTATATGGGAGCAGCGACGCCTATGACATTTGGGTGATGGGTTTTCCTGGATTGTATGTTCCTGAAATTTGCAGATCGCGGATGGAAAAAAAAGAGGAACTCTGGGGGTATAACTATCCAATGAGCCTTGAAATTCCGCTGGTTGAGCACCGTTTGTACACATGGTGGGCTTATCAAGCGGAATTAAAGGGGCTTCTTCTTTGGTCTGTGAATAACTGGCGCAACCGAAAGGTTTCACCGTTGGATGATCCAACTCCCCGCTCAGGCCCCCAGGACATGACGCCCGCAGGAGGTGCGGTGGCGCTTTATCCCCATCCTTCGGGTAACGGCCCCTTGGTAAATAGCATCCGTTGGGAGAATGTCCGGGAGGCGATGGAGGATTATGCCTATTTTTGGGTATTGGAAAAAATGCTGGATGGAACCAAGAAAAATCTTGAATTTTCAGGCTATTCTTCGAAAAAAAGAATCCAGGAATTGATCGGTTTTCTTTCAAACGCCCCTGGTGATTCAACCAAGGATTCGGCCGCTCTCTACCGGGTGAGAGAATTGATCGCGAAGGAAATTATCGAGGTGAAGAAAAAACCGCTGATCCTTTTGCAATCAGATTTTCCCGAGAATGCAACCCTCAATGTCAATGCTGTTGTTTTTTCCGGCAAAGCGGAAAAGAATGCCAGCATATCGGTTGATGGGAATGCCGTTAATCTTTCCAATGACGGTTCCTTTTCTCATGCGGTTTTATTGAAGGAAGGACAGAATCTGATTCGCTTTGAAGCCGCTCATGATGGCAAAAAAAAGGTTTTTCACCGGCAATTCACGGTCAAGTCGGATCCGAGCCTGAAGATGTTGGAAGAAAAGATATCTTTTTTGAAAAATCAAGGGATGGATCTTTTTTTATACAACGACCTTTTGTGTCGCGCAAAAGTTTGTTATGGAAAAGAAGAAAAAGCTGCGGTTGGTGAGGCGTTGAAGATATTGGATGCGAAAGAGCTTGAGATTCTTCTGGCGCGGGCCAAAAGTGCGCCGAACGTGTGCAAGGCTTATCGGTCGCTTGTGGCGGAGGCGGAAAGACAGCGGCAAAGGGGCCGGATGGACAGGGCGAGGTATTATCTTTGCCATGCGGATGTTTTTGGCTCCCTGAAAGAGTTGGATTCATGGCCTGTCACCTTGGAAATTGTCGATTATTACGGTCATCTGGCATATAAAATCAAAAATTCCGTTTTGGACATAACGATTCTTGAGACCGGGGGAAAAATAGTGGAATTCAATGTGGGCGGAGTTCCGACGATTCACTTGAATATTGACAATCTTAAACAGGATTATCCGGAGGAGGTTCGTGAAAATTGGGACAAGCTGAAGCAACGGGAATGGCTGGATATTGGCGGATACGAAGACTGGGGGGAGTGGAAATGGTCGCTTTCCCATCTGAATTGGGATTTCAAAATCATGGAAGCCTCGCCAAACAGGATTGTTATCGCAGCATCAGTCGCCGTTCCCGCAAGTCTGACACCGGGCGCAACCTTCAAGTTGGAAAGGATGATGAGTTTGGAAAAAGGCCAGCCTTTCTTGAAAATTGATTATAAGGTGAGTAACCTTGCTCCCAAAGAGGAGGCGTTATATCAGCAGGATCCCTATCAGTATCTTTTTCACTGGCGGGCGCACACGGAGTTTTCAATCGGCAAGAGTCCCGCCGGGGACCTCTTTGCCATTCCATCGGAAGAACGGATGAGGTGTTCCGGATTTAATGAGGCAACGCCTGAGCTTTTTTCGGACTTTGTGAACTTAACTAAAAATTACATGGGCGCTTTCGATCCGGCGGAGAAAACAGGCCTTTTCTATATCCTTCCTCCGCAGATCAAGGAAGGGCTTGTGTTTTATGACAGCAAATCGAGCGGCGGTTATAATCTGGAGGTATTCCGTTCAAATATCAAGGGGCTGGCCAAAATTGGAAAACCCATGAATATTTGTCCGGGGGAAACCGCCTCTTTTTCCTTGTATCTTCTTGGAGTGAGTGGCGTGGAAACCCTCGAGGAAGCCTTGAAGCTTGTGGATGGCGCAAGGAAGAGACTGCAATGAGACGTGGCTGCGTTTGCATTATTTTGAAAACTTTCCAAAATGGGAGCGTTTCCTTTATGAACTTGAGAGTACCGAGTTTTCAGGGTGTGACAAGGCAGGATTTTGGCATGGCGATTGGGTCTCCAACGTCTGAAAATTTGTTGGGCAGACTATTTTGCACTGGGAATGAGTTCAGAATGCCA
>JAQUAF010000147.1 GCA_028687435.1 Verrucomicrobiia bacterium | reverse complement strand
CACTCCCATGTCTCTGGCTCCACATGTTCAGTTACCCTCCCATGTGCAGAGCACGGTTCCAGTTCGCTGGCTAGGCGTTCTCTGGGCTGGGTTTTCCAGCAGGCACCTACTGATTTCGCTTGGCGCATTCATAAACATTTAATTAGATCGGACACTCTGTTTCAAAGTATTCTTTAAAGATCTTTCGCAGTTTGTTTTTTGACATCGGCAAATCATTTTCATAATCCAAGTATTCCAACATCTCGGTCACCTTATCCATATCAATTCGCCCTGCGGTCACCATGACCTTTAATAACATCACCGAATTCCAACATTCAATGGAATGGGCCTTTGCCACCTCTTGCATGGCGCGATCATCTGTCACCACAGGAACCTGTTTTACAAAACCGACCGCAAGCGCCTTGAGATCTTCGCGGGAAAGATTCAACTGCCTGCTGTCCGCATAAGAAACCAGAAAGCTGGCGGCGTTGAGCGCTTCTGACCGGGCCATGCCGCGCAGTTCATACCGTTTGGCTTGCCGATCCTGCCGATATTCTGAATTTCTGACCCATTCGAATTTATGGCGCAACCGTGTGCTGGTGTTGTATTCATCGTCCAATTCCGCCAACACATGGAGTGAATATTGGGGAGATTCGCCAAACAATTCTTTCAGCAACGGGTGGATGGACAACGCAAACCGGAAATACGCGTTGCTGTCGAGCAGAACATCCTGAATCTTTTCGTTCATGCACGAAGTTCCCTTGACAAAGCTCTCGCATCAGCCAGGGAAACCCCAAGCACGCGGTGAATGAAATGATCCGCCCCCTCTTCTCGCTTGCAAAATTCCGCCAGCGCGTCAAAAAACAGGCTGTTGAAATGAGAACGCGCCGCCGCAACATATTCCCTTGGCTTGGGCGTCTCCTTAAAAAATGTCTGCGCAACCGTCTTGTAACCTTTGGCGAAATTTGTTGTGGACGCCATGAAAACCGTCATTTCACCGAGATGCGTTTTGGAAAGATTTCGCGCCTGTTCGTATGCTTGCAGCGCCCGCCGGATGGTATAGGGAGAAATAATATGTTTGTCGGCTTCTTTTCGAACTCGTGCGATGCGCGCGCCCACATTGCCGATGTTTGCAAGATCAGGACGAAGTTTCGCGGCATGGTTTTCCGAAAACAACAGCGCTTGCGCGAATTGGTCGGCAAAATCCTCGCCGGTCTCGCCGTCGAGATCCGGAGCAAGCGAATGTCCCAACTCATGCGCCATCCAGAATTTAAAATCCACCGCATTGCTGTCCAAATTCAGAAAAACCCATGTCGTCTGCGAATCCGGCAGATGAATATTTAACGCGTTGCCATGATGCAGCCGCTCCCCCCATAACACGGGAATGATTACCGCATGCAGCGCGTTGAATTTTTCGATCAAATCCTTGAATTCAATAATTTCTTTTTTTTCCAACCCCATCTCTTTGCGTACCTGAGAAGCCACATCTTGCGCATACTGGTAGGCAACTGTCGGGTCTTTGAGCGTGGGCGGACGAGTTAATTCCTGCCTGGGCAGATATTTGACCAATCGTTTGAGCAATTCGCCTGTTTCGCGCGCGCCGTCCAGATGTTCATCCTTGGTTTTTCGGTGGGCTTTTTTGCGAAAAGAAACCACCGGCATGGCGGTTGGCGGCTGGCGTATGACCAGTTGTTCAAATGCCAGGCCCAACAACATCCCCATGCGCAACAACTTGTCCGGTTGGGGAAACGATTCCCCGGTCAGCCATTTCGAAACCGCCTCGCGCGAAACCTTCAATTTTTCGGCCAAACCCGATTGGTTCAATCCCGCCTTGATCAAGGCGTCCCGGAGGGAGGAAATGTTGAGTGTGTTTTGCACCGCCGGAATATGGCTGAACTCCGCCATTTTGTCAACTTTTGTCAACCGTCTTCAGGGCGAAGGCACAGTTGCCGTTTCCTCGCCTCCTGCGCCAGTTGATAAAACTGGCGGCTGGGGTTCCGTCTTTGAAAGTTTTTGGAGGGAGCGCCAATCCGCTGGCTTCCCGCCGGAATATCCAGCCGGTTCCCCTGGTCGGATCATCAATGGAGAGAGTGTGAAATTCACATTGATGGACAGGATCAATTCCGGACAAGACCATAAAAGGTTAAACCATCCCATGAATCCTGTTCACATCCGCTCCAAAATTTCCAGAGATTCAACCACTTTTTCCAATCCGTCACATGGAGTCAAAGGCTTGCAAAAAATTTTTATGGCCGCAAAAGGCGCAAAAAGATCCAAGAATAGACTGTGAACAGTTGGTTATTCAATCATTTGTGAGTTTTGGCTAACCCGGATTTTACATCAAAATCCGGGAAATTCGAATATCTAAACTCGAAATTCCACTTGGCCCGCCGAAGTCCGTCATGGCGGGACGAAGGAGGCAAAAAAAATCAAATATCCAATGATCGAAATCCAAAACGATGCAAGGGACAATTTGTCCCCTCACTTGATGCCGCCCTTTGCGTTTTGTCCTCGCTCATTTCATTCGGATTTTGGATTTCGAATTTCGGATTTTTTTAAATATTGGGGGGTTATGTATTACAATATAATCGCGCGATGTTTGGGCAAAAGCCTGCGTCCGCGGTGGATGGTTTCCCCGGACCATCTGTCGCGGCCGGGAACAGCGATATTTATCTCAGCCGCATAATTCAGCCAGTTGATCCGGACTTCGTTGCATCCTTCCGCCCTCTCCAAAACCCAATGGCTTGCCGGCATCTCCCGGTTCTCAAAACCGAACAGCGGGTTGGTCCGCCGTTTGCAGGGGCGGAAAAAGTCGAGCGCCTGGCGCAGCATCCGGCGGGCCTCCGGCTTCAACCGCGTCATGTCCCCCCCGATCTCGCACATTCCGCTTGCCGCAAGGACAAACGCGGCCCAGGCCCGGTTTTCATCCTCAGTGAGCGACGGGGCCCATCCGAAACTGTCGGCGTCCGGCAAAAGGCATTCATCGTCGTAAAACATGGAGGCGGCGCCGCCCCAGCGGGCCGCGGACAGCGCGTCATTCCAAAAACCGCTCCCGATATCCGGCCCGTTTCGCGAGGCGTCCGCAAAACGTCCGGGAAATGGATTGCCCGCGTTGGTCACGCAACAGGTCAACAAATAACCGTCCGATGAAATAAATCCGCGAATATCCGAGAGAAACTGGTTTCGCAATTCAATGGCGGTTTTGTCTTTGCCACGATAATTCAGCCCGGGTAATTCAAAGAGGAATGTCCAAAAGTCGAGCTTCAACCCCTCATAACCCCAGTCCTGAAAAATCGTCTCCCATGCCTTGAGAAAATACGCGCGGACTTCCGGGATGGAATAATCCAAAAAAGCGTGTTCCGGCATGAAAAGTTTTCCCTTGGGCGGCTGAAGCAGCCAATCCGGATGCCGCCGCGCCAGCGGGCTTGCGGGATGGATCAAGGGCGTGCACCAAATCGCCGGTTTAAGTCCGGATTGACGGATGGCCGCCGCCACATGACGCATTCCGCGCGGAAAACGCCGGGGATCATGCGGCGACGCCAGGCTTGGATTGAACAGATCGATCCCCCGATTGATTCCCCAAAACGCATTGCCGCTCTTTTTCCTCTCGATATATCCCCTCTGATATCCGTCGTCCAACATCATCCAACGAACCTTGCGATGCAGCTTCCCGATGGCGCGCGCATTGGCCATGATATAATCATGATCGATGTCGCCATGCCCCCCTGGCCGGACATTCAAATTCCACGAACCCCAGACAGCCTCCTCGCGCAATACGCTGTTTTTTCCGTAAAAATGAAAGCGTTTTTTCAACAATAGAGTTTATTTGGAATAGACAATTCTGCCACATAGGTTATCATGGGTAACGAAATGAATATCGAAAAAATCCTCAATAATCCGCGCATGATGCGGGCGGTCACCTCTTTGGATCCTGCGGAAT
>JAQUAF010000099.1 GCA_028687435.1 Verrucomicrobiia bacterium | reverse complement strand
TGACGCCAAACAGATTTCCATGCCCTCCCTCCACCTAAACTGATCACCTGTGCAGCCTCATGACCGGGGATCCCCTCACATCAGGTTAAAACCCACCCGAAAAACCCGACGGAGCTGCCATGCGCCCCTTGTCCTTTTGATCAGGCGGGGAACCGATAAAGACAACCGGCGATCAGTTGCGATGAATCAGCACTGCTGGGCGCGGCAGGTTTGAGCGGAACAGGTGGTAAGCGTATTGCGCATGTCACCAACGCCCTGACCTCCGGCCACTTGGCGCAGCAGTTCTTCGTCAGTGATTTCCTCGTTGGGTTTGGATGGAGGAATCTGGTTTTTTTCTTTCTCCCTTTTATCATCATTCATCGCGACCTGAAGAAGTTGCATTGAAAATTCAATATGTCAACTAAAAAGTTTTTAGCGGAGGATGGGTTGACCGGGTGACTTTTTAGTGGTACATTCAGGCATGCTTACTCCGGTATCCAGTTGTCCGTTGTTTTATCCGCCGCCACCCCCTTCGGAAAAGCAGCAGCGCATGGAAAGTCCGACACAGCCGGTTTCTGTGACAGGAGGAGCTGCCGAGGAATCCGCGATTGTTCCCCAGACAGCAAAGGTGCAAGCGACGACGGTTTTGCCTCAAGTTACTGGCGAACGAGGGGCGGCGAGGGTGAGTGTCAGTGCCTGAAGCCGCCGGGTTGTCCGCCGGGATTGACGGCTTTCATTACGGCCTGCACCATTTTTCTTGCCAGGTCGGTCTTTTGTTTTTCGTATTGTGAGCTGGAGAGCACGCGGGCTTCGTCCAGGACTCTGAGCGTATCGGAAACGGCTTTGCGGATGAGGGAGGAGTCGCGCGGGTTGGGATTGCGGAATTTAAGATGTTCCTCAATTTGGTCTTTTATGGCATCCCGTTGCTTGCCCCATTTGCTGCTTTCGGTTTTGCGCGCCAATTCGAGAAATTCCAGCATTTTTCGAAAGCCTTCACGGGGAGAACCGGGTTGATCCATCTGGTCGGAATTGGCGTTGAACCTTGTTTGTGCCTGTTGGTTTTGGCCTGGAAAACCGCCCGTGTTTCCCTGTTGGAATTGAACTCCGGATTGCTGGCCGGTTTGATTCTGGGGGATGCCCGCCTGTTGTTGAAAGGGTTGAGGCGGCTGGGGTATTTTCTGCATGATGATATGTTGGCCGCCGCCGGTTTCCCGGAGTTCAACATGAGTGTTGTGCTCATTAAAACCTTCCATTTTCAAAAGACAGGAAACATCGTCGCCCTCATACCCTTCAACCTTGCATGGGGTGGGGCCAAGGAGTTTGCCGTTGGCGTAAAGTGACGCGCCGGGGGGATCGGTTGTAATGGTGAAGGAGCCCGGGATGCGCGCGAGGGAGAGGATGATTTCCGTCATTTCACCTGATTTGACTTCCACTTCTTTTTCCATCTCCCGGTAGCCTGATTTCAGGATTTTCACCTTATGTTTGCCGGGGGGGATTTCCGAGAAAACAGCCGGGCTGGGCATGAACCGGGTTTGCCAGACGACTTGAGCTTCGTCAGGCTGTGTTTTGATGATCATGCCGCCGGTTTTGGGAGGGAGAGGAGCAACGGGGGAGGGCGGTGTTTTGACGGGAGGAGGTTCTGGATCGGTTTTTGGTTTGGGTTGTGAAACGGGCGGCGGCACGGGTTTGGGAGGGGGAGTTGTCTGGGCCGCTTGCTGCATGGGAACAGGCGTTTTTTTTGAGGCGGCTTTTCGGAGAAAGACGAATCCAAAAAATGCCAGGATCAGACATGCGGCGGCGGCGGACGGGAACAGCCATTTTGTCGGAGTGAGGGAGGATGGGAGAGGGGCTCCGGGGGGTGAAATCGTGGGGGGCGGAACATTTGACGGCGGCGCGACGGCGGGTGGAGGCGCGTCCAGATCCGAATCCAGCTCAGAGGTGTTGATGTTGTTTGTTGCGAGCAACTGGTCAATCTTGCGTTCCTCAAAATTCACGCTGGCAAAGAACTGACTGGCGGCTTCGTCGAGGGGATAGGTTTGATTCCAAGGGTCCAGCGCTGCGATGAGTTCGCCTGCGCTCTGGCAACGTTCTTCCTTTGCCTTGGCGGTGAGATTGGCGATCAGGCCGTCGAGGGCCTGGGTGAGTTCGGGATTTTCGCCTCCGACCGAGGGCATGGCTTTTTGGAGATGTGAGATGCAGACCGCGGCAGCGGTGCTTTCCTGGTAGGGAACCTTGCCCGCGATCATCTGGTAAAAGGAGATTCCCAGGGAATAAAGGTCGGTGCGGTGATCGACGGTTTTGGAATCGTTGATCTGCTCCGGGCTCATGTACTGGGGGGAGCCCATCACGGTGCCGGTGATCGTCATGCTCTGGTCTCCTTCGAAACGGTCTTTGGCCAGTCCCAGGTCCATGATTTTGAGGATGCCGCCGGCGTCCACAATCATGTTGTCGGGTTTGATGTCCCGGTGGACGATGGATTTTTCGTGGATGTATTCGAGGCCTGCGGCGGCTTGCCGGAGAAAATGCAGGGCCAGCGGCAGGGGCAGGGCGCCGGATTGGCGGAGGATCTGGCCGAGAGTAAGCCCCTCCACGTATTCCATGGCGATGAAAAACTGGCTGTCATGCTGGTCGCAGTCGAAAACCGACACTAGGTTGGGATGGGAAAGGGACGCGGTGGAGCGGGCTTCGCGCAGAAAACGTTCCGCGGACTCGGTGTCCTTGGAGTATTGCGGGGTGATGACTTTTATAGCGCAGAAGCGGCGCAGGGTTTTTTGCCGGGCCAGATACACTGCGCCCATGCCTCCCTGGCCCAGCTTTAAAACAAGGTTATAACGTCCGAAACCGATCATGGTGGCAATATTCAGGCGGCACTAAACACCAAAAACCGGGTTGCGGCAATCTGTAAAAAGCATTTTTTTACAGTCGTCTCCGCCATGATGTTCCAAAGGCATCGCGGCGTTCCGGCGCCGGATGGGGGGATCACATCTCCGGGGTTTGCACGGGCAGGGCGGACAGCGGAAATTCCGGGTTCATTTCGATAAAGTATTTTATCGCCCATTCGTTGGGGAACAGCGCCACATGGTTCCTGCCTGCGTCGGTGGCCAGGGCCATGTTCGAGGAAACTGTCAGCTTTTTGATCTGATCCTCCTTGATGCCAGCCGGCAGCCAGCGAATCACCGTCCATGGCGCGGGTTCAAGGCGCGACTTGGCGCCATATTCACTCTCGAGGCGGTATTGCACAACCTCGAATTGCAATGGGCCGACCGCCGCAAGCAGCGGCGTTTTTGTCACTGAATCGCGCAGGGTCAGCGCCTGGATGACTCCCTCCTGCAGAAGCTGGTCCAACCCCCGGCGGAACTGCTTGAACTTCGCCGTGTTGGGATTGTGCAGGTAGGCGAATGCCTCGGGGGTGAAACGCGGGATTTCCCTGTAAACGATGCCCGGATCGGTCGTGAGAGTGTCGCCGATGCTGAAACTGTCGTTGCCCACCAGTCCGATGATATCCCCCGGATACGCTTCACCCACTGTTTCGCGTTCATTGCCAAAAAGCTTGTGAGAACTGGACAGACGCACCTTTTTTTCGGAACGGGAGTGGTTCACCGTCATGTCGCGCTCGAATTTGCCGGAACAGACCCGGATGAATGCGATCCGGTCGCGATGCCGCGGATCCATGTTTGCCTGGATCTTGAAGATGAAGCCCGAAAAAGCCGGGTGTTCCGGCTGGATGAATCCCGGAATTCCCGATTCGATTCCGGCGCCGGCATTTCCGTTTTTGCGTCCGCGTGGAGCGGGCGCATGCTGCAGGAATCCGTCCAGCAAAAGCTGCACGCCGAAATTATTGATGCCGCTTCCGAAGAAAATCGGCGTGGTCAGTCCCGCAAGGACGGCATCGGGGTCAAAGGCGTGTCCGGCATGCTCAAGCATTTCGAGTTCCTCGACCGTTTTTTGAAACGTCACGTCATCAAGCTGTCCCCGGATGGCCGGATCGTTCAGGCTCCCGGTGGAAACCGGCGCGCGGAACTGGCCGCCCACGGTGCGCTCGAAGAGATGCATCAGCCGCGTCTGCCGGTCATAGACGCCGCGGAAATCGAATCCGTTGCCGATGGGCCAGTTGACCGGGAAGACATCGATGCCGAGCACGCGGTCCACTTCGTCCAGCAGCTCAAGCGGATCCTTCATGGGGCGGTCGCATTTGTTCATGAAGGTGAAGATGGGCACTTCGCGCTGGCGGCAGACCTCGAAGAGTTTGCGGGTCTGCGGCTCGATTCCCTTGGCGGAATCAATGACCATCACCACCGAATCCACGGCGGTGAGCACCCGGTAGGTGTCTTCCGAGAAGTCCTTGTGGCCTGGCGTGTCGAGCAGATTCAGGCGGTATCCGGCATAATCAAACTGGAGGACCGTGGAGCTGATCGAGATGCCGCGTTTTTTTTCCAATTCCATCCAGTCGGAGGTGGTGGCCCTCTGGTTTTTGCGCGCCGTGACCGATCCGGCCAGCTGAAGCGCCCCGCCATAAAGCAGCAGTTTTTCCGTCAGCGTGGTTTTGCCCGCGTCCGGATGGGAGATGATGGCGAAGGTGCGCCGTTTTGAGATTTCCTTGGAGATGTCCACGAAGGCCGCGGAATGTAGCAGACAGCCGGGCCGGTGCGAAGAAAAATGACTCAAATTCTTGATTGCCACAGGCATGGTTTGCAATGGCAGCGGTTTTGTGCTCGCCAAGCAGGGGGATGATCGGGCAGTTAGTTGGGCATGAAACCTGCCAGTCTTGATTTTTTGAAGGAATTGTTGGGAACCGTCAGTGTCACCAGCCAGGAGCGGCCCGCGCAACGGGTGTGGCTGAATTATGTGAAACGTTTTGCCGACCGGGTGGAAACCGACGCTTATGGCAATGCCATGGCTTTTCTGAATGAAAAGGGGTCGCCCAAGGTGATGATTGCCGGGCATTGCGACGAGATTGGGTTCATGGTGCAGCATATCACAGAGGAAGGGTTCATTTATTTTACAGCCGTGGGAGAGGTGGATCCGGCACTGGTTCGCGGCCAGCGTCTGTGCGTGCAGACGAAGAACGGCCCGGTGCTGGGGGTGACCGGCGCTCTTGCGCCTCACATGCAGGATCGCGACAAGAACCCGGAGACGCCCAAGTTGCATGAATGTTTTCTGGATATTGGCGCCCGGAACAGGAAGGAGGCGCAAAAATTGGTCCGGGTGGGTGATGTGATCACGTTTGTCGATGGTTTTGAAATCTTGCGCGGCGACCTGGTGGTGGCCCGCGGATGCGATGACCGGATCGGCGCTTTTGCCGCAGCCGAGGTGATCCGCCTGCTGAAGGGCGATCGGAAAAACCGGGCGTGTGTGGTGGCGGTTTCCACGGTTCAGGAGGAGATCGGCGCCCTGGGGGCGCGGATGGCAGCGTATCAACTGCATCCGGATGTGGCGTTTGCCGTGGATGTCGGGCAGGCGACGGACATTCCGCTAGTGAATAAAAACCGGTTTGGCGATGTCCGGATGGGGAAGGGCCCCGCGATCGGGCGCGGCAGCGCCAATCATCCGGTGGTGGTGGACCGGTTGGAGAGGGTTGCCGCGAAGCGGAAATTGCCCGTGCAATTTTCCACCGACCCCCGCGGCACGGGAACGGATGCCGATGCGATTTTCTGGCAGCGGGGCGGCATTCCTTCCGCGGCAATTGGCGTGCCGAACCGTTACATGCACTCCCCCGTGGAGGTGGTTCATCTGCGGGATTTGGAGCAGGCGGCCGAATTGGTGGCTGCCTTTTGCCGCGATCTCAAGGACGGGGAGCGGTTTGTGGTGAAGATCTGAGGGGATGGACTTGGATTTTGCATCAAAATCCGGGAAATTTGAATGTCGAAACTTGATGTTAAGGAATTTCGAAGTTTGGCGAAAAAGGCGGTGCGGGAGCCCCGCCTGCGTGGCCAAAGCCATGGCGGCGAGGCGACGGCCCGCCCTCCATTTGTCGCGAAATGAATGGAGGGCGGGGCTCCCGCACCGCCTTGCCGGTTTTCTGCATCGGTCGTCAAGCCGCCGGGCCTTGGGCGCGGCCCAATTTAAGATTCATATTAAATCACGACAATGATGACGGGACGTTGGAGCCATCGGGTTCTTTTGGAGGCGAGGATTCGCCAGACGGCACGCCTGTTGAGACAGGTGTTTCTCCAGTCGCGGTTCATGGCGGGGCTGATCACCCTTTTTGTGGCGGGGTATTGGATTGGACTGACGTGGTTGCTTTATCGAGGCATGCAGTTTGTGCAGGAGAGTGTCCCGGCTTTGGGGGATTTGCTGATCTATCGCATGCTTTATCTGATGTTTGCCTTTGTGTTCGGGATGCTGGCCGCCAGCACGGTGATCGTGGGATTCGGGGTATATTTTCGCAATTCCGAAACCGCATGGCTGCAGACGCTTCCGTTGTCGCACGGGCAGGTTTTTCGGTGGAAAACAATGGAGGCGGCGGCCATGGCTTCCTGGGCATTCATCTTCCTGTCGGGCCCCTTGTTGCTGGCGCATGGGCTGGCGTTGCGTTTGAGCCCCTGGTTTTTGGCGGGGGTGCTGGTTTTGTACATTCCTTTTTCCATCCTGGCCAACGCCTTGGGGACAATGCTGACGCTGTTGTTGGTGAGGGGGTGGCATCATCGGACGGGGCGCTGGTTGCTGATGGGGGCGGGGATGGCGCTGGCCGGCTGGGTCTGGTGCAGTTTCAAGCCGGTGGATGTCCGTTCGCTGAGGGAGGCGGAATTGCTGCCCTTGATGAATATTTTGCTCCAGAACACCCGGTTGGTGGTGACGCCGCTTTTGCCGAGTTACTGGCTCACCTCGGGAATCATCGGGCTGGGTGATTTTTTATGGCCCAAGACGCTGTTCTTTTTTCTGCTGACTTGCAGCCATGCGGCGTTGGCGGGCTGGCTGGCGATGCGCTACGGCGGGACGGAGTTTTACCGCGCCGCCACGTTGATGCACGACCGGCGGCAGCGTGAATATGCCAGGGCCTGGCGCGCGGGATGGTGTCCGGTGAGGAGGGGGGGCGAGGTTTTGATCAGGTTGTTGTTTTGGGTGGAACGGCCGGTTCGCGGACTGTTGCTCAAGGACTGGCTGACGTTCTGGCGCGATGGCGCGCAGTGGAGCCAGTTTGCGATTTTTTTCGGGTTGCTGGGCTTTTATTTTTTAAACATCCGCAATTTTCACTATCATTTGAACGAGCGTTTTTGGGCCAGCGTGGTGGGTTTTTTGAATCTGGCCTCGCTGGGGTTGATCCTGGCCACCCTGACCACCCGGTTTATTTTTCCCCAGTTCAGTCTTGAGGGGCGGCGTTTGTGGCTGGTGGGGTTGTCGCCGGTGAGTTTGAACCGGGTGATCTGGGGCAAATTCTGGGCGAGCGCGCTGGGGTGCGGGACGATCACCCTGGTTTTGATGCTGATATCCTTTTCCAGTTTGCGCCTGGATGCCGGGTTCCGCTGGCTGATTGGTTTTTGCGTGGTGGTGATGAGCCTGGGATTGAGCGGCATTGCGGTGGGGGCTGGAGTGTTGTTTCCCAATTTCAAACAGCAGAATGCCGCCCAGATTGTCTCGGGATTTGGCGGCGCCTTTTGCCTGGTGCTGAGTTTGACGTATGTGGCCGCCACCGTGATCCTGGCGGCGTTTCCCGCCCACTGGCTTTATGTCCGGGAAAAAGGGTTGGATTTTCAGTTTGCGTCTCCCGTGTCTTTGATTTATGGTGCTGTTTTCCTGGCGGGACTGGCTGCAGCGGGATTGCCGATGGAACTGGCCAAAAGAAAATTGGCGAAGTTTGAGATGTGAGCGGCGGACCGCCCGGGAGGAGCAAAATTATGGCTATGAAATCGCAAGAATTTGTCGATCCTGATCTGCAGGCCGGAGGCGGTGTCTCCGGGGCTAACCCTTCCAATGGACGCAATCTGACTCTGGTTTCTCCCAGCAAGGCGGAACTGGATGCCCGGGTGGAACAGGCCCGGCAGCAGATGCTGGAGTTGCGGAGGCAACAGGATGAACTTGAACGGCAACGGCAGGATTTGGAGGAGTTGCGGCGCCGGGTGGAGGAATTTGAGCGGGGCAAAAACGAATTGGTTGAGCAACTGGCCCGTTCCGTCGGCGAGATCGAGAAGGAGGAGGTGGAAGCCAGCAAACGAGTGAGCGTGCTGGCCAACTATCGCAACGTGTTTCAGGATTATGTCGGCCAGTTGCAGGACGTGCGGCAGAACGACTGGAGCGCCGACGAAATCAAGCAGCAGCTGCCCCAGGCCGCTTCCCTTCTGGAAGAAGCCAGGAATGAACTGGCCAAGGGACGCAGCCAGATCAGCGCTTATGTCGAAGACGGGGGTGCGCCCGTTGCGATGCCGGCGCCAAGGATGATGGATGAGGGCGGCTGCATGCCCATGCAAAGCATGATGCCTTTCAGTTTCAAAGAGGAGTTCATCAAGGGGTTTGCGCGGTATTTGCCCCTCATCATTGCGCTGGTGTTGATTGCCTTGATTCTGCGCAGGTGATGCGTTGGTTGAGCGATGATCCGAAAGCCTTCACGTTTGAGCTTGGAGGCCCGTGAGGCGAAAAGCCGGGCCGCGGAACTGGAAAAAAAAATCCAGCGTCTGTCTGACGAGATTGTCCATCCCCAGAAGTATATGGCGGCCAGGAGCGATGGACGCAGCCAGTCTGCGGTGGACCGTTTCCGGCGCTATTTTCGGTTGAACGAGGCGTCTGCTGCCGAATTGCGCAAGCCCACCCGGGCCGAGTTGCGCGCCCATCGCAACCGCGCGATTTTGCTGACGGTCGTTGCCTTCATTGTCCTGATCTGGGTCATGGGCAAGCTGGTTTACAGCCTCAGATGAGGGGGGTGAATCTGCCTGGGGTTTGATTCCGATGGCCGGCAGGGAAGGGGAGGATTTGCTGGAAATCCTCCTATTTGGAAAGGGCTTGTTCGATGTCGCGATTGAGGTTTCCCCTGACGTTTTTTGAGATCAGCCGTCCTTCTTTGTCAATCAGCCACATGGTGGGAATGCTGTCGATTCCATGTTTTGAGGAAATTTCGTTGTTCCACCCCTTGCCGTCGAAGTATTGGGGCCAGGTCATTCCCTTTTCCTTCAAAAATGCCAGCAATTTTTCCCGGTCCTTGTCCAGCGAAATGCCAATGATCTCGAGTCCTTTGGAATGATGTTTCTGGAAGGCATCCAGGACATGGGGGATTTCCCTCACGCAGGGACCGCACCAAGTGGCCCAGAAATCGATCAGCACCACTTTGCCCCGGTAATTTTCCAAATCGATGAATTGTCCGTCGATGGCGGTGAATTTGAGGGCCAGAACCTGGCCGGTTCCGGTGGATTCGGATGCGGATGGCGGTGTTGTGGAATCCGGCGCCGGCGGACTGGGCGGAGGAGGGGTTGGGGAGGCTGCGGGTGGGGGTGAACTCTTCTTGATCACCCTGCCGTTCTCGAATTCCAGCACCATGTTTGGGTATCCCAGAATGCGTGTGGTCCCGATTTCCGCCACGCTTTTGGGTTCGCCGAATCTGGCTGTGATTTCAGCCTCTGTTTTTCCAATGAGCGAGGTCGAATCAGCTCCCATGAGGGAGTGGGACAGGACGAGCGCAAAACAGAGAATGAGAAGCCTCATCGCCCATAATTTATCACAAGCCGTGCCTCATTCAAAGTCATGTTTTGCTTTGCCCGTTTAATGTGCGGCTGATGGGGGAGTGAATCATGGGGGGCTTGCAAAGCGCTCCGGACAACCGGCATTCCTGTCCGCTGTTGCGTCATGCATCATATTTTGCAAGGGATTCGCGCATCATGTTTTTTTAAATCGGAGGTTGATTTTAAAAGAGGCGGACGCTAGGGTTCCCCGCCAATGCACGGAAGAAGTTGCCGGCGCAGTTGCGGCCAGGCGTTTTCCGTGCAATTTTTCATGCCCGAACCCTGTTTATGCCTGTAGAACATGCCCATGAAGGTTTGACGCAATATGCGCCGGTGCTTTTCAACATCGGACCGCTGCCCGTGACCAATTCCATGCTGGCGGCGTGGGCGGTGACCCTTTGCATTCTTTTCGTGGTGCGGGCTGCGGCTGGCAAAATCAGTCTGGTTCCCCACGCGATGCAGAACTTTCTCGAGTTTGTCATCGAAACCCTTTACGAGACCCTTGATGGCATTTTGGGCGCGCATCTGGTGCGGAAGACGTTCTGGTTTTTTGCCACGGTTTTCCTGTTCATTCTTTTTGGCAACTGGCTGGGATTGCTGCCTTTCTTCGGCAATCTGACGGTTGTTCCGGCGGTGTCAGAGGGACATGAGGCTGCCGGGCGGGTGGGATTGCTGCGAGGCGCCAACGCGGATTTGAACATGACCCTGGCCCTGGCGACAGTCTATGGAGTGGTGTGGCTTTACTGGGCGGTCCGGGAGGTGGGTGTGTGGGGGATTTTGAAGGAGATTTTTGGCGTCAAAGGAGGGTTGACCGGCCTGATGAAATGGATTTTGTTCCCGATCTTCTTTCTGGTGGGCATCATCGAGGTGATCTCCATCCTGTTCCGGCAGGTTTCACTGCCGTTGCGTCTTTACGGCAACATTTTTGCGGGAGAAAACCTGTTGGAGGTGATGACCTCCATGGGAGTCAACGCGCAGGGGATTCTTTTCAAGGCGGTGGGAGTGCTGCTGCCTTTTCCGTTTTATTGCCTGGAGATTCTTGTGGGATTTGTGCAGGCTTTTGTTTTCATGTTATTGACGGCGGTTTTCACCGCCACGATGTGCAAGCATGAGGAGGAATCACACTGATTAATTTCGAGGCGGTTCCCGGCTTGCGGGGACGGCCTGAAAACACAAAACAACTGGAGGAACCAAAATGTACATGCCTATTGCAGAGCTCGTGTTTAACGCCAAGTTTGCCGTGGCCATTGCCGGCGCTGGCGCCGCCATCGGAATTGGATTGATCGGTTTTGCCGGCGCCAATGCGGTGGGACGCAACCCCGGCGCGTTTGGCAAAATTCTCGTGATTTCCATTCTGGGAATGGCGCTGGCCGAGGCTATCGCGTTTTACGCCATTTTCCTGGGCAACTAAGCCGCCCAGGCGGCCCAAGGCAACCAGGCAAGCCTCATGGAACAGATCACGCAAGTTTTCAGCTCCTTTGGAGTCACTTGGCCGGCTTTTTTGGCCTCGGTGGTCAATTTTGCCATCCTGCTTTTCGTTTTGCATCGATTCGCCTACAAGCCCCTCCTCCAGGTCATGGACGAGCGGCGGAAGCGGATTGAGGAATCGATGAAGCAGACCGAGCAAATCAAGGCCGAACTGGCCAAATCCCAGGCGGCGCGCGACGAGATCCTGCGCAAGGCCAATGATTCGGCCCAGCGCATGATCGACGAAGCGCGCCAGGCCGCGGATAAATTCCGGGACCAGAAACTCAATGAAGCCTTGCAGCAGGCGCAGGAAGTTCTGCGCAAGGCGCAACAGGCTGGCGCGGGCGAGCGGGACCGGATGATGGCCGAACTGCGAAAGGAAATGGTCGGCCTGGTGATCGCCACCACCGCCCGGGTGACTGGCAAGATCCTGACACCCGAGGATCAGAAACGCCTTCAGGAGGAAACCCTCAAGGAACTGGCCGCCTGAATTGATCCTCCATGAAAAGCAACCGCGAAACCCGCCATACCGCCCGCAAACTTTTCCGCTCCTGTATGGCCAGGGGGCAATTGGACGAGGCCCGGGTGCGAAAACTCGTGAGCTTGGTGGCGCGCGAAAAACCGCGCGGTTACATTGCCATCCTTGCGGAGATTGAAAAGCTGGCTTGGATGGAACAGCAGAAACGGACGGTGGTGATCGAGTCGGCGGCGCCGATCGATGCCGGACAGATGGAGGAGATCCAGCGGAGGATTCAGGCGCGGTTGCCGTCTTCCCTGGTTATAACCAGTCGCGTGACGCCTTCGTTGATCGGCGGTTTGCGCGTAAAGGTGGGCAGCGATGTGTGGGACGGCTCGGTGGCGGCCCGCTTGAACCAGTTGCAATTGGCGCAGTGATTTTGAACCAGAAATTCCCATGGCTACGTTAATCGAAGATATTCAGGCACAAATTTCCGAACTTAAACAGTCGGTGGTCCGGCAGAACGTCGGCACGGTGCGCGAGGTGGGCGACGGCGTTGCGCGAATCGAAGGATTGAGCGACGCCATGCTCAACGAGATCATCGAGTTTTCAGGAGGCATCCAGGGGTTGGTGTTGAACCTGGAGGAGGCCGAGGTCGGCGTCATCCTGCTGGGCGAATACGACAAGGTGAAGGAGGGCGACGAGGTCAAATGCACGGGCCGCCTGCTCGAAGTGCCGGTGGGCAAGGAATTGCTGGGCCGGGTGGTCTCGGCGTTGGGCGCCCCGCTGGATGGCAAAGGGCCGGTGAAGACCAGGGAAACCTATCCGCTGGAAAAGATCGCCCCGGGCATCATCAAGCGCCGCGGGGTTTCGCAGCCGGTGCAGACGGGCATCATGGCCATTGACGCGATGATTCCCATCGGCCGCGGCCAGCGCGAATTGATCATCGGCGACCGCGCCACAGGCAAAAGCGCCATCGCCATCGACGCCATCATCAACCAGGCGCGACTGAACCGGGCGGCGGCCGCCCAGGGCGACAAGGATTATCGTCCGCTCTATTGCATTTACGTGGCGGTGGGCCAGAAGAATTCCAGCATCGCGCGGTTGATCGACGTGCTGGAGAAGGAACAGGCGATGGATCATACCATCATTGTTTCCGCGCCCGCCTCCGACATGGCCAGCAACCAGTACCTGGCGCCGTTCGCGGGAGCGGCGATCGGCGAATGGTTCATGGACCACGGCATGGACGCGCTGGTGGTTTACGACGATTTGTCCAAACACGCGGTGGCGTACCGCGAGATTTCGCTTTTGTTGAAACGCCCGTCCGGACGCGAGGCTTATCCCGGCGATGTGTTTTATCTGCATTCGCGCCTGCTGGAGCGCGCCGCCCGGTTGGATGAGAAAAACGGCAACGGTTCGCTGACGGCGCTGCCGATCATCGAAACGCAGGCGGGCGATGTCTCGGCCTACATTCCCACCAACGTCATTTCCATCACCGACGGCCAGATCTTCCTGGAAACGGATTTGTTTTATCAAGGCGTGCGCCCCGCCATTTCGGTGGGTATTTCCGTGTCGCGCGTGGGGTCCGCGGCGCAGATCAAGGCCATGAAACAGGTGGCCGGCCGCATCAAGCTGGAGCTGGCGCAATTCCGCGAAATGGCGGCGTTCGCCCAGTTCGGTTCCGACCTGGACGCCCAGACCAAGGCCACCATCAACCGCGGCCAGCGCATCGTGGAGATTTTCAAGCAGGTCCAATACGACCCCATGCCCGTGGAAACCCAGGTGGCTGTGTTGTGGGCCGCCACCAATGGTTATTTCGACGATTTGCCGGTCGAAAAGGTCAAGGATGTGCAGGCCAAGCTGACGGATTACTTCACCACCCGGAAGGACGCCTTGCTGACTCGCATTCGCAAGGAAAAAGCCTTGAACGACGAAATGATCGCCGAGTTGAAAAAAACGGTCGAGGAATTCAAGCAAACCTTCAAGGCATCCCAATCCTGACGCGCTGATTTGCCATGTCCAACGTTCGCGACATACGCCGCCGAATCAAGTCCGTGCGCAGCACGGCCAAGATCACGAAAGCCATGCAGATGGTGGCCACATCCAAGATGCGGCGCGCCCAGCAGCAGGCCCTGATGGCGCGGCCCTATGCCATGCTGGCCAACAAAATCCTGGCCCATTGCGCCGCCAGCGTGGACCAGCACACGCATCCGCTTCTGGACCAACGCGAGGTCAAAAAAACGGGCGTGTTGTTGATCAGCACCGATCGTGGACTCTGTGGGAGCCTGAACACCAATCTTTTTCGCGAAACGCTCCAGTATGACGCCGCAAACACCGTGTTTGTGACCGTCGGGCGCAAAGGCAAGGCGTTCCTGGCCCGGACCGGGAAAAAGCTGCTGGCGGATTTTGAGTTGATGGAGAACGCCAGGCTGGCGCAGACGCGCAAGGTGTCGGGTTTCCTGACGGATCTTTTCCTCAAGGGGGAGATCGACCGCCTGGATGTGCTTTATTCCGAGTTCATCAATACCTCGACGCAACGCCCCATGGTGCGACAGATCCTTCCCATCAAGGAATTAAAAGCCCTGCAGGTGGACCACCGCGGGAATTCCAGCGAGAGGCCGGCCCTGGAGAAACCGTTGTTGGAACCGGAATTTGAACCGTCGGCCGCCGGAGTGCTGGGGGCGCTGCTGCCGCATTATGTGCACTTCGAGGTTTTTCAGTGTTTTATGGAGGCCAAGGCCAGTGAGCATTCCTCCCGAATGGTGGCCATGAAAAACGCGACGGATAATGCCAAGGAACTGGACAAACATCTGGTCCTGCAGGCCAACAAGATGCGCCAGGCCAGCATCACCAATGAGATTCTCGAAATCGCGACCGCGCAGGCGGCCATGAGTTAACAACCAGTGGACTTCCCATGAATCAACAAGGACGTGTTGCCCAAGTTATCGGAGCGGTGGTGGACGTGGAGTTTAACCCCGACGTTTTGCCGCCGATTTATCAGGCTTTGGAAATCGAATATGATGTGCGGGGCAAGCCCGCCAGGCTGGTTCTGGAGGTCCAGCAGCATCTCGGCGAAGGCTGGGTGCGAACAGTGGCCATGGGGTCCACCGAAGGCTTGAAACGCGGCGTGCCGGTGCGTGACACGGGAGCGCCCATCTCCGTGCCCGTGGGCGACGGGGTGCTGGGCCGGATTTTCAACGTGCTGGGCGATGTGGTGGACGAGCGGGGGCCGGTGAAATCGGCCAAGCGTTATCCCATTCACCGCGCGGCGCCGGAATTGAAAGATCAGGAAACCAAGCCCACGGTTCTGGAGACGGGGATCAAGGTCATTGACTTGGTTTGCCCCTTTATCAAGGGCGGCAAGGTCGGCGCCTTCGGCGGCGCCGGGGTGGGCAAGACGGTGGTGTTGATGGAATTGATCAATAACATCGCCAAGGCGCACGGCGGCGTTTCGGTTTTTGCGGGCGTGGGCGAACGCACCCGCGAGGGCAACGATCTTTATCGCGAAATGAGCGAGGCCAAGGTCATCAATCAGGATGACCTTTCCAAGTCCAAGGTTGCGCTGGTGTACGGCCAGATGAACGAACCGCCCGGCTGCCGTTTGCGGGTGGCCCTGGCCGGTCTGGCCATGGCGGAGTATTTCCGCGACGAGAAAAACCAGGACGTTCTGCTGTTCATCGACAATATCTTCCGTTTTTCCCAGGCCGGGTCGGAGGTTTCCGCGCTTCTGGGGCGCACTCCCAGCGCCGTGGGTTACCAGCCCACGCTGGCGGCCGAAATGGGCGAATTGCAGGAACGCATTACCTCGACCAAGAAGGGATCGATCACCTCGTTCCAAGCCGTGTATGTGCCGGCGGATGACTTGACCGACCCTGCGCCCGCCACGACTTTTGCCCATTTGGATTCCACCATTGTGTTGGATCGCGCAATTTCGGAGCTGGGCATTTATCCAGCCGTGGATCCGCTTTCCTCCACCTCCAAGGCGTTGTCCAAGGATGTGGTCAGCGAGGAGCATTATGAGGTGGCCCGCGGCGTCCAGCGCGTCCTGCAGCGGTACAAGGATCTGCAGGATATCATCGCCATCCTGGGCATGGATGAATTGAGCGCCGAGGATAAACAGGCTGTCATGCGCGCCCGCAAGATCCAGAAGTTCCTCAGTCAGCCCTTCACCGTGGCCGAGGTGTTCACGGGACGCAAGGGTGAGTATGTGCCTTTGCGCGAAACCATTCGGGGATTCAAGGAAATCCTCGAGGGCAAACACGATGACAAGCCCGAAACCGCCTTTTTCATGAAGGGCAACATTGAAACCGTAAAGTGATGGCGGATTGCCGCTCAGGAATACCCAACCCTCTTCAGTCTTCGGCCTTCAGCCTGACAACCTAACAATCATGCCCCTGCGTCTTGAAATAGTCACTCCGGAAGCCAAAACATTCGATTCCGATGTTGATCTGGTGGTGTTGCCTGGCGTGGAGGGGGAGTTTGGCGTGCTGCCGGGACATGAGCATCTGATCACCCAGATCCTGCCGGGAGAATTGGTGGTGAGGCAAAACAACCAGGAAATCTACCTTGCCGTGGGTGAAGGATTCGTGGAGGTGGATGCCGACCGGGTTTCGGTTTTGACGGATATGGCTGTCAATGCCAACGACATTGACGAAAAAGAGGCGGAGGAAGCGCGCAAGCGCGCGGAGAAGGCGTTGGAGGAAAAAGGCGGTGTGGAGGATGAAGCCTATCAAGCCATGCTCCGAAATTCATTGGCCAAGATAAAGGTCAAACAGCATCGTCATCGATAAAGACCGGTTCAGAATGAGTCATTGCGGATGAGATTGTCCCATCCGGGGAATCGGAGAAATTTGCACATTTTTCCGTTTTTTTTGAAAGCGGGAAAGGTTGTTCGGGCGTATGTTCCGGCAAATGAATTTGAAACGTGGATTGTTTGTACGAATGGCCGTTTCCCGGCAGATCTCAATAACTTGAGAGTACCGAGTTTTCAGGGTGTGACAAGGCAGGATTTTGGCATGGCGATTGGGTCTCCAACGTCTGAAAATTTGTTGGGCAGACTATTTTGCACTGGGAATGAGTTCAGAATGCC
>JAQUAF010000020.1 GCA_028687435.1 Verrucomicrobiia bacterium | reverse complement strand
ACACCATCGAAATCAAAGGATCGAGCTTTCGGTCCAGGCAGGAGCCTTTGCCCAAAAAAGATGCATGAATTTGACATGCATTTCCAAACCGGCGGTTTTCATGCATTTTGCCACCGGCGCTTACACCATGGACCCATACAGCTGAATTACGATTCAAAGCCTATCTCAAAGCCATGCAAGAAGCGTGTTTGGAGATTCGCCCGGAATACAGCCTTCAAGTAGCGGCTAGAGAAGTGGAATGTCAAGGGGTGCAGGAGACCGATGTTTTCAAGGCCATGGCAGAACCTCCACAGGCAATCATTGCCCTCCATGATCTGATGGCGTTGAACGTCATTCGCCGATGCAAAGAACGCGGGCTCAGAGTTCCCGAGGATTTTGCCGTGGCTGGATTTGACGATCTGCCCATTGCTCGGATGCTTAATCCTCCCCTGACAACGGTGCGCCAGGCTTTTCAAGAAATGGGGCGGCGCGCGGTGCAGATCCTGGCGGGACACATCCGCGGGGAAGTTCCCCCTCCGTTCAAGGAGTGTTTGCCATGCGAATTGATAATACGTGAATCCTGCATACGCCAATCTCAAATGAACTCAAACCAAGATCAATGCGACCAAATACGGCAGAATTGACTGGGCGCAAACATTAAAATCAAGCCGTCAAAATATTAGAGAGAACAACCATAATTAAAATTCAGATGAGGAAGCCAAAAAAAACATGGGACATCCGAATGATGGCCTGCCGTCTTTTGCCAGCTGCTGATGCTGAAAGCGACGGTTGCGGATCGGTTGCCCAAAGCGGGAGGGGTTTTAGTCTCGTTGAATTAATGGTCGTATGCGCCCTTATTTCGGTGATGGTTGCCATGTTGGCCTCGGCTCTTTCTTCGGTCCGTGAAAGCGCAAAAATCATGGCCTGCACGAACAACTTAAGGCAGATTGGCTTGGCCTTAAACGCCTACGCAAACGAAAACAATGACAGATTCCCAACGTGTTGGGCTGTCGCCGATCCGGTTGTTTGGTGTGCGCGCCTCGAGCCATATTTGGGAGGCGCGCCCTTTGTCAAAGACCGCATCTGGATCTGTCCATCCTTCAAACCGTGCGTAACCAATGCAAGATCTTATGGAATGACATTATATGTCGGTTATGCTCCATGGTATGGGATCCGGGCCAATGTTCCCGATTTGAGCCGGTATGTTGTAGTCGGGGAAAATAATACAGCAAACGATTATTTTACATTTTGTTATCCTGCGGGTTTTTCCTATCCCACCTATGCGCCGGATGTCGCAACCAACTACCGTGTTTCACATCGTGTCAATACGGCAGCCAATTATCTGTTTGCCGATGGGCATGTCACCCTTCTCGAAGGCGACCAAAGAACAAGCGCCATTTGGTATTTTGGCCCATGAGGCCGCCTGTTTCGCAAATTCAGGCATGAATCCTTTGTAAATTGGGGCGGCTGCGGGCCGGTAAAAACGCAAACCATATGGAGGAAAAATGTTGAATCGAAGCGCAATGATTATGGCGTTCATGTGCGCATTTTCAGAAATGGTGTCCGGCGCGCCAGTCAGCCCCTTCAAGGATGATGGAACTGTGACCCTGTTTGATGCCGATAAAAATGGTTTGAGCTGCATCAAAAACTACACGCAGAGATGGATCAAAGGCGGCGATATCACGCCAAAAACGGAGCTGTTCGTCAAAGACGGCAAACATTGGGTGGGTTTTTCATACACCGGGACAAAAGGGGCCGGAAACTCCCTTATTGACATAGAAAAAGGGGTTCTTCCGATTCTAAGGGAAAAAGATTCGATCTATGTTGGAATAAGTTTGATGATCGATTATCATGAGGGGGTCGATTTTGAAAAATTGCAAATTCATGCGGTTTTTTGGGATGAGACACAATGGACATCCACATTGGCGCTCGAGAAAGGCATTAAGGAGTATCGGGTGGTCAATGGTTTCAGGAGAGCCACATTTTCTCCGGATTGGGATAGACTGAGATATATCTGGCTTTCATCGAATAGGCCGGAATTGACTTTCAGTCTTCAGAAAATAACCCTTCCAACCCGCAAAGGAACTTCCTCGAAAAAATTAAACATTATTTCCATCCGGAAAACACAGGAAATCTTGCCTCTCCGGCATCCATTGTTTAATGAAAATGAAATTGATGAAACAGCGTTTGAGGAGGCTGCCGAGTTGGGTGGTTTTTGTGAATACAGGAGAGGGCAGGCGCTGGAAAAAAGCCCGTTTGCAGCCTGCATAGGCTATGATCGCGATTATCTTGCGATAAGAACGGAAGCTGAGTTTCCCCTGCCGCCGCTGTCAAATGTGAAAAAGCACGACGATGGTGTCTTTCAAGACGAGGCCGTGGAATATTTTTTCAGTCCGTGGAACGATAATGACAAAAAAATCCAATTTGTTTTGAATTTTACCGGCGCCACTTTTGATTCTAAACGGGATTATGACGCGACTGCGGCCGGAATCATCGATATGATTGCCTGGGATTTGCCCCACCGGAAAAGCATAAAATATACCGGAGGAATATGGAAAACCATGGCGGCTTTTCCCTTGAAAGATTTGCAGATCGACCTGAATCAGAACAGATTTGTCGGTTTTCAGCTGGCGCAGAACTATCGTTCAGGCAAATACACCTCGCAAAAATGTCAAACGCTGAGTTGGGGGCGAGCGGCATCCTTTCCGGATGCACGGGATTTTGGGGCGCTGGTATTCAATAAAAAAACTTTCGGAAACGGCGATATCCAAATAATGGGAATCGAACGTTTCCCAAAGGCCGAAAACACCGCCGATATGGAGGTTTCATTTTCCGCCGGCGGCTTTGACGAGGGGGATTTTCCGATCAAAGCAACACTGGTTGCTTCCGATGGAACCATTTACCATCATGAGCGCATTCTTGCGTTGACAAAAGCAAAAGGGAAATATTGCATCACCATGCCATCGGTGAAAAATCTGAATGGAACCTATACTCTCTATCTGGGTGTTTATAATGCCGCGCATGACCTTAAACTGGCGGGCGTCAACTTTGACAATGAGACTCCGTTGCAGGAAAAATTTGGAAAAAACGTTATTTGGCCAAGGCCAAAAGAGGTGATATGGGGCGACGGTGTATTTTATGCAGGCAAAAATAATGTTATCAAGCTTTCGAAGGATGCCAGTGCGCGCACTGAAAAAACAGCCGGAATTTTTGTTGGCGATCTTTATGGGTACACCGGTAAAAAATGTCGTGTCGTCAAAACGACGGACACTGTTGGCCCCTGCATTGAGTTGAAGACAGCGAATGAATGCGAACACGAGGGCAAAAGGACAAGCCTTAAAAAAGAGGGCTATTTTTTAAAGGTGACGCCAGAAAAGGTTGTTATTATAGGCGCTGACGAGCCGGGGCTTTATTATGGTTGCGTCACGTTTATTCAGCTTTTGAAGACGCCCATGCAGATCAAGAATGGCGCGCCGGTGAAATGCGTTGAGATTTTTGACTGGCCTGATCTGCATCATCGAGCAGGCAGGCTCGAACATCCCTCGACGTTCAAGTCGCCATCGCGGGCGAGCTTGCTGGAGCATCGGGGAATCGATTTTCTTTTGGACTGGACAGACAGGTTTATCGTCGGGAATAAACTTAACCGTTTTTTTATTGATTTATCATCGGTGGTAAAATATGAAAGACGCCAAGAATTTGCCGATGCTGGGAAAATTTATTCTCTCAAGGAACTCTCGAAACTCGCGGATTTTTGTCGTGACCGATTTGTTGAAGTGATTCCCACTTTCGGACTGGGCGGGCATGCGGGGCTTTGGCTCTTGGAATATCATCCGGAATTCCGGGAAAAAGGTTTTAGCGACATGGCGGATGTGACCCACCCGGATCATGACAAAGTCGTCTTTGGGTGCATTCTGGATGTGATTGAGGCCGTCTCGCCAAAATATCTGGGTGTGAACGGCGATGAATGGTGGCAAACAAAGCATCCAAAAGAAAAACCGGACACAACCCTGCGAGGCAAAAACAGGGCGCAGGTCTTTTTGGATTTTTATGTAAAAATGAACAAATTTCTCAAACAGCACGGCATAAAGATGATTATGTATGAAGATATGCTCAATCCCCGTCACAATGGAAAGATATATGATGTTTACAAAGTGATCGACGATTTTCCCAGGGATGTCATTATCGGCCAATGGGGGTTTCAGCCCGATCTTACCGCTGGATATTTTCTGGACAAGGGTTTTGAGGTATGGGGCAACGGCACATCGTCTTTTGCCTATAAAGATGAAAAAATAAAAAAACGCATCAACGGATACGGTGTTGCGGTATACGGCTTGGGGGTGTCCCATGATCTGAAAAGACGCATCTCCCCCTACATCACATCATTGTTTCAATTGCTTTTGGGGGCGGATTACGCATGGAACCTGTCCCTTGCCCATGAGTGCGGCTTGATCGATGCCCTCAGCTCCGGAGAATTGATTGCCGCAATGGAAATGTGCGCGACGCGCCCCAACCCAGCCGCGACGTCGGTGGTTGTCCCGCTAAGATTGCAGGCGGCGGATGATTCGCTCAATCGATTTCTCTTGAAGGAGTTGCCGGTGGAATATCGATCGGGAAAAGCGCCCGTCGATATGCCCGCTGGAGAGGCCGGCATTGGAAATCTTCCCATGCTGATTGGCGAGCCCGATCACAACTGTTTCCGGTTGGGGCGGGGGCGCGCATGGTCCGCGCCGGTGGAAAGAAAAGTTTCATCGTTGATTTTTCTGCATAGCATGTTTTGCGGAAAAAGACAGATGGATGCCTTTGATCAGCCTTTGTCCAGGCGCCGGTGGCAGTATGGTTTTCCCGCAGGTGATTATTATGTTCATTATGAAGATGGAAGTGTTGAAAAACTTCCTTTGCGGCTGGGGTGGAATCTGTATTGGCTGAATGCCTTTGCCACGGAGCGGGCCGTCCCGGATGTCCGATACGCATGGCCGCTGATGGACATCAATGGAAATTATAAATTCTTGTATCAATGGGAATGGGCGAATCCGCATCCGGAGAAACGCATCGCCAGGGTAAGTTATGCCCATGATGGATATTTTGATTTTGAAGTTTTGCTCTTTGCGATTTCCACGAGGGAAGTTGGGGGGGATTAAGATGTGGAGCCCAAACAACAACAAGGCGTCATTCTGGATCGGATGGAACTTGATCAAATTTGACTTATGAAACTTTCTGTGAACCGCTCTTCGTCTTCGATTCGCGTCGCGAACGGATTTTGGCAAACAACTCATCTGGCAAAAAATGGTTATGCCATAGCCGATATTCAATTTGCCAAGGGAAAAATGGGCAACATTCTTCGCAGGCCGATCGCATGTTATTTTTCCGAATATGCCGCGCGCGATTGGCGCTATCCTTGTTTCAGTGAAGAATATGATGACGCCGCCTCGGCCGTAATCGAACGTTCTTCGGAAAAAGTAACGATTGAGGTTCGCGGAAAATTAAGAGATTGCCATGGCGTGCATGGCGGCATCTCATGCGAGTGTTCCTATGTGTATACGCCCTGCCATATCAAAGTGATCCGCCGGTTCAAGGTGGACAGCGGTTTTCGCTTCAACAGCGTTGGAATCAACCGGATCGACGTGGCGCCGGAATTGGATTGTTTTGGAGTCAGCCCGATGTTTGCGGGCATGGATGGAAAAGACTGTTCAACCTATGAGGCGTTAAGCGGAGCGAATGTTTGCCGGTGGGGAACCGTTGAGCGCGCCTATTATCCATCTTATGCTAGTTTTGAGCCGGCCACCTATCTGTGTGTCTTCAAAAAGGGGGGCGAGGGCATTGAAACATTTATCGGCGACAATATCGAGGAGTGGACCAGCCAGTTTCCGATAAAACCCCATCAGGCCCGTTATGCCATCTGTTTCAATCAATCGCCTGAACGCGTTTCGGTGATGATGGAGCCGCTTTTTACTTTTGAAACCGGATCGGTCAAACTTTCCGGGAATTATCAATTTTGTTCTTATATCGCCCTGCCGAACATTCCATCGGCGCCCATGGATCGCCGCAAGGCTTGGGTCGGCAATGTGTTGCGTTGGCGGTCAAAAAATCAACTTTGGGCCACAAAGCGCGAAATACGGCAAATGGCGGACGACGGAGTGCAGGTGATTGTCCATCATCACGACTCGCCTTGTGGACATGGAATCGTTCCGGATGGATCGTTTTTTTGGCCGGATGGCAAATATCCGCCTTATTCTGCTGAACACATGCAACAGCTTGACCGGATTATCGGATGGACACATGAAGCGGGAATGCAGATTGTTCCATACTTCTGCCCACGTCTGTTTCATCCGCATGCCCCCCTCTTCAAACAGAAAGCGAAGGAATGGGCGCGTCATTTTCGCGGAAAATCCGCCATGATTTATTGTCCCGCCAGCGCCTCATTTCTTCAGGCGGGCAAGGGCGTTTTTGGCGCGATCATGTGCCTGAAATCCGGCTGGGTCGATTACATGAAGGATTATATTGCCACGGTGCTTGGGAAGCACGCATTTGATGGCGCTTATTTTGACGGATTCAACAATATCTACTGCTCCAACCGGCGACATGCCCCTTATCTGCACACGGAAACGGATGAAATGCTGGATTTGGTTGGGGAAACCCGAAAGTTGATTGGGTCCAATGGAATTATCGTCGTGCACCAAACCGCCGCTCCCAGAATTGCAATGGAAAATATGTGCGATGTTGTGGTGATGGGTGAAAATGCAGCCTATTATCCAAACTACCATCACGGGTTGCCCGGCTTGGACGGATATGAGTCGCATCTTGAATTCATGGGAGTCATCCCCCGGTCGGTTTGCGCTTATACCATGATTCCCCCCAATGCGCCTTTTTCGGAAACCCAAAAAGTGCTTTTGCATGCCTTGCTGAACGGATTTGGATTTTATTGGTTTGGTTATGAGAATTGGCGAAAAGCCACCCGTGATCTCCATCAATATCCCATCCAAAATATGAGATTTTATTCCCACAGGGAAAGTCCCGTTGAAACGGACCGGACGGAAATAAAATCAGCGGCTTATGTTTCAACCCCAATGGCATGTGTGATTCTCGCGAATTTTTCGAATCGCCGTCAAGTTTTTCGCTGGCGGGTCAATTTACGCCCAACAAGGCATGTCGCTGAAAACGCATGGAAAAAAGAATGCCTGAAACCTTTTGATTATAAAATTGTTTGGACAAAGACTGCAAAAGAACATAGATGAAAAGGGTCCATAATCCTGTTCGGCGATATTTTTTCGTCCTATGGCTGTTTTGTGTTGCATCGGTCATGGGCACGATGGATTCCGGTGGAAATTACACTCTTGAGCCGACTTGTTTAAAATGGTCTGCCAGTTCCAGGACCTGTTCTGGCGGGAGGCAAAAGCGAGTTGATTTTTCCCAGAATATTCGCGCGCCGGACGGCAGCTGTTGTATCCAGATGCAAGTGCCTGATGGAACCAATTGGGTAATTTCATCCTGCCTGGAGAGTGAAAAGCGAGGAAAAGGCAGGATGGATTCCTTGACGTTTTGGATGAAGTCCGAAGGCAATGGCGGACGCTGCTCGTTTCAAATTATCACCGCAGATGCGGAGGGAAAACCGAATAATACACATGGTTTTACGATTTACATTTGCAACCAAGATTGGAGAAAAATGACGGTCAGCGATGGATTTTTTTGGCGGTCCTTGAATAAGCCGCTGGATCTTGAAAAAATTCACTCCATTCGTTTTTATTATGACACACCCGCTTCCGCGACAATGTGCGTCGGACCGCTTCGGTTTTCATCCCAAGCAAGAACGGACCTATCATTGGAGGCGCCGTTTAGCGAGGGAAAGTGTTTGACCGTGGGCCCGATCGATTGTCCTCCAAAAATTGACGGGCAAATAGACGATATTTGCTGGAAAAAGGCGGCACATCTCGATGATTTTTTGCTGCTTAGTTCCGGGCAGAAGCCTTCGGAACGAACAGAGGCATGGATAGGTTATGATCAAACACACTTCTATCTTGCCGCCCGCATGCATTGCGAGGATCCCAAAAAACTTTCGGCCAAAATCAAAGATCGTGACGGGCCGGTTTTTGAAGACGATGATTTTGAGCTTTTTTTGGACAGCGCAAATGATGGCGACAGTTTTTATCAATTTGCCGTCAATAGCGCCGGGACCCGGCATGACCGGCGGCGCTGGTTGGATCCTGTGGCGGCTACGATGAATGAACGGATCGATTGGAACGGCCAATGGAAAGTTCAAACAGCCGTCGATTCGAACGGTTGGAATGTTGAAATGGCCGTGCCTTTCGTGGACATCCAATTTTCGCCGCACCCTGGAAACATCATGGGGATTCAACTGGCGCGTGCAAGCCCGTCGCGAAAGGAATGGTCCTGCTGGACAGCCACGGAGCGATTTCCCAATGCGATGAATTTCGGCGTCCTTTGTTTTCGGAGCCGGATTGCTTCATCGGCATCGATCAAAAATGTCCGTTTTGCGAGATTTCTCGATCATATTCCAACCTCCTTGTGGTTTGACCTGGAATGCCGGGCATCATCGAAAATGGAGGGAGATTTGCATGCCGTTGTCATTGGTCCTTACCGGCAACGGTATGAAAAACTCGGGAAGTTTCTGGCGGAAAAGTGGCCCATCCAATGGGAGTTTGATTTTGAGCGGGAAAGCCTCCCTTCCGGACGCTATAAGGTCATCTGTGTCTTGGATGCAAAAGAAAAAGGCGTTGCACAGCCCTATCTGGGGTATGTCGATTTGCAGATTCCAAGTCCCGTGCATTATGGCGATATGATCTTCTGTCCGGCCGTAAAAAGTGTAGTGTGGAAAAAAAGGGAGTTTTCTTTTCACGGCAATGAATCAGTCCATATCCGAAAGAACGCGTCCGCCCATGAGCAGCAGTTGGCCGGGGATTTTTCGGATGAAATTTTCGGTTTTTGCGGACAGCGTCTGCCGGTCAAACGGCTGGAATTTTCCTCCAAAATCCCGGTGCTCATGGTTTGTGAGAAGACTCCCACTCAATCGGATGTTGACCGGTTATTGGGAAAGCTCGGCTCTCTCAAACAGAAGGAGGCATACTGCCTGTTTTTTTCCGAAAACGCGATTGGCATTGGCGGCATCGCAGTGGAGGGAGTAGGCCATGGAACAGTTACCGCAGGGCAATTGATGAAGCGATCTTCATTGCTTGAAAAGGATGCCATCCCCGGAGTTGAAATTCTCGATTGGCCTGATATTGACTGCCGCATGGTCTGGCACTGGCTTGGCACGGGACCGAATTGGCGTCCTGAATTCGCATATGATGACTATTTAAAGGAGATAAAGCGCCTTCTTGCCGGAGCAAAGATAAATTCTTACACGGTCGATTTTCAGGATTATATTGCTCTGCAAAATGCACAAAATCAAAAGGCGGTCAATCGCCATCCGCTTTTAACCATCACAGAATACGGAGCGCTTGCCGATTTTTGCCGACGTCAATTTGTCGGCTTTTTTCCATGCCTCCCTTCAGGAAGTTATAGCTGGTGGATGACCCGGGCATGGCCGGAACTCAAGGAAAAAAACAAGAGTGGGAGCGGCTTTCAGGCGGATGTGTTGCATCCGGATTTCTACGCGCGCCTGTTTCCCGTGATGGATGAGCTTATCGATGCGGCAAAACCAGCGTTCTTTTGCATTAATCAGGATGAATGGTGGGGGTATGGCGACAGGGAATCCTGGCCGAAACCAAAGCATGAAATCTTCCTCGGACACATTCTCAAAGTTTACAATCATCTCAAAGGTCGCGGTATTCGGACTGCCATGATGTCCGACCAGCTTTTGCGCGATCATGGCGGCGGACAATTTGGCGATGGCTATGAGGTGATGATGGCTAAAATGCCGAAAGACATTTTGATCCTGAATTGGTCCTATCCTTTCCTGAAGTCATCTATCAAGGAACTGACACAAAGAGGGTTTTCCGTCGCCCAATTGCAAAATGGATTTTCCCCTGTTGCATCCGGCGATAAGAAGTTGATCTGCGCTTATGGAACCTTGACAGCCAATCCATTTTTTATGTTTAACAAAAATGCGGGGCAATATCAGATTCGCAGTTTTCACCAAATTCTTCGTTGCGCGGATTACGGATGGAATCTGTTTCATGACAAGGAGCTGCCATCGGAGGAATGGGTGCGGCTTTATGGCCATAACATCACGAGCATGTGTTCTGTGCGGCCGAATCCAGCCGGAAGCCATGAGTTTTCAATCGTCGATTTGACGCCTTATTGTCATCGCGGCGGATCAACGAACGACGAACTGGCCGGTTTTTCCCTCCCGGGAATGACGCCGGGCAGGCAGACCATGGGATTTATACCGGTGTCTATTTCGAAATCCGAAAAAAACGGTTGCGCATGGGTTGCGGGAACTATGGATGGCGTGAAAATTCCGATTCACCGAAAATTTTCAAGTCTTTTGTTTTTTCATACCGCTTTCTTGGGAGCCAAAGAAAAGGCCTTTTTTGCCGATACGCAGTGGAAATGTGGCATTGGAAGCTATGAAATGCTTTATGATGATGCCTCAACTGAAAAAATTCGCATGGTTTTCAATCGAAATATTCACAGTTGGAGGCCAGATCCGCCTTTGAGCCGATACCTTATTGACGCCCGATATGTATGGGAAGGAATCACCCCTCAGCGTGAACTGCGATGCGCCTACTTGTATGAATGGGTGAATCCGCACCCGGAAAAAACCATCGATTCGGTGTTGGTTAAATCCAATGGAACGCCGGCCAAACCCATATTGGTTTCACTGTCAGGACGTTTGCCGCATTCGGAAGTTGCCTTCAAAACAGGCTCAACCGAAAGATTTAAAAGCCCTTCGAAAAATTTGCAATAATGTCTGTGGTGGAGCATCATCTCCATGTTTTTATTTCGCGCCGCATTGGGGCAGGGGAGGGATGGTTGCTTCTCTTCAACCGGTGACAAAAAAAGCGAGGGAGCAAAGTCATTCACATCATAGGTGTTGACATTTCCAATATCGATCAAAGGAAGGGCAAAACCTTCAAAAAGAACTTGCGGAAAAGAAAAATGGCGTTATAATATAATGCATTATATGAAAACACCCCATTTTATTCCCGACAGTGAATTCAAGAGTCGCATTGAACGAACCCAGCGTTTGGCCCGGGAGGCGGGTTTGGACGCCCTTCTGGTTCATTCCAACGAAGCGGATTACGCCAATGTGCGTTATCTTTCGGATTACTGGCCGCTTTTCGAGTCGGCCGGGGTTTGGGTTCCTTCCCAAGGGGAACCCCGGTTGCTTATTGGTCCGGAGAGCGAGACGTTTTCAAGGAGCCGGACCAAAATCCCCGAGGTTCGGAAGCTGATCGAATACCGCGAACCGGCGGAGCCGGACTATCCGGGAATCCAGGTCAGCACTTTTGAGAGTCTGGCCAAGGAGACTCTTGGACATGCGCCCAAGCGGATTGGAGTGGTGGGTTGGGCGGTCATGTCATTGCCGGTGTATCTTGGTCTCAAGAAGGCGTTTCCGGAAGCTGAGGTTGTCAAGTCGGACGATGTGATTTTCCAGCAACGGGCAATCAAATCCGACAATGAGATTCAATGCCTCAAGGATTCCTTCCGCATCACCGAACTGGCCACCGGGGAAGTGATTCGCCGGATGAAGCCCGGCATGACGGAACTGGAGCTGGCGGGCATTGCGCAGGGGGTGATTTACGCCAACGGTGCTGAATACGAAGGCTTGCCGATGTATGTGCTGGCGGGACTGGCGAGCAGTCATGCCATTGGCCGTCCCGGGTATCGGAAGATCGAGGAAAGGGATTTGGTTCAACTGAATTTGTCGGCCAAGGTTCACGGATATTCCGGCAGTCTTGGGGTTCCCGTGGTGGTGGGCGATCCCAGCCCGGCGGTGACACGGTTGTTGGAGTTTGGACTCAAGGCCCATCGATTTACCATCGGGCTGTTGAAGGCCGGCATGCCCGCGAAGGATGTGGCCATCCGGTATGCTGACTTTGTCAAGAAGGAGGGGTATGCGGAGTACATGCTTTATGGTCCTTGTCACGGATTGGGAATGATCGAAGTGGAGAGGCCTTGGATTGAGGCGACCAGCAGCTATGAATTGAAACCCAACATGACCTTCCAGATCGACACGTTCTTTTACACTCCGGCCGGCAGCGAACTGGCCCGCCAGAACGGCCGTCCATTTGGGTTGCGTTGGGAGAATGGCTGCCGCATTGTGGAGGGCGGAGTGGAATTGCTTGGAACGGAATTGAGGGAAATTGCCCGCGCGGGTGTATGAAAAAATTCGATGTTTTGCTCGGTTTCGACATGGAAACCGATGTGGGATCGTGGACTCCGTTCTACGAGGGGCTGGTTCATGGCACGCCACGCGTGTTGGAGATTTTCCGGCAACATGGCGCGGCCGGGACATTTTATTTCACCGGTGAGGCGGCCCGGGAACATCCGGAGATTGCGCGGAGCGTTCGCGCCGCCGGGCACGAAGTGGGGGCGCACAGCCTGTTTCATGAAACGGTGGGGGATTCGTTGTTCCCCATCCCGGGCATGCGACCGCTGCTGGCTCATGAAGTCAAGCCCCGGTTGGAATTGAACACCGCCTGGGTTGAGGAGGCGGCCGGGGTGCGGCCGCGGAGTTTCCGGTGTCCGCGCCTTTTCGGTTCCACGACGGTTTGCAACGCATTGAATGAACTGGGCTATGTCAGCGACGCCAGCTATCCCATGTATTTTTACCGGGAACGGCTGACGCCTTATCATCCGCATCGCGACGATTGGGCCAGGGAGGGCGATTTGTCCCTTGTGGAGATACCGAATTTTGCGGATATGACCATGGAAAGCCATGACGAGCATGGACGCGACCGGGATCAGTGGCCGCTGTTTCGAACGGAGTCCGCCGATGCGCTTTTGCAAAGAATCGACCGTTTTCTGGCATTTCTAGGGGGGAAGGGCATTTCGCGCGGAGTGTTGTGTTTTTATTTTCATCCCTGGGAATTCCATCCCATGCCGCAGGGATTGATCCGCTATGGCGAGGGCGCGGTGGAACCCCAACCTTTCATTGTGAAGAACTGCGGCGATTACGCGGTGGAGCAGTTTTCCAATCTGCTGGCGGGATTGAAACAGCGCGGCGGCGAATTCAAGACCGCCGAAGATATTGCGGCTCGATGGCGCTGAGGGATCGCTGAATTTTCAGATCACATGCCGGTCTGCGGCAAATTTCATGATAAAGGAATGCTGAATAAAGAAAGGTGTAAAACAATGAAAATAAAAGGCTGGTCATCCGGTTCGGGCAAAATGATTTCATCCGGGGAGGGGAGTTTTGAGAGAGGCGCCCGGCTTTTTCAGCCGAGAAGGGCGATCCATTTGGATTTTCACACGATGCCTGGCATTTATGATGCGGGCAGGGAATTTAAAGCCGATGAATTTGCCCGCACGCTTCGCGATGCGCAGGTGGATTACATTACGGTCTTTGCGCGCTGCAACATCGGATTTGCCTATTATCCAACGAAGGTTGGCGTGGTGTATCCAGGGTTGAAGACCGATTTGCTTGGGCAAATGGTCAAGGCTTGTCATCGGCAGAACATCCGGGTGGCCGCTTATTTCAACGCCGGGATCGATCACGTGCATGCCCTGCGTCACCGCGACTGGTGCAAGGTGGACCGGGAGGGGCATGTTTATAATCTTAAGGAAAAAGGTCATTTTTTCCGAAACCCCTGCCTGAACACCCCCTACCGGCAGCACCTGCTCGATATGCTGGAGGAAGTCCTCGCAAAATATCCGGTCGACGGGATTTTTCTCGATTGTTTTGACCATGCCCCGTGTTATGGCGTGGAATGCGTTGAAGAGATGAAAAAAAAGGGTGTGCCCCTTGATGACGAAAAAAGGGCCAGGGAATTTTATTCCACCGTGACGGATCGGTTTATGAAAGAGGTCATGGCATTGGTTGGGAAACAACGCCGCCCCATCCGGGTTTGTCCGAATGGATTTCCCTATCGCAAACAACCGACCCATATTGAAATCGAGGTTCTTCCCACGGCCGGTTATTGGGGGTATGAATATCTTCCCTGGGCTATTCGTTATGCCCGCACCTTGAAAAAGCCTTACCTTACCATGACCGGGCGGTTTCACGAAAATTGGGGTGACTTCGGGGGATTGCGTCCGGAACATTCTTTATTGTTCGACTGTTACAATTCGATTGCCAATGGCGGGGCGTGCATGGTGGGTGATCACATGCATCCGCGCGGCAAGTTGGAGAAGGCGGTTTATCAGCTCATTGGAAAAGCTTACACGCAAATCAAACAATTGGAGACTTGGAGCGTTGGCGCCACTGCCGTGGCGGAAATGGCCGTGATTGAGCCAGGGCTCAGGGATTTTCCAAGCAATGTCGCGTCTTTTGACCGCAGTTCCATGATGGGGGCCACCCGCCTGCTCATGGAGCTTAAATATCAGTTTGACGTGGTGGATGGGATTGGCGACTTGTCGGATTACCGGGTAATCATTCTGCCCGACCATGTGCTTGTGGATGACCTGTTGAAGAAAAAACTGGAAAAACACTTGAGGAATGGAGGAATCATCGTCAGTTCCGCATGGGCCGGGTTGACGCCTGATAAAAGCCGGTTTGCGCTCGACGCATACAAAATCGTCTGTGGCGGCGCGGATCCCTGCAATATGGCTTTTTTTGAGGCGATCCGCGAGGTTGACCGGGATTTGCCGGAAATGTTGACCACCATCTATGACACCGGCATCAAGATGACTGCGCGTCAGGGGGGAAAGGAACTTGCCCGTCTGCATCAGCCCTATTTCAATCTGGGTTCATGGGATGGGTATCATGAAAATTTGTATATTCCACCGGAAAAAAGAGCCGGAAGGTCTGCGGTGATCCAATGCGGAAATATTTTGCATTTCAGCTTTCCGATTTTTGCCTCTTACCATGGGCGTGCGGTGCCGGCTTATCGGACACTTGTCCGGAATTGTCTTGAAAAGGTGTTTCCCCAACCGATGATCAGGACGCAGGGGCTTCCCTCATTTGTCCAGGCAACTGTGACAAAAAAAAGGCGTTGCACCATCGCTCATTTGTTGACCTATATGCCTGAATTACGGGGTTCCCGGACGCAAATGATTGAGGAACCCATCGAGGTGCGGAACATTCAGTTGTGTGTCCGGCGCGACGGACGGGATCTCCAGAAAGCTTTTCTTGCGCCGCAGGACAGACCGCTCAATTTTTCCACTGACGGGGCGTATTGGCGGATTGATGTGCCGCAGGTGAGCGGGTATCAAATGATTGTCCTTGAAACAAGCTGACTCATCGATGCAGTTGAAATTTTTATGAAAGAGGAACGATACCAGTTCCGGCGTCGGTTGAATCAGGTTCACCGGGTTGGGCGGCGGAATCCCGCGGTGGTTGCGGGGAAGGATGAGGTTTGCGTCGGGGAGGGGTGGAGGATTGTGATCGGGGAATCCGCGCCGCCGGTGGTTTGGAATGCCGCGCGTGATTTGCAGGATTATCTGCTGGACAGCATGGGGGTTTCGGTGTTGCTGGTTCCCGTGGCGAAGGTTGCTTCCGCTGTTACGGAAAAAATTCCCTCCATTATTCTGGCTTCCAAGGAGGAACTGCCCAAATGGGGCAGGGGATTGTCTGTTCCTCGCAGTTATCGTCTGGTCTGCGATCCCGGTCTTGTGGTGGTGTGCGGATGCGACGCCCGGGGCGCGGCGCAGGGCGGTTTTTATCTCGAGGATTTGATGAATTTGAGGGAGGCGCCTTTTGTCAGGAGGCAGGATGTGGCGCGGAAACCTCTTTTTTCCCCCCGCATGGTTCATTCCGGCTGGGGGATCGACCAGTTCCCCGACGCGCATCTCAATGCCATGGCGCATCATGGATTTGATTCGATCCTGGTGTTTGCGAAAGGGCCGGATCGCACCACTTGCGGATATCTGGACTTTAACGAACTGATCGACCGGGCGGACCGGTTTGGATTGGATGTTTATTTTTACAGTTATTTGAAGAACGAGAAACATCCGTCCGATCCGGATGCGGAGGCCTATTATGACAGCACTTATGGCGCGCTTTTCAAGGCCTGTCCCCGCGCGAAGGGGGTGGTGTTGGTGGGAGAGTCGGTGGAGTTTCCCAGCCATGATGAGAAAACAACCGGACGTCCGCATGATGCGCCGCACGAGAACGGATTGCCACCCGCCAAACCCAGTCCCGGATGGTGGCCCTGCCGTGATTATCCGCAGTGGCTGAACAGGGTCAAAAAAGCGGTGCGAAAACAGAACAGCAAGGCGGACATCGTGTTTTGGACTTACAACTGGGGATGGGCGCCGCGAAAAGACCGTGTGGCCTTGTTGAACACGCTGCCCACGGATATCACCCTGCTGGTCACCTTTGAAATGTTCAATCCCATCCCGAATGGGAAGGCCATGAATGTTTGTGTGGATTACACGCTTTCATTCGAGGGACCTGGGCAGTATTTCAAATCGGAGGCGGAAGTGGCGCGCCGCCGGGGGATTCGTCTTTACGCGATGGCCAACACGGGGGGGCTGACGTGGGATTTCGGGGTGGTTCCCTACGAACCGATGCCGTTCCAGTGGGCGCGGCGGCACCGGGCCTTGCTCAAGGCGCGGGAGAAGTGGGGGCTTTGCGGTTTGATGGAGTCGCATCACTTTGGCTGGTGGCCGTCGTTTGTCAGCGAACTGGCCAAATGGGCCTATTGGGAGCCCGGTTTTTCGACGGAGGAAATCGCGTCAGCCATTGCCCGGCGCGATTATGGGATGACAGCCGCTCCTTTGGTGTTGAAGGCATGGCAGGCTTGGAGCGAAGCCATTCGCCATTATACCCCGACGAACGAGGATCAATATGGTCCATTCCGTGTGGGACCGTCCTATCCGCTTGTTTTTCATCCGAATTTTTCCCGCACCTTTGCATCCAAGGAGGTGAAGATTCCCTCGGCGTGGCATGCGCATTTTGGCAGCGGCATTGCGCTTGGTTTCTACAAGCCGCTGGAGAACAGCCAGCAGTCCTTGGCCGGTTGCCGGTTGAAGGGCGAACTGCGCCGATTGCATCAGATGAGCCGGTTGTGGCGCCAGGGCATTGGATGGTTGGAAAAGGCGTTGAAAAAAACGCCTTCGGTCAAAAAGGATGAGGGAGAACGGTTGCTCAACATGGGGCGGTTCATGCTTAACATGATGACCACGACGGCGAATGTGAAAAAGTGGTGGCAACTGAACCAGCGGCTCATGCTGGCGCCGGACCGGCGGAGGATGAATGCCATTCTGGACGCCATGGAGAAGGTGGCCGTGGCGGAGATTCGCAACGCGGAGGAAACCATTCCCCTGGTGGAGCGGGATTCGCGCCTGGGCTGGGAGCCCAGCATGGAGTATATGACCGACGCCGAACACCTGCGGTGGAAGGTCGCCCTGGTCAGAACCATTTTGACGAAGGAAATCCCCATGTGTCGAAAAGCGGGGATTGAATAAAGAGGCTCTTGCAAAACTACGATGCGCGGCGTTGCAGCGGGTATGGATTGGCTGGCAAGGCGTGGAGTCTGGTCAATCCCCCCAGCGGTGCCGCTGTGCGGCACAGTCGATCCCGCAAAGCGGGACCGTCGCTGGAAAATGGACGCGCAACCCCTTGGGCGACAATCACTTTGGCCAAAGTGATTTATCGCGCCGCATATCGTAGTTTTGCAAGAGCCTCTAAATTCAAAATTTGCGGGGTGATTGTTGGGAACGCAGCCGCCAGGGCAGGCAGAGCAGCAGGAAACTGGCCAGGCAGATGAATTCGATGGAAAGGATGTACCATGGCCAGGGACCGAGGTGGTCGAGAAGGGAGGCTTTGGATGGTTTGTGGCACAGGTAGCCGTAGTTCCAGCCGAAGACCGCGTTGAGTCCGCCCACGAAAACGGCGTAAAAATTAATCAGGCTGAACATGCGCCAGACGGCGCCGGGACGGGGGCGGAAACGCTGGACGGCCAGGATGCAGACGATGGCCAGCACAATTCCGGCGTGTCCCCAAAAGAACCGGAAGAATGGCCACGAGGGGAAGCCTTTTTGGAGATCCGGCGTGATGATGGCTTGCATGGTGCCGGTCAGGCCAAAAAAATAGGCGGTTTCGCTGGCCAAGGAATTGCGGGTGAACAAGGCGATGATGCAGGCGATCAACACCCAGTCGCAGAGTTGCAGGGGCAAACAGTCGAGGCATCGCCAGGTCTGGTGAAAAAAACGATACCCGTGCGAGGCCATGGCATAGCCGACCAGGGCCCAGCCGAGAAAGGCGCATGTGGAGGCTCGTGTTTTTTCGTCCGCCCGCCTGCCCATCAGGGCAAGGCCCGCCGCGAGAATCGACATGACTCCCAAAACAGCGAGATGATCGGGGCCAAACGCGGCAAAAGGTCTTTCCATGCGCCAACTGATAGCAGGGGGGGGGCGAAGGCTAAAGACTAAAGTCTGAAGATTGCAAAACGCACGGTCCTCTTTATCCTCCCTTTTCCATGGAAATGTCAGTCAAATCTCCCTCGACATCCGGAAAACAGCGATTAGACTTTGATTTTCCATCCTGCCCGGCAAGGCTGAAAGCCATGCAGGCATGATTTTTTTAAACTCCATTTTTACATGAATCATCCCGATCCTTTTGGCGTGTTGCGCAAACTGAATGTTGCCGGTGAACGGCGGTATTTTTCGTTGCCGGAGTTGGAGAAGAAGGGCGTCGGTCCGATCGGCAGGCTGCCGGCAAGCATCCGGATTGTTTTGGAATCGGTGTTGCGCAATTGCGACGGCAAGAGGATTGCCGAGGCGGATGTCCGCCGCCTGGCCAATTGGGGCGCCAGGGCGGAGCGGAAAGACGAGATTCCTTTTGTGGTGGCGCGGATCATTTTGCAGGATTTCACCGGAGTGCCGTTGTTGGTGGATTTGGCGGCCATGCGTTCGGCGGTGGCGCGGCTGGGGCGCGATCCCCGGGTGATCGAACCGATTGCGCCGGTGGATCTGACGATCGATCATTCGGTCCAGATCGATTTTGCCGGAAGCGAGGACGCTTTTGATAAAAACCTTCGCATGGAATTTCAGCGCAACCGGGAGCGGTATCAGTTCCTGAAATGGGGAACGCAGGCGTTCAAGACCTTCCGGGTGATTCCGCCCGCAATCGGGATCATTCACCAGGTGAATCTGGAATTTCTCGCGCGGGGTGTGTTGGAAAAGGACGGGATCTGTCATCCCGACACGCTGGTGGGCACGGATTCGCACACCACGATGATCAATGGTTTTGGCATTGTGGGGTGGGGCGTGGGCGGCATTGAGGCCGAGGCCAGCATGCTGGGGCAGCCGCTTTATTTTCTGACGCCTGATGTGGTTGGCGTGCGCATGACCGGAAAGCTGGGCGAGGGCGTGACGGCCACGGATCTGGCTTTGACGGTCACCCAACTGCTGCGCAAGGCGAAGGTGGTGGGGAAATTCGTGGAATTTTACGGTTCTGGCGCCGAGGCTTTGCCGTTGGTGGACCGGGCGGTGGTGGCCAACATGGCGCCGGAGTATGGGGCCACGATGGGATTTTTTCCGATGGACGGCGAGAACGTGAAATATCTGCGGGAGACGGGGCGCAGCGCGGAACTTTGCGAGTTGTACGAGGCGTATTATCGCGCCCAGGGGATGTTTGGAATGCCGGCAAAGGGACAGGTGGAATACAGCGCGGATTTGGATCTGGATCTGGGGAGCGTCCGCCCGAGCGTGGCGGGACCCAAACGGCCGCAGGACCGGATCGAGATTTCCTCGGTGAAGGAAAAGTGGGTGGAGATTTTCCAAAAACCCGTATCCGAAGGCGGTTATGGCAAGACGCCGGATGAATTGGATCGGACGTGTCCGGTTACTGTCCAGGGGCAAAAGGCCATGCTGCGGCATGGCAGCGTGTTGATCGCTTCCATCACAAGCTGCACCAACACCAGCAGTCCGTCGCTGATGCTGGCGGCCGGGTTGCTGGCCAAAAAAGCCGTGGAGAAGGGGGTGAAGGTTCCGTCGCATGTGAAGACTTCGCTTGCGCCGGGTTCGCGGGTGGCGACAGAGTATTTGCAAAAGACCGGGTTGCAGGACTGTCTCGACAAGCTGGGTTTTCAGACTGTGGCTTACGGTTGTGCGACTTGCATTGGCAATTCGGGGCCTTTGGAGACCGGAGTGGAGCAGACCGTGACCCAGAAGGATTTGGTGACGGCGTCCGTGCTTTCCGGCAACCGCAATTTCGAGGCGCGGGTGCATCCGCTGATCAAGGCGAACTTCCTGATGTCTCCCCCGTTGGTGGTGGCGTTTGCCCTGGCGGGGCGGGTGGACATTGATTTGCCCACCGAACCTTTGGGGCATGATTCCCAGGGACGCTCGGTTTATCTGCATGACATCTGGCCGACTCTGGAGGAAATCCGCGAATGTTTGAGAGCGGCGATGGACCCGGGGGCTTTTGAGCGGGCTTACCGGGATTTTGCCCGCCGCAACCCCATGTGGAATGAGGTGCCTTCACCCAAGGGGGATGTTTACGTCTGGGATGAGGCATCGACTTATATTCAGGAGCCGCCGTTTTTTGAGAATTTCTCGTTGCAACCCGGCAGGATGGAGGAAATCAGAAATGCCCGGCTGTTGGGATTGTTTGGCGATTCGGTGACGACCGATCACATTTCGCCGGCGGGGAACATCAAGGGCGCATCTCCGGCGGGGCGATACCTGGCGGCGCAGGGGGTGTCTTCGCAGGATTTCAACAGTTATGGCGCCCGGCGGGGCAACGACCGGGTGATGACCAGGGGCACGTTTGCCAATGTGCGGATCAAGAATTTGATGGCGCCGGGCACCGAGGGTGGGGTGACCAGGCATCATCCTTCGGGAGAGAATTTGTCGATTTACGATGCCGCAGTGCGGTATCGTCAGGAGGGAACGCCGCTGATCATCATGGCGGGCATCGATTATGGCATGGGCAGTTCACGCGATTGGGCGGCCAAGGGAACCAAATTATTGGGCGTGTGCGCGGTGATTGCCCGGAGTTTCGAGCGTATTCACCGGTCGAACCTCGTGGGCATGGGAATTCTGCCGTTGCAGTTGCCCGAGGGAGTCACGGCGGAGACGCTCAAGCTGGATGGATCGGAAACCTTCGATCTGCCGGATTTGGAAAATCCGCGCCCCTTGCAGGACGCCACCCTTGTCATTCACCGCGCCAACGGCGCCTCCCAAAAGGTGGCGTTGAAGCTGCGCATCGACACGCCGATCGAGGTGGAATACTACCGGCACGGCGGAATCCTGCCCTATGTCCTCCGCCAGTTGCTGGGATAGGCGCCGCCGGACTGAAGGCTGAAGTGAAATCCACCCTTCAGTCTTTCTGTGCCTGCGTTGAGATCAATCTGCCAATCTACATCACCATTCCGCCGTCCACGGTCAGCACCTGTCCGGTGATGTAGGAGGCGGCGGGACTGGATAGGAAGAGGGCTGCGTTGGCCACGTCCTCGGCTGTTCCGAGACGCGACAGGGGCACGTGTTCCAGCATTTTCGCCCGGACATCCTCCTTGAGGGCGTCGGTCATTTTGGTTTTGATGAAACCGGGGGCGATGGCGTTGCAAGTGATATTGCGCGAGGCAAATTCCTTGGCCACCGTCTTGGTCAGGGCGATGACACCGGCCTTGGAAGCCGAATAGTTGGCCTGGCCGGCATTGCCGATCCGTCCGATGATGGAGGCGATGTTCACGATGCAACCGCTGCGCTGCTTGGCCATGGAGCGGCTCAGAGCGCGGATGAAATAAAACGTTCCGCTGAGGTTGGTGTCGAGCACGGCGTTCCAGTCCTCGTCCGACATGCGCATGAGCAGTCCGTCGCGGGTGATGCCGGCGTTGTTGACCAGATTGTCGATCCGTCCGAATTCCGCGAGGGCCTTATCCACGGCCTTGTTCACCTCCTCGGATTTGCCGACATTGGCGGCATAGGGGAGGGCTTTTCGGCCCAGTTCGGTGATCTTTTTCACCGTTTCCTCGCAGAAGGACTCGTTGAGTTCCACACAAGCCACATCGGACCCCGCCCGGGCAAAAGCCAACGCAATGGCCTGCCCGATGCCGCGTCCGGCGCCTGTCACCAATGTGATTTTTCCGGTCAGATCAAGCTTCATAGACCCCCTTTTTGCGTTGAAAGTCCGGCCCGGTCAACCTCAAAACCCATGGAATCTTGAATGGGTTTTTCAGATTGGGAAGGACTGGCCGGCAAAAGTCAGGGGGGGGTGGCTGTTTTGGGCCGGAAAAGAGACGGATGCAGGGGCCCTTCCAATGCGGCGGATGGATGGTGAAAGATATTTGCAACTCGTTGCACAAGAAAGACTTGCGTTAAAAATAAAAAAGAGTATAACGGATATGTTGGGTGTATTCCCACCACCTATGATTTGCTCCAACCTAGCGCATTTTAGGTTTGGCAGAGCCATGTTGCACTGCGCGGCTCTTTTCATGAAACCTGTTCATGCCCGTTTTTACATGCAAGGTATTTGGAGAGAAATCTTTGGTATTCAAAAGAAGGCTGGCTAGATTCCTTGAAAAGGAAGATTGGATTATTTTAGATTGGTGCGCATGCCTGTCTTCATTCATTGCGCCGATCTGCATCTTTCCGCGGCAAATACTCCGGGGCGGATTTACGGTCTCGCGGTTCTCGATGAAGTGATGAGCCTTGCGCGTGATGAAAACGCATCAGCCGTGCTGTTCTGCGGCGATTTATTCGACTCTTTTGGCGATATTGAAAATGCGGGACTGCGCAAGGAATTTCGCGACCGCATCGCGACTCTTCCGGAAAACTGCAACGTGATTTTCATTGCGGGCAATCACGAGGCGCATGGAGGCAATGGCCGTTCCATCAAGGATTATGATCTCGGACGTGATGTCAGGGTTGTTGAACAATCCAGGGAACATCCTTTTCAATTGGTGGTCATTGAGGGTGTCGAGGTTCTTTGCATTCCCCACCAGGTTTCATGCGACGGGTATGGTGATTGGGCTGTGCCTTCCCGGCAAACCCCGGTTCGCATCGCCTTGGCGCATGGATTGGTGGCCGGCATGGACATCTACACCGGCCCCGCCGAAGATGAAGGCGAAAAAGCGGGCGTGCTTGATCCTGATCTTTTCAACCGCTTCGAAATTGCCTATGCCGCATTGGGACACATCCATGGGCGCAAGGAACAAAAAACGGGCGGAACCTGCCTTTGTTACCCGGGATCGGCCCGTGTGTTCCGAAAAGGCGAAACGGGACAACATGGGGTGTGTGTGCTTCGCATTGACAATGGAGTGAAACATGAATTTCGTCCGCTGAAATCAGCCGGAGAATTCCGCATCCATGATCTTGCCCTGCAACTCGACGGCGGTTGTGACGATTTGGAGGGCATTTCCGGCAAATGGCGTCCCGAGGATTGGATATGCCTGCGTTTGAGCGGTGTGGTTGATGATGAAAACCGGGTGGGTGAGCTGGAACGCCGGATCAGGGAGAAATACGAATGCGGCTCCCTTGTGCGCAGGCTTGATGTTGATCGCAGCGAGGTGCAGCCGCTTGCGGGCATCTCGAGCCACCCGTTGGCAAAAGAATTCCTTGCTGAGTGGAAAAGGCGGCATGATATGGAACACGGGGCGGATGAGGAACTCTGGATGAGGGCGCGTCAAATTGGTCTGAAAGAGCTGGTTGGATTGATCCAGCAATCAGGAGGTTGCGGATGATTCGCTCCCTTTCGCTCAAAAACTACGGGAAGTTTCCCGACCGGAGATTTGAATTTGATCAAATCACGGTTTTTTGCGGACCCAACGAGGCGGGCAAGACCACGATTTTCGACGCCTTGAGGCAGGCGCTGTGCAGTATTGACGGACGGCGCGACCGCAAAAAGTCATCCATGCTTCATGAGCGATACGGGGAGGACCGTTCAGCGGAGATCGAAACCGATGGGGAACGGCCCGGGCTCATTTCCATCGACGAATTTGACGGTTTTTTTGCCATCCGCGGAGGGGATGTCCGTTATGATATTTCCGATGACGCCGGATGGATGCAAAAGGTCAAGAGCCGCCTGTTTTCAGGCGGCATCGACCATGCCCGGTTGATCAAGATATTGAACGACCTGGCCGGCGACAATCTCACGCTAAGGCACAACCGGGAGATCAAGGAACTTGAGGAAGAGTTGCGGGTGTTGACGGAGCGGTTGAACAAGGACAAAAATGAACGACGTGACATTCTGGGAAGGGAACAGGCGCTTCACGATCTCAAGAAGGAAATCGATCTGAGGAGGGAGGAACTGTCAAAAGCGCAGATAAAATCCGAAGAACTCAAGATGCGTTGTGCCGCGCAGGATGAAGCCCGGCAACGCCGGAGGCTTGAGGAGGCCAGCCTTCTCATTGCCGAGGCGGAAAAGATGGAAAAGGAAATTGAGGAAAGCGTGGATTTTGCGGACGAACAATCCCTTGTGGAATTTGATTGTTGCAAGGAAGATGAGGACCGGCTGGCCGGGCAGGTTGCCCGGATGGAGGGGCAACGTGAAGAGTTGCTTGAAAAGGCGGAGAAAATTGATGCTGAAAAACGTGACGCATGCCGGCAGGCGGCTGAGGCCCGGCAGGTTGTCGGGACCGCAGGCAGGATTTTGGGGGACATGGCGTTGTTCATGGAACGGTCTTCAAGGCCGGAGGGAATCCGGCGGGACATGGGGCTTCTGATTGCCGGCGCGACAATGATCATTCTTGGAGCAACCCTTGCAGTGGCGCTTCCCGGAATGATGTCCAAAGGGGTTGCCGCCGTGGCATGCGCGGCGCTCGGGGTTGCATGTTTTGTTTTTTCACGGAAGGACAAACGGACGTTCCGCAGCAATGGGGAGGCGGATGATGTCGCGAGATTTCGCGACGATTGGATCAATTCCGTGCCGGGCGCGGCGCCGGTTGTTGAAACGATGGGGGGATTGCAGGAATTTATTCTTGGCCGTAAAATTGAAGCCCAGAAGGCCGCCGGGCTTCCTGCTGCAATTGAAGAACGGGAAAGGGAGGACCGGGCCAGAATCAAGGATCTTGAAACCGAAATTCGCAGGGCAAGGGAATCATGCATCAAGGCAAAGGAAAAAAAGGAGTCATGGCTGGTCCGGCACAAGGTAAAAAGCCGGGATGATTTTGTCCGCCAGGCTGCCGTTCGCAGGCAGTTGATTGAGCAACGGAAATCAAATGCGGAAAAAACAGGCCGTTTGTGTGTTGAAATGCAGGTTTCCGGCATCCGGCAACTCCAGTTCGAGGTGAGGAGAAGGCTGGCCGATTTTGATCAGCGTGATGTTGCTCGTGCGCCCATGCCGGAACCGGATGTGCGGAAACTGCGCCATGATGCCGGCGCGGCGGAAGATCATGTGAAAACGATCCAGTCGGCCATCAATCAACTTCAATTGAAACATGAGGGAGATAGAAAACTCATGATTGGATCCCTTGGGGGGATTCCCGGGCGGATTCTTGATGACGAAAGACGGATGGCCGGGATCAACAGGGAGCTTGAGCGTCGAAGACTGGACAAGAGGGCTGCGGCTTTGGCCGCGACCCTGTTTGGGGGTGTTGAAGAAAATGCCGGCAAGGCGCTCAAGGACCTTGGCAGGACGATGGCGGTTGAACTGGAAATTGCGCTGGGGCATGGCAGGAAGGTTGAAATAGGACGTTTGGCGGAAAAGGATGTTCGCGTCGAAGATGCCTCCGGAAAAGAACGGAAACTTGATCTTCTCTCCGGCGGGACCCGCGACTGTTTTGTGCTGGCTGCGCGGATTGCCCTGGCAAAAAAGGCAGGCTGGGAAAACGGGGTTCTGGTCTTTGACGAACCATTTCATTCCCTCGACGACGACCGCCGCCGGGGTGTCTTGACCATGCTTGCCCGGTGCCGGAGCGAAACCCATTGGCAGATGGTGTTTTTTACAAAGGATCAAGAACTGGCCGGCGCCATCAAGGCGGCGTTTTCCGGCATTGGTGTGAAACTGAATCCTTTGGATCCAACTGCGCGCGGATGAAATGTTGTCCGTCAAAAACCTGGCAAACTGTCCTGCTCGCGGCTCGGACGCAGGATCAGCACCACGATGCCGTCGAGAATGCAGGTATCCGCACGTTCCGGAAGGCACATCTCGCCGCCCTGCGGATTCGCCAGTGCCTGTTTCAGTAAGGTGAAGTCCGGATGCAGCACCTTGGCCCCGGCTCCTTCGGAGTTGATCCGCCATCCCTGATACTCCAGCCGCTCGATCGCTACCCCTTTTCTCGAAGGTATTTCTTCACTCCGTCCATCGCCTCGAACGGACTGGTGCCGATGGAACGATCCGAAGTGGAAGGCTTTTTGGGGGAGGCACAAAGGCGTTTGACGACACGGGGCGGCTCCGGTAGGGTGCTGGGAAAAGGAGATCATATGGCTTCAAGCAACAGGACGAAAAAGAGCAAGAATCCTTCCAAGAAGGATGATGAACTGGTCAATTGCGCCCTTGATTTTATCGATCAGGCGGCGGATTTGCTCAAACGAGGGGTGGTGAAGGGGGCGGATGAAACCGCCGAGGTCCGGCAGATTTTCAAGCGCAGGGCCGCGATTTTGATCGGCAAGGCGGCGGATCATTTGGAGAAAGCCGTTCAGGATGGCGCCACTCGCATCCGCAGCGGATTGAAAAAAATCTGATCCTTCCACCGCCGGATTTCCAGACGCATGGAACCCAACATCCCCAGCAAGCCGGTCGAACTGCCCAACATGGACGAGTTCGCGGACAAGTTCCGTTGGACGATCGATATGGGGCGGCGGTTTCTGGTGCTGTCCCATATTCGGCCGGACGGGGACGCCTATGGTTCCATGCTGGCCCTGGCGCACTCCTTGAAAGCTTTGAACAAGGAGGTTGTCCTGTGGAATCCCCATCCGGTTGCCAATCGCTACCGGTTTTTGCCTGGAACGGAATGGATCGAAAGCGGTCTGCCTCCTTCGGACCGTTTTGACGCGCGCATTGTGGTGGATACCGCCAGTCTTGAGCGTGTCGGGCGCATTCCGCTTTCCTCGGATTCCAAGTCGCCCATTATCAACATCGATCATCATGTCAGTAATCCGGGGTTCGGCGACTTGGTTTTTGTGGGGCGGTCCTATGCGGCCTGCGGGGAAATTCTTTTCGACCTGATGCGCGCGGTTCACATGCCCATATCCCGGGAAGCCGCCGAGTGCCTTTTTGTGGCCATCAGCACCGACACCGGATCATTCCAGTATTCCTCGGTCACTTCCGCCACTTTTCAACGGATTGCCAGGCTCATGGAAATGGGGATCGATGTCGGACGCCTGTCGCGCCTGACTTACGAAAATTTTCCCCTTTCGCGGTTCAGATTGTTGAGGGAGGTTTTGCAGTCCGTGAAGTTCGCGTCCGGCGACCGGATCGGTTACGCATGGCTGACCAAGGAAATGTACGCCCGCACGGGCGCCCAATCCAGCGACAGCGAGGGCATGATCGACCACATCCGGCGGATCGACTCGGTGACGGTGGCCGTCATTTTCGAGGAAATGAAGGAACAGGAATTGGTGCGCGTCAGCCTGCGCTCAAAACTTCCGGCCATGGATGTCAATGTCCTGGCCGGCCAGTTTGGCGGCGGGGGGCATCCCGCGGCCGCCGGCGCCAATGTCCGCGGCGCTCCCGCGGAGGTTGAAAAACGGATCCTTGCCGCTGTGGAAAAAAATTTGCAGATTATTTCCGGCGGGACGAAGGCGGTTTCCGGGGCGGCGTAAAATGGCGGCGTTGTCCCGCCTCTACTTTTCCGCGAAACGCCGCCGGTACTCGGTGGCGGCGAGGCCGAAGTGTTGGCGAAAACAACGGGCAAAGTAGTTGGGGTCTTTCCATCCGGATTGATAGGCGACTTCCGATACGGATTTTTTTGAGCGCAACAGCAGCGCAGAGGCGCCTTCCATCCGCCGGTTGAGGAAATAGGCCATGGGGGGAAGCCCCAACTGCGCCTTGCAGAGCCGGGCAAGATAGGAGGGATGGATGCGCAGGGTTGCCGCCAGATCGCCAAGGTTCCAGTCGCGATTCAAGTCTTCCTCCATGAGCTGCACCGCCCGGGTGACCGCCGAGTGGGGGCGGTGTTCCGTCCTGGCCAGGCGGGGGTGTTTTTTTCCCGCGCCGCGTGACAGGGCGGCGAGAAAAAGCGCCAGTTGTCCGATCTGTTCCACCCGGCTTTCGGGATTCGTGTCCCTGTTCAAACAGGCGAGAGATTCCAGCCGCTTCAGACAGGGGGTCAGTTTTTCCGGCGAAAGATGAAGGCTCATGACACCCCGGCATTCCGGCGACAAGGGGCCGCTCCATAGCAGCCAGTTGATGGCCGGGTCCTCGAGGGTCCAGGCCAGTTCCCTGCGCAACAACCCCGCGCCAAAAAGGCAGTTGAAGACCGTCAAGTGGCGGCAGTTCCTGAAGGCATGCCAGGCCCCGGGCCTCAAAATATAAACGTCTCCCGGACGGGTCCGGGTTTCGCCATGGATTGTTTCGTGACGCCCCTCCCCCGAGCAAACCGAGGCGATTTCCACGAAATCGTGCTTGTGCGCCACGCATTCTCTTGTCACCAGGTGCCGCCGGGCGGAAATAGGCGCATGAGAGCGAGCAAAAAGAAACTGTTGCCGCAGGCATGGAAGTTTGATCATACCCTGAACGTCGGACAGCCGGAGCATTTTGTCAATATTGTGCTAGAGTTCGGATTGTTTTGTCCTACCGTTTTCCGGGGTTTTGGGGTATTTTTCTCAAAAGCGGCCTTTCGGTTGCACACAATGCCTGATTCAAATGATCTTAAATTCCATGAATGCGATTGAGAGATTTGCCAACACCATGTCATTCAAACCCGTTGACCGGCTGCCTGCGATCGAATGGGCCGGATGGTGGAACCTGACCATTGAACGCTGGCGCAAGGAAGGACTGCCCGGCCATCTTGCGGACGCGGGCGCGATCCGCGAACATCTTGGGCTCGATTGTTGCCGCCAGATTTGGATTGCCCCCCGTGCCGCCACCGCTCCCTCCCCCGCGAGCCATGGCGCGGCGTTGATTGAGAACGAGGAGGATTACCGGCGGGTCAAGGCGCATCTGTATCCCGCGCCGGGTTTTGACCATGCGCTTCCTGCCGATTGGGCGCCTTGCCAAAAGGATGGACAGATGGTGATCTGGTTTACCTTGGAGGGGTTTTTCTGGTTTCCGCGCACCCTTTTTGGAATCGAGGGGCATCTTTACGCGTTCAGCGACCAGCCTGAACTGATGCATCGGATCAACGAGGATTTGCTGGCTTTCAATTTGCGGGTATTGGACGAGTTATGCCGCATCTGCCAGCCAAGCTTTATGACGTTTGCGGAGGACATGTCCTACAATCATGGTCCCATGCTTTCGAAACAGTATTTCGATGAATTCCTGGCGCCCTACTACTGCCGGATTGTCCCCGCGATCAAGGAACGGGGAATCATTCCGCTGGTGGATTCCGATGGCGATGTGACCATGCTGATTCCGTGGCTGGAATCGGTGGGGATCGAAGGGCTGCTGCCTCTTGAGCGCATGGCCGGGGTGGATGTGGCCCGGATTCGCCGCGACCATCCCCGCTTCAAAATGATCGGCGCGTTTGACAAGACTATCATGCATCTTGGCGAGGACGCCATGCGCCGGGAGTTCGAGCGGCTTTTGCCGGTCATGAAGACGGGAGGCTTTATTCCTTCTGTGGATCATCAAACCCCGCCCGATGTGTCACTCGACCAGTATCGGCTCTATGTGTCGCTGCTGAAGGAGTATTGCGCAAAAGCGGGGGTGTGACATCCGGGGTGGGGCTGGCTGTGCTGTGAACAGACGTCTTGCCTTTTTCTGCTTGCCTGTTTGATGGTGGCAGCGGGCGTCCCGCCGCAGTTTTCCGGGCCGGAGATTGGACGGCTCTGGCACTTTAAAAAGGCAACAGAATGGGCTTGCGACATCCTCAACCTGACATCTGGATGCGTGCAGGCGGTCTATTGACCTGAATGGGGAGTCCGTTTATATTCCTCCGACTCTTGATCCGGGCTTGAACAGCCTGATCTGAAAAAGAGCGAAAATTTAAAAGGAGCAAACCATGTACATGTTTCATTGGTATGAATTGGTTCCCATCCCGGGCGTGCTTTTGGGGTTTTATGCCATGTTCAAGCTGCGCAGTTTGTATTCGAAATATCAGAATGTGCCGCAATCCAAGGGCATGACCGGTGCGGAGGTGGCGCAGGCGATTCTCGACAAGGCGGGGGTTCGCGAGGTGCGCATCGAGGGGTGCGAAGGGGAGCTGACCGATCACTACGATCCGAGGGGGAAAGTGCTGCGCCTTTCCGAGGCGAATTTCCGGACATCCTCCCTGGCCGCCATCGGCGTGGCCGCGCATGAGGCGGGGCACGCCATCCAGCATCATGTCAAGTATGCGCCGTTGGAAACGCGCATGGCGGTGGTGGGTGTCACGAACTTTGCCAGCATCAGCGCGCCCATTCTTTTCATGATCGGCATGTTCATGCACAGCGGGATTTTGCTGCAGATCGGCATCTGGTTGTTTTCGGCCATAGTGGTTTTCCAGGCGATCACCCTGCCGGTGGAATTCAATGCCTCGGCCCGGGCCAAGCGGGTTTTGCTGGAGATGGGGATTGTCAGCCGCGATGAGGAGGAAATCGTGAAGAAGCTTCTCAATGCCGCCGCGCTTACTTACGTGGCGGGGTTGGTGACGGCCGCCCTTGAGTTGTTGAAAATGATTCTCTATGCCAATCTGCAGCGCGACCGGGATTGAGATGGTTTCCAATTCAAAATGGCCAAGAACGATGCGCCCGAGAGTTTGCTTTTATTCGTGGCGCCGGATGGTTTGTCTCAATCTGGTTGTTGCCGGGTGCCTTTTGGGAACGTTGAGCTTTGCGGCGCCGGCGGCTTCGGCGGCTGAGGACCGGCTCGTGCTGCTGACCGCGCATTGGGAAGGGATTCGCACCGAATTCACCCGGGCGTTCAAGGATTGGCATCGCGAGCGGACCGGACGAGATGTGATGATGGACTGGCGCGATGTGGGTGGGGCCAGTGACGCCATGCGTTACATCCTTTCCGAGTTCCGAACGTCCAAGGAATCGATTGGCATTGATCTTTTCTTTGGCGGCGGACTGGACCCTTATCTGGAGCTGGATCAGAAGGGACTTTTGCAGGCATGTCCGTTGCCCGATGAGGTGTGGAAGGGTATCCCGTCCGATCTTGCGGGATTGCCGCTTTACCACTCCAAAGGCCACTGGTTTGGAGCGGCCATTTCGAGTTTTGGCATTCTTTGCAATGACCGGGTCATCCGGCAAATGGGATTGCCTCCCGTGAAAACCTGGCGGGATCTTGCTGATCCGCGATTGAAGGGATGGGTTGGTTCGGGCGACCCGCGCAACAGCGGCGCCAATCACATGATTTACGAGTGCATCCTCCAGTCGTATGGGTGGGATGAGGGCTGGCGCGTGATCCAGGGCATGGGCGCCAATATCGGGCAGTATGACCGCGCAGGCAGCACGGCGGCAAAATCCTGCACTTTGGGCAACGTGGCTTGCTCGGTGGTGATCGATTTTTACGGCTTGATGCAGGTGGCCGAGGGCGGCTCGGAAAACATGAGCCTGGTCATTCCCTCCGCGGAATCGGTTTTTAATCCGGATTGCATCGCCATGCTCAAGGGCGCCCCGCATGGGAAAACAGCGGAGCTTTTCATGGAATTTGTGATGTCGGACGCCGGGCAAAGCCTGTGGCTGGCGCCGGTGGGGCATCCGTCCGGAGCGAAAAAATTCGCGATCCCGCGCATGGCGATGCGCCCTAAATTGTATGAAACCTTTGTGGATGTGACCCCCGTGAAGGTGAATCCTTTCAAGGATTTGAAACCCATGTCCTACCGGGCGTCCTTGGGCAGCCAGCGATGGAGTCCGTTGAATGCCTTGCTGGGGGCGGTGGTCATCGACCGTCCTCCCGCCGAAAGGGCCGGGGTGAAAATCCCGGTCACGGAGGATGAACTGAGCGCGATCGCCAAAAAAGATTGGAAGGATCCCGTCCGCCGCACCCGTCTGGTGCTGGCCTGGCAACAGGGGCGGTGAGGGGGATTGTTAAAGGAATGGACCAAGATCGGATGACAATGAAAAAACAGCCTGTTTCCGTAACCGTGATTGCTTGGGTTTTGATTGCGTCGAATGCGATATCGTTGATTGCGAGTCCGCTGACGCTGAACAATCCCGTTGCCAGGGATTTGATGTCGCGCAGTCCCATTCCCCTTTCTGTCCAGTATGGGATGCTGTATTTTGGAATGACGTTGATACTGGTCAGCGGCATCGCGATGCTTAAGGGAAGGAATTGGGGGCGTCTTTTGTATGTCATCTGGAGCGCTTTTGGGTTTTTGATCGGCGTGATGACATCGCCGATCAAGACAGCGCTGATTCCCGGGACGATTATTTATCTGGTCATCGTTTTTTTTCTTTTTTGTCCGAAAGCCAACCGCTATTTTTCGTTAAAGGAGAATGTGAATGGCGCGGAAAATCATTAGTATCGTATTGTTTGTTGTCGCGGGATTTTTTGTTTATGCGATGGGACTGCTGGCTTTTGTCAACCTGGATTCACCGCTTTTCACAAACAGACCTCCTGTCTGGTTGAAATTTGCCATGGTAAGTTTTTTTTTCATTCCCGCAGTGGCGGCGTTGTTGTTGGGACTGGCCGTCAATCGCTTTCAAAATTGGAGGCGCGACATTGGGATCGTTTTGGTTTCCGGCGCAGGCATGGTTGTGTTTGTCATTTTATCGTTGATGTGCCTTTTGCTGTCGCCGGAAGCCGGGAGGGTTTTTCCCGGGGGCGGATGGGATCTTTTCAACAGCTATCTTTTCGGGATCGGCTGGCTGGCAGCGCTTGCGGGAACGGGCGTGACTTTGATCATGGTTTCAAGAAAACCGCTTTAATATTTTTCGTGATTGCAAACCAATGGTCATCACCCGGAATGGACGGGCGCGGGCGGTTATTTTGGATTGAGTGTGAACATTGTCCGGATGGCGGCGGCATCGGGGATGCGCATGATGGAGTGGCTGCCCACGGGTTTTGGATTGGCGATGTGAAGAATGTCGCCGCGCGAGAGGAGGCAGAGTTGCTTGATGGCTGGCCGGTCCATGCCCCGGGTTTGGAGTTCGTATTCATGGCGGCAGCCATCGGCGGCGCAGCCGGCGGTGATGAGGCGTCCCTTGACCTGGGTTACGGGCGCGAGCAACCGCACCTGGGCCGGGTCGGATGGTTTGGGGGCGGGTGTTTTTCCCAGAATCAGGAAGCTGAATTTGAGGAGATGGATTTCCCGGAAAAGATGACGATTCAGCAGGGAAAGGCTTTCGGGGGGATTCCAATTCCGCACTTCGTGGCAAGTGAACCGGTTGCTGGAGAACAAGGGGCATGGTTGTTGATGGGGACAGGGCGACCAGACATGAGGCGGGGCGGGATCTTTTACCAGGGCATCGCGCAAATGTTCCAGCCGGTCATTGTCTTCCTTGAGAACCGGTTCGGTGATCAGGATGATGCCGTGAAACGACAGCCGTCCGGCCAATTCGGTCAGCCAACCCCGGATGACGGAGCGGGCTGATCCGAAGAAGGCTTCGTTAAGTGAAAAACTCAGGACGACGATATCCCAAGGCGGATCGTCAGGTTGCAGCCAGGAGGAAAAATCCACAAGATCGCCCTGGCGGAATTCGAAAGATGCGTTGGGATATTCGGACGCCTGATCCGCCGCCAATTTTTTAAGGATGCCGAGGGATGGGGTGGATTGTTCCACGGCGGTCACATGGATTGGAGATGCTGGATTTTCCTGTTGCAGGAGATGCAGGATGCCGAAGGATGCGGCGCCGGTTCCCGCGCCGAGGTCGAGAATTCGCAAGGGGCGGCTGTCCGGCGGATTCCATCCGTGGAAAAGGATGGTTTCCAGGAGGGGGAATTGAATCCTGGCGAAGGTTTGTGGGAAGAAGAACAGACCGTAAGCCAGCAGGGATCGTTCATCCCCGGCGTAGCCGCCAAAGGAAAGGCTGCGTTCGGTGGTCAGCAGGTCGCTGAGATGCTGGATGTCGTTTTCGAGATGTTTGGCGCAATCCTTGATTTCGCGGCAGGCCAAAGTCTTGCAGGCCTTTTGAATCCACCAATTTTCAAAAGCGGGAGGATAGGAATGCATTTTATAACGGCAAAGAAGCGCAGGGGTTTTATTCTTTTCCGGAATTTTGAATGGCGATGTTTCGGTGCGAACCGAAATGTCGCTCTTACCAGTCCATGCCGCGGAGCCATTCGCAACACAGCGGCATCCATGTGGCCACATGCGGATCTTCCAATGCGAGACCGAGTCCGTGTCGTCCCGCAGGATAGACATGGAGTTCAAACGGCACCTTGTTTTGGCTGAGGGCTTGGGCAAAGAGCAGGCTGTTTTCGACGCGAACGCCTTTGTCCTCCGCCGTGTGCCAGAGGAAGGATGGCGGGGTTTTGGAGGTGACCTGCCGTTCCAACGACATTTTTTCCATCAATTCCGGCGATGGATTTTCGCCCAGCAATTGATTGAACGATCCCCGGTGACTGTGGGGACCCGAGGTGATGACCGGGTAGCAGAGGATCAGGGCATCGGGCCGGGAACTGATTTTTTCGATGGGATCGCCGGCGCGGGTGAATTCCGTGTCGAAATGAACCCCCAGGCTGGCGGTGAGATGCCCGCCGGCGGAAAAGCCGCAGACCGCGATGTGGTCCGTCGAAACCAGCCATTCGACAGCCCGTTGGCGGATCATTCGCATGGCCCGGGAGACATCCAGCAAAGGAGCGGGATGGCGATTGGGCGAGACGCGGTAATGAACCACAAACGCGTGCAGTCCGTCCTGATTGAATCGTTGGGCGATGGCGATGCCTTCATGCGCGGCGCGGCCTGTGTAGCCGCCTCCGGGACATATCAAGACTGCGCCGCGGAGACGGTTCCCTTTGACCAGATAAGGGTCGAGCCAGGGGCGAAAGGTGTCGCTTGGGGCGGAGTGGGGAGGTTGGTTCGGCCAAAGGAAAATGGAGCGTTCGGAAGGAATTTCGGGGTTCATGGGGGGAAGAAAGGTTGTCAGGCTGCCCGCCGTCCGACAAGCCGGCGAGACAGGAATACTGAAGGCAGAAGGGTGGCTTCGTCAAGAAGGACAGAAGGATGAATCGTCCTTGAATGAGAAGGCGCCAACCAAGCGAATTGCATTTTCAGACAGACGGAAAATTACGCTGCGCCGGAGGATTTTCCGCGCGGGCCGCCCTTGTTGAGTTCGTCCGCCCAGTCAACCGGCAATTCCTTGTCGATGGCGTTCCATTCGTCGGGGATTTCCACTTTCATGGTCTTTTTCAGGTCGGAGAGCGCATCCGGGTCCGGAGTCGCCAGCCGCCGGGGTTTGGGTTCCACGAGTTTGATCAGGGGAAACCATTCCGACAGTCCCTCATGCCAGGCGAGATCATCGGGCAAAAGCGTTCCATCGGACAAATAAACGGCGCATTCCTCAGGTGTATAAGGACCAAATTGCTGCCCATTTCGATTGATGAGGATTTGCATACGCGGAAGCACCCTGCCTCACTTGCGGCAATATAACGGAATTTCAAGCTGAGGACAATAGCCAATTTTTCCGGGCAACGCATTCGGACCGTGTTTTCACCAAGCCGGGACTTTGGCAGACAGCGCAAAGTCGACTGAATTCCCGCTTTCGCGCATTCGCGTCAACCTAATTGAGATCCTTTCCTGGGAACGAGGGCGTCCTGCCCAACGCCGCTAACATTTGCCCAATCTGGGACCATTCCGTTCTGATGGAAGCGGTGCGGGAGCCCCGCCCTCCATTGTCTGCACGGTAAAAAATGGAGGGCGGGGCTCCCGCACCGCCTATGATAGAGATATGATTCATTGATTCCTTAGGTTGACGCGAATGCGCTTTCGCGGGAGTCCAGTCACAGGAAGAGCAAGTTGTTGCGATCAGTTTTGGGTGGATCCGAGCCATGTCCAGATTTTGGGACCGAATTCGCGGCGGACAGCTGTTTCGAGCGCGGGGCCTTGACCGGCGGAACGCAGAATGGCCATGAGGGTGGAGCCGCTGCCGCACATCATGGCGCCGAGCACCTGGGGCTGGGCGAGGAGGAATTCCCTGCCGAGATGGAGAACAGGAAATTTTTCGAAGACCGGGCGCTCAAGATCGTTGCGTAGGACGCCTGCGACCGCGGAGGGATCGGACCGTTCCCAAACCGCGATGGCTTGGCGGACATATTCCTGGGATGAGAGCGGATGAGGATCGGGTTGGACGCGGTAATTTTTGTAAGCCCAGGCCGTGGCGCTGCCAAAGCCGAAATTCATCAGGAAGATGGGGAGCCGGTGTGGAAAATCAACCGGCGTGAGGATTTCCCCCCGTCCTTCGCTGAGGGCGGGCTGGCAACGGACAAAAAAGGCCGTGTCGGAACCGAATTCACCGGCCAGGGTTTCAAGGACGGAATCCGCCAGGTTGAGATTCCAGAGCCGGTTGAGTCCGGTCAGGGTGACGGATCCATTGGATGATCCGGCGCCAAGCCCGGCGCCGATCGGCGCGTTTTTTTTGAGATGGATCCGGGCGCCGCGGGTGGTTGCATGCCGGGATTGAAGCAGGGTGGCGGCGCGAAAGACCAGGTTGCGCTTGTCCGTGGGAAGGGAGGGTTCGGAGCAGGTCAGATCAATCCTGGGTTCGTCGAGAAGATCGAATGTGAGTTCGTCCGCCAATCCAATGGGCAGCATGAGGGTGCGGACTTCATGAAAACCGTCCGGACGTTTGGCGGGGACATGCAGGAAAAGATTGATTTTGGCGAGGGATGGAAGAGCGAGAGGCATTCCAAGACTGAAGTTTGAAGGATGAAAGGGTATTGCGATTGGGGAATCAGGAGATTCCGGCGGGGGATTCTTCGGCGCTGGTTTGTTCCGGCTTTTGGTCTTCGTTGCCGCTGTTGCCGAGCCACAGGGATGGCGGGGTGGGGGCGGTCCCCGCCAGATAATAACCGGCTTGGTATTGATAAGGCAGGAGCAGGGTCATCAGGGCCTCCTTCCATGTGCCTTCCACCCAGTAGGGATCGCGGATGAGATCGCCTTGCTGGTTGAACTCGACCCAGAACCAGGTGTAGCTGTCGGTTTCTTTGACGAAACCGCCGGTTTGCGCGACGATGACGGAGAGTTTTGATCCTTCGAGAGCTTCGCCTTGGCAGATCAGTTCGCCGCCATCCTGGAGGTGCCAGCGCAGGTCCCAATAGGTTTTTCCATCGGCATTCCATGTGGTGCCATGCCGTTGCAGCAACCCGACCAGCGCCATTCCAAACTTGGCCCAATCGGTTTCGCCCCAGCGTTCCGGGGCCAGGATGGCATAGACACGGCGCAGCCGGGTCTGCCATTCCGTGAGCACCCGCCGCAATTCAAGCGTCGAAATCACCGGCGTTCCAACTCGAAGACCCGCCGCTGCAGATTTTGGAGAGCGGTTTGGTTGGCAGCCTTCTCCTTGCGGAATTGGCTTTTGATGTCATCAACCTGATGTTGCAGGGTGGTGACCTGTTGCTTCTGAGCCTGAAATTGCGCTTGGTTTTGGGCGGCAAGTTTCTCGACAATGGCCACGGTTTCCCGCAGGCTGTTTTGGAGGTTTGTGATGTCGCCGCTCACCTTGGCATCCAGTTGGGCCACCGTCCGGCTTTGGTCGTTGATTTGGCCCCAGAGCACCCAGCCCCCGACCAGAGCCAGTGTGCCCACCAGCACGATGCCGCCGATCAGTATGGCGGCGACGCCGCTCAAGAGGGAGCCAACCGCTTTTTGTTCACGGGACTGGCGTTGAACATTTTGTTGAAACTGCGTGAATGATGAGCTCATGGTGCGTCTGGGTTTTGAGGTTTGAGAGCGGGGAGGCAGGATGGATGAGGATCTTGGGGATGCGGCTTGCGTTGACGAAATGGGGGGAGCGTCGTTTCCGCCGGTTGAGGGGCCGGTGGATGGAGCCTCGCCTTTGTTTGAGGAGCCCCCAAAGTTAAATTCAAGGTTCTGGATGCCTGGAGATGCCGATATCCGTGAATCTGTCTTGGAGGAATGCCCGTTATGTGAGCCGTCTGTCATGGTTTGGAAAGAACTTCTTCCTTTTACCGCCTGAAAAGTGATTTGTCTAGGTCTAAGCTGAAAAAACAGATGGCAAGGTTTGTTGTGCCGGGCAACCAACGCGCCCTTCATTTTGACACAAAAACTATAGCGGGTTTGATTCGGAGATGCCACATAAAACGCATAAAACTTTTTATTGACATTTCGATGTTGCGACAGCGTTTTCCGACCTTGGATTTATGGTTGGGAGATCCAAAGTTGGCACGAAAGCGCCGCCTCGCCGCAGTCGGATGAAGGCGGGTTGGTCTGAGGCAAAGCCTCGCTAGGAACTGGCGCTGGTATAGAAACGAAGGGCAAAGCGAAACCATGCGGCGGAGAGAGAAAGAAGGATGAGGGTCAGGCCGGTGATCCAAAGGAGGTTCCAGTTCCACAAGTTGCGGGTCAATGTTTCGGCAGGACAGCAGGCAACCAGGAGCATGGGCAGGGCGAAGGTGAAGATGATTCGGATAATTCCCTTGAATGCCTCACGGGGGATGCGGGTGAGTTGAAACAATTGGTAATAGCCGACCACCAATCCGTGGGCGCGGACAATCCAAAAGGAAAGGGTTACGATGGACAGCATGACGGCATAGTGGATGAGGACGCCATTGCCTGAGAGGAAGAAGAACAGGAGAATCTGCGCGAGGGATGGTTGGAGGCCCAGCTTCCATACGCCATAAAAAACAAAGGCCAGTCCGAGTCCGGCGTTGGCGATGGAGCCGATGTCGAATTTTCGAACTGTGGCCAGGAACTGGGAATTGGCGGGTTGCAGCAGGCAGAAATCAAGTTTTCCAGTGCGGACATTTTCGGGCAGTTCGATGCAGTTGATCATGAACAGGAGTTGGAAGGTTTGCTGGATGAACTGGCTGGCGCCGATGAGGATGATCATTTCGTACTTGTTCCATCCGGCGATTTCGCGCACGTGGTGGAAAAGGACCTCGATCAGGGCCCATTGGAGTGCGAACCACGCGATTTCCACCACGATCCACAAGAGGAAATTGACCTTGAACATCATCTCGCGCGCCAGGCTGTAACGAAACAGCGCCCAGGCCAGGCGCAGATATCGGCAGGGGCGCCGGATGAGGCGGGGCTGGCGGCAATCGGCCTGGGGCTCGGGATGGGGATGAGTCATGGGATCAGCCGCCAACGGCGGAATAATGTTTGATGCCGCGGCTCCAGAGCCAGCGGGCCAGAAGATAAAAGATTGCGATCCAGGTGATTTGAAGGATGAATCCGCGCCAGATTTCCGGTTGTGAAAATTTGCCAAGAAAAACACCCAGCGGAAACCAGTATTCGTAAGCGAAAGGTGTCCACATGAGCAGCCGGTAAAGGGATCCGGGAAGCAGGTCCAGCGGAAAAACATGGCCGCCGGCAAGCAATTCGATGGAATAGATGATGAAGATGGGGGCGCCGATCTCCAGGATCCAGAAGGCCAGCAGGGCGATGCAATAGGCGGCCAGAAATTGGAGGATGGCCGAAAGGAGAACGGCCGGTAGCGTTACCAGCCAGACTGCGGGTTCTTCCGGAAAGGCCAGGTATTGACGCAAAAAAAAGAGCATGCCCAGCGCGGGAAGAATAGTGGTGCTCGTGTAAACCAGCCGGCAGGCCAGGAAGAGGCTGAAACGATAGGCCAGGTAGTCGATGGGTTTGAGCAGGAACTGGCTGATCAGGCCGTCGCGTATCTCGCCCGCCACCTGCCAGTCGTCTTCCGTGGGCGAGGCAAGGGAGTCAAGCAGCATCATGGCCAGAAAATAGGAGATCATCCCGCTGAAGGCATAGCCTTGAATGCGGGCATCCGGATCCCCGCCAAAAAAAGCATTCCACAGGAAAAAAGAACAGGTGAGGGGCAGAAAACCGAAAAATGCGCGGATCAGAAAATTCCACCGGTAAACAAGGGTATTCTGGAATCCGATGCTCATGACCCGCAGGTATTTGCCCAAAAAGGGGTGTTGAAGCGATGATGAGGTCATGGAACCTCTCAGGTTATCAGACTCAAGGAGGGAGACTGAAGGGAAAATGCGGGAGAAATTCCCGGCGGGATCAATAATTGGCCTTGCCGCAAAGGGGGCGGTTGTGGATAGTGGATGTCTTAAAAGCGGAACTGCTTGTGAAGAACATTCTTTTCCTTTGTACGGGCAACATTTGCCGAAGCCCCATGGCCGAAGGCCTGTTGAGGGATTTTTTGAAAAATGACCCGGAGTATCGTGTCATGTCCGCCGGCCTGGGGGCTGTTGACGGGGAGCCGGCCAGCGCTCATGCGGTGAGGGCTCTGAACGATTTGGGGATTGATCTCAAAAAACATCGGTCCCGCTCGGTGACCCTGGAGATGGCGCAGGAGGCGGATGCCATCTTTGTGATGACCGAGGGGCATCGTCTCCATTTGCTGTCGCTCCATCCCGCTGCAAAGGTCAAAACATTTCTTGTGCGCGAATTCGAGCAGGGGCTTTCCCGCGCGGAACGGGAAGTGCCCGATCCCATCGGACAATCCTACTCGACCTATCTGGAATGCCGGGATGCCATCCGTTCCGCCCTTCCCAGTCTGGTCCATTACCTGAAAACTCAAATGACTTCCACACCAGCCAGTACCATGTCAAAAAACAAAACATCCATCGCCCTGGGCGCAGATCACGGGGGATTTGAGCTCAAGAATGCCATCAAGAAACATCTGGAATCCCAGGGATATGCGGTTGCCGATGTGGGAACCCATGACGCGGATTCGGTGGATTATCCGGATTTTGGGCAGGCGGTGGCCCATCAGGTGGCTGGCGGACGCGTGGATTTTGGGATTTTGGTTTGTACGACGGGGATTGGCATGACGATGACCGCCAACCGGCTGCCAAGGGTGCGCGCGGCCCTGGTGCATAACGAGGAACTGGCCCGGCTGAGCCGGGAACACAACGATGCGAACGTGCTTTGTCTGGGGGCGAAGGTGGTGTCTGCCGCCGACGCTTTGCGCATCGTGGATGTCTGGTTGAAGACCCGTTTTGCCGGCGGACGCCATGAGAGGCGGGTGAAAAAGATGGAGGCCCGTTGCGGGGAGCCGGGGTTTGACGGAATGGCGGATCGCGAAGGCGCCAGTCCGCTGAAGCAGACGGATCCGGAAATTTTCGATGCCATCGAATGCGAGAAGAACCGGCAGCAGGATCATCTGGAATTGATTGCCAGCGAGAATTTCACCAGTCCCGCAGTGTTGGAGGCCCAGGGGTCTGTCATGACCAACAAGTACGCGGAGGGCTATCCCGGCAAGCGTTACTATGGCGGATGCCAGTTTGTGGACATTGCCGAGAATCTGGCCATCGAACGGGCGAAGAAGCTTTTTGGCGCCGCCCATGCCAATGTTCAGGCCCATTCCGGCAGCCAGGCCAACATGGCGGTCTATTTCAGCGCGCTCAAGCCAGGCGACAAAATCCTCACCATGGAACTGGCCCATGGCGGACACCTGACCCATGGGTTCAGCAAGAATTTTTCCGGACAGCTTTACCAGGTGGTTCATTACGGGGTGCGCCAGGACAATGAGATGATCGATTACGAGCAGGCGGCCCGTCTGGCGATGGAACAAAAGCCCAAGCTGATCACCGTGGGCGCCAGCGCCTATCCGCGGATCATCGATTTCAAACGCATGCGGGAGATCGCCGATTCGGTGGGCGCCCTTCTTTTTGTGGACATGGCGCACATTGCCGGCCTGGTGGCGGCGGGATTGCATCCGAGCCCGGTGCCTCACGCGGATTTTGTGACGACCACCACCCACAAGACCCTGCGCGGGCCAAGGGGCGGTTTGATTCTTTGCCGGGAGCAATACGCCAAGGCCATTGATTCGATGGTGTTGCCGGGAATCCAAGGGGGGCCGTTGATGCATGTCATCGCCGCCAAGGCGGTTTGTTTCCATGAAGCCCTGCAACCGGCGTTCTGCGTCTATCAGCAGCAGATTCTGAACAACGCGAAAGCTCTGGCGGAGGCCATGGCGAAGAACGGCTGCCGGATTGTCAGCGGCGGTACGGACAACCATCTGATGTTGGTGGATTTGAGGTCATTGAAGGTGATGGGCAAGGAAGCCCAAGTGGCCCTGGACAAGGCGGGCATCACCACCAACAAGAACCTGATTCCCTACGATCCCCAGAAACCCACGGTGACCAGCGGCATCCGTCTGGGCACACCGGCGGTGACGACGCGCGGCATGAAGGAAAATGAAATGCGCGAGATTGCCAACCTGATTTCCACGGCTTTGGTAAGCGTGGAGGACGAGGCCAAACTGGCGGAAATTCGCAACCGCGTGCGCGATCTGACCAGCCGGTTTCCGCTGCCGTATTGAACAGGGGTTTGGGGCGAAGGTTGAAGGTGTTAAGATTCCCTGGTCATTCCCGGTGGGAACTGGGGGGCTTGCCGAAATGCTTGCGATAATCGCGGGAGAATTCGTGGATGCGGGCGTATCCCACCTGGCGGGCAATCTCTCCGATGGACATGTCCGAGCGGCTCACCAGTCCGCGGGCGAGGCTCATCCGCACCTGTTTCAATCGTTTCAGGGGCGGCATTCCGACGGCATAAGCGCATGATCGCGCAATGGTGGCGGAACTGCGTTTGACGAGGTCCGCCATTGCGGACAGGGTGGCGTGGCGCGACAGATCCTTGCGAAGAAGGGTTTCCAATTTCCACCAGAGTCTGGCCCTCGGATCCATGGGAGGCGGCTGGCAGGCGGGAGTCATGAGGTCCGCCAGGATTTGCAGGAGAGCCGAATGAACCTGCCATTCACGGACAGCGGGCGGTCCGGGGTGGAAATGCCACGCCCGGTGAAGCATGGCAAACCAGCGGATGAGGTTTTTCTTGCAGGGGAAAAAACGCGCCTCGAATCCGGGCGGCGGCAGTTGGGGGGCGATGAAATTGACCGAATAAAACGTCCATGGCGCCGACAGGATGACGCCCCGGACCAGTTCGTCCTCGTGATACCAGATGACCGAACCAGGCCGCAATTCGTAGAACCGTCCATTGCATTCCTGCCGGACATGTCCCTCGAGAACCAGATGGATCAAATGTCCCGGAAGGGAGGTGGCTTCAAAGCGGCGGCCCTTTGAGGTTTGGTGAAAACGTTCGACCAGAAGGATGTTCTGGATGGGGGAGGCCCCCGCGGCGGACGGTTTGGACATGATGATGAGAATTGCTAAATGTTTGTGAAAAACTGCTAACGCCAGGCGCCTTTTTATGGGGTAAAGTCGGGCGGATCAATAAAATTAAGCCCACCCGCGAAAATGACTGGATTTCCGCATCCGCGCATGGGCGTCAAACCGGAATTTAACCATGGAAGCCTCTCAATTAAGATTGGAGCCCATTGGATTTAAACATCGATGAACAGGATTCATGGGATGGTTTAAACCCATTCATTGTTTTGCCCGGAATTGATCCTGTTTATCCTGACCATCGATGTGAATTTAACTATCGATCAATATGATGACACGACGCGAACGTTTGATGGCTGCCTTGACGGGAAAACCCGTGGATCGTACGCCGGTCAATTTCTATGAGGTCGGCGGGGTGAAGGTGGACCCGGCAAGCCGCGACCCGTTCAATATCTACAATGATCCATCCTGGCAGCCGTTGTTGCAACTGGCCGAGGAGAAAACGGAACTGATTCGCATGATGAGCGCGGTGTGCAAGCCATCCGCAAACAATGTGGCGGACCGTTTTTTCAAGACGGAGGAATTCATGGAGGATGGCTCCCGTCTGGTCCGAACAACGGTGAAGATAGCCGGACGCACGCTGACCTCGTTGGCGCGGCGCAATCCCGATGTGGACACGGTCTGGACCCTGGAACATCTGCTTAAGGACAAGGATGATGCGGAGGCTTATCTGCAACTGCCCCATGAGGCGTTTGCGCAGGACATCGATGTGTCCGGCATGATTGAGGAGGACCGGTCGTTGGGAGAGAGGGGAATTGTGATGATGAACATTGGCGATCCGATTTGCGCGGTGGCCCCTCTTTTTTCCATGGAGGATTTCACTGTTGTGGCCTTTATGGAGACGGAGTTGTTTCACCGGCTGCTGGAGCAGGCGTCGCGGCGGCTTCATGACATGACGGAGCGGGTGGCGCGGGAATTTCCGGGACATCTGTGGCGTATCTGCGGTCCGGAATACGCGGCCGAACCTTATCTGCCATCGCGCTTGTTTGAGGAATACGTGGTGCGTTACACCGGACCGATCGTGAAGATGATTCAGCGCCATGGCGGATTTGCGCGGTTGCATTGTCACGGGCGCATTCGAAGTCTTCTGCCCTATTTCCGCCAGATGGGAGTGGACGCGATCGATCCCATTGAACCTCCCACGCAAGGAAATGTGGATCTGGGGGATGTCCGGCGCGAGTACGGCAAGGATTTCACGCTCTTTGGCAATCTGGAGATTTCGGATATCGAAAACATGGATCCCGCCGCATTTGTCAAGGTTGTGGAAAAATCCATTCGCGACGGAACCGGCGGCCAGGGCAGGGGGTTTGTGTTGATGCCTTCCGCATCGCCCTATGGACGGACCATCACGGCCAAAACCATGGCTAATTACGAAACCATGGTCCGGTTGGCATTGGCTGGTTGACCTGGGCGGCTCTTGCAGAACCACGACAGGTGGCGTTGCCGCGTATTTTTTCCAGCGACAAGGCGTGCGGGAGCGCGGCTTGATTTACGCTGCGCATGGATTCGATATCCGGGCTAAGAGATTGTTTTCAAGGGCGCGGCCAAGCGTCTGACCAGGGCGGCGACTTGTCTGGCCAGCCCGGGTTTTCCCTGGAGTTCGCCGATGCGTTTGACGATGACGCTGCCCACCACGCAGCCATCCGCGAACGAGGCGGCGCTTTTGACCTGGGCGGGGGTTGAAATGCCAAAACCAATCACCAGGGGCAGTTTCGTGCAACGACGGATCCGGGCCACGTTTGCGGCAATGCCGCCCTGCAGCTTGCTTTGCATGCCTGTGACCCCTTCCCTTGACACATAATAAATGAAACCGCGCGCGCGCCGGACAATCCGGGCCAGGCGGGCATCGGGGGTGGTGGGAGAAACCAGGTGAATGGCATGCAAACCCGCGGATTCCATCAGATCAAGGCATTCGCCGGATTCCTCGGGAGGCAGATCAAGATAAAGAACCCCATCCACCCCGGCCTTCGCCGCATCCGTCACAAACCGTTTCAATCCATACCGGTGGATGGGATTGAAATAGGTGAAAAGGATCAGTGGAATCTGCGCTCCTTCGCGGCGCAACTTTTCCACCGTGCGCAGGATGCCCGCCAGACTCGTTCCCGAACGCAGAGCCCGGTCTGCCGCCGACTGATTGACCGCGCCATCCGCCAGCGGATCCGAAAAGGGAACGCCCAACTCGACCGCATCCACGCCCGACTTTTCAAATTCCCGCACCAGGGAGGCGGTCACATCAAGGGAATGATCGCCGGCGGTGATATAGGCGACAAACGCCTTTTTTCCGGTCTTTCGCAATGCCGTAAAATGCCGGTCAATGCGATTCATAATTTTCCTTTGGTGCTGGGCACGCCCCTGACGCGCGGATCGCGGGTTTTGGCCATGTCAAAAGCCCTGGCCAAGGCCTTGAAAATCGCCTCCAGAATATGATGCGGCTCATCGCCATAGCGCAATTCAAGATGCAGGTTGCATTGGGCGGCGTTGGCCAGGCCCTGCATGAACTCGCGCACCATCGAAACATCAAAATCGCGGATGCGCTTTTTTACCGATTTTACGCGATAGACTAGGAAGGACCGTCCGCTGAAATCAATGGCCGCCTGAGCCAGGCATTCATCCATGGGCAGAATGGCAAATCCATAACGGCAGATCCCCTTTTTGTTGCCCAGCGCCTTGCGAATCGCCTCACCCAGGGCAATGCCCAGGTCTTCAACCAGATGATGATAGTCAACCTCCAGATCCCCCTTGGCGCGCAAATCCAGGTCGCAAACCGAATGACGCGCAAAAAGATCCAGCATATGGTCAAGGAACGGCATTCCGGTTTTCACGGAAGCTCTGCCTTGTCCATCCAGATTCAACCGGAGATCAATCCGGGTTTCCTTGGTGTGGCGAACCACATGAGCGCGTCGTTGTGCCATTCCTTCTTACTAGCACCGCCAGGGCATGCCTTTCAACCCATAAACCAGAAAAACCAGCGCCACCGCGATTCCCGCCACGCGGGCCGCCAGACGGAACTCCCGGTGCCGGGCCAGATTTCCCAGCCACAAAACAGGCGGAAGAAAAATGGAGCTGGCCCCAAAGAAAACCAGAAGCGCCAGTCCTCCCTTTGCCATGCTCTGCAAGGTCATGACATGGACCAGCGCCATCCATAGCGGAGGACAAACGTTGATCCCCATCGCCAATCCCATCCAGAACGGACCGCTGCGGAACCGGCTTTTTTCCGGACACTTTTCCGTCTTTCGCATTCCCTTGCCCATTTCCGCCAGCATCAAAAGGGATAATGCCACCTGCGAGACGGGCGCCGCCCACTTCAGCATTCCTGCTCCCGCCATCCCGCCCAGCCATCCGCAAAACATTCCCAACATCACATAGCCCGCGAGTCTTCCGGACAGAAACTGTCCGAACAGGAACAGCCGTCCCCTCATCTCCCGTTCCTCCGCCACCAGGCACGGCGCCAGAAACGGCACACATGCCCCCAGACAATAAAGCCCGGAGGACAATCCCAGGACAAGAGGTTTCCACACCAGCGTTTCCATGCGATGATTCTTGCCCGGTTTGGGTCATCAATCAACTCCTTCTCCGATTGCATCCCGCAGAACATTTTGACAATCTTTGATTCCATGACACCGGCAAGGCGCCTTTTGGCGTGGGAATCCCCGTTTTTCTGGCTGTTGGCCATGATTTTTTTGATGGGCCTGTTTTTCATGCCTTGGTGGGCGGGGTGGACTTATTTTTGGGGTGACGCGGTTTTTAGCGACTGGCCCATCCAATCCATTTTTGCCGAACATTACGCCTGCGGGAGCATCCCCCTTTGGGATCCCTATTCTTATGGGGGCGATGCATGGCCGGGTTCGCCGGTTCGCGGCATCTTTTATCCGGGTTTCATTCTGCCGGTCATCTGGCTTTTTCTGTCGGGGGCAGCCACCCTTAGCGCTAGCGCCTACGCCTGCTACCTGATTTTTCACTATTTTCTGGCAGCCCATGGCGTCTGGTTTTTGCTTGGCCGGCAGGCGTTTGCCCCTTCATGGCGTTGCATGGGTGCGCTGGCCTATGCGCTTGCGATTCACACGCTTGGCCGTTTTTCCGTCATCAACTACCTGATTGCCCTGGCATGGTTTCCATGGCTGATCTGGGCGTTGATCCGCTTTTGCGAACAACCCTCATGGCGGCGCAGTGGTGTTTTCGGACTTTTGTTGGGAACAACTTTTTTGGGAACCGCGCCCCAACACGTTTTTTTTATCACCGCCGGGCTGTGTTTGTTCGTTCTGTTTGAACGGATCAAACACCCCGGAACGCCTGTTGGTGATTTCCTCAAGAAATTGGCGGTTGGCTGGCTGGTTGGCCTTGGATTGGCTCTCGCACCCATGCTTTACCACTATGAATTCGCATGTTTCAACGGCCGCTTGATTCAATCCTTCCGTTTGATTGACGATGGCGCCTCTCCTTGGTGGGTGTTGGCGCGCGCCTTTTATCCGGGCCTGACGGGATATTATTTTCCCGGCGGTTTGTGGGAAAGCTGGGGCGATGCCCGTCCATGGCCTTACGCGCCTTTTTTTGAGGAAACCATTTATCCGGGCCTGACGCTTTGGCTTGGGTTCTTTCTTGCGTTGTCCCTGGGCTGCTGGCGGCGGCGGACGGTCTGGCCTTGGATGGCCCTTTTTATCTTTGGACTGTTGTGGTCGTTTGGCGGGTTCAATCCATTGAGAATTCTCGTGCGCTGGATCATCCAGCCCCTGGCCACCGCCCGCATTCCCATTCGCTGCTGGTTTCTCGTCCAGCTCGGCCTGGTGATCATTGCGCTTTATGGCTTCAAAGCGCTGCTGCAAGCGGAAAATCCCGGACACAGGGCCTGGAGGGCCTTTTTTTCCCTGGTGACCGTCCATGCCATTTCCCTCGCCGTCGCTGTCTGGCGGTTCGTGACTGTTCCGCCGCTCAACAACCCGTCACTCGCCCTTCATCTTTCCATCCTGACCATCGCCTGGCAGGGAATTGTCCTGGCCTTGCTTTATCTCTGGATTCGCATGGCTGTCCTCAAGCGGGTTTCATTTGCATGTCTTTCCGCAGGCCTGTTGATTCCCCTTGCATTGGAAATCGTCCCGCTTGGCATCCGCATCATTGGACACCCCGGCGATCCCGAAGATTACTATGTTCAACCGGGCCATTTGAGGGCCATAAAAACCACTCTTGACCGGAACCTGCAGAGGCTGGATCAACCCGAGATCAGCCTGCGTTTTGCCCGATGGAAAATTCCCTCCATGCAAGGCAACAGCAATATGGCGCCTCCCAATTCAGGTTCCGGTTTCATTGGAGAATTCAAACCCGGACGGATCGAGAAAAACCGGCGGCTGGACCTGTATGGCGTCCGTTTCCGAATCGTGTGGGACGGTTACCGCCAATTTATCCGCGAACGTTCCACCGCCTTTCCCAAAGCCTGGTTTTGTCCCCGAGCCGTGACGGCCGGTTGGTCCGAGTGTCTGGAGATGATTGATGATCCCCGCGTCGATTTGCGGCAGACCGTCCTGCTTGTCCAAACCACCGATTCCATTTCCCTGCCTCCCGCCCCGCCATCCAATCCTCCGGGCGATGGCAAAGTCCGCGTTGTGCGTTACCAGGAAAACGAAATCATCCTGCAAAGCTCAAGTTCTGTGCCGGGATGGGTGGTCATCAACGACCATGACATTCCCGGATGGAATGCCACTGTCAATGGAAAGCCCGCCGTGATTTTCAAGGCCGACTGTCTTTTTCGGGCTGTTCATGTGCCGGCCGGACGGCATGAGATCCGTTGCTGGTTTTGGCCCGAAAACCTCACCCGGGGTCTGATCATCGGGGCGCTCAGTCTCCTGGCCGGGCTGGCCATGATTTTCCAGGCGCCGTCCCGCCTCCGCATGGCGGGCGAAAAGTTCCTCCGGGGAACTTCCCGGGAAGACTTGGATGAAATGATTGGGGCTGGCGGGCAGCGCGGCGGCCATGGGGTCGGCAAAGGAATACAGGCCTCCTTCGTTTTGGAGGGGGGTTGCAAATTCAAATGAGATTTTTGCCGGAACGGTCCCGGTTTTTAAGGTGTTTGAGCCATGGTTTCCCCTGGATCAGATTGATGACGGGAAAGAATTCTGCAGTTTCTTCCGCTTGGATCAATCTCGAAAATGGGGATGCGTCCGGCAGCCCTGTGCCGGCGGCGGATATGCTTGCCTTTCACTCCTGCCCATGCATAATGCCCCCGGTTGTGGGAGGGGGCATAGCTCAGTTGGTAGAGCGTCTCGTTCGCAATGAGATGAGGGATTTTTTGATCCAAAATGGTCCCTTGTAATCTGAATGAATCCATAGAGCTTTTTCACTCTGAAAAACGCTTCTTTGTTCATTGATGCCAAGTATGCGCAAGTTTGCTCAAGAGGTCTGATTTTAGTGCTATCGGTGGATAAAAACGGTGGATAAAGCTTTTTGCTCTTTTTATTTTGAGTGGAACGAATTTCGGGACTCTTTTTTCGCCGTTGGGCGCATGACGGTGCGTGGAGATTTTGCCTTCAGCCCTTTCGGACAAGAGAGGCAGGAAGTTCTAGCTGGGCTTTTTGACTGGCGTTTTTATCCTTCCAATGCCAGCAGGTAGCCCGCGTGGCCTTGTCCAGCCAGTCCCAGTTTTGGGCAAGTCCGAGAATTTGAACTGCTGCAAAGTATTTGATTGAATTAGGGAGGGGGGTGCCCAAAGGTTTCAACAACTTGCATGCAACCAAAACTGGAATATCGGGTCTAAAAATTGCCGGAGCGCCCACCGGCCATGCCCCTGCCGTCGATGCTCCAGATCAATGCCAATGAGAATTTCACTGGCGGTGTCGTTGATGCGGGCTCCGGTTTCGACCATCTGGGAGACTTGGAACGGCGTAGAATATTTTGGGTCACGCGGGCCAAGGAAAACATGGTTTACAGGGTGGTCAAAAAATTTCCGACCCGTCATGAACCCAAGATTCTCAAAGATGAAATCATTGCCTTGCAAAAGCCCTCGGCTGGCGCTCCGGAATTGATGCGCCGGATTGTGGCTCTGGTGGAAGTGGATGGCAAACAGCGAGAAATGACTTTTTTGACGAACCATCTGGAATGGGCGCCGTGGACGGTGGCTGAACTCTACCGGTGTCGCTGGGACATCGAGGTGTTTTTCAAGCAGATCAAGCAGACCTTGCGGTTGACCGACTTTATCGGTCAAAATGCCAATGCGGTTCGATGGCAAATATGGATGGCTTTGCTGGTCTATTTGTTGATTCGTCTTCATGCATTTTTGAGCAAGTGGGGGCAGAGTTTCAATCGGCTTGTAACGCTGTTGCGTTCGGCTCTTTGGTTGAAACTGGATCTTATTTCTTTGCTCGATAATTATGGGACAGCAACAAATTTTATGGAGGCATTTTCTGACAGAAAATTCATAAACCCAGCTTTAGCTTTTATGGAATCGCTCCCTCTGAAAAGAGGGCGAAAAACTCAATTTTTTAAAATTATGGGATGACTGTGAAAGTGATTCAAGTTCAATGGGTTCCAAATTGTATTCCGGAAGAAAGACGAATTTGCTTTATCAGAAGTAGGTGCCATGGTTGGACGCTTTCAGAGGCCGGCAACCTTTCACCTCAAAATGGCGGTAATCGACACATCAATATCGAACTTGGTTTTGTACTTGCACATGAAAATTGTGGGTAATTGTAAGAACCGTTTGATGCTTACGTTCTTTGAAAAAACCGACGCAACGCGTTGCCGAAGAAGTGGTTGGACAGGACAGCATGGAGTTTGGTTTCAGTGAAAATTTCTGTGCCGCGGAAGTGTTTGCGCAAATTTACGGTTTGTTGAACCAAATGCGTTTCCGGGCGGAACGTTTGATGGATTCCGTGATCAAGAATTTTGGCTTAAAAACGGTTCCGGAAGTGTCCAAAAAGCTGCAAAAAATTCCGCTGAATCTGGACAATAATTCTTGACATTAGGTGTGCAATTTTTGCATTGTTCCGAATGTCAACGCCAACTTTTAATAAACCGGTGGACATACTGTGTGTGTTTGTCAAGCTGTTTTCTGGACACACACGTCTGGGATGGGCTGCGAGAACCATCGCGGGACGTGGTGTCGCCGCGTGAGAGACCATAAAAATCCATCGGAACATTCGCGTTCAGGGAAACCCCCTACGGGGGTTTCTAAACGCTAATATTCTCCGCTACGATTTTTAGGTCCACACGCTGGGATCCGCCACCAGTCCCGCTTCAGGTTTTCTCGCCCATCCGACATGTGAAAATATAAAAATAAAACCAGAAATCCGTAAGGATTTCTGTTGGAATGAGGGCGCAGCAGCAGCAGAACGTGGTTTTTGGGTTTTTGCACATGTCAAGAAATAGAACCAATGTCAATGGAAAGTTCAATAAAAAAGTTGGCAGAAAATCTGCGGCGTTTTTGCAGATGTCAATAGACTAAGTTTATGATCAAAATTTTTACAGACGGTTCGTGGAGTCGCTTAACCGATGCCGGTGGCTACGCTGCGCTGATCGTTCTGCCGTCCGGGGAGCGTCATGTCACGTACGGCGGAGCTTACAAAACGAACATTGAGCGTATGGAGCTTCTGGCGATGGTGGAGGGTTGAAGACCCTCAAGAACGTTTTGGACGCGTCCTGCGCCAACGTCGCGCGATTGCGGGCCATTCTGGTAAACGATCGTGAGGACGTTTTGCGACAGGCCGGAAATTACTAATTACTGGGAATTACTAACTAATATCCAGGCACAAGTTGCATTGATGTCGTTGATGCTGTAATGCGGAAATGTGATTCTGAATTATGGGACAGCGCTTATTCTAAGATGACCCAATGTAACCACAAAATTCATAATTTCAGATTTTTAGAAAATGGATTCTTCCTCGGGAAAAATTCGAATTGAACCCTTTTTTTCAAATTATGGTATGGCAGTGATTTAATTCTTTAAAATAAAATCAAAAATTGACATAAAATAATGATTAATGAAGATTCTTTTACTTTTTGCGAGACATGATCTCATGTATTTCATAAAATGACAGCATCATGAATGAACAGATTCCCATTTTACCGGGTTTTTTGCCCAAAACCGAAATCAGCACATCACCCCTGGATGAATGTGCCCAAAAAAATGAGGGCAAATCCAATGAAACAATCAAGAAAATTGAAGCCCTTTTGGTTAAAGCCCAAAACTTTTCTGGAAATTTGATGGCACTGCAGGTGGAACTGTTGCAGATGTCCAATGCGGATTCGGATATTTTTTTAAGAATGAACACCGGCTTCGCGAAATTTGGGGGCGCCCTCCTCCATGCCGAATCGCTGAGTTGCCCGTCCAAGAAAAAGCTTGATGCCGCGTCCATCATCCCGTTCCGCAACGCATTGATTCGGGAGTTCAATATCCAAACAACCGCTGAATTTATGATTTTGGACGGGATGATGAGGGCCTACAGCCGCGCCCAATTTTATGATTTTATGGCGGCAAATTTGGGGAATAAAGAAGGCACAACCGGATATTCCCTTGACGAAAGCGATTTAAAGATGAACGCAAAAATCGTCGATTTGGCAGTCAAATATCATGCTCAATTTTTGAGCTACCACCGTGCTCTCATGCAGATTAAACAGCCGCCTTTTTCCATCAAGGTTGGGTCTGCTGAAAAAATTGGCATTCAGGTCAACCAAGGTGCGCCGATAAAATCCGGAGTTGAGATTCATGAAAACCCTCGAAGAAATAAAAAAAATGGTTGAAAATCTGGATTTCCAGGATCTGGCCAAGCCGGTTCATGCTTGGCATGAAATTCGCAAGGGGACTTCGAGGTGTTATGCCTTTGCCCGGCTTGGTGACCGCAAGATTTCCTTGGGCAGCGATCCCCATGCGAGCGATCAGTTCTTGCGCTTGATCAGAGCGGAAAAAATCAAAAGATTTGGCGCAGAGTTTTGTGATTCTGGAAAACTCAGAGAAAGAGGTTCATCCAGCCGTCCTTCCAAAATTTCTGAATTGCAAAAAACTGCTTTAATCCCATCTGGCCGTTATCTTGACGGAAACAGTGTTCGGTTTGTCCGGAAGAAATCCCTTGAAGAATCTTGGCGGCGGGAATTTCGCGGTTTTTCCAGGATGCTATTGGAGCAGATGACTTGGACCGGCATTTCCGAAGATGACTGGGTGCGAGTTCGGCGGGAACTGCAGAGTCAGGTTAAACGGCGGGCTCGGCTTGGAATTCCTCTATTTGAATCTGAAGCGAACAATCGTCAACCAAGGGAATATCTTTGCAACTGACAGATTTGGATAACCTTTTTTATTTTCCTTCCTTTTCGATTCCGCGGGAGAATTTGCTCCATGATTTATTTTCGCCGGCTTTTCTGATCGTGGGCACGAGACTTTTTTTGGCACCTGTATTTGTGCCAACAATTGGGCGCATGGGCTGCCATTCGACGAGTGGATGCAGAATTATCGACTCTACGAATTGTTCAAAAAAGAATACCAGAAACAGTTGGCGCCCCTGATGGAAATCATCAAGCGAGATCAGTACCCGACCACTTTCAGGGTTTCACCGCAAACATGTTAAAGTGAATAATGAAATTAGGAACGCCAGGGATGAAGCGTACCGGTACAGGCTGATTTGTGATCATATTGCTGGAATGACGGTGTCACCGGTCGGATCAAATGCCGCCACTTTGAGGGCTATGTTTTTGTAGTATGAGTGTGTGCGACGGTCAAGGCGAAGTTCTTGGCATGAGGCTTGGATGAGTTGATCATTCATTGGAGGTTTGGGTTATGCCGCGGAAAAATTCCGTGGTGATGGGTTGGGGTTGTCGAACAAATCCGGTGTCACGGCGTAAGCGTCCATGTCCCGGATCAAAGGATGAGTTTCCAAAAGGGCATTGTGGTTTACAGATGGGGTTTTTGCCTCAGCGCCTCTTTGATGGCGCGATATTGCCACTGGCCTTGCGTCAGGGCGTGTTGACAGGCCTGATCGATTTGCTGTGCTTACACGGCACCTGGTAATAGCCGCGTTCCACTTCCACATATAAAAAAAAGACGGTTTTGGGTGTAGAACCCTAAACCAAAATGAAAGCACAACGACGAAGACACGATAGTAGTTCCTCCGCCATAACACCTTGAGTTTCACCGGAAGTAGGTCTTTGCATCCTGCTTCCGGTGCCCAAGGTAATGGTCACTTTACTTTAGCTATTGCATATTGTAGTAGTCAAAAGCTCAAAAACCATTTCACCATGAAAATGTCGCGTGGGATTTTGGTCAATTTACGAGTGAAAACTGTGAAAAAACTGGTAACAGACCATCTAACACCGACAACGGAGTGAGTATTTTCAAAAATATGTCAACATATGATTTTTATTTGCGTTGTTATTGTGAATTGGGTGTAAAATAGGGCAGATATTCTTGGTTGAAGATTGTTTTTGCTGTACGGATGCCAGATCCGTGGGATGCTGGGATGTGACAACATCCAGAACGATTTTTATCACACATTTTATACACGCATACAGGGGGTAACCATGGGGCCGGAAATCCCCATCAGGACATGAGAGGGATTTGCGGGTCAAACAACCCCATTGAACGATTTGCGAAAAATTGCGCTATGGAGTGTTTCCCATTTGAATCGTCTCCGTGCTGGCATGGAGAGATTCCTTGGGTTGGTCCTGCGGCAATTCGGTATGCAGCAGCCTGATCTTTTCTTTCAATTCCTTTCCGGCAACGAATCTCACGACGATGCGGGGTGGGATGGGAATGACCTGCGTGGGGTTTTTGGGATTTCTTCCGATCTTTCCCTTGGTATGGCGGGTTTTGAAAATGCCGAAATTGCGAATTTCAATCGTCTCTCCCCGGCTGATGGCTTCAGCCAGGACGTCAAAGAAGCGCAAAACCACGTCCTTCACATCGGTCTGGATCATCCCGGTTTCATCACTGATGCGGCAGATCATCTCCCGTTTGGTGAGGTGACCCTGCTGGTGGGATGCTGAGGCGGGTTTGGGTTGTTCGTCCATGAAGAGAATTTTGGTGGAAAGGAAGGATTGGGGTTATTGGATGTCGATAAAGAAATCCTTCCACTGGCACTTCAAAGCCCGTTTCAATCCCAGAAGAAGGCAGAGCGTGGCATTTCCCTTGCCTCTTTCAATTTTTTGAGCGTAGCGGGGATGGATATTGGCCGAATTCGCCAACTGGGTTTGAGTGAAGCCGAGGGCCGTTCTCATCCTGCGCACATTCCGGCCCAGCTTGACCATTTCATTGGAAAAGTGTTGCACCGTCTTTTTTTACTCTGGCGAGATTTTTTTTGAAAGACTTTTCCGGAGGACGCTGGCGGCTTGCGGTGTGGTGGTGGGGGCAATGTGCTCAATTCGCCGCAAACCAGGCAAAAACGCGCTTGCTGAAGAAGCTTCCAAGTGGCATGTTATCTGAAAATAGATTTGCGCAGTAAGCTGCGGACTCGACCCGAAAACTGGAACATTTCGCATCGAGTGCATGAAGTACGCGCTTAAAGCACGTCCCAATCTGGGGCGCGGCTTGGCGTTGCCTTCGTGCACAGGCGCGTTCCAGTGCCTCGGGTCGGAGGCGCGTTGGGACGCGCCCCTCTTTTGTCCATGCAGCCGTCGCTGCGACCGCTTGGATCATACCAGACCTCTCCGCAGACAGAAAACCGCCATTGATGATGGATGGGATGATCCGAGCAAAACGAGGAGCACATCATGAAGCAATCATTGAACAGAATCATTCTGGCCGGCTGCTTTTTTGCGGCAGGTTGGACGGGGCAGGCGCAGAACTTTGGCATTCCGACAACCCTTGAAAAGGAGCGGGTGGTGGTCGCCTCTGAGGACTGCTGCCTGAGCGCGGGCAACCAAAGCCTCTGCCAGGTGCCGGCGCGGACGGTCTTGGTTGTCGAGGCTGAACAGCAGGGATACGTGAATGTCGCCTATAATGGGATGATGGGATGGATTGCGCTGCAGAAATGTTTCAGGTTGGGACGCAATCCCGGGGATGCCGAGGATGTTTGTCGAAAGGGGCTGACGGAGTTGTCGCAGGGGAATTTTTTCAATGGCCGGGCCAAGCTCTTTTGCGCCATGGCGATGGAGCCGAATGACAACAGCTATTCGGAGATCTATGAATTCGCGACCTTCACGTTTAATCAACTGGATAGGGGCAGGGCGCTGTATCAGAAGTCCCTGCAGACAATGAAAGAGGCGGAGGACAAGAGCGACACGGCCGCTTTTTTGGGAAGCGGCGGGTTTTCCAATGACAGCACATTGGCGGACAGCCGTCGCAGAAGCATGAACCAGAAGCTTGTTGATGCGAACCGCCGACAGAATCAGGCGGAGAGTCTTTTCAATGAATCCAACAGCATCGCCGAGGAGATCCGACGGAATCTGGTGAAAAAGATAGAAGGCTGGGTTTCCAGCGGCCAATACGCCGCCGCGGTGGCTTTTTATGACCTGATAGGCTTGATTTTGAAAGATAGCAATTACTCGTATGTGAGCAGGGGGTTTGGAAGCGATTGGCGGCGCAACATGGATGATTTGCGCAAGGTGATCGCCGATTCCAACGCCAGTTTTGCAGCCGGACAGGAGGAGATCAAAAAACGGAAGTATCTAACGGCCTCCAGACATATTTCCAAGGCGCTGGAGATATGGAAGGAAAACAAAAAGGCGGTCATGATACAGCGGCAGGTCAAGGATATTACGGACAGGCTGGAAAAGGCCAAAAAAAGGATCGATGAAGCCATTGCGGAAAATAATCTTGCGGAATTGGAAAATCTGGTTGCCGAGGTTTCAAGTCTCACGACGGATTTTGAAGGTCTTGAAGGGCTGGTCAAGGAAACCAAAAAGACGCTTGAAGCGTCGCGCTTGGATACGGAGGAGGCCTCAAAAGCGTTGGGCAACGGCCATCCATGGGACGCCTATTTCCTTGCCCTCAAGGCGTTAAGCCGGTGGGCGACAAACATCGACGCCCTCCAGATCCGAAAAAGAGCGTCCGATGCGCTGGACAAGGATCTGGCTTTGGCGGCCAAGATTGAAGAGCATGAAAAGGGGCAGGATTATGAATCGGCGTTGAAAACCCTCAGGGATTTGGTTTCCAGGTTTCCGTCGGAACACAGTCTTGGAGAAATGATTGTCCGGCTGGAGAAACTGGATGCCGAGCGCAAAGCCGATTATGCGAAGGCGCGGCAGATGGAGGAGTCGTTCAAGCTCGGGGAGGCGTGGGAGCTTTTCAAAAAACGGGCTTTTTATGATGACGCGAAGCGTGTTGCCGGCGAACTGGGGAAATTTTTTGAGGAACAACACAAACCGGAGCAGGCCGTTGCCTTTTATGATGAGGCGGGCAGAACCGAAGACGCCTCGCGTTTGAGGAAGAAACATCATGTGATTGGCGATGTGGCAGCCTCATACCGGGAATTGAGCGGGCAGGAAATCTATGAAAGGAATGAGAAAAAGGTGTGTTTTGTGGCGGCCCGTTCCATGTACGGGTTTGGGTTTGGATCGGGTTTTTTGATCTCCAAAAACGGTTATATTGTGACCAATAACCATGTGGTGAAAGGCGCCAATCTGGTGTTGGTCAAATTTCCCGGGGAGAAGGAGTTTCGCAAGGCCGCGATCATCAGAACCCTGTCAGTGCCGGATCTGGCGCTGCTGCAGATCCCGGTAAACGGGTTGAACATTGAGCCGGCGAGCGTTGGAAAAATCGAGCCCAAACCTGGGGCCAAGGTTTTTGCGCTGGGCTATCCAGACGTCAAGATTGCCAATGAGGATGACGCCACTCTGCACAGCACTTTTACGGAGGGTGTGGTCAGCAACAATCAGCGCGAGGTGAACGGAAATTCCTGTCTTCAAACCACCACAAGCATCAACCATGGCAATAGCGGCGGCCCGTTGTTTGACGCCAACGGGAATGTTGTTGGCGTCAACACGTTTGGACTTCATCCGGCCATCGGGGTTCAAAGTGTTTTTTTTGCGATCAAGGTCAGCGAGATTTACAAGTATCTGCCCATCGAGGAAAACAAGATGGCGTCAAAAATGAATCACTGAAATCCCAAGGAACAATTTTATGTGGTACTATGCCAGGAATGGACGTCAGGAAGTGCCGGTTTCAGAAGAAGAGCTTTGCCAACTGCTGGCCGGCCGCGCCTTGCCGCTTTCGACTTTGGTCTGGCGGCCCGGACAGAACGGATGGCAAAAGGCGGAGGATGTTTCCGAATTTTCCGGTCTGGTCAAACCCCCTCCTGTTGTGGCTGTGCCGCCGCCGTTGTCAATGCCGCGGCAAACAAGGAAGGAAACCGCCCAAATGGCTGGATGGGCATTCGGAGCGGTGTGTTTTGTTCTTCTTGCGATAATGGTCATCCGCTTTGGTTTCACAGCGGAAAAAGCGGAGGCTGGATCCTATTTGACGGGATATTCATAGTTCATGCGTGAAAGGGAGCTATTTTGCCTTGTTGAGCGATGTTCCGGAAAAACGCATGCCGTTTTGATTTTTTGGAAAGATTGATTTTTAGGCGTCAGAGGCGCATGTTGTGAGGCGAATATGGGCGCCAAGCTTGTTGATCGTGGAATGATTTCATGGATGGTGTGTGTGTCGCTTATCCTTTGTCTTGGGATTGGATTTTGGCTGTCTTATGGGCGCAAAGAGGAAAGAGGGCGGAGGTTGTCATTTTCGGCGGGGATAAAAGAGGAGGAGGGGCGGAAGCCGTACTTGTCGGAGAAACCTCCACCGGCGCCATGCGAAGGGAAAAAAACGGATAGGATTGCCTTGCTGGCGAAGCGGGATCTGTTGACCGATGAACACGTGGTGAGGTTTCGCGATGAGGCTGATTTAAACCGCCTGGTCAGTCTGGCCCGGGAGGTTGGACTGGAGGTGGCGGGGCGGTTGGATGCGCTGCGGTTGGTGAGATTCAGAAGCAAAAGCGGGGATCAATGGAGGAATCTGTCGGAAAAACTGGGCGCTGATTGCGAGGTGTCGGCCAATTATGCGGTAAGGATGCCGGTCAATCCGGTGGGCAAGCCCGGAAAAACCGCCGAAGTGGAGGCCGCATCGTCCTATGTTCCTTTTGCCGGGAATTATCTGAACTGGTTGGGCGTGGAGAACAACGCCAATTGGGGCAAAGGCATTTTGGTGGCAGTGATCGACAGCGGGGTTGGCGAGCATCCGGATTTCGCCGGCAAAGGACTGACATGCGTTGACTTGATCCAGGGAAGCGGAGAGGATGCCAAAGTGGTGAATGGCCATGGGACGGCGGTGGCGTCGTTGATTGTCGGCGCGCACGGGGTTGCGCCGGCGGCAGACCTGTTGAGCATCCGGGTTCTTTCCAATGAGGGGGTGAGCGATGAATTCACGCTGGCGCAGGGATTGATCATGGCGGCGGATCAGGGCGCGCGGGTGATCAACTTGAGTCTGGGGTCCTATGGTGATGGGGCGGTTTTGCGCGAGGCGGTCGAATATGCCCGCCAAAAAGGCGCCATTATTGTGGCGGCGGCGGGCAACGATGGATTGAATGATGTGGCTTATCCTGCCAAATACGAGGATGTGGTGGCAGTGGGTGCGGTGGATGCCGCGGGAAACCACGTGGATTTTTCCAATCAAGGCAAAGTGAATCTGACAGCGCCGGGATATGGGGTTCATGCGGCCTGGCCGGAAAACCGGATGGTCAGCATGAGCGGCACGTCCGGCGCGGCGCCTCTGGTGAGCGGCGCCCTGGCCGGTTTGCTTTCGGAGAATCCAGGGATGAGCGCGAACGAGGCGGTGGAGCTTTTGCAACGATACAGCGATGACAGCGGGCCGGCGGGGTTGGATGCCCAGTATGGAAGCGGCATTCTTGATGTCGGATGGGTGATGTCGCGGAATCAGCCTGGGATTTATCAGGTGGCGGTGTCGGGGATCCAGATTTTGAATCCAACGACCGGGAATTCCGAGCCCCAGTTGGCGGTGGGCGTTCAAAATCGGGGGACCGAAACATTGCCGGTTGTTGAGTTGGAAGTTTTGCTGGGGCCGAACTCGCAACGGTTTTATTTTCAGAATATCGATCCCTCGCGGACGGTTTGCCAGCTTGTCCCGATCGGGATATTTCTTTCTCCCCACGAAAAAACGATGCAGGTTTCAGTCACAGCCCGTGTTTCGGGAGTCGCCGGCAAAAACATCAAGGCCAGTTCCCGAAAAGCGGTGGTCCGGTGGGGTGGATAGGGTCCATGGTTTTTCCGGGAATCCATTCCGGGGTGGTGGATTGTCGCAAAAGCCGTTGCCTGAACTTTTGTGCATTTGACTTTTCTTTGGAAAATTTTTCCGGTAGGATGGGATGATTGAATATGTGCAACCGCCTGTTTATGAAGGGGATAGGGTGTTTTCTTGACGGATGCAACCGATTGTCGAAGGATTGGTTGCGGTGGGTGGGAGTGTTGGTTTTTTCGGTGGGATTGGTTGATTTACAGGCGGCCGGGACCAACGATCTGGTGACCGTCAATCTGCCGGCGGTTTCCCTTGATCAGGCGATTTCATTATATGCGGAATTGACGCATCGAACGGCGATTCGGGCCAGCAATCTGCAGGGGCGGATCACGTTGCAGGGCAATGGACAGTTGACCCGTGAGGATGCGGTTCTGGCCTTGGAGAGCGTTTTGAACGCCAATGGGTTTGCGGTGGTCTTGCAGGGAGACAAGTTTTTCAAAGTGGTGCCTTCCGCCGCGGTGAAAGGCGAGGGGGTGAGGGTGGGGATGGGAAGCGACAAATTGCCGCCAGCCGACCAGGTGGTCAGCCGGATTTTTCAGGTGAAGTGCATTGAGGCGAAGGATTTGCAATCGGTGTTGGCGCCCATGATGCATGGTTACGGTTCGCTGGCCATTTTTCCGCGAACCAACACCCTGTTGATCACCGACACCGCGGCGAACCTGCTGGAGATTGCCAAGGTGATTGAGCATCTGGATCGTCCGCTCGAAGCCAAGGTGACAACCAAATTTTATCCGTTGCGCAATGCCAAGGCCAAGGAAGTGGTGGCGCGGATTCTTGAGTTGCTTGGGACGGGCGCCGCGGGCGCCCAGCCGGCAAAGCCCGCCCAACCGGCCAGCGCGCCGACGGCTGTTCCAATGCCGCCGCCCGCCGCAGCCGCAGGCGGCCGGCCCGGATCTCAAACACCCGCCGCTGCGTCAACCGCAGGAATGGAACTGACCTTTAATGAGGAAGCCATCGTGGTGGGCAAAGTGACCCTGGCTGCCGATGAACGCACCAATCAGGTGATTTTGCTGACCCGGCAGGTTAATTTTCCGTTTTTTGACCAGATGATCGAGAAGCTCGATGCCAACACCGCCGATCCGTTGATCCCGAAGACCATTCCGCTCAAGTACGCCGAGGCCGAACAGCTTGCCGGTTTGTTGAACAACATTCTTGGGCAGGGAGGCGGCGATATGAGCGGGAACAAACGACAGAGGGTGACCGACCGCAAGACGGCCTCCAATGCCAAGAAGAGCGCGACTCCCGCCACGCCGGCTGCCGGGGCGGCGAAAAACGCCGCCAAGGGCGAAGCGGAGGAGATTTCCATTTATCCGGATTCGCGCACCAATTCGTTGATTCTGCTGGGAACCCGTGAGAAGATCGAATGGGTGATGGGTTTTGTAAAGGATGTGGATGTGCCCCTTCCCCAGGTGTTGTTGCAGGGGGTGATTGTCGAGGTGACGCTTGACCGGACCGACAACCTTGGGGTGGAGATCCTGGGACGCGTGCGCACCGGCAATTTGGATCAGTCGGTTTTGGTCAACACCGTGGCTCTCAATCCCTCGGATGCAACCGGGATTGTCGCATCCACGATACCGACGGGGGCGCCTTTCGGCTTGAATTATTGGGCTTCGTTGCGCAACGCCAACATGGATATTTTGATCCAGGCTCTCGCTCAAAACCGGAACATCCGGATTTTGTCACAGCCGATCATTCAAACCAGCCATAATGAGGAGGCGAGGATTCTTGTAGGCGAGCAGCGTCCGATTGTGACCGGCACCGAAACGGTGGCTGGAAGCACCACGACCACCACCACGAGCGGGACCTCGACGTCCGCCGGTACGCTGCGGTCCACTTACGAAATGAGGGATATTGCGCTGGAATTGTCCATCAAGCCCCTGATCAATCCGGGAGGATTGGTGGTGTTCGATATTTTGCAAAAAGTGGATGACGTGGCGAGTTTTACCGTCATCGACAACAACCAGGTGCCGGTCATTTCGCGCCGCGAAGCCAATGCCGTGGTTTCCGTGCAGGACGGGGAGATGATCATTCTTGGCGGACTGGTGAGCAATCGGGAAAACACCAGCAAGACCGGGGTGCCGTTCCTCAGCGACATTCCATTGCTGGGATATCTGTTCAGTTCCACCACCAAGGAGAAAATCCGCACCGAGTTGATGGTGTTGCTCAAGCCGAAGGTGCTGGCCACGCCGGAGCTGGCTTCGGAAGAGGCCTCGCGAAGGCGGAAGGAACTGGAATTGTACAACAGGAAAACCCTGCTGGAAAAGAACAGCTTGAACGAGGAGATCGAAAAAATCGAAAAACCGGCCAGTGTGCCCGCTGAACCGGCCTCCATCATGCCGGTTCGGGCGCCGGCTCTTCGGGATCAGAAAAAACAATGAAAACCCATCGAAATCTCTTGGGCCGCCATCGACGCGGCGGGTTCACCCTTTTGGAAATCATGCTGGTGGTGGTGATATTGGGCATTCTGGTGACCATGGCGACGGTGAAGATCCAGGGCAATGCGGAGAAGGCCCGCGTGACCGCCGCCAAGTCCGAAATCGACGGCGCCCTGCGCACTGCCCTGGGATTGTACGAACTGGATAATGCCTGTTATCCCACCACGGAACAGGGGTTGAAGGCGCTGGTGGAAAAACCGGCGGGCGATCCGGCGCCGCAAAAATGGCGTCCTTATCTGGAAAAAAAGACCGTGCCGAAGGATCCCTGGGGCCGTGATTATCTTTATGTCTGCCCGGGAACGCATAATCCGGAGGGTTTCGATCTGAGTTCCCTGGGCAAGGACGGGATTGAAAGCGCCGACGATATTACCAACTGGTGACAGATGTGGGATTGAAAATCCAGATGTCCAAACGGGGGTTTACCCTTTTGGAAATCATGCTGGCGGTGGGGATTTTGGGGTTGATGATGAGCGTGTCGTTGATTTCGTTTCGCGCCAAGTGGCAGGCGGAACAATCGCAACGGGTGGCGCGCCAGATGTCCATTCTGTGGTTGAAGACCCGTTCAGCCGCCTGGAGGGATGGGGAGGATTGGTTGTTGCGCTGGGATGGCAATCGCCGGGTTTGGGAGTCCCGCCCGGTTCGGCAATGGGATGAACTGGAGGCATCCGCTGAGGAAGGGGCCGGGGACAAGGCTGAACCGGCTGCCGTTGCCCGGCGTTTTGAATTGGAAGTGGATCGGCGGGTGGTTTTCAACATGGAGGCGGAGCCGTCCGAGGGTGAATGGATGAACGTTCGTTTTTACGCCAACGGGCGCGCCGATCCCGCCGCTTTTTTGTTTCGCGGGCAGGATGGCCAGTGGTGGCGATTCTGGACGGGATGGGACGGCATGCCATCGATGGAACCGGTGAGATCCGAGGATGCGGCTGCCCGGCGGATGCGAATACGATAGGCGGCAAGACATGCGCACAGGAGCTTTTCAACGGGGAATGACGCTTTTGGAGTTGATGCTGGCGACAGCCATTTTGGGGATTGCCCTGGTGGCATTGGGAGTGGCGGTGGCTCGCGGGGTGAAGGGATTGACTCTGGCGGACCGGGTGGATGGCGCCAGCGAAGTGGCCCATTGGCGCTGGCAACAATGGCGTTTGCAACGCCGCGCCAGCACGGATGAAGCGCGGATTGGATCGGAGAATGGCGAAAGAATGTTCGGGGGGCGGCTTTATTCATGGCAGAATGAGGTGGCGGCCACGGACGATCCGGATCGGATGGAGTGGCGGCTGGTGGTTCGTTGGAAGGATGGGGGACGGGAGGACGAGCGGCGGTTTGTCTGCCTGATTCCAAGGCAGGCGGGGAGGTTTTGGTGAAAAAAACGGGGTTTACCTTGCTGGAAGTGGTGGTTTCGGTGAGCGTGTTTTGTCTGCTCATGCTGGCGGTGGCTTCAGTTTGGACCGTTTCCTGGCGGGCGACGGAGCGGATTGCCCGGCGCGATGCCACGGGCGGTAATCCGCAGGTGGTTTTGGACCGCTTGGAAGAAGCGGTTGAGGCGGCGGTTTTTCATCGGCAACCCAAGTCCCTGTATGCATGGCAGGGAAAAAACGGACGCAATGAAGCCGACGAGATATCTTTTGTCACCACCCTGGCGCCCGATGCGGCCGCAGCCTCGGCATGGGATGGGGCGCCGGAGCGGTTGGAGGTGAAATGGAGGGCCGTGAAAAGTGGAATGGGGGAATTGGTGATGTCTGCCGGCCCTTTCACCCTGGAGGAGTGGGATCGTGAAGTGGTTTTGCTGGAAAACGTGGCGGCATTCCGGGTTCGTTACTGGAATAAGGCACGCCAGGATTGGGTTGACCGGTGGGAGGATGAGGACAAGGCGCCTGCGGCGGTATGGTTTGGCCTGGCAATGAAGGGGGAACCGGTTGCGTCCAGGCGCACGGGGTGGGCGCATGAGCGCCTGGCGTTGCCGAGGCTGGGGTATGGTTCGCTGGGTAAAAGCGGCGAAACAACCGTGGAGGGAGGAAAATGACAAGGGGCAGGGTTCAAGGCTCAATGTTGAAGGGGCAGGCTGCGAGGGGCGGGCAGCGGGAGGGATCCGCTTTGCTGGTGGTGTTGTGGGCCACGGTGGTGTTGTCTTTTGCGGTGGCCATGGCGGCGGAGAGGGTGGCGTTGATCTTGAGCGATGCCGGAATCCGGTCCCGCCGGTTGCAGGCCGAGATGCTGGCGGATACAGCGCTGGTGTCCCTGACAACCATTCTCAAAGAGGAAAAACAGTCCGCGGTCAATCCGGGCAATGAAAAGGAATCTTCGAAAAGGCGGTTGAATCTGGAGCGTTTTGTCGGGACATGGTGTTCCGAACCGGTGGCGTTGGGCGACGGTTTTTACCGCATCGAAATCACCGACGAACAGGCGCGAATCAACTGGTTGAAAACCCCGACGTTTGCCTGGCGCAGCCTTCTGCAACTGGCCGATATGCCCGCGCAGCAGGTGGACGCATGGCTCGATGCGTTGGAAGACTGGCAGGACACGGATGATGGGCGGAGGTTGAACGGAGCGGAAACCATGGATTACCAATCCCTGCCGGATCGAAGGCGAAAGGCAAAAAATGCGGCGGTGACGGAAATGGGGGAATTGCGCTGGATATTTGGGGAGGAAAAAATACTGGCCGTGAAAGTGCCGGGTGAACTGCCGGGAACATGGAGGGCCTTGTGGCCCATGACCACCATCCATGGCGATGGAAAAATCAACATCAACACGGCGCCTGCCCCGCTGATTGCCGCCGCCGCAGGCATTTCTCTGGAGGATGCCCAAAGGCTGGTCAAGGACCGTCAGGGGCCGGATGGCATTCCGGACACGGTGGACGACCTTTACCAGGCCATTCCCGCATGGCTGAATCCGCAGGGAAGAGGAGGGACATCGACATCGGCTTTGACCAGCAAGGCGGAACTGTTCCGGATCCGGGGGATTGGAATTTATCAGCGGCAGCAAGTGGTGAGGGAAGCCATGGCGGTTTTGAAGGCGGAAACAGGTTTGCGCTTGGTCGAGGCTCCCTATACTGTTGAGGCCAGAACCCTTCGCAAGGAGGAGGAACAGCCGCAATGATTCCAACGCCAATCCCATCTTCCGCAGAAACGCCCCAATCGCCGGCCGCTCCGGCGGCGCGGGCATCCGCTCGTTCATCCCGCGCGGTCATGGTGATTCTTCCCGTCGATGGAGGTTCGGCGGCGCAGGTGGCTGTGCTGGATGGCAAAGCGGAAAATGTGGCGCAGGCGAAATTTCTCCTGGACGGCGCGCTTTCCCACAAACAATTGAAGGCGGGGTTGAGGGAATTGGGATGGAAGGCGAGCCGGCTGGATTCCGCCTGGCTGGTGGCGCCGGCGGCGGACGCCTTGGTGACGGTGGAGGAATATCCCAGCGCAAACGCGGAAGAGGTGAAGTCCATGGCCGAAGGGCAATTTCATGCCATGGTGGAGTTGGATCCCCAGGAGCATGTTCCCGCTTTCCAAATCCTGCATCGCGGCGCGGCTCGCACCGTGGCGGCGCTTGCGATTTTTGAGCGCAAAAGACTGGAGCGGCTTTTCGGGTTGTTGCAGGCGTTGGGCTTGTCCAATGCCCGGTTTGCGCTGGATGCCGCGGCCGCGTGGCAGGCGGGAGGCGCGCAAGTGCGCGACGGATGGTGGGGCCAGGTCCGTGTCGATGAAGGCCGGAAGGCGCAGTTGGCGGTTTGCATTCTGCATGTGGCGGATGGAGTGATCCGGGGAATGCGGCAGGGATTTTTTCAGCGTCTGCTTGTGGACGAGGCCTTTTTGGAGGAAGCGGCGGCGGCGTTGATTCCCGGCGATGCGCAAGTCCGGGGAGCTGTGCAATGGAGTGTGCTTGAAAAGGACGAACCGCTCGTGCCGTTGGCCGAGGTTTGCCGTCTTGCGGCGCAGGGTGGATTGATCGGTTTTGAGATGGAACCGGCTTTTTGGAAGGAGCAACAGCGCCGTTTGCGCCGGCGGCAAAACGGTTTCCGGGGATTTGGTTTGGCCGCGGCTCTTTATCTCGGTGGTTTGCTGGCCCTGGCCGGTTGGTCGTTCTGGCAATGGCGCGAGGACGGGCGTTTGCGGGAAACCTTGCAAAAACAGGAAACGGCATGGCGCGAGGCGGATTCGCTGAAGCGCCAGATCAAGAACGCGCGACAGTCTTCGGACCTCTCCGGGAGCGCGTTGGAGATTTTGAGGCAGTTGACCGAAAACCGCCCCAAAGGGATGATTTTCGAGAGTTTTCAATATCGTTTGAATGAAGGGGTCAAGGTGAGGGGAACCGCCTTGCAGAGCGAACAGGTTTACGATTATCTGGCCCGGCTGAAGAAAATCCCGGCGTTTCGGCAGGCCAAGAACGATTCCATCAACAGCGATCAGGCCGGAAAGGTGACCTGGCAGATCAATATTCCCTTGCAACCTGTTCCATCATCATGAAATGGCCCAAACTAGGCGTTCGCGAAAAAGCGTTGAGCGCGATTACCGCATTGGTGATCTTTGCCGCTTTCAACTACATGGTGGTCATGCCGTGGATCGATCATTGCCGGGAACACCGTGATCAACTGGTCAAGCAGGGACGCGAAGCCCGGTTCCGGGAGGAATTCATCCGGCATATTCCCGATTGGCGGCGCGAACTGGCTGCGCTGGCCCAGCCGCAGGAGGCTGTTCCGCCGCATGCCGCAAGCCAGGAGGCTTGGATGAAACACTTCGAGGAAATGGCGCGCCAGAGCGGCGTGGAACTCAAGCAGCGCAATCAAAAGCTCGGCGAAGGCAAGGGGCGTCCAAATCAGTTGCGGGTGGAGTGCGGTTTGCAGGGGAATTTCGAGGGCGTGGCCCGCTTCCTTTTCAAATTGCAGCAGGATTCCTCTCATCCTCAGGTGGTTTCCTGCCAGATTTCTCCGGTGAAAGCCGGAGAGCCTTTGTTGCGCGGCCAGTTTTCCATCCTGGCCGTGTTGAAGCCCGGCGGCGCGGAGAATGTTGACATGCCGGTTTCGAAAGGCGTGGAAAAGAAAAATCCGCCGGCAGGTTCCCGATGAATGGACGGCCATGGCTTTCCGCCGTTCCGTGGCGGACTTTGATTTTGGGGGTGGGGCTGTTGGTCTTGGGCTTTGCCTGGGGATGGTTTGCTCGTGGTTTGTCGCGCAACGAGCCGGTTTCAGGGACTGTTGGACGGGATAAACGCGCCGATCCCGTTTTGGCGCAACCGGGCGGAAATGAGGCGGACCAGCCTCTTTCACCAAAGGCGGCTGCCGCTGAAGTGACAGCCGAAGCGGAACCCGTTTCCCACAAGGGAGTGCCCCGCAGCGCCAGGGAGGTGCTGGAAAAAATGCTGGCGGAGTTGGAGGCCATGGATCCCGCGCGGGTGGATGTGATGGTGGTGGCCGGAAGGCTGCAACAATTGAAGGATTTCGGCGAGGAAGGTTCGCAGGCTGCGGCTGAATTTCTGCGAACCCAGCAGGATATTTCATTCAACATGGGAATGATGCCCCGCGGGCGCGGACTTCCGCCCATTCCATCCCTGCGCGCCGGCTTGATTGATTTGCTTGGCGAAATGAACGATCCGGTTGCCCAGGCCGCCAGCCTGGAGGTGGTGCGCGGCACCGCCTCGGGGTTCGAGTTGATGCTGGCGGCTCGCAATCTTGAACGGCGCGAGCCGGGAAGTCATCGGGAGGAAATTCTCAAGGCCATGCAGGAAATCATCAACTCCCCGCAATTCAAGGATCCAAAGTCCGGTTCTGCGTCCGATTGGATGTCTCGCAATGTGGTGGAACTGGCCGGCTATTATCAGTCGAAGGAGGCTTTGCCGCGGTTGGAGGAGATGATCTCCGGCCAGCCTCGAATGATGGCATCCGCGGCGATGGCGCTGGCCCAGTATCCGGCGGCCGATCAGGCGGCGTCCTTGCAGCGGATTGTCCAGGATGGAAAAGCCGCCAAACAACTGGCCGGCCAGCCGTGGCTGCTGGCGCGATTCGACTTGCGGGATGCGGGGGTGCGTCAGACGGTGCAGACCCTTTTCTCCAGGGATATGAATGAGCAGCAAAGGGAGCAGGTTTTGTCCATGTTGGGCAATCAGAGGAATCGCGGCGTTATGATGGGAGGCGGTCTGATGCGAACCGGCGAATCATCTTCAGGCAATTCGTCCAATCGCGCCAGGATCGAGGGGGCATTGCGTTTTCTCGACGAAATCTCGCCGTCCCTGGATTCCCAAAAATTGCGGCAGCAACTCGAAAATGTCCGGGGCAATTTGCAGAAACAATGGAACGCAAACCAGTGATCAGTGTCTTTCTGTGTTATTTCGGGTTGATTAATGTTTATTTATAAATTATCAGCCGGGCGCGGGGTTTTTTGTCCGAAATATGTTGACGTGCTTTTGAAGGAGGCCTAAAATTCATACTCCTATTTTTTCAAGGAGTGCCGATGAAAATTCATGAGGTTTTTTTCTCAATCTGTTCCAGGGTGTCTCGATGGGGCGGCAAACTTTTGGGCGCGGGGCTGGTCTTGCTGGCTTTGTTTGGTTTCCAGCGTTTGCAAAGCCAGGACAACGGCGATAGGGTTTTTCAAGGGCTGAATCACGCGGTCTGGCTGCGGGCCGACGGCACGGTGTGGTCTTGCGGGAGCGGAGGTCTTGGGCAGTTGGGCAATGGGTTGTGGACTTCGAGCGAGTCGCCGGTGTGGATTTCGGGGTTGTCCGCCGTGGCGTCCGTGGCGGTTGGCGAGGATTACACGCTGGCGTTGTTGAAGACGGGCGAGGTTGCTGCCTTTGGGGCAAATCAATGGGGGCAACTCGGGGATGGCACGGCGATCTGCCGGAATGCGCCGGTGAAGGTTTCGGAGTTGTCGGGCGTGGTGGAGGTCCAGACCGATGGCAATTGGAATCTGGCGTTGCGTTCGGATGGGACGTTGTGGGGATGGGGATTGGACGCCGCCGGCGTGGCGCATTTGACGCCCGAGTTGGTTGATGTGACGGGTTGTTCGCTGGGCGGATGGTCGGATTTTTGGGCGCCGGACGATGGCAATCCAGGCGGGGCGCTTTATGGGGGGCAGGCGGCCTGCGGTGAGGACGGCTGGCTGGGGTGTCTGGGATGGCTGGGAGGCTTGAGCGAGACTTTGGCTTCGATGCTGGGCAAAAATGGAAACGGCTGCGGCAATCCCGGCGCGACCTCGCTGGAGGTCTATACGCCGATGGAATGAAAAATTCAAGGTGAAAACATGAAAACGGCGCGTTGGTTTTTTTTCTGTTTTTTAAGCTGGGCCGGGTTTGCGTGGGCGGAACAAAGCGGCAAAACCCTGGAGGTGATCTGCCGGATGTATCAGGACCGGTATGTGGCGGCCTTCGGGCATGCGGACAGCCTTCCCGGGGGCGCTCCGGCTTATCCGGGGTCCGGATGGTATGCGGATCATGGGCAAACCGATTTTGTGGGATTGTTGCAGGCAGTGGCGGACAAGGTAAACAGCGCGGCGTTTCTTGGGAAGTTTGTCAAGGCTGGGAAGGTGGAGGGGATGGCCGAGATAGCGGTTTATACACCGGCGGATCTGCCGCGGGTGGTGGTCAGCGAGGCCAATTACGAGGGGGCGATCCAACAGATCGAGGCGCAACTGTTAAAGCTGAAGCAGTTGAAGGTGTCGGCGCAGGCGGTGGAGTTGAGAGGCAAATGGTATGATGATTTTTGCTATGGCAGGGATTGCGGACAAGAGGAGGGTTTGGTGGTCGCGAACTTGGCGGCGTTGGCATTTGGCAACAAAGTGCAGGGGAATTGCGACAAAGGATCGTCTTGTCCGTTTACGCCCGGTTTTATCGGAGGATTCGAATTCAGCCATGCCTGGGGGAATTCGGTGATGTACCCGGCTGCGCAGGGGATGATTTCCATGGGGAAACTGCGGGCGGATCTGAGTTCGTGCGGGACCAATGGATCTGGGGAGGTTTATCTGAAGTTGGACGCCGGGACGCTTGGGGCGATCAACTCGCATCCCAATTACAACGCCTGTTTTCCTGCGACGTCGGCCGGTTTGCCGATCAAACAGGGGGCTGGAGTTTTTGGCAAGTGGGAGGGGCAAGCGCCTGCGCTTGGGAAAATCTGGACCAGCGCGGAGCTGGGAGCGGCGCAACCCCTGCCATTTACCCAGACATGCCCGATTGCGGCCCCCGGGGTGATAGGGGGATCGATGTGGCAGATCGTAGAGGCTGTGGTGCTGGCTTCGCCGAATTTCACCAACCAGGTGGACGAGGTCTGCGGCAGTTGTCAGCATGGGGTGTGTGTGGATCCCAAAAATCGCAGTGTGGATTTGCAAATCAGCCTTGGCGGAGCCCGCTACGGTGGAACGGCCGGGCGAATCGTGTTGAAGGAGAAACAGCCGAGCGCCGCGCTGTCCACGCCGCAACTGTTGCGGGTGAGCAGTTGCGAGGGAGTGGAGGTGTTGTATTCCACCAACGGGGTGTTGAGGCAGATACTGGCGCCGGAAGTTTTTGTGGATGTGTCGGCGGTCAGCCCGACGCAATACAGCATGGCCTGTTATGCGGCTGGCGTAGCGGGAGGCAAGGGAGCGGATGGTTTTTACCAGGCGGCGGGAACAGCCTTTAAAACAATCGTCTTTGAAAACCCGGATGGAACCAACTCAGTCAATCGATTGCGGATCACCGAAACGGATGGATCGAACAGCCGTGTGTTTGATTACAGCTACGATCCGGCGGCGGATTCATGGGAACTGGGCGGCGGCAACGGGTTGCGGCGCGAAATTCGGTCGGTGAGCTGGATCACCAACTCGGTTTCCAGCTCGACGCTGGCGTTGCAAACTTCGGCGCGTGTTGCCTCGACGATGAGGCTGAAGGCTGTCTCGGCGGCAATGCCCCAGTTGACTTCGCAAGACTTGAAAAACCTGGGGTCGCTGACCAACGAAATCCTCAATCTCTGTTCCCCCGCATTGAGCCAGACGGCTGAGTCCAAGGCGGCGCTTGCCGCGGTGGCGGGAGTGAGTTTGGCCTCCACCACGCCTGCGGATGTGGACCGGGTGGAAACCTATGTGGTGAAAAATGCGGACAGCAGCGTGGCGCACAAGGAGATCACCCGTTTTCATGTGTTTGCCTGGGGGGAGGAAAAAATCCGTGAGGTGGCGGATCCTGACGGAGCGGCATTGACCACGGAGTGGTCGTTCTATGACAATCAGGCGTCTGACGGAGCCAACTATGGGCGGCTCAAACAGGTGATCCAGCCGGACGGCAATTGGGAACGCTATGAATATGACGCCTATGGGAGGCAGACCAAGGTGGTGTCGGCGTGGTTGAACGCCGCGCCCGGGGCGGCGGAAAGTTCCTGCCGGGTGGTGGCCACCACTTATGGAACCGCCGATCCGGCGGTGACGGTGGTGGAAACCGTGCAAGGGCGGGAGGTTTCGAGGCGTTACACGGTGAACCGGGCCGGTGAAACGCGCGATATCCAGTGCCAGATTGCGGGGGCGGCGTGGGATAATCCCTCCAACCTTGTCACGATTCGCAAAACTCTCCTGGGCACGGTGTTTGCGGGTGAATTGCAAAGCGTGCGCCAACCGGATGGAACCCTTTCGGTCTATTCCTATGCCAAGAATGGGGACCGCAAAACCACCACGGTGAAGACCGGGCAGCCGGACAGCGCCGGCGCGGATGTGATCAGCGGCACGCGCGCCGTGACAGTGGTGAACCAGGCCGGCTATCAGCTCTCGGAGCATGTCTATGACATCGCCACCGGAGCGCTGCTCTCTTCGGCTGTGGCCACGCAGTTCGACGAACTCGGGCGGCCCGTGCGGATCCAATACCACGATGGAACCTATGAGACCAAAACCTACGGATGTTGCGGGTTGGAATCCGAAACCGACCGCGAAGGGGTGAAAACCGAGTATATCCACGATGATTTGAAACGGGTTGTGGCCGCGATCCGGGACGGGATCACCACGCTCACCACCTACGACGCCGAGGGGCGGGCGCTGAAAACCATTCGCAAGGGGAGGGACCATTCGGAAATCATTGCCTCGCGAAGCGTGTTCAATGTCGCCGGGCAACAGACTTCCAGCACCGACGCATTGGGAAATGTGACCCGTTTTTCGGAAAACCTCAATGGAGGGCGCGTGGCCACCACTTTGTTTGCGGATGGCTCGACCAAGGTGGAGACTTATGCGCGCGACGGCAAAATCCTGGCGCTGGGCGGCACGGCGGTTCATCCGGTGAGCTATGAATACGGAGCGGACGGGGACGGAGTGTGGGAAAAGGAAATCAAGGGCGGCGAATGGGTGAAGCGATACGCCAACATGGCCGGGCAGACATGGAAGACGGTGAGTTCAAGTGGGGCAACCGCAACTTCTTATTATAATTTGAAGGGGCAACTCTGCAAACAGGTGGATGCGGACGGAGTGACCACGCTCTTCCAGTACAATGGCAAGGGCGAATTGGAATATCAAGCCGTGGATATGAACCGCAACGGCGTGATTGATTTTTCGGGGCCGGATCGGATCACGCGCCAGCAAAACGAGGTGGCAACCGCCCATGGGGTGACGGTGCGGCGCGCAACCGGCAGCGTCTACGGCACGGATGGATCGGCCACCCCCGCCACGGTGTCGGTGCGGGAAACCAGCGTGGACGGCTTGAGGGAATGGACAACCCAAAACGGTTTGACCACCCGTACGCAGGTGACTTATCACCGCGCCCAACAGAAACGCACGGTCACAACCGTTGCCCCCGACGGCACGACCACCACCCAGGTTTTCCAGGCCGGACGCCTCATTTCATCCAAAACTGTGAATGGCGCTCTCGGAACCTTGAGTTCGACCACTCTCACGTATGACGCCCACAACCGGCCCGCGACGTCGACCGACGCGCGTGGAATTGCCGTCAAAACCAATTATAACAACGCCGATCTTGCGATTGCCGAAACCCGCCGGGCATCGGGCATCGAGCATCGAACGTCATTCGCGTACGATGTCATGGGCAGGCGGACGCAAATGACCCAGCCCGACGGCGGCGTGGTGAATTACGAATACTGGCCCACCGGCGAGCTTAAGAAACAATCCGGGGCAAAAATTTACGCCGAGCAGCGCGCATGGGATGTTGCGGGAAGGCTCAAAACGCTGATGGCCGGAACGGGCGTGACAACGTGGAATTATGTTCCCAACACGGCCTTGGTGTCATCCAAGATTTATGCGGATGGCAAAGGGCCGAGCTACGATTACACGCCAGGCGGCAAGCTGGCGAAACGCACATGGGCGCGGGGAGTTGTCACGACCTACACGCAAAACAACGCGGGAGAACTGGCCGGGGTGAGTTATTCGGACGCCACGCCCGCGGTGAATTACACCCTGAACCGGCGTGGCTGGCTGGCCGCTGTTCAGCAGGGAACCAATACCGTGC
>JAQUAF010000098.1 GCA_028687435.1 Verrucomicrobiia bacterium | reverse complement strand
AATCCAAAGGGAAAATAAAACCGCCCCTGAGATGTTCGGCAAGCCAGCGTAGCCCTAAATCTAAAATTTCCTGACCCTCTAGGCTAAAACCCACCCAAAAAACCCGACGGAACTGCCATGCGCCCGCCCTCCGTCCGCCCCTCGCTTCAGTTTTGTCTTGTGATACCCCGCCGATTGGGTTTGTCTGCCGGGATGGCATACACATGGGAGGAACCTCAAACTAAACGATGGTTGAACCTGCGGGTTCTGGCTTGGGCGGTTTTCGATGTGGGGGTCACGGTCTTCTCCATGGTCGTGATCAGCCGCTACGGCGCAATCTGGGCCATCGATCAACTGGGCGCCTCGAATCCGGCCTATAATGTCACAGTCAGCCTCTCCATGCTGCTGGCCGGAATCATCCAGGTGCTGCTCAGTCCCGTTTCCGACGAATGGGGACGGCGGCGGATTTTCGTGATCCTCTTCATCTGTCTTTGCGCGGCAGCCTGCGCCGCCATGAGTTCCGCCAAAGCCACCCTCACCGGCCTGTTGTTCTTCAGCCTGGCCAACATCGGTTATCAAGCCTCCTACGCCTTCTATAACGCCATGCTATCCGACGTGGCCGACGAAAAACACAAGGCCCGCATCTCGGGAGTCGGCATCGGCCTGGGGTACACCGGCGCCATTATCGGCCTCATCCTGTCATCCCGTTTTGTGAACACCAACCTCCATGAATACTCCCGTGTCTTTCTGCCCACCGCCTGCATGGTTCTCTTCTTCAGCCTCCCTCTCGTCCTTTTCGTCAAGGAAAAACCCGGACTGGTGCGCTTCAACTTCGCCGACAGCCTGCGCAACAGCCCCGGCTCCTTCCTGACCACCCTGCGCCGGGTCGCCCGCCACAAGGAATTGTTGTTTTTCTTCATCGGCCTCCTGCTGGTCCTCGATGGGGTTGAAACCGTGATCATCAACATGTCCATCTACTGCGAAAAAGTGGTGGGCATGGATATCCAACGCGGCTTTCACCTGACCCCCATGTGGAAGGACCGGGTTTTATTCGACCACACCCTGAGCGAAATCGACGCCTTCCTGATCACCTCCACCCTCTTCGCCATGATTGGCGCCCCGCTGGTCGGCCATATCGCGGACAAAACCACGCGCTTCAAAACCCTGCTTGGAGTGGTCATTCTGTGGATATGCGCGCTGGTGCTCGCCATGTTCAGCGTCCAACGCAAACTCTTCTGGCTGACCGGACCGCTCTTCGGCATCGGTTTCGGCAGCATCTGGACCATGGGCCGCGCCTACCTCTTGGAACTCTGCCATCCCGAGGAACGCGCGCAGATGTTTTCCCTTTTCAGTCTCGTCGGCAAAGGCGCCGCAGTGCTTGGCCCCCTCGTCTGGGGAACCGTTTTCGCCCTGTGCAAGAACGGACTCGGCATGGGCGAACGCAAAGCCTACCGCTTCGCCATTGCCGCCATCCTCATGCTCGTCGTCGCCGGCTTTGCCGTCCTGCGCCGCGCCAAACCTGCGGAACCGGAAGGGTGAAGCTTTCCACGCATGGTTTTCCGCAAGCGCAGCCGTCATCCTTCTGCCTTTCGCATTCCTGCGGCGAATCCATCGCGAGGAAATGCTGCTCAAAGAAAAATTTGGCGTTCAATATGAGACCTATTGCTCCCAGGTGAAAACCATTCTGCCCGGCATCTGGTAAGGGTCCGCCTGCAAAATCGAAATTGTTTTTTGAGCGGCCCCTATGCGGCTTTGCGCCGGGGATGCGGGGTATCGTCCATGGCCTTGGCGTAAGCAGCCAGCAGATTGCGAATCATGCGTTGATAGCTGGCATGACGGCGGGCCGCCTCGCGTCGAAAAAACTCCAGACTTTCGCTTTCCAATTCAATCGTGACTTTCTCGATGGCCGGCTCGCGCGCCAATTCCGCGGGCGAAGGCAGGCCCAAAGCCTTGATCTCTTTTCCGGTCAACGGTCTGGCCTTTTCAATGCCGGCAAGCTCTCCATCGTCATCCTTGTAAACAATGTTTTTCCTCATAAATTGCCTTTCCTTTCTTGAAATAGCCGGCATTGATGATGCGAACATGGCCGGCACGCAAGGTAAAGCTCACCGTCAAAATGCCGCCGTTCACCATGCCAATGCACCAATAGCGCGGTTCCATCACGCTCTTGCCTGGGGTCGACAACAGGATTCGTCGCGGATCGTCAAAAGCCGCCTGAGCCGTTTCAAAATCAACTCCGTGTTTGACCAGATTGGCTTTTCCCTTGCTTGAATCCCATTCAAACCTCATCCTGATACCATATAATTATATGGGAAGTCCGTCAAGCATCATTCCGGTGATTCACCGTTACCGATTCCATATCCTTGCCGGATCACGCCATCTTTCGGGCAGGCGTCACGCGGCGCGGCCGCAACACTTCTTGTGCTTCTTGCCGCTGCCGCACGGACAGGGATCGTTGCGGCCCGGCTGCGGAAGCGAATCCCGCGATGCCTCCCGAATTTTTGCCTGATGATCCAACTGTTGCGAGCGTTTGTACAGGCGCTTCATCAAAACATGCCTTTGTTGGGCTCCCGACTTGAAATCCGGATGCGCGCTTTGCAATCCGTCAAAAAGAATTTTCAAGGAAGGCTGTCCGGACGAAGGGAGCTGTTGAGTTTTGAAAACGCCTGATCGATAGTTGAAAAACGCGGACGGTACATCGTCCGCCCGCACCTCTTTCCCGGCGGACAAGCTGTCCGGGATGGGAATAAAACTCACCAAGGTATCCCGGCACGAACAGTTATAATCGACACAGTAGTGGTCATGGGCCAGCCATTTGTCCCGCCCAATTTGAAAAGGAAACCCTCCACTGAACGGAAAAAGTTCGGCAAACCCAACCACGGTGCCATTGCTCCCACCCGCCACGTCCGGAGGAAAGCGGACATCCACCGTATCCAAGTCCATCTCGCAGGATTGCCGTTGTTTTTCCTTCACCAATAAACGGAACAGTTCATCCCAATCCTCTTCGCTCAATCCTGCCGCCACATCCCGGGCCAGTTGACAACCCCGCGGCTGCCCCTCCAACTCCGCCTCCTTGACAATCGTGTGCTCACTCACATTCAGGGTGAATTCAAACCGCGAACCATTGGCGTCGGACGGTTTTCCGTCAGCCCCAAGAGGGCGGCAAAGCAAGGTGACATGAGGGCAGGGGCACATCGGACTGGGACAGAATTTGAAACTCACCGCAAAACTCTGTCCGGCAAAAGTCCCTTGCGCGAGGCGCAGGGTGTGCCCTTGGGTGGATTCGTCGTAATGAAGGATGGACATGGGATTAGGCGAGGTTCAGGGTTCAACGGCTGAATTGCCAACGAGGAGGGCATATACTCCCATACCATGTTTAATTCTGTCAATTTTCATAATAGGTTCCTTTTGCCAGTCAGACCGCCGACAAACCGCACCCAGCCTGCCGCATGAGCCACAGTTCCACATTACGGCGTCTTTTTCAAGCGCACCGTCCGGCGGGACTGCGTGGCCGAGGCGACAAGTATCTGGATGACATCGCCTGGCGTTTGCGCAAGTTCATGGAACAACAACACGCATTATCCGATCCACGCCTCCGCCTGACGCCTGAGAATCTCGATCAATTGGCATTGGCCACAGTGGAAATGGCGGAAGATTTGCACACGGACACGGGATTGTGGCGGTCACTGGAGCAGTATCAACAAGTGGAATTTGGCGTGCCTCTTCCTCTGGTGATGCGATCTCCCAACCCGCTCCTTGAACTGTTTGACGAGCGGCGTTTTCTCTTTTTCTTTCACACGCTTTGGCGCCACTGGCTTCCCGATCTGATCGTGGCGCCAAAGCACCGGGATCTGGAGATGCTGACGCGCAACACGCGGGAATTTCTGGAAAATGAGTTTGAAAACCTGCCCAAAGACTCGGGCATTCGCGCCTTTCTGGCAACTTCCAATGCCTTCGGTTGGGAAGTCAAAAAGAAACTCATCTGGCTGGGATGCCATTCCTATCTGTTCCGTGACTTTTTTGCCGCATATCTGGAGGAGCAGAAAACCAATCCAACCGATATTCCCGTCACGGATGATTTCCTCTGCCAGCAATGCACCGGATGGATGGGCTTGGGGGCAATCGACATCCTGGCTGCCGCGCTCGATTTATCATCAGCCCAACGGACGGAACTGCGCGGCTGGCATGAGCGGCATCTGGCTTTTTACCATGTCGCGACGCTGGAAATGACCGGTCGTCGAACCCATACGCTTAACGTGGTGAATGTGATCAATGAACAACCGTACCGGATCCGGCTTGAAATGGAGAACGCTCCCTTTGTGGCTGGCCAATTGATCTTCGGGAGCCTAATTCCCTGGCGCGGCGAATGGTACTGGTCTGGCCAACAACAGACGTATTCCGAATTCAAGCCAGACATGATCGGGAACATCAAAAAGGAATTCCTCGAAAAGCAAAGTTTAATTGCCTGCCGTTATTGTCCCGATCTGGCCGAAAAAGCGCGGTGTTCCGTTCGGCGGCAACAGGAGAAATGGATGGCGCATTATGGCCAGGATCTGGCTGTTTTTCCCGACGGCCTTTCCTTGGCGGCGGAGGAACAGCGGCGTTTGAAGGTCGAATTCAACGCTGCAAATCCGATCCATATGGCGGATCGGGAGGAACGCATCGAAATGGAAATCGTGGTGGACTGTTACAACGAAGAGGAACGCCATCCCGGATGAAAATGTCAAACGATTTTTTACAACACCTGTTTTTGGAATATCCATTTTGTGTTTTATCCGGTTGAATGATCCGTGATAAAGTGGATGCTGAAGATGTCGAATCCATTTTTCGAACGCCCTATCCTGAATTCCCCTTACGAATGCCCGCGGCGGCATTGGGAGTTGGATGCCCAAGGGCAGCCGACACAAAAGGTCATCGAAACTCGCCGTCGCGCGGAGTTCATCACGCCGATTCCAAAGCCACGAAAGCGAAAAGATTCCGGAAAACAGGAGGAGATGGTTTTCGATGAAGGCAAGGGGCTTTTGACCCAAACTCAGCAGTACGACCCGACGTCCATCATCAATGAATTGCGCCAGCAGGTGGACCAATGGCGGGGTTTGACGGACCCCCGCCACTGGCAGGTCACTCCCGAAACGGCCAGCCTGATCTCGAAAACCATCCCATCATGACCACTGCGCTGTCACACCCCGATTACCCAGCCTTCCTGGCGAAGCTGAAGGAGCGCATCCTCCACGCCCGGATCTCCGCGGCCCGCGCCATCAATCATGAGTTGGTCCTGCTCTATTGGGACATCGGGCGGGGCATTGTGGAAAAACAACAGACGGCCGGCTGGGGAGATTCTGTCGTGGAACGGCTTGCCGCCGACTTGTGTGCTGCGTTCCCCGATATGAGAGGGTTTTCCCCAAGGAATATCTGGGATATGCGCCGGTTCCATGTGGCATACACGGATCCTCACTTTCTCGCGCAGGCTGCGCGGAAAATGGCACGCGATCAGGAGTCTTCCATTCTGCGACAAGCTGGCGCAAAGTTGGAAACCCGCAACAACCCCGAATGTGAAGCGTTTCTGCGACAGCTTGTCGCAGTCATTCCGTGGGGTCATCATCTGTTGATCTTGAACAAGCTCACCGATCCCGCCGCACGCCTCTATTATCTCCGGGCCACCGCACGCTTTGGCTGGTCCCGGAATGTCCTTTTAAACCAGATCAAGGCTGGCTCTTATGAGAGGGCTGTGACAGAAAAGAAGACGCACAACTTTCCGATCGCCTTGCCTGAATATTTTGCCGAACAAGCGGCCGAGACGATGAAAAGTTCCTACAACCTCGAATTTCTTGGCATTCGTCGGGAGATGAAGGAGCGCGAGTTGGAAGATCGCCTGATCACCTGCTTGCAACAGTTCATTCTCGAGCTTGGTTACGGCTTTTGTTTCGTGGGCCGACAACACCGACTGGTCCTGGGCAGAAAAGAATATTTTGTGGACCTGCTCTTTTACCATCGTTTTCTCAAGGCGCTGGTCGCCTTCGATCTGAAAATCGGTCCCTTTGAACCCGAACACGCTGGCAAGATGGATTTCTACCTGAACCTCCTTAACGACAAGGAACGCGCTCCGGGCGATCGGCCCTCCATCGGCATCATCCTCTACGCTGAGAAAGACGACATCGAAGTCGAGTTCGCCCTCAAGACAAAGACCAATCCCATCGGTGTCGCCGAATACCAGCTCCAACCTAGGCTGCCCCTCCGGTTCAAAGGCCGATTGCCCACCGCAAGACAGCTTGCCGATGTTGTGCGGAAGGCCCAATCCTCTCCCTCATAATTCATCCCTCACCCCTCACGTCATGGCCAAAAAACCCGCCACTCTCAAAACCGTTGAAGCGCTCAAGCATGACGCCGACAAGCGGAAGAACATCCCCACGGCGGAATATCAATCCGTCCTGCAAAAGAACCTCGAGAACACCGGCAAAGGAAACCTCTTCGTCATCTTCGGTGAGCCGGATATTGACTTGCTGCCTGAAAAAGACCCGCCTTCGCCCGGCTCCGGCGCGGCAGGTAGAAAACTTCGCGTTAAAGTCAAGGGGGTCGATGTCTTCAAGCCCCAGACCGGGGAAGTGGAAAGCTGCAATGCCGACGGCATCGCCTGCTGGTTTATTGACACCGACTACAACGAAGAAAGCTTTTTCGTCCGCCACGCCTACTTCCTCGGCACCAACGACCCCTACAGCGCCCTGAAAACCACGCTGAAAGCCGAGATCAACCCCGAAGCCTGGGCTACCCTCAATAGCGACACCTCCCGCCCATTCCCAAAACCAAAATCTGGCCGCATCGCCGTGAAGGTAATCAACCACCTTGGAGATGAAGTGATGAAGGTATTCAAGGTGTGAGAATCGAGGTCAAAACACCAGGAACTGACAAATTTGGTGGAGATTTTTTGCTGTAATTTTTTGTAATCTGGATAAACTCTCAATAACTATGACGCAGCAAAATTGCGCAATGAGGTTGCGCGCACAATCTGCCCCAACACGCTGGAGTGAGCCTTGCGCGAACGTTGAGTGTTCGCTGCATCAATTGTCGCCGTATATCGGCAAGGTCAAAAGCAGCATCGCTGGCGAGTTGATCGAGCAGTACTCCCGAAAAGGTGATTTAGTCGTGGACCCCTTTGCCGGGGCTGGAACGATTCCTTTGGAGGCGGCGATCCGAGGTCGTCGCACTTTTGCTGCTGACATCAGCCCCTACGCGCGAATTCTTTGTCGCGCCAAACTTTCCCCACCGCTGTCGCTAGATGCAGCCCTCGAAGCCGCCGAACGAGCATTGGTTGAGGCCCAAAACATATCACAGTTGGACCTTCGTTCAGCGCCTCAATGGGTCAGGCAATTTTTCCACCCGGACACGCTCCGGGAAGCGGTCCAATTCGCTGGAGTGGGGCGCCGCCCGGGCAATGAATTTTTGATGGCGAATTTTTTGGGAATCCTCCACCACCAACGCCCTGGATTTCTTTCCTATCCGAGCAGCCATCTCGTACCTTACTTGCGTGACAAAAAATATCCACGCGGAAAATTCCCCGAGATGTATTCCTACCGCGCGCTAAGGCCCCGGTTGATCGCCAAGATTCGGCGAAGTTACAAGCGCTTTACCCATCCTCGCGCCGCAGGGGCCACTTTCCGGCAGAGTGCGGTTCAGCACCTCAAGCTTCCCATCCGCTTCGATGCCTTGATTACGAGTCCACCGTATATGAATGCTTTGGATTATGGGCGAGATAATCGTCTCAGGCTCTGGTTCATCGACCCGAGTTTGGCGGAACCGGTGGACAACGACGTCACGCAACGCCGCAGGACATTCGTGGAAGCGATCACCAGTTTGGCGAGGAAGATTGAATGTGGGCTTCGACTCGGAGGCTACTGCGTCTTCGTTGTTGGTGAAGAATTTAAGCGCAGCTTCGACGCTCATCCTTCAGAGGTGGTGTTTTCCATCCTGAACGAGCACGCGCCTTCAATCCACCTGTGCAGGATTATTACCGACGATATTCCGGACGTGCGTCGGACTCGGCACGAATGTCGCGGTGTGAAGAAGGAACATTTTCTCATCTTTCGGCGAAGGTGACATGCGCGCGAATCTTCCAGACAAAAACTACTTCGTGGGAAAGGCGGTCCCGTCCCGTCCGGATGTGACCATCATTGAGTTGGTCGCAAGTGGCAACGACGGCCATCTGTTTCGGGCACATTCCAATGAACTGGGTAGAGATGTGTCCTGTAAAATCATTCCCCGAAATAATCTCCAGCATGACCTGGACGGCAACGAAATATGGCGAGCAGAAATCCTCAAGGCCAACGCGCTCCGCAATCCCGTTGTGGTCAAAGTCGAGCATATCTGCGACTGGCCTAATGTTCCTATGCGGGCAGACGCAGAAAAAGTTGAACTGGCCGACTGCATCGCGCTGATTTCCGAATTCGTTGATGGCCAATCTTTGAAAAACTTTGCTGCCGATTACCCCGACGAGATTACTGTGTCTTTCATCGTTCATTGGCTGGAAACCATGCTGAATTTGCTCTATGAGATGAAGGTGCGAGGTGTGGCTCATGGGGATTTTCACGCTGGAAACATCCTGGTTGAGGACCAGTCGTCCTACAACGTGATCGGGCCACGGTATGTGTTTAGGGTGACTGATTTCGGTGTGGGCGACACCAGCAGCGAACCACGATTCAAGGACGACTACCTCCAGCTTGCGGATGTGCTTGCACAGCTCTTGCGCATCGTTAATTACCAAGCTGGCAGTCCCAAAGACAAATTCATTTTCAATATCCTCCGCCATGAGTTCGTCGCTCGCCACTTGGTCCAAACTGATCTGACGTTCGATCCTTTGGCAAAGCAACCGCGTGGGTTGCTGAGTCGGCTCCAAAGTTTGGATGCTGAATTTGAAAAAACGGCAACACAGGACTCTGCCCATCTTCTGACTCCATTCGACTTTCTGAGCTGTGAGCAAATTGGCGAAGCGTCAGTTTTGCTCCGCGCTCTTTATTCGGATCGATTCCTCGGTCTGTCTGAAATCGAGAGCCCAAACAACGTTGTCGTGACGGGCCCGCGTGGCTGTGGCAAAAGCACTGTGTTTCGCAGTCTGAGCCTCGACCAAAAGATGCGGGTGGGCGAGGCCGTGCCCGACCAAATACGTTACCTGGGGGTTTACTATCGGTGCGATGACCTTTATTTTGCCTTTCCGCGCTACGTTGTTCCTACTCGCGACGAGGCGCTGGATATTCCGATCCACTTCGTTACTGCAACCCTCCTGGCAACGTTGCTGGATTCCCTGGAGGGCTGGGCCAAGCAACACTTTTCCGACGAGTTCATCCACGCTGAATCCAGAACCGCTGAAGGTCTTTGGACAGTGCTCGGCATCGCGCCACCGCCCACTCCCAGTTGCCTGACCTTTAAGGCAATTATGTCGGCGCTCAACAAGGAACGGTTAAAAGCCTTGGAACGTCATCGCTTCGCGAATGACCCAAAACGCCCAGTCGGGCGATGTTTTGGCCCTGAGATATTGCAGAAAGCATGTGAAGTTTTGCTCGACACTTTTCCATTTTGTCGGGAACGGCCCATCTACTTCTTCATCGACGACTATTCATTACCCAAGGTCACGAAGGAGTTGCAGTCCAGTTTAAATCGGTTGTTCATGCAACGCACGTCGGTTTGCTTCTTTAAGCTTTCCACCGAGAGCCCTGTATCGTTTGCAAAATACGATATCGACGAAAAGATTTACGTCGAGAGCAGAGAGTTCATTCTTCACAACTTGGGTTTGGTTTATCTTCACGCCGAATTGGAACCCAAACTTACGTTCATCGATGACGTTTTCCGCCGCAGGTTGAATACGAGCTCGACCAGTTTTTCCGCGCGAGAATTGCAGGACTTGGTCGGCAATAACTCGAAGCAAAACAACAACGAACTGGCACGAGGTATTCGAAACGGTGAGAAGTCGTTGTTCTGGGGAAAGGAAACACTCTGCAACCTTTGCAGTGGCGACATCCATTACCTCATTAGCTTGGTTGGTGACATGGTCAGGCTGTCCGGCGGGCCGGATGAATTGGCAAAGGTTGCAGAAGCCACTTGTAAGGTTCCGCATGCAATCCAGAATCAAGCCATCCGGGATGCGGCGGGAGTTTTCCTGAAAAACTTACACAGTGTTCCCAAACATGGGGAACAGTTGGTTGCCATCGTCGAAGCATTTGGCAACGTCGCGTATTCGCATTTGAAATTCCTTGATTCGAAGAACGATAAGGGCTCGCCGCCAAAGCAGGCCACTCGCATTGAGCCGTATGAGCCGTTTACTCTGTCGGAGGATGCTCAACGTCTTTATGACGAACTCCTGCGCTATTCCGTTTTCATTGAGGATTTTCGGGGCAAGAGCCGCCGCGGAAGCGTGGTTCCCCGGCTCTACTTAAGGCGTTTTTTAATTCCGCATTTCAACCTCACATTCAGCACTCGAGACTCCCTCGAGCTCGAACCTATGGATTTTGAGAGATTCCTCATGGAGACGAAGAAGTTTGATCAAAAGTTTCGTCTTAAAAGTGTTGACGATGTGAATCGTTTTGAAAAGCAGACGAACGAAGCCGAAAACCAACTTTTGTTAGGGCTTGATACCCCTCCCCAATGAATCTCAGCGTCCAGACCCCCGATGAATGGCTCGCGGCTCTCGCCAAGCCGAGCCTTGAAACGGTCTCCCAGTTCGTGTTGTTGCCTGATGACTGGCTGGTTATCTGTGCGGGTTTTGAGGATAGAGCATTGGCCGTTTTACAAAACGCAGTTTCAGGCCAAACCTCATTCAATATTCTCCTCGTCCGCTACGAGCCCATTTTTCAAGAAAACAAACTTTCTGCGATTCGAGAAATCAGTCGGCGTGCAGGCATTAGAGTTACAGAGGCGATCTACAATCGTCAGGAACCTGCGGGCTTTGGAAGCACAATGCTCGAAAAATTGTCCGCCTGCCGAGGGCGAATCTTCGTGGACATATCCGCCATGTCACGGCTGCTAATTGTGCAAGTTCTAGTTGCACTTGGTACCCGTTCCGACGGCTTCGCCAATTGCTTCGTGGCCTACGCCGAAGCCAGCGATTACCCACCAAGCCAATTGGATGCGGAGTCGGAATTGGCAAAATCGGATTCTGACGCCAGTCACTCGATTCTCTTCCTTTCATCTGGTGTCTTTGACGTGACAATTGTTCCTGAGTTATCATCCTTTGCCCCTGCCGGCACACAGACTAGGCTGATTTCGTTTCCATCTCTTGATGCTCATCAGTTGACGGCTCTTCGCAACGAGCTTCAACCATCGCGTTTCAGTTTCATTGAGGGCATCCCTCCGAGTCCTCGAAACAAATGGCGGCAACAGGTGATTTTCTCCGTGAATCAACTCGATAAGATTCCGGATACTGAGAGGTTTCAGACCAGCACGCTGGATTATCGAGAGACCCTCGATTGCCTGCTCAAGTTATATTCAAACCACGGTGAGCGTGAACGTCTGCTCGTTTCGCCGACCGGGAGCAAGGGGCAAACCGTTGCGGTGGGAATTTTCCGCGCGCAGATTAAGGATGTTCAGATCGTATATCCGACCCTGTGGAGCTACCTGAAGCCGGACCGATACACTCTTGGAATCGGCCCGTTTCACTTATTGCCACTAGCGCAGTTCTCTGCGGCACCCTCAGGGTACGGACGCGATGCGTGAAATGAGTTCAGAGCCATCCCATAATTTCGTGAAATGGCCAAATTTTCGTTTCCGTTCAGAGGAGAATGAAATGAAAAGTCAAAAGCTGAGATTAAGAATCTGGAGATTGCTTCACCCCCTGTTGCCCTGGGTTCGCAATGACAATTTAGGGGGTCATTGCGAGGTTTGGGAAAAAGGGGCCGAAGCAATCTCTGAAAAATTATGGGATGCCTGTGAAATGAGTTTATGGACTTTCGCATCGCCGATACCTTCACCGACAGCCTTGCTCGCCTGACTGGCGACGAGCAAAAGTCCGCCAAAACGACGACCTTCGACTTGCAGGTGAATCCGGCCAACCCCGGCATGAGTTTCCACAAGCTCGGCAAGGCGAAAGACAAAAATTTCTGGTCGGTGCGCGTCAGCAGTGACATTCGTCTGATTGTCCACAAGAGTGACACAAGCCTCCTGCTCTGCTACGTGGACCACCACGACAAGGCCTACCACTGGGCCGAGAGGCGCAAATTGGAGACGCATCCCACGACTGGGACCTCCCAATTGGTAGAAATTCGGGAAACGATCAAGGAAGTCGTGGTTCCCGTCTATGTGCAGGCGGACCTGCCACCGCAGCCTAACCCGAGTTTCTCAGATTTCGGCGTTTTTCAATTATTTTTCGACATCCTTCAGGTTCAAACTTTGGGAAAAGCCGTATTTTGGCGTGTGTGGAGACCTGCTCCATGGATTTTATTTCCAAGTTGTGTCATGGGTATGACACTGCAATTTATCTTCGCGGCAACAAGCGGTGCAGGAGCCCCGCCCTCCTTTGAACAGCGATGGAATTGACGGAGGGCTGGCCTCCCGGACAGCCAAGGGGAAAAAGGGATGCCAATTTCGAGGCATCGAAAAAAATGTGTTGGAGACTCAGCCCCTTGACATCTACATGATCAGGGAAGGAGTTGCAAAAATTGTGCATTTTTTACGAAATCTGAGAAACTCGGGCTAAGCAGCTCTTGTTCGCCGATATTTCCGATGATCAACTTCTGAACTGTGGCGTGCCGCCGGAGTGGATGATGCCGACTTGCAGGAAATTTACGACACGGAACGCCATCTGCTTTATGTTGCATGCACCCGTGCCAGGGATCATCTGCTGGTCACGAGCGTTGAACCCGCCTCGGAATTTCTGAATGACCTTCGCATGTGAGAAAGATCGACAGGATCAGCGCAAGAATACCAGTGGCTGCATGGCCGGCGCCAATCCGCTACAAGGCGGTGTGGCAAGCATCGGCGAGGCTTTTATGATCGGGGATTTCCAGGAGGCAACCGATCAGGAGTTTCTTTTGCGGCGCTTCAAAGTCCAATCTTTCCATCAGCTCCCGCGCGTCACGCCGCCCCGGCGCTGCGGCTGAATGCCAATCCCCCCTCCTTGTCCGCCTCCACCTTGATCCTGTCGCCTTCCCGGAAACGGCCGTCCAGGATGTCCATTGACAGCTTGTCGAGCAGTTCGCGCTGGATCACCCGTTTGAGGGGACGGGCGCCAAACACCGGATCGTAACCCTCCGAGGCAATCAGTTCGCGGGCCTCCGGGCTGAATTCAAGGGCCAAATGCTGGTCCTCCAGCCGCTTCTGCACCCGTTTCAACTGGATATCCACGATCCGGCCGATCTCATCCCGGCCAAGGGAACGGAATATGACGATCTCATCCACCCGGTTCAGGAATTCCGGACGGAAATGCCTCCTTAATTCCTGCATGACCTGTCCCTCCATCTCTTCGGTTTTGCGGTCCGAAGCGGCCGCGGCGCCCCTGGTCTTCCGTTTGCCATCCGCCTGGCTCGCAAAAAATTCCTGGATGATGGGACTGCCAATGTTGGACGTCATCACCACCAGGGTGTTGCGGAAATCCACGGTCCGCCCCTGCCCGTCCGTCAGCCGCCCGTCATCCAGCAGTTGCAGCAACGCGTTGAACACCTCCGGATGCGCCTTTTCGATCTCATCGAAAAGCACCACGGAATAGGGACGGCGGCGGACGGCTTCCGTCAGTTGCCCGCCCTCTTCGTATCCCACATAACCCGGCGGGGCGCCGATCAACCGCGCCACCGAATGTTTCTCCCCGTATTCCGACATGTCGATGCGCACCATGGAGTTCTCGTCGTCGAAAAGGAATTCCGCCACCGCCCGGGCCAGTTCGGTCTTGCCCACGCCGGTGGGGCCCATGAAAATAAACGAGCCGATCGGACGGTTCGGTTCCTGCAAACCGGAACGCGACCGCCGGACGGCGTTGCAGACCGCGCTGACCGCGCGTTCCTGCCCGATCACCCGCTGGTGGAGACGCTCCTCCATCTTGACCAGTTTTTGCCGTTCGCTTTCCAGCATGCGCGACACGGGAATGCCGGTCCATGAGGCCACCACCTTGGCGATGTCCTCCTCGCCCACCTCTTCCTGCAACATGCCGCCGCCCTTTTGCGCTTGGGCCAGCTTCTTTTGCGCGTCGGCCAGTTGTTTTTCCAACCCGGGAATCGTTCCGTACTGGATTTCCGCGGCCCGCGTCAAATCGCCGCGGCGTTTGACCTGCTCGGCCTCCTCGCGCGCTTTTTCAAGCTGTTCCTTCAACCTGCCCGATTCGCCCAGGATATCCTTTTCGCTGCGCCATTGATCCTTCAACCTGCCGGACTTTTCCTTCAACCCCTTCAGCTCATCCTCCAACTTTTTCAACCTTTCCCTGCTGGCGTCGTCCTTTTCCTTGCGCAAGGCCTGCTGCTCGATCTCCAGTTGCATGACCCGCCGGTCGATCTCGTCGATCTCCGTGGGAAGGCTGTCGATTTCCATGCGCAACCGCGAGGCGGCCTCATCCATCAAATCCACGGCCTTGTCCGGGAGAAACCGGTCGCTGATGTAACGATGCGAAAGCGTGGCCGCCGCCACGAGCGCTGTGTCGCTGATGCGCACGCCGTGGTGCACCTCGTAGCGCTCCTTCAATCCGCGCAAAATGGCCACCGTGTCCTCCACGCTGGGTTCGCTGACATGAATCGGCTGGAACCGCCGCTCAAGGGCTGCATCCTTTTCCACATACTGGCGGTATTCATCAAGGGTCGTGGCGCCGATGCACCGCAGTTCGCCCCGGGCCAGTTGCGGTTTGAGCAGGTTGGCGGCATCCACCGCGCCCTCCGCCTTGCCCGCCCCGACCAGGGTGTGCAACTCGTCGATGAAAAGGATGATCTGGCCTGCGGCTGAAGTCACCTCCTTGAGAAACGCCTTCAACCGGTCCTCAAACTCGCCCCGGTACTTTGCCCCGGCGATCATGGCGCCCAAATCCATGGACACCAGCCGCTTGTTTTTGAGGCTCTCGGGCACATCCCCGGCCACCATCCGCCGCGCCAGTCCCTCGACAATCGCCGTTTTGCCCACGCCCGGCTCCCCAATCAAGACCGGGTTGTTCTTGGTCCGCCGCGACAACACCTGCATCACCCGCCGGATCTCCGTGTCGCGGCCGATCACCGGATCGATCTTGCCCTGCCGCGCCATTTCCGTCAGGTCACGCCCGTATTTTTCCAGGGTTTGAAACTTGTCCTCCGCATGCGGATCAGCCGCCTGCTGGGCGCCGCGCAACTCCTGCAACGCCCGCAGAAGAGCGTCCTTGCTCACCCCCATGCCCGCCAGCAACCCGGCGGCGTCGGACTTGCCCTGTTCGACAATCGCCAGAAGCAAATGATCCGTGCTGACGTACTGGTCGCGCATCCTGGCCGCCTCTTTTTCGGCAAGCCCAAGCGCATGGTTGGTCTCGCCGGAAAGGACTGTTTGCGCCGTCCCTCCCGACACCTTTGAACGCCGTTTCAGCGCCGTTTCCAACAGATTCCGCAAACGTCCCAGGTTCACCCCGAGTTTTTGCAACAGGGGAAGCACCAACCCTTCCTCCTGCCTCAACAAGGCCCAGAGCAAATGTTCCGGGGAAAGTTCGCTATGCCCCTGGTTTTCGGCCTCATGATGGGCTTCCTGCAAAGCCTCCTGGGCCTTGACCGTCAATTTGTTCAAATGAATCGCCATGGAAGTATGGGGTAAAATTAATCAACCGTTGTGCCATTTTCCCGGAAAGTGGAGGGCGGGGCTCCCGCACCGCCGCTTTCAAGGTGAAAAACATGGCCGGTTGCAAAGTTAAAGAATACAACAATCCCCGAAATTTTCAATTCCCGCCTGGCCATGCGTCATGGCTTGGGCAAAACCATCTTGAGCAAGACCTCGGCGTTGATTTCCATCAATTCATCCGCGCCTCCGCCCTCCTTCAACACCTTTCCATCCACCTTCATCAAAACCATCTTTTTCCGTTCAGACGGCTGAAACCTCAGAAATCCTTCCTGAAGACGCCACCGGCTGCCGTCTTCCAGGGTTAATTCGCTTTTTCCACTCATCTCCGATGTCCATTGGATGCTCTGCTCCGTAAGCGTTTCCTCTTGCAAACCGCCGACCAGGGGCAGTTCGCGCAAACAAAGGGACGGAGCGCCTTCCTTCAACGACTTGATCTCGGAAAAGTTCTGTCCCTCATCGGGATTCTGCGGGTTTTTGAAGGCGCCCACACACACAACCATCTCCGCCAGCGAAACGCTCTTGTCCCCAATGGTCAGTTTTCCATTTCCACCGGCCTGATCCTCAAGTTGGGCCTTTTGCCTGGAGGATTCCTCCCAAATTCGATTGGATTTCTCCGTCACCGCTTTTTTCGCGGCCGTTTTCTCCTCCCTCTTCCGCTGGCGCTCGCGCAACTCATCGATCTTTCCACATCCGGCCAGCAACCCGGCACAGACCAACCAGGCAAGAAAGAAATGGACTTTCATGCCCTCTTTCTATCATCCCACAAGCCCGGACACCATCCCATTTTGCCTCCAACACCATTTTGTCAAGCCCCTTCCAGAGGCGCCCATCATAAAGGGCGCATGGCAGTTCCGTCGGGTTTTTTGGGTGGGTTTTAGCCTAGAGGGTCAGGAAATTTTAGATTTAGGGCTACGCTGGCTTGCCGAACATCTCAGGGGCGGTTTTATTTTCCCTTTGGATTT
>JAQUAF010000019.1 GCA_028687435.1 Verrucomicrobiia bacterium | reverse complement strand
GCCTACTCGCGTTCCTCGAAGCCATTTGATTATGTGGAGATGCTCCATCCAAAATATTCCATCACCCGAGCAAGTCCCATCATCGGACACCCCGATGTCGGCATAATCAGCATCTCGGCATAAAAAAACCGATTTTGCCTTGTCGCGTGTTGCAGGTCATCCCATAGGAAGATCAGAATGCGATTTGCCTCATGCGGGGAAATCCGGAAACAGAATATGCCGAAATCCAATGAAACCTCCCTACGCTGCGCCTCTTGCGATTTTCTGCGAACTGGCTGGCAATGAGGGCTTGTTTTTTCCTGGGTGTGAGTTTATTGGGGGAATGCTCATTGCGCAAACGCCTTCCGAATTGCGGCTGGAAACAGGGCCTCTAAAATCAACAGGACAAGGAGAGCTTTGTGCGGCGCCCGGCGATGCCGGTTGAGCCAAAAAGTGGAGGCCCTGCCTTTGGCGAAGTGGAAGAACTGGATGGCAGGGGCTGAAATGTGAGCGTTATTGAATCGATGCCTTTTGACGAACGCCATGATCCCGATCCATTGGAATCCTTTGTTGAATCCCGCTGCATTTGGTTTGCTTGCGCTGGCGGTGGCGGGGTTTGTTTATTGGATGGCTTGCGGGATGGCGCGCAAGCATGGCAAACGGCGGGCGTTTTGGCTGCTGGCGCCCAAACTGGCGGTGTTGTTGCTGCTGTTGATCGCCCTTCTGGGGCCCGGTTGGTTGTCCCGCCAGGGGCAGGAGCGCGCATCCCGGGTTCTTGTTTTGCTGGATAATTCCTCTTCCATGGATGTGGTGGATGATGGCCAGACTTCCCGGGCGCGACGCGCGCGCGCCCTTTTGGAGGAGCTGCAGCATCAACTCGCCGGACAGTTGCAATGGGAGGTGATGCCATTCGACACTGAGATTCATCCGCCTGGCGCGCCTCCTTCCCCGGCTGGCGCCGAACGGGGCACGGATCTGGCGGGTTGTATCACCTCGCTTGCGGGCCGGCCGGAAACAGCCGGATATGCCGCCATGCTGGTGATCACCGATGGCGGGGATGAGGCGGTGGAACCGGCCCGATTGCCGTCCATCCCCCTTTCGATTTTGGCGGTGGGCGCTCCTTCGTTCCGGTGGAACGATGTCAGTTTCAACGAGGTGGAATGCCCGGCCGGCGTGGAGCAGGGCATTGATTTTGAAATCAAGGCCAATATCGAAGCCAAGGCCGGAGGCAAGGGGGATTTTGCCAAAGGACTGGACAAAGTGAAGGTGTTGCTGGAGCTGGAGCAAGGCGGCAAATGGGGCAGGATATCCGAAAAGACTGTTGATCTGAGACATCTCCGTTCCCAGGTGATTTTCCGGGTTTGCAGTCAGAATCTCGGACGCCAGCAATATCGCCTGAACATCCCCGGATTGTCCGGCGAGATCACCGTCAGGAATAATTTCCGGACAGTGGTTGTGGAAGTGCAAAAGAAATCCTTGCGCGTGCTTTATTACACCAGCGAGCTGGGCATCGAATACAAGATGATGCGCGGCGAACTGGCGTCCGACCCCGGCATTGCCTTCACCGGTTTTTTCCGCACCCTCAATGATCGTTTTACCGTGCAGGGGGATCGCTCAACCGGCGAACAGGATTTGGAAACGGGATTTCCCGGAGATTGCCGCCATTTGCAACGCTACGAGTGCATCATCGTCGGGTCCTTTCCCGCTGTCGATTGGAAGGAGCCGCAAATCCAGGCATTGCTGAAATATGTGGAGGAAGGCGGGGCGGTGGTCTTTCTGGGCGGCGAGAATTCCTTTGGCCGGGGCGGATATGCCGGCACGAAATTGCTGCCGCTTTTTCCATGGGAACTGTCCAGCGGCGAACCGGCTTTGCAACGCGGCAATTTTCCCGTCACGCTTTCCTCCTCCTCCGCCCAGTTCCCCATGATGTCCGGATTGAAAGAGTTGCTGCTGCAGGCCGGGAAAGCGAATGTGGAAAGCGTCAATCTTCCGGGATCGCTCCGCGCCAATGCCGTGCCGCTTCTGATGGCCAATGTCGGCGGCAAAAGTGTTCCGATTGTGGCGCTGATGAACCATGGCAAGGGCAAAGTATTGGGTGTGGCCACCAATACGCTTTGGAAATGGAATGGCGCCGGCGATGTGTTGCGCGCCGCTTACGGGCGGTTCTGGCGCCAGGGGATTCGTCAGCTGGCCAACCAGACCGAGGGAGGTCAAAACCTCTCTGTGCAATGGAACCAGGAAATCTGGCGTCCGGGACAGACCGCGGAGGCGCGGATTGTGGTCACGACAGCGGTTGCCGCCGACAAATTGCGTCTCACGGCCAGTCTGGCTCGCGACAATCAGCAGGAACCTCTTGACCTTGCGCCTGTTCCAGGGCTGCCGGGCGCTTATGCGGCAAAGACGGGCTTGCTGACCCGGGGAACCTACGCCTTTCGCCTGGTTGCTTACCAGGGAAACGCCACGCTGGGTTCCTACGAAAAAAAACTCGTGGTGGCGCCGGCGGTGGATGAGGGAACCCATCTCGAAATCAACAACGCCTTCCTGGAAAATCTCGCAGCCAAGGGCGCCGGTCTGTTTGCCCGGGAAAATGAATTGCCCAAGATGGCGGATCAATTGAGCCGGATTGTCCAAAAACAAACCCGGACGGAAATTCCCCTCACCCATGCCGGATATGTGTTTCCCCTATTGCTGTTGATCCTGATGGTGGCGGAGTGGATGATCCGCCGCCGGGCGAATCTGGTGTGAGGAGGGCAGGCTGTTAGGCTGAAGGTGGTTGGAAGTTGAATTTTGAGCAAAACGCACGGAAAATTGATATGTGTTCATGTCCCTCACTTTGTCATTGCGAGCCCGTTTGGCGGGCGAAGCAATCTCAAATGGAGGGACAGAGATTGCTCTCGCCTCGCCGACCCGCGCTCCGCCGAAGGCTTTGGCGAGGCGAGAGCCTCCGGCGTAGCGCGGGCCTTCGCCACGCTGAAGTGGCTTCGTCCACGCAGGCGGGTCGTCATCCGGCAGGGCGGATTCCTCGCAATGACAACGGGGGGAGAGTGAATTTTATGTTTTTACTCCATCTTAAATCTGACATTTGCTTCTCGCTGCTCTTGTGGCTTTTTCCATTCCTGCTTGCCGCGCAGGAACCGGTGAAGGGGAGGGTTGAATATTCCGACGGACAGGCGAGGGAGGGGGCGTTGCAGCTTTCCCAGGGCAAGAAGCTGCGGATTTTTGTGCAGAAAGCTTTTACGGATCTCGATTTGGAGCAGATTCGCGAGATTCGTTTTTACCCCGAGTCGGAGGAACTGGCGCAAGCCTACCGTTTTCCCGAGGCGGGCAAATCCGTGAAGGAAACCTGGGGAAAACCCAAGCCGGTCCGTTCGCTTTTGGCCCGGATCCAACTGATCAACGGCGAGGAGCTTTCCGGACACCTTTACACCACGGTTTTGTATCTGGAGAGCGGCGACCAGACGGAAAAGGTGGTTCTTCTTGCCAAACAAACCGGCGAGGAAGGGCAATCGCTTGAGGAACTGGTTTATCCGACGCTCATCACCCTTGAGAACAAGGCTGACGCCGCCAGGGTTGAGAGCCGTGTGACCTTGCCCGCCGCCATGATTGTCCCTGGGACAAAGGTCGCGGCGCTGTTGCGGCCATCCCTTTCCCGTCTGCCCGCCAAACCGTTGCAACCGGCCAATGTTTTTTCCCTGGCTGCGCCGGCCGGAGCGCAACTGTTGGTTGCCGTGAGCCAAGGCGACACCATCACCGTCGGCTGGCCCAAGTACGCCAATCCTTCCCTGGAAGAGTTGACTCGCAAAACCATCGGGCTGGCCGCTGATTTTTATGACGACCGCCGGTTGGTCGGGCTTTTCACCGAAAACAATGACGAGGACGTTTATTCCGTGGTGATGTTGAAACGGAAGGCCAAAACCACCCATGCCGGGGCGGTTGGCCCGCCGTGGACCCTGGACATCTGGCATTGGAAATACGATGCTGGCGCCGGCAAACTCACCCTTTCCACCCGCGGCTATTGTTTCACCGGCCGCATCACCGAAAAACATCCCGAACCCCGGATTGTTCTTTCCGAGGAACTTTGGAATGCGGTGAGCGTTCGGAAAAACGAAAAATAGATGTAAGAGACTCTAAAGTGTTTTCAAATACCTCAGAAAGCCGTCGAGATTCGTGGCGATCTTTTTGCCGGAAAAAACAGGCTTTGTTGTTCTGCAGATTAGCGCCATTTGTGTTGCATTGGTCAGGGCCGCCGCCTTTTCCAGCCGGACAAAGTCATGCGGATTGGGTTGCGTGGAAAGTTTGATTTCCACTGCGAGCGTGGATTTGCCCATTTGCAGGATCAAGTCCGCCTCAAGCCCGTCGCTCGTGCGCAAAAAACAGGCTTCATGATGGCGGCCTTGAGCTTGAAGAGTGGCCAGAATTTGTTCGATGATCCAGCCTTCCCAGCTTTGTCCCACCCATGGCTGGGACAACAATGCCTGGCGATCCTGAATTCCATGCAAGGCATGCAGCAGTCCGGAGTCGCGCCAATAAATTTTTGGACTTTTCAACAGCCTTTTTCCCACTTGGGCGTGGAAGGGCGGCAACCGGCGGATCAGGAAGGCGTTTTCCAGAAAATCCAGATAGGTTTGTATGGTGTGATAGCTGACACCGAGGCTTTGCCCCAGTTGCGAGGCGTTGAAAAGGTTTCCCTGACAGCAGGCCAGCATCTTGAAAAATCGTTCGGTCAGAGCTGGTTTTGCGGGCAGCCCCCAAGAGGGAAGATCCCTTTGAGCTAGAAGAGTGAGGTAGTTTTTTTGCCACATGGGATAGCGTTTGGCGGATAAAATTCCCCCATCGGGATAACCGCCACGCAGCCACAGATCATCCGCCCGCCTGGCGCCGATTTCCGGGAAAATGAATGGCGTCATTTCGCAAAGGGCCATCCTGCCGGCAAGGGATTCGGAAACCTGTTTCATCAGAGCGGGCGAGACGGATCCCAAAAGCAGAAAACGCCCCTTTTGGTTTCGTTTCGCGTCAATGGCGCCTCGCAGGCGGGGGAAAAGTTCGGGCCACGCCTGGGCTTCGTCCAGCACAAGCAACTGACGGGAACGGGTGGTTTCATCCCAAGTCAGGTCCAGCCGCAACCGATCCTCGGCCTGTTCCATGTCGAAGTAATGGCGGCCCAGTTGTTTGGCCAGCGTGGTTTTTCCGGACTGGCGCGGTCCGACCAGGGCCGCGGCGGGGTATTCCCGGAGCATTCTTCGCGCCAGCCGCCCGATTTCTCTTTGGATCATTTTTGCAGATTAGAAATTAATTTCTATTTTGCAAGAAAAATGATGGCAGGGCGCGGGAATCGGGCGCAAGGCGGGCACATTGGAGAGGGTCATGGTTTGTTGGATGCGCAGGTTGGTTTTCACTCTTGCGCGTTGACGGCATCATTATGGCAGTATATATTACACCATTATGACAAGAACCACAGTCATGTTGCCGGAAGGGATCAAGCGAAAGTCGTTGGAGGAGGCTCGTCAGCAGGGGGTTTCATTTGGCGAGTTTGTCCGGCGGGCATTGGAACAATCTTTGCTTCGGACAAATGCCGGCAAGCAGGGCTTTGATCGTTCGGATGATCCGTTGTTTCAGGGAATGCGGCATCTTGCCTCGCAAACCCAGTCACGAATCACGGACGCATCGGCCAATCACGATGAATATCTTTACGGGAAGGGTGCATGACGGCGGTGTTTATTGATACCGGCGCTTTTCTGGCCCGATTATTGCCCAAGGATCAACATCATCTTGCGGCCAGCCGGGCGTGGGACCAATTGGCCGGCATGAATGTTTCCCTGGTTTCATCCGAGGCGGTGCTTTTGGAAACGGCCAATTTTTTGACTCGAGCCGAATCGGGCCGGTTTGCCGCGAAATGGTTGAAGGTTGCGCTCGATTCCCAGGAGATCCGGTGGCTTCATTCCCATCCGGAAGACTTCATCGAAGCCGCCGATTATCTCCAAAAGTTTTCCGATCAACGAATCAGCCTGACGGATGCCCTCTCGATGGAATTGATGCGGCAAAACAAAATCCGCCAGATTTTTTCATTTGACCGCCATTTCCCCCTGGCCGGTTTTTCGCTGTGGACCGGGGTGAAATAGGGGGTGATGGCGTTTCAGACGGTTAGTCATCGGATGAGATCGTTGCCCATCTCTGGAGGTAATCGGCTGGCATCACCCACGCAACATGGCCATCAACGAAGAGATAATTTGCCCCTCCATTGTGAAAAATGTTTGTTACCCGGCTCGAGCGATAACCGTTAATCGCGCTGCATGAATAATTGGCAAACCGGTTGAAGGTATTATGGTATTCCATCACAAGGATCGTGTTTGAGGGATCCGGGATGTCGGCCAGGGAACACACGCCATCCTTGCTGACGGGGCCTCTGAGGATTGAAGGATCGTTTACACTATAAGGCGAGAGACCCACATTCATTGAATAACTGCGCGGGGGGGAATCGACCACATCACGCACAACTTTATCGGCGGGACAATGGAAAATGCGCGCGGCCTTTTCCCCGCCGGTTGTGGTGGGAGGCGTTCCCTGGTAGCCCGCGTAGATCCAAAGGCGCTGATGAAAACCCGTTCCTTGACCGGGATCGGGCAAGCGTTCGTTATTGCTTTCGGCATAAAGCATGGCCGCCAATCCAATTTGTTTCAGATTGCCCATGCATTGGATGCTTTTGGCCTTGTCTCGCGCGGCGCGCAGCGCGGGTGTCAGAAGCGCGCAAAGAATGGATATTGTGCATGTAACAACTAATAATTCTATTATTGTAAATGCGTTTTTCTGTATCTTTATGGACGATGCCTGAGTTGCGCGGCGGCTTTTGTCCGGTGCGGGAGGCTTTTTAATTTTGACCATGTTGACTCCTCCGTTTTGCTTGGGGCTGCCCCGTCATACAATCCAAGGTTTGCCGTGTTTTATCCTTATCGGATGGTGTGGTCATGCCTTGTGCCAGTACAGGAGGAATCAGGTTGACGAGGGGGGTGTTGGAGGAAACATCGGCTTGGCGCATGTGCCGGATGATGGCCAGGGCGATTTCTTGAGTGGGTTGTTGTATGGTGGTGATGCGGGGTTCATGCCGGATTGCCTGGTAACTTCCATCGTACCCCATCAACGACATGTCATCGGGAAAGGCCACGCCTTTGCTGATGAGATGTTCACATATAATCACCGCCATATAATCGGAATAGCAAAAAATGGCTTTGCAACCTGCTGAAAGCGCTTTTTCCGCCGACTGGGCCATTTCCGCAAAGTCCCAAGTGTGAATGGGGTGGTGGATCAGATTTTCCGGGCGCCCAGTCAGATCCAGCCAGCTTTTTTGAAAACCCAGGTGCCGGTAGGAAGCAGGCAGAAAGGTTTCCGTGGTTGGCGCGTCGATGTACATGACCTTCGCCGGTTGGGATGCGCAGAGATGTTCCGCCGCCAGTTGACCGCCGCGAAAGTGATCGGTGGCGATCAGCCAAGGCGCGGTGATGGTTGCCCGCCGGTCAAGGCAAATCCGGAATCCCTTGTGCCAGTGTTTTGTATTTTCGGGCTGCCAGTCCGCAAAAATCAGCGCGTCATAATCGTCGGTGATGGGTGAATTTTCTGTGTCGAGCAAACAGGTGAGGTGAAGATTCTCGGATTGTTCCAGCTTATGAAGTTCATCGTAGATGCGACGGTAAATCTCCAGAAAAATCGTTTCGTGTCCGTGAGCCAGGAACGCGGCGCGAAGGAGCTGTTTGGCCTTGGGAGGGGAGCAGGGCGCAAACACTTTGTATCGTCCATTGGGGCATTGCTCCAGAACGCCTTCATTCCGCAGATGTCTCAATCCCAACCAGACCGAATGGGGGTTGATGTTCATCCGGTTCGCCAACGAACGGACCGAGGGAAGGTATTGCCCAGGCGCCACTTGCCCTTTTCGAATTTGATCCCGCAGCAGCTCGATGCATTGTTCCGATAACGGTGCATGATCGTCGGTTTCGGTTGTGAAGGCGGGATGCATAAAACAGATAAAAAATATCACAGTTTGCGTGGGAGGAAAAACAATTTATCCAATTTGCAATATTTCAGTGCGGAGGATTTTCTTCTTTTTTCTTACCGTCAGTTTCAGGGAACAGTTCCGCGGGTATGACTTTTGTTTGCAGATCATAATATCCGCGCAACAGTTCCATGGTCCAGCAGATGGCATTTGTATGGAGTGAATGGTTCAGTTCCTCAAAGCGTGCGCGCGACTTTTTGTCGCTGTCCGGATGATCATCAAACCACTTGGCCAAAAACTGCCGTTGCTTTTCGCATTCCGCCTTTTTCTCCCGCATTAATTTAAAAGTAAGGGCGATTTGTTCCCGCTGCTTTTGCGCCGCTTCATCATAGCCGTCGTTTTTCCAGATTGGCGCGCCTGTTATTTTGCCGTGGTTGCCGTTTCCGGATTGGTCTTTAATCATGGGGATGTCGTTTTTCACCATCAACTCCGCGTTTTTGTTTCGCATGGGGAACCATAGCGCCATGCCGTTTTTGGCACCGGCGGAGTCCTCTCCTCCATATATTTTCAATACCTCATTTTCCGTCAATGCCCGGTCGTAAATCCTCGCGTCCTCCAATGTTCCCTGAAATGCCAGCCAGTGGGAGCTTCCCAGGCGATATTTTTCCATGCCGCAAAACTTTAATGCGCCGCCGCGCAATATTGAGTTTTGTCCGGCGGCATGGGTGCTGTCATTTGACTGGCGAATCCCGTCGATATACAGCCTTATCCGGCCTTCGTCCGCCATTGGACGGCTGGATGTTATGGCAAAATGATGCCACCTGCCACTTGCCGCCATGTCTTTAGCCCAACGGGTTTTCTCCATCTTATCTTGGTTTGACAAGTAAAAGACAAATCCATGCCAGAAATGAATGACGAGCGGCCCATAAATCAGGTTGGATTGCTTGTATTCCCCCTTTACCCACATCATGATCGAGACCTCTTGCAGCCCTTCGGTCACTGATTGTTCAACCACAATACTGTCATTATTTCCGTCAAAATGTAATCCCGCTTTCAGGGAAACGGGTTCCCATGCCAATGACAAACCGACCAGCCAGATCATGATGGATTTACTGTTCATTCCATGCCTTCGCAATGGCTCGGAGCGGTTGAATGATCATTTAAGCAAGGCCTCCATCATTGCCCGCGCGATGCAATCGTCGCTCCTGTTCCTCAAATTTGGGCCGCGCATATGCGTCAACTCCCGATAATCGGGTGACGGCTGCTTCGACAGTCTCACGATCTGTTCCCATGAGGAAAAAAGGCTTTTTGCCTCAATGTTTTCCGGGGCAAGCTTTTTTACTTCGGCAAGTTCTTTCATGTATCTTTCCGCCGGCCCGCCATTTAATTTTTTGATTTCTCCATGCATGTAGCGGACATATGTTCGATTGATATCGTTTTCCTCAGCGATTGGCTTGCCGGAAGCTTCGCCCTTAAATACGAAACGCCCGAATTTTTTAATATCGCCAAAACCTTTGTTTAAAAATGGCCAGGCCGTATGGCGTTCATTTGACGGGCCGGTTAAAATGTTTCGGGCAACATTCACCGGCCATTCATCCCCTTCCTTCGGCGGCTTCGCCATCAGCATCGTCACGGGAATACGCCACTCCAAAAACCATTCCGTTTTGCCAACCGATGCCCTTATTTCCAAATCCGGTGAAATCGTGATTCCCTTGTTTCCCTGTGCGGCGTACAGGCGCGCCGTGCTGTTGGCAATCAGCTGGGTGCATTTTTGCGCGTCAGGCGGGAAAAAGAACAACTCGATGCTGTTGTCTTCCCAAAGCATGCGGCCTTTTTTCGCCATGGCAATCATCTCTTCCGGAACGGTTTCCTCGGCCCTAACTATAAAATAAATTGCATCATCCTTCCACCCCGCCTTAAAACAGGTCTGTTTTTGAATGGCAAAATTTTCAAATCCCTGAAAAATATAAAAGCCGGCAGCCTCCGGGATATTTGCCCATGCTTCGTCATCCATCTTTCCGTCAATCACCGGCGCCTGTGCCAGCCGATGGCACGGATAGGTCCGCCGCTCGGCGGCTTCAGCGCGGGATGCCATGGCAACAAGAGCAATCGCAGAAAGCATCATCTTGATTTTATCCATATAACCTCCTTTCTTTTGGCGAATTTCCTCGTGTTATTTTCGCTTCCGTTCCTCAATCGAAACGTCCTGTTCGGCGGTCATGCCTGTCGCCACGTCTTTGATTTTGATCTTCCACCCTCCGGTCATTTCATTGAGAGCCAGCTCTGCCCGGCCTTTGCATTTCCCATTTTCGGCGACAAGGTTCCCGGCGTAATAAGGGACCGTCTCCCTTTTTGGCGATATGAATTCCACGTGAAACACATGCAGACCGGGATGTTCAGCGCCTTCGATCGCCGCCGTGTATTCCAAAGTTTCACCCTGACCGATCTGTTTTGGCATGTTCAGGCTGATTCCCTTGACTTGATAGGGCAGAAGCGCGAACAGCAGTCCGTTTGCCGGCTCAATCGCCGTCTTGATTTGATCGGTGTAACCGACATATTTGCCTTGCCGCACGTCATAGATGTTCGCTTTCTCCCGTAACTTTAATTCGAGCGGCTTGGTGACGAGCGGTTTTGCCTCTCCAACCGTATAGGCCATTGTTGGCTCCGGCAATTTCTGAAGAACGCAAAGATATTTCGCCTGGTCCCGGATAAACCGGTACAACCGCACACCTGTAATTTCCGCTTCGACCTTTTCCAGATCACCAGCTCCGGCCTGCGACATCAAGACCTTAAAAAAATTAAGGATTTCCGCGGAATCATCGCCGGATTTGACAGTTCTGTCTTCCAATGCCCCGTCAACCCCGGTATAAGCCGAGAGAGAGAAATTAAGCAGAATTGCCTTTCCTTTCCCATATGTGTTGACAATCAACGCCGGCTTTCCATCTGCCAACGATGTGTGTGCCACGCCGGTTCCCAAGCCTATTGAACCGTCGCACGCCGCTTTCTTAAGCGTTTTTGAATATCCTCCAAAATCAATCTTTACTTCGCAGTTTATTGGCATCGCCACTGCCGCCTGTTTCACCCCAAACACTTTGTCCAAGATCCCTCCGCCTTCATAAGGTTTGCCATGCTCATCCCGGACGCCCGGCCGCAAATCCGCAATAACCGTTCCGCCTTCACGGACAAATTTCTTCACCTCCGCCGCTTCTTTTCGTGACATCGCCTGAACATAGGGCATCCACAGGATTCGATATCTGTCTTTTTTCAGTTCCCCATTGGCCACCTGCTCATAAGCAACGATTTGGAATTGGCGGCCGGCGGCCTCAAATAACGGCGGCAGCGCATTCAGCACTTTTTCCATTTTTGGCAATCTTTCCGTCAGGGTTGACGCATGCACGCTGGATGCTGAATATAATATGGCAATACCGTCATGGGCTCGTTTTGACATCATCAAAAGCTTGCCAATCCCTCTTTTAATCTCCCGCACCTCTGCCGCATTTGTCTTAAAAAAATCATACAAGGACAAATCCGGTGCCATGACACTGCCGATGTTGCACGGATCGGAGGTCCACACCCAATATGAGTTTGCTCCACGGAAAAGATGCCGCCAGGCAATATAGCGGTGGTACTCAGAGCAGCGTGTGTTATTATATCCACCGTACCATCCAAGTCCCAAAAGCGTGCCGGGCCGGGCAAAACTCATTACTGCATATGGTACAAATGCGCCGTCATAAGTTCCGTTCATCCGCATGGCCTTCATCAGCTTGTAAAAATCGGCGGCGCCATAACTGTCAATCCATTGATCGCTTCCCTCATAGCCTGTTTTTGCTTCCGGCACGATTTTGTTGACCGCGTCCGCGCCATACGCATATATTTCCGCCCATGTGTTTTCGCAATGCCGCCGGAAATCCACCCAAAGCGGTTCAAGCTGTTTTTTCTTTGCTTCTTCCAGTGTAACCGGTCGAACTTCATCAAACGATTTGTATGGCGTGCCATATTCCCGGTTCATGGCTTCAACGGTTTGATACTCATTGGCCAGAAACTTGTGAAATACAGCCACACAAGCGGAACAAAAACATAGTTCATAGCAAGAACCGGAGCCGGGGGGCGCAAATGAACACTCGTCGCCCATGGAAAATTCCGTTGCGGAAAACTTCCGTTCCTTTTCCGCGGTTTTTGTTAAGCAATCGGCCAACTCTTTGCGGTAGGTTGGATCCGACAGGCATGGCTGACGCACATGATCATCTTTTTTCCGATCAGCCTTGCGATCTTTCAAGCGGGTTGCATAAGGCATGTGCCGGATGTTGAGGAACGGCGGGATCTCGGAAAACTTGCCCGGTTGCGTACCGTACTGGGTGTCAAAACCGGCCTTGGCCAGTTCGGCCAGCATATGATACGCGGAATATGATTGCCACCCATCAAGCCAGCCAAGCATCCGAATGTCATCTTTGGGAGGCAGGTTTGAGATTGAAAAGGCTTTCTCTTTTCGGTCCAAGACCTCATTGCCCTTCTGTAATTCCACCTCCAAATGCTGCACAATGGTCAGGGCATTGGCGCCCGAAATCTCAAAATTTATTTCTTGTGCCGAATGGGCCTGAAGTGTTGGAACGTCGATGCGCGATCGGGCCGTTACCCGGTCATATGTGTCCTTCTGTTGCAGAACAAGCGCGAGTCCATCCACTGCCGATTTTCGGGCGGCGACCCTGACTTTTCCCGATACTTTTTGTTCCCGTCGATATTCCGTTTTTAATTCAACTGTTTCAATTGAGGGATCACCGGTTAACTCAATAAAAGACGATCCGTAAGCCCATGCTTTTTCTTCCTGTTTGATCCAGACATCCGCAAAATACCGTCCGGCGGGCACGTGCGGAATATTAAAACGGACGGCTGTCCCGGCGGTGGCAAGCTTGACGCTTGTTTCCTGATTGTTGATCTCCTGGTTTTCATCATTGCGCAGGGTGAAAACGCAGGTTGCGGTCTTTCCCTCCGGGCCTGACACGACATATTCCAAATGGGCAAGGTCACAACGATTAGTGAATACGTAATCTTTACCTGTCACGACTACGGCCGTTCTGCCGCACGCAAATCGCATTAAATGGCCTATCCACGCCAGATAATAATCATATTCCAACAGCTTCGGTTCCAAAAGATTCCCGATTATGCCGGGTGTCAGCGCCTGAAGTTTCGGGACCTGAAATCCCTTTAATGTCAAGATCTTCCCCTTGCCGAATGCCGCGCATTCCACCGTCGCGTCAAGCCAGGACGCTGTGTCCTTGTATTTGGAAAAAGCCGGAAGGCCCTTGTAAGGCACCAAAGCCGGCAGGTTGAATTTTTCCTTTTTTGCCGCCGCCCGCTTGAAATAATCATCAGCGCCAACCATAAAGCCAACCATTGGTGTTCCCTCGTTTACTTTCTTTAACAAGCGGTAACGCACGATCAGGGGAAAGGAACTCCAGTTTACATTTCCCAATACAATGATATCGTAAGAGCCATCAAGTTTTTCCATGAGATCGCTCGTCATTTCATCCGTGTCTTGCGCGCGATATGGATCGTAATTTTGAGGGGATGGCCCGCAAAAATCTCCATTACGGGCTTCGCTGCCGACTGCAAAGACCCTATATTGAAAGCCCATCCGCTGGGCCAGTTCCACCACTTCGCGCATCCCTGATCTGGCCACGATGAAAAGGGCTTTTATCGGTCCTTGTGCGTCTGGTTTTGCCCATTTAATGTGCGGCGTTACCACTTCTTCTGTGGGTGCCCAGTATTTGGGACCATAATCGACCCCTGCTGCCCATGTTGTCACCGCCGTTACTATTGCCATCACATAAAATGCAATTATTTTCATCATTTTTTTCTCCGGAAACTTCCTTTTGAGGGGATGGTGGTCGTTGGATAAGATCGTTGCCTATTCCCGAAGGCAATCCTTTGGTGATGAAGGCGGGAGGCATGGCAACGGACAGAAAATATCACAGTTTTTGAGAGAAGTCAAACAAACTGTTTTAAAATGTGATATTTTGTTACAGTCTGATATCGCCAGCGAATCACCACCTCCATCCTATGCCAGTCGTGATGCAGATGGATCCCCGGCAGTGGGTGTTTTTCGCGTAATCTGCGAAACTCAGGTCAGAACGGCTGGCGGCGGCAGAGGAGGATGATGAAGAACAGGCCGCCGACAAGGCCGGTGAGGATGCCGGACGGGAGTTCGGCGCCGCGGCCGCCGAAGGTCAGCATGCGGGTGGCGGTATCGGCGGCGACCATGAGAGCGCCGCCGGCCAGGAGGGAAGCCGGCAGGACGACGCGCTGATCCGCGCCGACGAGGCCCCGGACCAGATGGGGAGTCAGCAGGCCCAAAAAAGCAATGGGACCCGTGATGGAAACCACCGCCGCCGTCGCAAGCGATCCGCCAATCAAAACCTGTTTTTGGACTTTTTTTACATCCACCCCGCGAGCCCCGGCCAGTTCCTCTCCCAAGGCGATCTGGTTGAGGCTTCTCGCGGCGGCCAGCACCAGGGTCAGTCCCACGATCAGGAAGGGCAGGCAGGGAAGCGGTTCGCGCCACCCCGAGACTTCGATGCTGCCAATCATCCATTGGTCCATGGCATGCGCGGCAAGCGGGTTGGCCAGGTAACGGATCAGAAGAATCAGGGATGAGCAAACCAGACTCAGGGCAATGCCGATCAGGAGCAGTCCGGTCATTCCGCTCCGCCAGCGCTGGCTGGCCAGCGCCCGGCGCAGGAGAAAAACAATGGCAAGGGCGAAAAGAAAAGCCATGACCTGGACGCTGGTGAAGGGACCCACAGCCAGAGATAGGGCCGGCCATGTGATGGCCAGCACAGCGCCCAATGCCGCGGCGCTGGCAATGCCGAGGGTGTAGGGTTCCGCCAGGGGGTTGCGCAAAAGGCATTGAAAGGATGCGCCCACGCAGGCGAGCGTCATGCCGGCCAGGAATCCCATCGCCACGCGCGGCAGGCGCAGGGCCAGAATGCGGGTTCCAACGCTCCAGTTGTCGGGCGAAACCTGGAACATCTCCCTCAAGGACTCGCCCACGGCCAGCTTTTCGCCGCCCAGCCAGGGCGCCAGCGCGGTTATCGCCAGGGCCGCAAGACCAAAAAGAAACATCGTCCGGAAAAAGGAACCGCCGGACAACACGGGATTTTCGGTTGGAGATTTTTGATTGATGAGTTTGGACAACGGATCAGGCTCGGACCTCCCCATCCCCTCCTTGGCAAGGAGGGGCTTGTTTAAAGTCTCCCCTTGGCAAGGGGAGGTTGGGAGGGGTTTTGCCGCAGAGAGCTGTTCGCCATGGTTTGCCGGGCGAAGATGGATGGGGATTTCTCCGATTGCGATGGCGGGAAGGATGCAGGGATTGCCGGAAAGGGGATCGGGCGCCACCCGCAGATGCGGACCGTAAACTTTCCGCAGCCGGTTTTCTTCCAATACCTCGTTTCCGGTTCCTGAGCAGATCAATCTTCCGCCCTGCATGAGGGTCAAGCGGTCGGCGAAATGACCGGCCAGGGTGAGATCGTGGGTGGCCGCCAGGATGCCCGCGCCGCGCGCCGCTTCCTGGCGCAACAAATGGAAGACCTCCACTTGATGGTGGATGTCCAGGGCGTTGGTGGGTTCGTCGAGCAGGATCAGCCGCGGCGTCTGCGCCAGAATGGAGGCGATGAGGACTTTTTGACGTTCCCCCCCCGAAAGCGTATCGAAAATCCGATTCCTCAAATGGGACAGATCCAGCCGCTCGATGATTTCCGCGACCAGATGGCGATCTTCCGGACGCGCCAGCCCCATGCCGGTTTGCCAGGGATGCCGTCCCGCCAGGATCACCTCTTCCACGGGAAGGGAGAATACCGGCGCCACTTGTTGCGGGAGAAACGCCACCGTTTGCGCAATTTCACCGGCGGCATGGGAATGCAAGGGGCGTCCGTTCAATTCGATGGTTCCCGCCGACGGACGGCGAAGTCCCGCCATCAATCGCAGAAAAGTGCTTTTGCCGCTTCCGTTGGGACCGATCAGCGCGTGGATTTCACCCGGGCGCAAAACCAGTTGGCTGACCTCCAGCCGGAACGCGTTTCCGTCCTGATGGTAGCGGAATTGGATGTCACGGGCGGCAAGTTCGAAATTCATGAAAACGGATCAAGGTTTAAGGTTTTAGGGGCAAGGGGGAAAGAAGTCTTTCAAGGTTTTTTGGAACCATTCCGCGGTGTCGATCATTCCCGGCCCCGGGATGGTGAAGGCCGGGTTGACGCCGGCGACGAGACGATGGTTTTTTACCGCCGGGAGGGAGGGTTCCGCCTGCCAGTCTTCGCGGAGTTGTTTTTTCAAGTCGTCCCCCGTGGCTTGGTGAAAACGCAATTCAAAGATGATATCCGGACGGGCAACCAGAAGCGATTCGCGGGAGAGCTGAAAGTAGGCTTGTTTGTTGTCCTGGAAGATGTTTTGTCCCCCGGCCAATTCGAGCATTTCGCTGAGAAAGGAGGCGCCGCCCACGGCGATCATGTGCCGCAAAGAGCCGTTTTCGCGTTCGATCAACAGCAGGGTGCGGCAGGTGGGCAGGTCCCGCGCGTTCCGCCGCACGGTTTCCAGCCGTGATTCCATCTGGCGGATCAACTTTTCTGCGGTGGCTTCCCGGTGCAACCGCCGTCCCATCCGCCGGGTTTCCCTCACCAGATCGGCGTAACGTTGGACATTGATGGCCTCCGGTTCGATGCCCCGCGCCATGGCGAAACGGCGAAGGCGATCCATTTCACCCATCAGGAACAACCATTGCGGCCGCAAGGCGATGATCCGTTCGAAGTTAGGATTGACCACTCCTCCGCAACGGGGCCGGTTCACATTGGGAGGGAGAAGACAGTAATCCGACACGCCCGCAACGCAATCTCCCGCGTCCATGGCAAACAGAATGGCAGTGACATGGGGGGCGATGCTGACCACCCGGGATGGTCCTGACGGGGAATGAATCGATGATTTTGGCAAAAGCCGGTCGAGCCACCAGGTCAGCAGACAGGCGCCCAATGCCACGACGCATATCAAGACGCAAAAAGGAGAGATGAAGCGCCGGTTCATTTTTGATTGATGATTGCAAAATGCAGGCATCCTTCAATGCCAGTCTTCCCAACCCTTTTTGTCAAGAAGAGGTGTGATGATGGACTTTCCTTAACGGGGGGAGGATCAAGGTGGGGTGTTTTGCGTCGTGCATCAAGCCTTGAGCGTCGAGCGTTTCACATTGTTTGAAAACGGATGGGCACGCGAATGGTTCGTTGCCAGTCCCAATCCGAGGGGGGAGGATGAAAGGGTGCGGCTTTTTCCACGGCCCGCCGTCCGGCTTCCAGCAGACGTTCGCTGGCCTGCCGTTCAGCCAGTTCAAGATCGCGAATCCGTCCCGAGGCGTCGAGCCGGAGTTTGAAAACCATCACGCCTTCCTCCCCGATCCTTCGGGAAATGGAGGGATATTGCTTGTATTTTTCGATTCTTGTCCGGATGTGGGCCAGATAAGCGTCAAAAATTCCATGACTGCCTGTTTCCGCATGGGTGCCGCTGTTGCCGGGCAGGGATGCGGATGCGCCCGGCGGGGATTTTTCGCTGACGGCGCCAGTTTCTGACGGGCTTTCATGTTCCTCTTCCGTGTCATTGCGAGGAATCCGCTGTGGCGGATGACGACCCGCCTGCGTGGACGAAGCCACTTCAGCGTGGCGAAGGCCCGCGCTACGCCGGAGGCTTCGGCGAGGCGAGAGCAATCTCGCGTCGGGGTTGGCTTCATCGCCTGCGGAGCCGTGACTTTCCGCGATGTCAGAAGGGTGAACGATCATGTCCTCCGAACGGACAAGGGACTCGTTGGGAGAAGATTTTTCCCCGGATGGGCGGGCTTTGTGTTGCCGGGACGGAGAGGAGGGGCGGGACGCCCCCACCAGAACCAGCGTGGATGGATGGGAGTTGCCGGCCACTGAAGCCATGGGCATCCGCTCTTTTTGATGGAACCATCCACCCCATCCTCCCACCAGTCCGGCGACGCCCAGATGGAAGGACAGGGACAATATGAGGAATGGAAAGTAAGTGTTCATGGTCAGTATTTCAGTTCCAGTCCTCCGTAAAAGGTCCGCCCCAAGGCGGGATAACCCGCGGCGGTCTGGTAACGGTATCCCACCAGGTTCTCGATCCGACCGAAGATCGAGCAGAACCGGCAGATTTCATAACCGGTGGCAAGATCCACCCGGTGATAGGAGGACAATTCCTGTTGGTTGGTCACGGTGTCAAAACGGGGGCCGACCGCGCTGTAGGACAGAAGGGCGTTCCATTTTTCAATCGGGCTCCAGTTGATTTGAAGCGAGGCGCTTTCGGTTGGTGTCCGCGCGAAATCGCGCCCCGCATACAGGGGGTCCTTGATGGTGGTGGACATCAGCGTAAAGGCCGCCCTCAGGCTCAACGTCCTGGAGGCATTCCATTTCAATGAGTTTTCGACGCCCTCCGTCCTCGCTTCCGGAAAGTTCTGGCTCACCCATCGGGCGTCGGACATGATGATGTTGACGATGGTGTTGTAGAAATAGGTCGAGTCGAACTCCAGTTCGCCGTCGAGAAACGGCTGGGTCACGCCGGCGTCGCATCCCTCGGAACGTTCGGGAGTGAGGTTGGCATTGTTGGTGAAGTAGGGCTGGGGGGGCCAGACCGAATAATCCAGCAACGAATACATGGGGCAGAGTTCCTGCATGGTGGGAACGCGCGAACCGGTGCCGAAGGAGGCGTGCAGCCGGGATTCAGTGACCGGGATTTTCACAAACTGGCTTGCCCGGTAGGTCCACACGTCCGCGTAACGTTCGTTGTCGTCGAACCGCGAGGAAAGGGTGAGCCCCCACTGGTCTTCCAACCGAATGCTATCGGAAAGAAAATATCCTTGGGCGGCCCGCTCAAATACGTTGTTGCCGTTGTCCTCCGCCGTGGTCACCCGTTCCCGGCGGGCTTCGAGCCCGGCCACGAGCGTGTTCCAATCGGCGAGCTTCACGGTGTTCTGCCAGTTGAGCTGGTAACTTTCGGTGTGATCCACCGACGATGGGCATCCCCGGTTGCTCCATCCCAAAGTGGGATAGGACGGGGTGTCGAATTTCTGGCCCACCCCGATGTAGCCAAGCACAAGCTTGCTTTCGTATGCCTCAAAGGGGGTGACGGTCAACTGGGGGGAAACCATCGCCATCCGTTGCATCAGGCGCGAGGAGGGATCGTTTCCAAAGGCGCCGATACTGGATGGGGCGCCGGCGGTTTCATCGGTGAAACGGGCGATCAGATCCGCGCGCACCGGTTCATAGATGTCATAGCCCAGACGCATGGCGGCGGCATCCTGGCGGAACGCGCTGTTGGGACGGTCATTGTCGGTGTCGAGACGGCTGTATCCCACGTTCCAATCGAACGCCTTCACCTTGCCCTGGCTGAAAACCCGTTCGCGGCGGTAGTCGTAGGTGCCTCCCTCGAAGCTGGTTCCGAAGACGGGCTTTCCGCGTCCGGCGGGAGTGGAAAGGGAAACCACGCCGCCGATGGAATCCGATCCGTAGAGCGAACTCTGGGGACCGCGCAGGAATTCCATGTTTCCCAAAAGCAGGGGCGGCAGGGTGTTCAGGTTGGCTTCGCCATCCACGGGACGATTGTAACGCAGGCCATCCACCGTGATAAGAGTTTCACTGGGACGAAATCCCCGCAAGGCGATGGTTTCGCCTCCGCCGGGAATTCCAGTGGTGCTGAAAACGGTGACACCGGGTTGTCCCAGCGCCAGCGTTCCGGTGGTGGTGGCGCGCCGCAATTGGATGTCGCTTTCGGGAACCACGGAGATGCTGGAACCGGATTTCCAGAATTCCTCCCCGAATTTTGTGGCGGAAACCACGATTTCGCTCATCGCCAGATCGTGGTTGCTGTTGGTGACGGACGATCCGCCCCAAGCCTCGTGAATACTGTTGGTGTTGGCTGCCCCGGCCCAAGCCAGGTGGGCGCCCCACGCTGAACAGACCGCCAAGGCGGTCGCGAAACTGCGCTTCATATCTGCTCCTTTGGCTGAGAGACCAGCCGATGGACAGGAGCGACCTGGACAACGAACCAATCCCCCAATCTTGTTTTGTGCGAACAAGGTTTTTCGATCCGCCCCGAGGCGGACCGCATTGAGAGCATCCCGGCCGTTATCCTGACTTCGGATTTTCTGCCGCGAACAACGCGACAACCTCATTTCCGCCTTCATCCCGGGTTGTTTGGAGGGATTGGCTTTTTGGAAATTCGTAACCCGTTACAGTGGCGCTACCGTTCCCGATTTGCACGGGATTCCCTGCGCCGTGATGCGTGGCAAAGAACAAATCCGGCCCGCCTTCTGCGGCAGGACCGGAAAACAACATGCCTGTACCATACAACGGGTTTTTCGTTGGTCAAGTGGAATGATGAATTCTGGGAGCGAAGATTTTTGGGAATCGTTTCGTCAAAAGATGAGGGATTGAGTCGGTGGCGGCTTTCTGGCATGTTGCCGCAATCCTATGCCCATTCAAATCGTGCCATTGGTTGCCTCGACGCGTTTGTCCGACGGTGGCACATTGTTTGGCCTGGTCCCCAAGGCCATCTGGAACAAGCGAATGCCTGCGGATGAACGTAATCTGATATGCCAGACCGACAATGTGTTTCTGGTGGAATTGGAGGACGGACGGCGTGGATTGATCGAGACGGGCAGCGGTCCTGCGGACGCCTATTCAGAAAAGGAAAGGAACATTCATGGCATGGGAAAAGGCTGGCCTTTGATGGAAAATCTGGCCCGCCTCGGCATCGAGCCCGGGGCCATTGAGTTTGTGATTTTCTCACACCTGCATTGGGATCATGCCGGCGGGCTGGCCCGGACGGTGGATGGACAATGGAAACCTTCCTTTCCCCGCGCGGCTTGCTGGGCGATGGCCCAGGAGTGGGAGGATGCCTTCTCCGGCGATCCGCGGCTCTACAAATCCTATCCTCCCAATGTGAAGGGAATCCTTGAACAGGCCAAACCGTCTTTTCGCCTGGTGGAGCGGGATGAGGAGGAGATTCTGCCGGGGATCCGGTTGGTCCGGATTGGCGGGCATACCCGGGGTCAGGCGATGATTTTGCTCGAGGGGCGGGAGATGGTGTTGCGCCATCCCGATCATGAGCGGGTGGAACGCCTGGAACTGGCGGTTCATGCGGGGGACACTTGCTTTTCGCATCATCATCTGCGTCTGGTCTTTCAATGCGCGTATGACACTTATCCGCTCGACACGCGGGCTTGGAAACTGGCTTGGTTGCCGCGCCTGGCGGAAAAAAAGGGCTGGTTGTTGTTTGATCATGATCCCGATTTTTATGCCGCCACAGTCAAGTCCGATCCCAGGGAGGAATTCGTTGCGGACAGGGTTTGGCGGAGATGAGGGGTTGACCCGTGAACTCCTGAACCGGTTTCTTCACTTCCTTTTCACCTTCTGCTTGAATCCCTGCCGGTTCATGATGGCTGCGTACAGTTTCAACCCTTCAACAATGGAGGCGGCCAGCTTCTGACGGTATTTTGGGTCAAGAAGGCGTTTTTCCTCGGTGGAATTGGATAAAAACCCGGCCTCGATCAGCACCGCAGGTTTGCCGGCGTTTTTCAGCACCAGATAACGCGCGCGTTTGATGCCGCGATCCTCCGCCTCGCTGATGCCGGAGACAGCCTTTTGTTGCACCAGGTAGGCGAGAAGCATGTTTTGCGTGTCAAAACGGTTTCCTTTCTCCTCATCGAACCGCCCGATGCCCCAGCGCCGGCGGATGGCGCCGGTGGAACTGAGCCCCGCCGGGGTGAGGCAATAGGTTTCGATTCCGCGGGGGGTTGGGTTGGGCTTTGCCGAATTCATGTGCAGGCTCACGAACAGATCGGCTTTGCTGGAGTTGAACATTTCAGCCCGGTCTTCGAGCGAGACATAATCGTCGGAACGCCTCGTCATGAGAATGCGGAAATGAGCTTCCTTGAGGAGCCGCTTGACGCGATTGGCCAGATCGAGCGTGAGGTTTTTTTCATGGGTGCCGTTCCGGCTGCTGGCGCCGCGGTCTTCCCCCCCGTGTCCGGGATCGATCATGATGGTGCGGACAGGCCGCCGGGGCACCGCCCATGCCCGCAAAATGGGATCGAGTGTCCGGCGGATGTCCACCTCCGGCATCAGGATGCTGGAACGGCTTTCGAGCGGGGGATCGTTGAGCCAGAGCTTGATGCCGTTGCAAAAGCATTCCCGGCTGTTCAGGCGCAGTTGCAAATGGCGGTATTTTGAAACCAGGTTCAGATTTGGGCCGTTTTGGCGCCATTTGCGGTCGAATTGATAGAAACGGACAAAGTCGGCCAGGTTCACGTAGTTGCGTCCGTTGACCGTCACGGTGTTGAAAACCGGCTCGGCGGAAGCCAGCCTCGAAAGGGGAATCAGCAAAAACCAGATGACGCGCGGCGGGAGGCGGATCATTGCGTTTCCGGCGGTGCGGGTTGGCAGTGGGAATCCGGCATCCGGGTCGGAAAGGACGCGCGCCTTGCCCGTTGCCAGCGGGCGGCGGCCTGGCGGATGACGAAGAAGGAAAGGATGGCGGAGGGAACGCCGATGATCACAAATCCCAGAAGCATGGCGCGATAATAGATGGGGCCGTAATGAAGGATGTTGTGCATGGTAAAATGGTTCCATGCCAGTGGCAGGGTGTTGTTCGGATGCAGCAGGGCGAAGCCGGTTCGCAGTTCAAGATAAAAAACAATTGGAATGAGGGGAAAGACCATGAGATGGAAATGGACGCCCGCCAGACAGGCCACTTTGTTGGTTTGACAGACAATGGAAAGCAGGACGGCCAGGAGGGTCTGGCCCGGCACAGGCAGAAAACTGACCAGAAATCCCAGGGCAAAACCGGTCGCAATATGGTTGGGGGAGGCTTTTTCATGGATCAGCTTGTCCCATAGAGCCTTGATTTCTGGAATGATTGGCTTCACAGTGGACACACACAACCACATTCCCGGCAGAAATTCAAACTCCGAGGTTTTTCATGAAAAGATATTCAGGCTTTTGCCTGTGCATTTTATTGTTTTTTTTGACTGTGCCCGGCGGTCGTGTTCATGCCGTTCCCGCAACCGCGGCGCCCCCGTTGCCGGCGGGAACGCCCGATTCGGTGGATGTGGCCAGGGCGTTGGGCAGGCGTTTTGCGGATGTGGTTGAAAAAGTCAGCGCCGCCGTGGTGGTCATCACCGTCACCCGCAGCGCTTCCGGGGTGGAAGGCGGCGCCGGTCCGGGAGATGAAAGCGGCGATCCGAATGAATACTATCGCCGCAATCCCCGCAAACCGGGGCCCATGCCTTACGATCCGGGAGAAGGACAGGGTTCCGGCTTTATCGTGCGGTCCGATGGATACATTTTCACCAACAACCATGTCATCCAAGGCGCCGAAAGTTTGAAGGTTCGCTTGAAGGACGGCCGCATTTTCGACGCCCAGGTCGTGGGAACGCCCGACGACAAAACCGATGTGGCGGTCATCAGGATCAAGGCTCAAAACCTGCCTGTGGTGGAGATGGGAAATTCCGAAACCATTCGTCCGGGGGAATGGACCATCGCCATTGGCGCCCCGTTCAATCTGGACTATAGCGTGACGGTCGGAGTTCTCAGCGGCAAGGTTCGCGACCGGCTGGGCGCCACGATTTATGAGGAATATTTGCAAACCCAGGCCACCATCAACCCCGGAAACAGCGGCGGCCCGTTGCTGGATATCGACGGCAGGGTCATCGGCGTCAACACCCTGATCCGGACCCGCCAGGGATTTAATTTTTACAATGCCAACGTGGGGTTTGCCATTCCCATCAATCTGGCCCAGAAAATAGGTCAATTGCTCATGACCAAGGGCAAAATCGAACGTCCATGGCTGGGCATTGACATCGAGGATCTGGCTGAATGCCGCGACCGCAGCCAGATTGGAGCTGTGGGAGTGGAAAAAGGGGTGGTGGTGAGGGGAATCCGTCCCGATACCCCCGCCTACGATTCAGGCTTGAAACCGGCGGATGTCATTACCGCCATCGATGGAGTGGCGGTTGGCGCCCCCCGTGAATTGCAAAAACAGGTGCTGAAGAAAAAAATCGGGCAACAGGTGAATCTTACGATTATTCGGCGGGGGCGTTCCATGGTTGTTGCCATGACCACAGGATTGCAGCCTTCCATGCAGCAAATGGCAGGAATGCCGCATATGAGGCAGCCAAATTTGTCAAGCAATTCTTTTGGGATGACTGTTCAGCCCCTGACCCGTGAACTGAGCGAACAATTGGGTTTTGGTGAAAAACAGGGGGTATTGGTCACAGATGTGGATGAAGGGGCTGCCGCCGCCCAAAGTGGAGTTCAGCCTGGAATGATTATTATCGAGGTGGACGGCAGGAAGGTTACCAGCGGACAGGCGTTGAAAGAGGCGCTTGGGCAGGCGGACCCCAAAAAAGGCGCGTTGATGATTGTTTCCAGGGACCGGTTTCGCACCTACATTTTCTTCCGCCCGATGTCCGAGGGGCGCGGCGGACAGCGTCCCTGAATTGATTCAAGGTTTTTCTTCCCCTGCTGTCATTCCTGCGATACGGGAGGGGCCTTGGAGCTTCATTTTAACAAGGATCGCAGTGCCTGCCAGGGTCAAAAATGGGGTTTTACCCCCCCCTTGGACAACAAAAAAAGCATTTCGTTCAAAAAAAATTAACTTTTTTGTTGACCAACTTCAGATTTCTGATATTTTTACCGAAACATTCCAAAAAGGACCGGGTGTGCCTCGACGTGGGGCGTGCCTGCCAGACCAAACCAAGGATGGGCTGGCCCTGAGTAGGAAAACAAAAAATCAAAATGAAGAAACTCCTCAGCTTGTTTGTTGTGTTCGTGCTGGGTCTGGCGTTCACCTCCTTCGCGGATGATGCCAGGGTCGGTTCGAGCAAGAAGTCCCTTGAGCAACGCATCAAGGAACTCGAAGAGAAATTGAAAGATGCTGGCGTTGGTGGCGGTGTCAAGGGCTCCGGCATCAAGATCAGCGGCTATGTCGATACCAGCTATCTCGTGAATCTCGCCGATCGCGCCAACAGCGGTCCCATCGCTGGTTCCAGCAACCAAAACAATGGCCGCGTGTTCGACAATCAGTTTGATTCGTTCAACCTGAACGCTTTCAAATTGACCATCCAAAAGGACAAGGACAGCAGCAAATTCCCCGCTGGTTTCCGCGTGGACACCATCATGGGCGAGGATGCCGCTGTGATCAAGAACAACAAACTCGCCAATGCTAACGGCAACGATAGCGATATCGTTCTGGAGCAGGCTTATGTGAACCTCGGCGTTCCCATTGGCAACGGCATTGATGTCAAAATGGGCAAAATGGTCAGCCTCATCGGCTACGAAGTCATCGAGAGCCCTGCCAACTGGCAGTTCAGCCGCTCGGATGCCTTCCGCCTGTCGCCCTTCACCCAGACGGGTGTGACCTTCGCCTATCAGTGGAATGACACCATCACCACCACCGCGGGCGTGGTCAATGGCATGGACGGCTTGAATGGCAACCAGGGTTCGATCAACTTCAACCGCGATCTGTCCGGCGTGGCCCGCATGGATCTGTCCTTCCCCAAGACCGGCGCTGGCGACTTCAATCTGTTCGCCGCTGGTTTGGTTGGCAACGACAACTGCGTTTATAACGACGCGAACGTTGTGAGCTCCTCCGAGAACATGAACATCATCAACGCCGGTTTGACTTGGACCAAGCCGTTCGAGGTCAAGGAACTCGCGTTGGGCTTGGATTATCTGCGCCGTGCGAATGATCTGGCTGCGGCTGGAACTCAGACTGCCACCGTTGAGGCAAATGCGTTCAGCCAATATGGCAAGTGGGACTGGAATAAATGGCTCAGCACCAGCTATCGTATGAGCTATACCATCTACGATTGCTATCCTAATGGCCAAGCCAACAATTATATGGGTTATCTGTGTCCGCTGACGGCTAGGAACAATTCGCCTCTGCAGTCGCCTCAGGATATTTACAGCTTCACCCTCACCCAGGGCTTCAATGTGTGGAAAGACACGTTGGTTCGCTTGGAGTGGCGGCATGACTGGACATCCTGTGATAGTGTTGGTTTCGGCCGAGCTGCGACCGGCAACAGCAACGATATCCGCAATTCGCAGGATACCATTGCCGTCAACGTTGTGTACTCCTTCTAATCAAAGCGAGTTAACGCAAAGTTAAAGAAACCCCGGTCTGAGCAATCAGACCGGGGTTTTCTGTTTTTGTTCAAGAGATTCAAGTTTTCTGGAAGAGGCGGCGAGGGAGCCCGCCCTTCCTTTGTCGAAAAATGACGGAGGGCCGGGCCCTCCCGGCTTGTCCCGCCGTAGTCCGATGAGAGACGAAGACGGAACGGCTCCGGACGGTCATATCCCGCCTTTGGGTCGTCGAGCGTCTGGCATCGAGCATCAAGCCGCTGGTCTGTTTATTCCATGTTCCACTTCAAGAGCACCCGGGCGCCTTTCCGTTGGGTCGTTTTATTGACAGTCAGCGTTCCGCTTGGAACAGGGGTTTCAATGGCGGGGGGTGCGGACAACTTGTGGCCATAGAAAAAAATATAGATTGCCACATAAATACTTGGAATGGGAGAGCCACCAATACCACCACCACCACTCAGCACATGATACGTTCCAGATATAGTCACGCCGCTCCAAAACTGAACATTTGAAATGGGACCGTATTCATAGACATAGCCGATTCCGTGCTTATAGGTCGAGACCCACATGTTTTTTGAATTGTAAGGGTCTTTATAGATTCGAAAGACATCGTATTCATAGGCTCTGGGGTCGCCGGCGGTTCCGACTGCGCTCCATGTTTCATTCATGTCGAGGCCCCAATTGGGAATCTGCACCCGGTAGGACATTGAAAACGGATTGCTTGAGGCCGGGGAACGGTTGTAGGCGTAGTTGACGATGGTGATCAGGTCGTAGGAATTGAAAAGATTTTCGATGGTGGCCTGTTCAATGACGTAGGGTGGGCTGGGGTATGTCGATGGCCAGTTGAGCGAGCAGGTTGAACTCCAATACCATCGATAATTGACGATTGACCATGACCCGTAATTTGCCACACCAACCGAAGGAAAGGGCGGGACAAGTGACGTTTTGGTTCCGGAAGGGGTCAGCCATGAATCCGGCGGGGTCGCCGGGTAGGCGCCATGGGCGGCACAGGAAAGGATCATGAGCAAAAAACCGCCAATACAACCAATGCGCCGTGGGATGGACTTTTGTTTCATGGTTTTGGGAGGGGGATTGGGTCGGTCGATAAAAGCTTGTTGTGTTCCAAATGGGATGAAAACGAAAATTGTCAAGCGCCCCCCTGGTCTTCGGTCTTCAGCTTCAGCCAACACCTAATGAAGATTGCCACCCTCCTGTCCGCGCGATAAAGTGGCGCCATGACTGATTGCACTTTGGCCTCTCTTTTCGAACGGTATCCGGCTCTTTTGCCCTTGCGCGGGGATATTGAGCGGGCGGTTGAAATGATGATTCAGTGTTACCGGCGCGGCGGCAAGGCGCTGGCCTGCGGCAACGGGGGGAGTGCGGCCGATGCGGAGCATATCGTGGGAGAACTGATGAAGGGATTCCTGCGCAAACGTCCCATATCGGCTGCTTTTCGGGAAAAGATCGAGGCGTGTTTCCCGGGCGAAGGCGCGGGAATCTGCGCCAGTCTGCAGACTCCCTTGACGGCCATTGCCCTGACTTCCCATGTGGCGCTCTCCACCGCTTTCAACAACGACGTCAATCCGGAATTCACCTTTGCCCAGCAATTGCTCGGGTTGGGGCGGCAGGGGGATGTGCTGATTGCCCTCTCCACCTCGGGCAACTCCCGGAATGTGGTCAATGCCTGCAAAATCGCCAAAGTCATGGGAATCGAAACCATTGCCATGACGGGCGCTTCAGGGGGTGCGCTCAAACGGATGTGCGATGTCACCCTGTGCGCGCCATCGTCGGAAACCTTTGTCATCCAGGAATACCATCTGCCGATCTATCATGCGCTCTGCTATCTGGTGGAGGCCGGATTTTTCAGGGAATGAGAGGAAGGGGAAGGTTTAAGGTGCAAGATATAAGGCGCAAGACAAAGGATTGTCCGCATGGTTAATCATCCTGAAAACTCTGTTCATCCTGCCGAAAAGGACAAACGTCGCGATATCCGCGGTCTTTTGGACACGGAGGCGCAGGAGGTGTGCCTCCGTTATGGAGAGCCAAAATTCCGGGCAACGCAGCTTTTGGACTGGCTTTATAAAAAACGCGTTTCCTCCTGGGAACAGATGACCAATCTTTCCAAGTCCATGCGCGAACAGCTGGCGGGCGAATTCGAGTTGGGGGATCTGAAGGTGGATAAAATCCAGGGAGCCGCCGACACCACCCGGAAATTTCTGCTGCGGTTGCGCGACGGCGAGTTCATCGAAACCGTGCTGGTGCCGGCGTCGCTGGGGTTGTACGGGGATCTTTCCGACCGGCATACGCTTTGCGTTTCGACCCAGGTGGGGTGCGCCTATGGATGCGCCTTCTGCGCCAGTTGCCGCAACGGTTTCCGCCGCAATCTCAGCGCCGGCGAAATCGTGGGGCAGCTTCTGACCGTGGAAAAGGAAACCGGCGACAAGGTCAACAACATCGTTTTCATGGGAATGGGCGAGCCGCTGGCCAACTATGACGAGGTCTGGCGCGCCATCCGCATTTTTAATGGCGAATGGGGATTGACCATCGGCGCCCGGCGGATGACCCTTTCCACCTGCGGCCTGGCGCCGGAGATCAAACGCATGGCGAGGGAACCCCTGCAGGTGCGGCTGGCCATTTCATTGCACGGCGCCACCGATGAGATTCGCAACCGCCTGATGCCTGTCAACCGCCGGTATCCCCTTTCCGCCCTGATTCCCGCCTGCGAGGAGTATTTGCAAGTGCGCAAGCGGCTCATTACATTTGAATACGTTTTGGTGGCTGGCATCAACGACAGCCGGCAGGATGCCGTGAAATTGTCGGCATTGGCCAGGTGCCTGAGGGCGAAGATCAATCTGATCCCCTTCAACAAGGTCCGGGGCGCCGGATTTGACCGTCCCTCCGACGAGGCATGCCAGAAGTTTTGTGATGATCTGGCCGCCGCCGGGGTCGGCGCGACCCTTCGCCTGGAAAAGGGGGGCGATATCGATGCCGCCTGCGGCCAGCTCCGCCTTCAACGAATGACCTTCCCAAACCAAGGGACAAGGGCTAATGCGGCGCCCCGCCCTCCATTTGTCGCGAAATGAATGGAGGGTTGGGCTCCCGCACAACCTGTTTGAGTGAATCTTGAAACTCGACACGCGGACTTTCTTCGTTTAGACATAAGGATCGTGCCAGAAAAAGATATCAACGATGTCTCCCGCCAAGCACGGGAACTTTACAACAAGGGGGTGTCGGCCTTGCAGCGCAACAGCGCTGACGCCTGTATCGGCTACATGACCAGTGCGCTGGAGATCGAACCTGGTTTTCTCAAGGCCCGGCAGGTTTTGCGAGGCGCCCAGGTCATGAAGTACAAGGAGAACAAGGGGGGAGGGATGTTCGGCAAGTTATTTTCCGCGGTGGGTTCCTCCCCGGCCCTTGCGCAGGCCATGGCCAATGTTCACAAAGATCCCGGCAAGGCCATGGAGGCCGCTGAAAAGGTGCTGGCGGGCAATCCTTACAATAACCAGGCGCATTGCACCCTGGCCGAGGCCGCGATGTCCATGGACCTGCCTCAAACAGCGGTCTTTTCGCTCGAAACCGCGGTGGAAGGCGACGCTGAAAATGTTTCCACTTTGCTGCGGCTGGCCAGGCTTTATCTGGACATCGGACAGCCGGGCAAGGCCCAGGGCATTTATGACAAGGTGCTGAAACTCGAACCCGCAAATTCCGAGGCTTACCAGGGAGTCAAGGATTCAACCGCCATGGCCGCCCTCAAGCAGGGCGGATGGGAGGACGCCGAGAGTTCCAAGGATGTCATGAAGGATCGGGATGAGGCCAGGGATCTGGCGGACAAGGCGCGCATCTTCAAGGACAAGGATATTTTGCAGTCGCAAATGGAGTCCGTTTATAAACAGGCCCAGGCCGAGCCGAACAATGTGTCGTTGTGGAAGCAGTTGGGCGATCTGGCGGCGCAGGCCGGCCAGTTCGATTACGCCGCCCAGATGTACCGGCATGCCTATGAATTGACAGGCAAGGCCGACCTCAATCTGGAGAAACTCGCGGCCCAGACCATGATGAAGAAACTGGATTTCCAGATCAGCCAGGAGGAGGCAAGGCTGGCCGCCGAACCGCAAAACGCCGAAATCCGGCAGGCCATCGGCGCGCTGAAGCAGGACAAGGAAAGGGTTCTTCTCGAGGAATGCGAGTCGCGCGCCAAACGTTATCCCAACGATCTCGACATTCGCTATGAGTTGGGAACATTATTTTTCCGCAATGGCATGGTGGACAAGGCGATCGCCGAGTTTCAAATGGCGGTCAACAATCCCCGCACCAGCGTCAGTTGCGTCAACTGGCTGGGCAAATGTTTCTGGAAAAAAGGGTTGCTGGATCTTGCGGTGCAGCGGTTCAAGGCCGCCGTGGCCGAATGCGTGATGTGGGACGGTGTGAAGAAGGAGATCGTTTACAATTTGGGCATGGTCTATGAGCAGATGAGCAAGGAGGAGGAGGCCATGGAGCAGTACAAGTCCCTTTATGACGTGGATGTGACTTTCAAGGATGTGGGACAGAAAATAGAGGCCTATTACAAGAAAAAGGCCGGACAGGCCTAGGGTTGGTTGTTTGGGCTGAAGACCGAAGGGATGTCTGGATTCCCTCATTCGAGGGAATGACAGGGGGAAGCCAATTTTGCCGTCATTCCCGCGGATGCGGGAATCCAGTGATTTGCAGAAAACGGGTATTTGCATGATTTGGATCTACGAAATTCTTTTTTGGATGGGATTGGCGCTGGCCGCGCCATTTTACCTCCTGCGCATGCGGCGGCGCGGCGGGTACGCGCGGGATTTCATGGAGCGATTCGGGGTTTTTTCCCGGGAAAAAGCGGGGCGGTTGCGCGATCTCAAGCCCGTGTGGCTTCATGCGGTCAGCGTGGGGGAGGTGGACCTGGCCTTGCAACTGATCGAACAGCTCCGCTCGCGTCCGGATTGTCCGCCCCTGGCTCTTTCCACCACCACCTCCACCGGTCACGCCATGGCGGCCAAAAAATTGCCGCCGAATGTGCCGCTCTTTTATTATCCCTTGGACAGCCGGTTTTGTTTTGGCCGGGTTCATCGTCTGCTCCAACCGCGCGCATTTGTCCTGGTGGAGGCGGAACTTTGGCCGGGACATCTGCGTTTTTGCGCGCAAAGGGGCGTGCCCATGGCGTTGATCAATGCGCGTCTTTCCAACCGTTGTTTGCCCCGTTACCGGAGGTTTCGCTGGTTTCTGGAGCCGGGATTTGCAGGGTTCAAGCTGGTGACTCTGCAGTGCCAGGCCGACCGGGAACGATTGGGAGGTCTGGGCTTCCCCGGCTCAGCCCTTCAGGTCGCCGGCTGTCTGAAATACGACACCGCCCATGGCGTGGATGCGGCGCGGCGGGAACGGCTCCTGAATGATTTCGGATTTTTCGAGAAACGTCCCGTCTGGCTGGCCGGCAGCACCCATCCAGGCGAGGAGGAACTGGCGGTGGATATTTACCACCGGCTGAGGGAAAAACGTCCCTCGCTGGTCCTGGCTCTGGCGCCGCGTCATGCCGAGCGGGCGGGGCAGATCCTGACCATGACCCGCGAACGGGGATTGCGCATGGCGCGCCGGTCAAAACTCTCCGAGGCGGGAGGGGAAATGGACGGCATGGTGCTCGATACCACCGGCGAGCTGAAATATCTCTACGAAAGGGCCGATGTGATTTTCATGGGCAAGAGCCTCTTGGGGCAGGGCGGACAGAACATCATCGAACCCGCGGTCTTGGGCAAACCCATCGTCTTTGGGCCGCACATGGAGAATTTTCCCGTGGTGACAGCCGATTTTTTGGAAGCCGGCGCCGCCATCCAAGTGTCCGATGCGGCCGGATTGGAACGGGAAACCGCCCGGCTGCTGGACGATCCCGCAGCCCGGCAGCGTCTCGGCGAAAACGCCAGGGCGGTGGTCCAGGCCAAACGCGGCGCCATGGAACGAACAATTCATGGATTGCGGTCTCTCTTGGGGTGACATTTCGCTTTCGCCCGTAGCTCTTGTAAAGGGATGAAAAAGTGTTTAACGTTTAATTATTTGACAAGAATCACTGCATTCTGTAAAACTATTTGACGTAATGAACATAAGCCGGTTGATTGAGTTGCATGAGTTGGCGAAAAAGGAAGGGGAAAAATTCCCGGAAAAAAGGGATATTTTCTCTGTCATTGCCAATTCATCGGGGCGCCATTTTGTTGGCATCACAGGTCCGCGTGGATCTGGAAAAAGCGTTTTGCTCAAGCAATTGGCGGCGCAGGATCAGGATTCCTTTTATCTATCAATGGATGTTCTTGGAAAAGACCAGGATTCTTTCGCGCTCATCCAGACACTTTCACAGAAGTTTCATTTTCAGCGGTTTTTGCTCGATGAAATTCATTTCCTGCCAGACTCCTCCGGTTTGCTCAAGCAATTGTACGATTTTCTTGGTCCTCGTGTGATTTTTACCAGTTCGGTTGCGTTGGCCATGCATGCCCCGGCTCAGGATCTTTCCCGGAGAGTGATTCTGAATGAACTCCGGAATTTTTCTTTTCGTGAATACCTTCGATTCAAAGCCAAAATCAACCTTCCATGTCTTGGGCTGGCTGATCTTGAAAAACCCGGAGAACTGGCCGGGCACCTGCGAACCGGAATTTACTTTGAAGCCTTTCTCAAAGGAGGGATCCTTCCTTTTGCGCTGGATGAGGCGGAGCCCCTGCCGCTTTTGGAAAACATCCTTGAAAGGATCATTGCCCGGGATCTGCCATCGGTCATGCGATTTCATGTCGATGAGTTGGAGACCATTCAAAAACTGGTTCGCTTCATCGGAAAATCCGCGGTCGAAGACATCAATTATTCCTGTCTGTCGCGCAATCTTGGCATCACAAAGTACAAGGCCGAACAGTATTGCCAGTGTTTGCAAAAAGCCTTTGTTCTCCAGCAGGTTTTCCCCGCGGGAACCAATGTCTTGCGCGAACCCAAGATTCTTCTCTCGCCCCCCTGCCGGCTGCTTTACCGTGAATTTGGCGATGCCATCGGGGGATTGCGCGAGGATTTCTTTGTGTCGGCAATCTTTCAATCCGGGCGTTCGATTTCCTATCTCAAAAGCCCCCGGGGCGCCAAAACCCCGGATTATCTTTTGAATGAAAACGGGCCATGGGTGTTCGAGGTCGGCGGACGGGGCAAGGGAATGAGGCAATTCAAGGATTTTACCGCGGAACGCAAGATGGCGCTCGCCGACATTTTGCATCCGGAAAGAAATCGCACGCCCCTTTTTCTGGCCGGATTTCTTGGCGCCTCCAACACCGCCGCCGGCCTCACCCCATAGGGCTTGCGCAAAAATAACTTCACATTTTGGCAAAGGCGCTCCTGCTATGGGGATTGTCAAGCAAACCGGAAAAATTTCGCCTCGCTGTCGCTGGATTTGTGGGTGCTGGCACGCCAACCGAACAAAGCGGACAAATTAACCAAAAAAGAATTAAAAATCGCAGCGTGAAAAAACACCATTGTTTCGCAAGGGTGAAGGCAAACAAGGAGGCGCCATGCCCAAATAAAACGAATAGAGAGGTGTTTTAATAAGAAAGCCAATCCCGCGGACAAAAACCAGCGTGCCTCCGCCAATTTATTGTGAAATCAGAATTTTTTCGCCCTCGACTTTCAGGCTTTCCGGAAAAAGCGCTTTTTGTGGACAAGCTCTACCTAGCCGGGCCACCATGACGTGGGCTTCAACTCGAGGGGGAACCCAGTGAAAAATGGGACGCAAACCAAGATCAGTCTTAAAATTTCGAAAAGCCGCCTCAACTTCCGTCAATTGGACATAGATTTCCCAGAGTTGACTCGGATTTTTTGATTCAGATTGGTGCGGATAATGTAAATGCCATCTTGGCGATAGGCTTTTTTCAAGGCTTGGGCTTTGAGTTTAAATTCAAACCGCTCAATGTACTCGCCGTTGCGGCGGTGATGGATTTCTGTAGCCTCGAACGCCTCAAACTTCAACTGCCACCCCAACCTCCACCCAAAATCTCCTCCAAAGGTGAATTAATCCCTCCCCACAAAACTCCCGTGTAGTGGCGACCTTTGGCCAAGTTGGAACCCCTCCCCACCGCTGCTGCGCTCCGCGCCGCCTCTCCTTCAACGTTTCCTCCATTCGCTGCGCCAGGTATTCCACATATTCACCACGGTTCCGACGCCCCCAATTCCTCGTACACCCTCTCCCACCTCAACCACATCTCCCGTCCGTCTCATCCTTGAAAATCGGCTCCAGATGATCTCCGCGGTTCATCACGTGTCAGACTTGTCCCGCCACAGCTTCAGCGAAGGCGGATCGCTCCGACAAATTGTATTCGGGGGGCGCGTGGCATGACACCATCCCGTCTTTTCCTCCTCACCTTGCCAGGCAATTTGCATCAAAACTCGGACCTTTTTTTGGTCGAAAAAATCGACGTTCATCACGGTAGTCTTCCGCGGAGAATTCATAGTTGTCTTTGCTTTCGCTTGCCGGTCACTTTGGCGCTCAGTCCCACTCTGCGCGAACGATTTTTGCGCATTTCCCAACTGTCGCGACGGGATCGCCGGCGCTCCCTTCAAATTCCACGAAGGCGAAACCGCGAAAATCGGCTTTTCGGAGCGCAGTGAAAAGCTCGCGGAGCTTGAGATTGCCAGATCCCAAGACGACGTCTTGCGGTTGTCCTGCGGAGTCAAACGTAAAATCCTTTAAATGCAGGCTGTAGAGCCGCTCGCGGAATTTTAAGGCCATCCCAATAGGATTTTCCCCGGCATCGAGCGCCCAGGCGGTATCGAGACAAAGGCCGATGCGTTCGGACGTGGTGGCAAACACATGCTCGAGCATTTGCGCGTTCCCTAGCCAGTGGTGGCCGCCATGATTGTGGATCGCAAGCCGCAGATCGTACTCCTCTGCCAATTTTTCGACCATTCGGAAGCAATCGGGCGTTGTGCTCACGGCGAAGTCAGCGCTGATCAAGGTCGCACCCGCCCGACGGGCAAATTCGAAGTAGTTCCGTTCGATTGTTGGTTCATTGTGAAAAACTTGCACGCCGATACTTGCGATCTGAACCCCGGCTTCGCGGTAAATAGCAATCGCTTCGTCGAATCCCGCCGGTTCTTTGAAGTCGACGTGTACTTCACACAATTCCACATACCCCACGCCCCAGCGGCGTAGCTGCTGGGCGAGCGTCCGGTTCGACTTAAGCGAGCGCAAGGCCCAGCTTTGTATTCCGAGCTTGGTCGTATTATTTGTTTTTATCATAACTTCATTCTGTGAATCCTGTAATTTCTGTTAAAAGCACGCTATTCCTCAACCACCACTTTCAAAGCGTCCGCCGGCCGCGCAAAGCGCATCCGAAATGCCTCGTCAACCTCCGCGAGCGAAAATCGATGTGTCAGCAATTTGGCGACCGAAAAGATACCCTGGTGGAAAAGTTCCAAGTTCCCCGCGTATTCCTTTCTTAAGAAGTACGCACAGCCAATGACGCGCCTTTCCGAAAACCAATCCATCGCCTTCGGGACCGCGACGATGGTTACGAGCCGCCCACCCGGCATGAGGCCGTCGTACGCAGATTGACATACCCCCTGATTGGCGACGGTATTGAAACAAACCGTCGGACCGCCTTCGGCGAGATCTTTAAGGCGTTGTCCAAGCGCCTGGTCAGGCGCAAGCATTTCGTTCACGCCAAACTCGCGCGCCAATTCGAGGCGACTCGCGACGGGCTCGACCGCAAAAACGCGTTTGGCGCCGAAGTGTTTCGCCGCTTGGGCGATCAGCAGTCCAATCGGCCCCAACCCCCAAACGCAAACGGTCTCACCCTGAATGGGTCCCGCCTGGCGTATCGCCCGGAGCGCGGTTCCCAGGGTGTCGGTCAGCAGCGTGCCAATCTCAAAGGGCACCTCCCGTGGCAACGGTAGCAGGCCTGCCGCGGGAACCACGGCATGCTCGCGAAACCCCTGGCCGACCGTTTGGCTCGTGCCGCAGTAAGTCTCGATTCCATCTCGACACCAACGGCAGGTTCCACAGCCAACGATGTTGTACAACGCAACCCGGTCTCCGACTTTCCAGTCCGACACCGCGGGGCCAACTTCCTCAATGGTTCCGGTCGCCTCATGTCCGAACCAAGCGCAATCCGGATCGTTCGGAAAATCCGCATGGAAACCTTTCTCCCAAACCTCTTTTTCCGAGCCGCAGATGGCGCAAGCGGCAATTTTGACCAGACATGTGCCGGTGGTCAGCTTCGGCAAATCGATTTCGCGCGTGGCGATCTTTCGGGGTCCCGCTAAATAAGCAATTTTCATGTAATTAGACTGTCGGCTGAAGGCAGTTAGGAAATCCTCCGAAGAAGATAGCCGTGCGGCTGTAAAGTTTCTGGTCTTTGGCAGCCATGAATTTGTCTTAGAACCTTCCTGACACAACCGTCTTCTAATGCCCAGAACGCTGGCATTTCGCTCTTCGGGGCTATTTCGGTAACTCTCCAACGGAAATGCTGGGGCTTATCCGAGAGATTGGCCAAGACGACGATCGCGTCTTTAGCTCCCACGAAAACGGCCCCTTTTACGTGTTGCGTTTGCGGATTGATCAAACCGTGCCGATAATCCAAGAAGACATATTGCGACAGATCGTGTTGTGAAAAGGTCTTGTACAAGACGTCGGATCCGTACGGGAAATGCCCCGTCGGGAGCGATGCGGCGATCAATTGGCGAAGAGCTTTCTTTGGATTTGGGGAATTGCCCGCGATTCCTGGACAGATAAAGCGCGGCGTCGCGTTGGCGAAGCCGCAGTGGGGGAGCAAGTCATGGCACATCGCCCAGCACTCGCTGTGGATTACGAAGGAATCTCGTGATTTCAATAATTCTAGTTTCATAGTTTTCGAAAAGCTGCTGGAAAATTAGCGGGGATCGGCGCGCATCGAGCCCCGAGCGGCTGCGAAGCAGCCTCACATCACATTCAGCCACAACGGCACGATCATCAGTCCCGCGGGTGCCAGTTCACGGGTTAGCACCTCCACATCGCGTTCGTCGTCGGCGTAACTAATAATGCTCTTATTCTTCGCCTGGATCTTTTTGAGGACCGGCAGCCAATTGGCGACGGAGGGCTGCCCCGCGCCCTGGTACCACTGAAAAGCCTTGATTTGGGGCAGATCCAGAAGAATGTCCAGATGCTTAAGTTCGCCAGGGCCGTCGAGATGCCAAGCAATGTATTCGAGATATTTCCCGAGCCGTTCGATCTCTGGAACTACAAATTCTTCAAACAGCTTGGGCGAAATCATGACGCTAAAATCGCACTGGCAGGCGTAGGTCTTGCCGGGCGCCCAGATGAGCCAGCTCGTATCGCCGGGGAAATGCTTTCGGTACAGATCCCAACAAGCCTGATGGTACTGCGGCCACACTTCAACGAAACGGTCCCGCGTCTCGAGCACGGCCTGTTTATCCTCCACCAGATCGAGCAGCAAGTTTTCCGTCCCGCGCAAAAGCGAGAACACCGTCAAAGCGTCCCCGAAATCGGGAAGCGCGACCAAAAACCGACCACCTGCCACCTGCAAGCTTGTCTCCAGCAACTGAAGGCTCCGCTGCCACCAGACGTTGTCATCCGAAAATTTGATGCTAAACTTTCGCCAGTCTTGGATGACCGGTTCAACCCAAACCGTGTCCGAACCAAAATGGACATCGCCGCCTAAATAGTAGGCGAGGGTCATGGGGGTGCCACGGTTCCCATACATGTGAAAAGCCGTCGGGATCCCCGCGCCGACCCCTTCCACCGCAGTCATCTGCCGCTTCAACCCCCGACCGTATTGAATCCAATCCGGTGCGCACTTCGGATCGGGCCAGAACTCGTTCAGGTCGACCTTCGAGCCTGGGCCAACGCGCTCCTTAACATAGCGCATGAGGGGTTTCTTATTCGTTCTGTGCCACCAGGCATTCAAAATCTCTAACTGTAATGGTGAATCGAAAGGCATAAATTCAGAATGCAATCGAACGTCTGGCGTTCTCGGTCATGATGGTTTCGATCTGAGAGGCCTTCACACCCAAGCGGACCAGCTTGGCCAAGACCTTTTTCGAGAGATGATCGCAGGGGACGGGGAAATGCGGCTCGAGGCGATTTTTGCGGACAAAATAAGCGAAGTCATTCGAGAGCAGGATTTGTTTGAGGTAGCCGCGTTTGATCTGCGCCAAGGTTACGTCTTCGGCCATGACCTCCTCGCCTCCGAAATTCGTGAAGCAGAGGAAAAAGCCGTTTTTGGCCGCGGCCTTCACGGCGTGTTCGCCGTGGCAGAAGTCCGGCGAGCAGATATCCACCATGTCGATCCCAGGCGAATCGAGCATTTGGTCATAATCCGGAAAAAACGTCGCTCTGTGCTCCTTGGCTACCTTTGATCCGAGTTCGACATTTTTGTCGCAAACGGCGACGAGCCGGCTGCGTCCGAGGGTGCGGTAAGCCTCCAAATGCGCGCCGGAAATTCCAGATCCGCCACCTACAATTGCCACGCCAAGCTTCTGAGGATTGATCATGTTAAAACGAACAGTAGTTTGAAAGGAGCCGATCGAGGCGCTGCTATTTCCACTCGCAAAGCCACTCGAGGGTTTCGCTGGAAAAAATGTTCTTCAGAATTTGCGCGATCGTTGGGTCATTGATGTGTTTTGAGGTGATTTCGCCGGCTAGATAAATGCAGGCCCCTTTGCCGACTTGGCGGTACATGAGAAAGGGTTGCTCGGCGGGCTTATGGTCTTTGCGGATCTGATTGGAGATCAGAGCGGCCTCCGCAGTGACGAGCGAGGTGCATCTTCCGGCAAGGGGCGCCGCAAGGCGAATCCATTGGCCTACGGGCAAGCCCTGGCTCAGGGGGCATTCCTGCGCGACTTTCACCTCGCCCATCGAGCACCAGGCGCCGCCCCAGGCCCCAATGAATTTTTCGCGCGGAAAAGGCGTAGTACCGTCTTCTTTGTCGATAATTTGATTCTCATTCTCATCGGCCAGCGCAAGCGACGAGTTGGTGATCAGCAAGCCGCCGTTCAGCACGTATTCATGCATCCCCTGATACAGCGCGAGACTGAACCAATCCGCGCCGGCCGGAAGGATAAGGCGCTTGAATTGAGCTCGGTCCTTGGCCTTTTCGGGCGTGAAAATGAGGGGGCTAACCCATTCGGTGGGACAATGGATGACTTGAAGCGCCTCAAGCAAACAGTTGGCGGCCTCGCGATAGCTTGATTCAGCAGTCCGGCCTTTGTAAAACTCGCAGTAGTTTACGAGTCCCGCCTCCCTTTTTAGCTCCGCGGCTTGGAGCGGAAGCAAGATAAGCAGGATGCCAATGGTGGTAAGGGCTCGGTTCACGTTTCAGGGGTGATGAAGTTTGAATTCGGTCGTCGCCTCGCGGCCGCTGATTATGTCCGTGGCTTTGATGGTCCATTTCCCAACCGGATCATTCCAGGCTAGCGGAAAGGAATGCGAGGCGCCTTCGGCCGGAACCAAGATATTTTTCCCGTAGCAGTTGACGAGTTTACCTTTGGGATTGAAGACCTCGAGGCGGACGACGTGCGGGGTGGGAGTGCCCGTCTTAGCCTGAACGGTGATCGTGCAGGACACCAACTCGGCGGGGCGCAGCTCGGCGTTATTCGGTTTCAGGGCAAGCCCCTTTATTTCGTAAGGTAAGGCCGCCAGCAAGGCGGCTTCACATTCGGCCAGGCTAACTTCGGTTCGGTCGCGCAATCCGAGATATTGCTTTTTGCGAACGTCATAGAGATGGCGTTTTTCCCCGAAAACTACTTCTACGGTTTGCTCTTTCTCGGGAATTGGGCATTTGAAGTCGCGCAGCACGCCGTAGTAGCGCGCGTCCGGCGCGGTGCGATAGGAGAAAATCCTGCAGTGTTGGGCGGGCGCGCCATCTTTTTGGCGAAGCGCGGGCGAAACCAGGCGCGGAACGCCGGTCTGCTCGAAGAGATCCCGGGCGAAACCTAAGTAGCATTGATTGCGCGAACCCTCGCGTCGCTGATCGGGGTAACTCTCCATCCCGAAATTCAGGAAAACGCCCTTTCCCTTGCCCAAGGATCGGCTGAAGAAGACATTTCGACCAAACGCTTTGACGGCTTTCCCGCCGTTTTCAGGCGTGGCGTTTTCGGTGACGGTGATGGGGATGCTCCAGGGCTGCGCGTTTGGGCCAGTGCCTTCCAGCCATTGCTCACGCTTGAGCTTGGCCTTGAAGGGCAGGGGTTTGTTATCCAGGTACGTTTTCCCAGAAGGCCTGCGCAGCCCGAAAAGGTCCGCCAACATTTCTTCTTTGTACGGCACGCCATGATCGTCGAATAGCCCCGTCAGCATATCCGCGATTACGACGCCGCCTTTGGCCACGAACTCGCGAAGCAAGCCAATTTCGCCTTGGGAAAGGGAGAGGCAACAAGAGAGGATGAGCATGCGGTAGCCCTGCTCGCTAAGTGTTTTTAAGTTGGCCGGCCGGACATAATTCCACTGGCGGCCCGCTTCGTTCAGTAATTCGCACCAGCCCTCATGATCGCGAGTATAACGCGCCTCCTCATCCAGAATTGTTGCGAGGCGGAGACTGTTTTGAGAGTAGAGCAGAGCAATGCCGTCGTGAAGTTGTTCTGCGGCGCCTAGCAGTTTTCCAACCCCATTTCGGAGATCTTGGCTGGAGTTCAAGAGGTCCTGGAGTTGTTGGCTTGGGGTAAAATCTTCATTCAGAACCATGCTTTGGGTAAAATAGGTGTATCCACCCCCGCGATAGGCGAGGGCGTTCCACCACTGCCAGTAGCCAACTTGCGGACCTGTGTTCGCATACCCGACCCACGGCGCGAAATGGGTCTTGCTTGTTGAAAATGATCGGAGGTATTCTTTAGGGCCGTTATAGGAAAGAAAAACGCCATCGTCGGCCAGGGCGCCTATCACGAGTTCCCAGTTCATGCCATTAAAGGCGGTCGGAAGCTGCGTCCCGGAGATTCCCACGCGTGCGCCGGGATCGAGTTGTTGGATCAAGTTTTTTTTGTCGGTGTAGAATTTGGCGAGGGTATGTTCCATGAATCGACGATGGTCCATCCACGGAGCGAAGCTGCGTCTTTCTTTGGCTTGCTGCGCTGTCAATGGCACCACTTCGTCGAATGTTTTGTGCTGACTTTGGTAGGCCGTATTGAGTTGCTCGATGTTTCCGTACTGGGCTTTCAGGAACGTCCGAAATCCGCGAAGGCAATGCGGACAAAAGCAAAAATCGAAGGCGGCTGTCCAAAGGGTTAGCGAGTTTTCATCCCCAAAAATATAATCCTTCGGCTCGAAATCGCGAACGGCGGCAACCAACTGTTCGATCCTTTTCTTGCCTTCTTCAAGATAAGCAGGGTCATTTAGGCAAGGTCTTCGGATGAGATATTGCAGGTCTTTCTGTACGGCATAGGATTTGGCATTATCATTAAACCATTTTTCGCCGATAAAGAGCGGGGCAAGGTTGTGCTCCGCGACTTCTAAGCCGAAGCGGCTCGAATACGCGGCGCCTGTTTTGCCCGTGTTCCATAGATCAACGGTTCGAAATCCGTGTTTCACGATTTCGTTCCAAAAGAGATCCTGCAGATAGGGGGGCTGGGAGGTCATGAAACCCGGCAATTGAACGAGTGCCTCATGGAAATCGTCGAATGTGGCGCGTCCAATCTTGAAGCAGAACCGTTGGCACGCTTCCCCTAGACGAGTATTTTTCGATCGGGCCTCGGCTCGCAGGGAGTGACTCCGCGTCAAAGGGAGAAAGGCCATCTCGAAAGGATAGGCCTTTTCGGACGCCGTCGTTTCCATTTCGCGTTTGGAAACAATTCGTTGGTGGGCGTCGGCGATCTCGATAAGAAGCGAAGCTCCGAGTGGTGGGGCGGCTTCGAATATGAGCTTGCCGCTTACTTTGGCCAGGTTCCCTTGCTTCTCAAGCGTACAGGGTTCCAGGGAAATTTTGACGGGAGTTTCTTTTTGAATGGGGCAAGCGCCGAAATTCCTCACTTTTCCCTTTTCCAGGATCCGCAGATTGAGATGGGAAACTCCCCTTGGCAGATCGGGCGGGAAGGGCAGAACCGCGAGCGGCTGTTCCTTCCGATATCGGAAACTGCGGCGGCTTTTTTCGATCGGCCGGTTTTGACTATCGCGGAAATCCCAATCCACTTCGAATTCACCGGTTTCCGCAGGCGTCCGAATCGAGAGCGCCACCCCCGTGGGACCTGGTTCGAGAACGAGTCCCAGGTCGCCCTCCTTATGGGAGGTCCAGAGGATCGCTTTGGCAAGCAGGGCGTGAAAATATTCCCAAGATGGGTAAGATCCTTGGGGTCCGAACGAGACTTCGAAACAGTTATTTGGAATGGGAGTCAGACATTTCGAATTGTAGTTCAATGCCACGACGCGGCGGTTCTTTTCGTCCTGGCGGCAGGTCAGCACCGGGCGTCCTCCGACCGTCAAGAGGGTCTCCGCAGGCGCGGCTTTGGCCTCCATGACTGGAATCGCTGGAAGGGTTTCCCACGGAATTCCGTCCACAATATAGTGCGTTTTTTCCCTTTTGGTCTTGCCGACTGTCCAGTTTGCTTTGGCGGTGAGTTGAAGGGGAAGAATGCCTTGCCAGGCGGGATCTTCGGTTGGACAGATCATGACGAGGCCGGTGCCTTGTTTTACTTTCTCAATGATCCGGTTCCGATTCGTTTCGTCGATGAGGGGCCACTGGCTTCCCGCAATCACGAGTGTGTCGTATTCCTTCTTTAACAGTTCCTTCAGCCACTGGTTGCAGTCGGTCAAGGAGAGGTTAAGATAATAGCGCGCTGTTCCGTACCCGCCTGTGGTGTCCAGCAAAGCTGTTTCGAAATCCATGTCCAAGCGTTGGGCGAGTTCGATGATTTCCCGTCCAACATATTGGTTGGCGATGAATAAAACGCGCCCTCGTCCCTGGTACCACGGGCGCGCCCACGGAATGTGCGGCGTTTCGATTTGGCGCGTGAGCACCGGAGCTTTCAGGGCGTTCTCCACGAGGGGCGATTTGGCTTCCGCGGGCAATTGAACGAATGTTCCGCTCGCTTTTCCGACGACCACGGGCCGCTGAAGCGTCAGAAGGTCCTTGCCTTCTTCCCGAAGGCGACAGCGCAGGACGAGTGTTCCTTCGGCGGACGGTTTCAGTTTCAAGTTCCAGTGGTTGGTCGAATCCGGTTTGAGGTTGGCGGATTTGCGTTCGACGGGCGCATAAGTGTCGGATGGCAACGCGCAGGAGTCCACTTCCAGATCGATGTTGGCTGTTCGGGCGCTGGCCAAATCCAGTGAAAACGCGATTTCTTCACCTCGGGCGTAGCGCTCTTTCAATCCGTTGAAGCCGGCCACGAAACCCGCTTTCGCGCCGTCAATCGCACCGATCTCTCGGAAGGGGACCAGGTCGATCCGGGTTTTAAAGGAGTCGCCCGCTTCGACTTTTACGGTTCGGAAGAACCATTCGAGATTAATCTCTTGTCCGAACCAGTTATAAAAGCAATCCAGATAAGGGTAATCAAGGTTGCAGGCCAAGCCAACTCGGCTTTTTTCGCCCACGAAGGCGGCCCAGCTTCGAACCAGATTGCGATGCCAGGCCTGAAGGCCGTCGCCTTCCTTGACTGTCTGAGTTCCTTGGTTATAGGGGTAAAAATAAAGGTTCTTTTCGCCGTTGACCTTGAGGTAATTATGATTACGGAAGGTAATGGGGGTGGCGACCATCGCGGCAGGGAGATTGTCGATTTGGTAGGCCACGGCCAGGTCGCTTCGATCTTTTGAGAGGGAATAAGTTTTGGTTAGCTTTAAAAAGGGAAGCTTGGGAGTCGCGGCGCTCAACTCAACGGATGCGCGTTCGGGCGTGTTTTGCTTGATATTGAGCTCGTAAGAAGTTTCCCAGAATTCCGCGTCGAAGCCGCGCTTTAAAATCATGTCTTTGAACGCGCCCCCCACGGGGAGATCGGCCGTGAATTCCTTGCCACTGGCAGTGTGGATCAGCGAGGTGATTCGCCCTCCTTTCAAACGATTGACCGTGACTTTTACGAAGGCGTTTTCGAGCACGCACCCGTTGTCCGTCTGTTGGATCTGGCATTTTTGACTCTCGGCGGCCTGTAGGACGTGAGGGATGGCCCAGCTGAGAATGACGGCGATCGCGAAGAGCCGAAGCCGATTGAGCGGGAGCGTTTGTGTTGGGGGCATAACAAGAAGGCTATTTGTAGCTCATATTCCAAAGCGGGCCATTGGAATCCGCGTTGATGACATCGTTTTGAGGCAGACAACCAACATGGCCATCGACGTAAGCGATATTCACGTTGCCGAGGTGACGTCCGAGGGCGACGCCATTTCCGCCCACAACGCCGGTGGTGCCCGGATAGGCGTTATTGTACGAGGTATTGGGTTGGTAAGTGGAATAAGTATCGCAAAGCATCAGCATTTCCGCTGGCCGGCTGAGCATGAAAATATTCGGCCAGGGGCGCGTGGCATAGTTGTCCGCGCAACCGCAGCCGTAATAATTGTAGCCGTAGGTAAGGTACCAATAGTAAAATTTTTTGTAGTCCGTTGATGGGCAATAATAGACATCTTTCTTAATGTAAAAGGCCCCTGCGGCGCAGGTGTATTGAACGTACGGGGCGAGAATGTCCGGCCAGTGGCGCACAGGACTGCTGATGGAGGATGGCGGAAAAAAACCGTTGTTTTCCTCAACGTAGGATCTTACGGCCAAACCGAGCTGGCGAAGGTTGTTCAGGCAGTTCATGGATTTGGCGCTCTCTTTGGCGGCTTTCAGTCCGGGCATTAGCAGGCACATGAGGATGCTCAAAAGGCACATGACGACCAAAAGCTCAATGAGTGTCATCGCGGAAGAGACTTGGCGATTGAGGCGGAGTGGCCGAAAGCGAGCAAGGGCTTGAAACATAGGAAGGCAGGCTGAAGACGAAGGGTGGCCAGGGATGGCGGAATCATTGGTTTTTAAATTTCGAGTGGCGGACCCAAGCTGGATCGGGTGGTTGGTGACTCGAACGGGGAGTTCGGGCAACTGTTCGTCCAGCATGCGCTTGTGGAGAATTTTGAGCATCGTTTGCGCGAGGAGGCGGGGGGAAAAGTCGTAACGTTCGACTGGCAGACCATAGTGATGTTCGATGCCTTCGTTCGCGAGTGTCAGCAGGGTGAGTGGTTGGCGTGCGGCAGCCTTCGGGCTCTGTACGAGGGCGAGCGCCACGCCTCTGGTCGCGATATCGTCGGAAATCAAGATTGCGTCCGGAAAGCCATGCCGGCCTTGCCATTTGGCGATAAGCTCCAAGGTCTTTTCGTATGCGGCTTGTTCCATGGAGCGACCGCGGATCGTGGTGGATTTCAGACCGTGGACCTCCACTTCCGGGAGTTGGTTGAGCTTGACGGCTTCGCGAATGCCACGTAGGTCTTCTTGGGTGTCGATGGTGCTGTAAATGGCGCGGACGTAGACGATGCGGTGCATTCCGCGTTGCGCTAGGGAGGTCACCGCATCTCGGCCGAAGCTGCGGTAGTCGAGGAGGACGTCCGCTTGCAGACCCGGAGCAACGGGACCGAGCCGGACGGTGGGGAGGTTGAATTCCAGTTTGGCGGACTGCATGGCGTCGAGACCGGCGAGGACTTGAACGACCCCTTTGAAGGGATGATTGCGCAGATCGCTGAGCACGGGATGATCCGGGGGGAGTTCCGAGGCGCCTGGCTTGCCTTGGAACTCGTAAAAGCCGTCATAAACGCGACAGGCCCAGTGCCGATTTTCGCTTTCGACAATTTCGGCGCGGAGGCATTTGCAAAGCGCGCGATGAAAGTACGAGGTTTCGTCCATGAGACTGGGCCCGATCAATATGGCAATGTTCGCTTTGGCTGTGGCGGAGTTGACGAACGTTCCGCATTTCCGTTTACGGATGATAACCCCGTCCGCGACCAGACGCGTCATGGCCCGGTGAATGGCCGTCCGACTCACATGCCAGCGCCGAACCAACTCTGCGGTTGGGGGGAGCTGTTCGTTGGAGCGTAGTTCCCCTTGGGCGATCTGTTGGCGCAAGTAGCGCTCGATCTGAACATCCGGCGGATCGCTTTTTTGGATTTGCAGCTCCATTGGGTTACTCTAAATATCACTTTAGTATAAATGATAACTTAATGATTGTCAAATTTACCAGCCCAAATTCAGCGATTTCGGAACGTTGCCTGTTTTTGCCATCTTTCGGGCCGGCATCATTTTTTTAGGGGCGTCCGGCGAATCAACTCCTGATCCGGGCCGCCCCCCCCGATTGTCGTGAAGACACCTCACCTGTGGCGGATAACCGCAAAAACTCAAATTGACTTTCAAAGAACAGTTTACCCATAACACACTCCCTCGAAAGTCGTCTCAGCCGCTCCAGATGGGATCCAATTGCTCCCATTGTTCCATGGACAAATCCATCTGGCGTGCAATCTCCAGGAGGGTGGTTCGGCCCATCCGCCAGAGTTTGCCGTTGAGCTTGACGTAAAACTCAAAAAGATTGAACACCAGCACCTTGATCAGAAGGCAGGCCAAAATGGCCACGGGATGGTGATGCGGACAATGGCTGAGGTGATAGTGCTGGGTCAATTCGTTGAAGGCGTCATTTTCCACCCCCCAGCACCGATGACCGATGCGCCAGACCACTTCGGCCCCATACCCGTCCAATTCCCGCGTGGCCACCCAGCGCCAGTGGCTTTGCTCTTCTTTGCGTTGGAGGCGGCCCTCCACCCGGTAACGCTCGCAAACGTAGTCCAGCAAATCGTCATGCACGATTTTGCCATACCCGGTGAGTCGTTGAAATCCCCGGCGTTGGCTCTCCTTCTCCAATTGCAGAAAGGAGCCTATGCGCAGCAACACCCCAAGAAACAACGTGGCAGAAACCATTTCGGTGGGAATTTTAGCCTGGGGGCGATCATCCCGGACAGCCTTCAACCTGCGGTGCAGGCCGTAAACCTTCCCGACATAGTGAAAAAACCCTTGATGAGGTTCATGAGGGGGGGACACCCAAGTTTTCACCCCGCGCCAAGAGTTCGGTGTTGATCTGGGAGAGCAACTCCAGTTGATCGTAATACTCATTGAAAGCTTTGACCGCCTCGCGGGCCTGCAGTTGGGCCTCCGGGGTTTTGAGCAGGAATTTGCGCATCCGTCCCACCCCCAGACACTGGGTCAGGTAATGGAAGGGGCCGTGCAAATGGCCCTGCAAACACCGGCAATTGGGTTTTCCGCACTTGGTGAACCTTTCCACCACCGATGCCCGGATCAGTTGCGGAGAAAACCGCAGCTTTTTGAGCAGGAAGAGCTTGCGTTTACGCAACGCAAGGGTGGAAAGCGTCTGGAGTTGGTGATCCTTCGCCATAGATATCCAGAAGATATCGCAAAATCCAAAAAATGCAACAAAAAAGAATCTGTCCCGCCAAAACGAATCTTCTCCAAACCCCTTTATCCCCCTGATAGACCGGATGTTAGCAATCTGGGAAAAAATCGTTCCGAAATCGCTGGGAGTGTTTCTGACCTGCGTCCCGGCGAAAATTTTTCCGCCGCAGTGGGACAAAGGCGGATCAAGCATGTCTTCTTCGATCAGTTCTGATTCATAAAACCGGACAACACGCCTCCTGTTTGCCGGTCTTGTCGCTTTCAAAGGCAAATTTGAATTCACCCCGTCCCCTGACCAGATAATGTTTTTCCAGATAGCTTCTTCCGGGGATATGGCAGGTTTCCTCAAAGGGCAGGCCTTCGGCCAACTCCAATCCCTTGCCGCAGGTGGCGCGGCACAGGGGTTTTTTATGGGGGAAAAATTTACTGTATTGTTCGGTGATCCGGGTTCCCAGATACCCTGTGTTGCGAACCGTTGCCGTGATTGAATGGAGATTCTCCGCCATGGCGCTTTTTTTGAGTTCAATCGCAATGCGCGGGCGCAAATCCGCCATGTATAAAACCATCTTTCGTGTGCTTTCCGTGATCTGCGGATACAGTTCCTGCCCGATCTGGAATAAATCGAAAAGGCTTTCGCCCCCGATCTCAATTTCGCCCAATTGGGGATGGCGGAAGGTTTTCCAAGGATGGAAAATCACGTGTCCGCACTTGTTTTGGTATTCCGCCACCTTGCATTTCACATCTTCAGCGGATCTGGAAAAAATTTCGTCTGTCGAGAGGCCCGCGGACGTTTCGCCATTGCCCAGTTCAATCTCAAACGTCAGCAGTCCCTGATATTCATAGGCCCAGTCGGGAAAGTGTCCCGGTAATCGGACTGGATTGGCGCCCTTGTAAACATACTGGCTGATGGGCATTGCCGGAAACCCGGTGAGTTTTTCCCCTTCCTTCGCCAGCGCGTCGAACATCCTCATGTCCGCGGATGGAAAGGCATCCGGCGTTTTGTAGCCGGGAACCCGGAAAAGAGCGAAGGGGCCGTTGTGAATTGAAAAAGAGGCAAAGATATTTCGCTGCCGGAAGATGAAATCCGCCAGGCTTTTGGTCTCCAAAAAACTGAGCGGATGATCGCCAAACGTTCTGCCATCCCATTCGCTGGGCTGCCAGTTGGCCGGCCAGTTGCGGTTGAAATCGGCGTGCTGGCAGCCCGGGCGCGAGAAATCCCGCGTTTTGCCGTCCCAATTCTCGAAATGCCCTTCCATGGCCACCTCATAATACGGTCCGTCCGTGTCCTCCGGCTTCCGTTCGATCATCAGACGGGGATCTTTCGGATGTTCCTTCCATTTTCCGTTTTTATCCGGCCAGCGCATTTGCAGCACCAGCCCGTTGCCGTCCTCGTCGCCCGTCACAAAACCGTTGGGACGGTCCAGCATGATTCGCTTGCTGCGGTTGTCCCGCCGGGTGACGATGCAATCCTCGGCGCCATCCGGATTGACCCGCGGCACGACGTGAAAAACCACCTCATCCAGCAGTTGGCGGTGATCCGCCTGATTCGCCAGCAGATATTCCATGAAACAAAGCGCGGAGGAACAGCCCGAGAGTTCCGCCGAATGCATGTTGGCGGTGATGAGAAAGCCGGTTTTGCGTTCGTCGGGGATTTGCCTGTTGCCCAGGGAGCAAAGCCAGATCTGGCGGCCGTCCTCGGTCTGGCCCAGGGATTCCAGGCGAAAATGGCCGGGAAAACGTTTTTCGGTTTCCTTCAGGTGATGGGTCAGTTCTTCGTAAGTGAAAGTTTTGTAAAGACGGTTCATTTTTTGATTTCTGTCAATTCCGCGAAAGCGGGCGTCCAGGTGCTGCGAAATGGTGGAGGGCCGGCCACGTGAAACGTGGTGAACCTCCCGGCCTGTCGTAACCCGCCTTTGAGTGATTGTTTTTGCGTCGTGTGCTTGTCTCGCCATAGCTCGCAGAGCGAAGGCGGATCGTGCGTTGAGCGTCAAGCCGTCCCGTCCCGCCACGGCGGGAGCGGGACTTAATTTAATGTTTAGGAAATTCAAAGTTTTCGGATGGAAACGAGATTTCAACCGTCTCTGGATTCCCGCATCCGCGGGAATGACGGAAGGGGAGTATGCTTATTTCACCATCGTCATTCCCGCAAAAGCGGGAATCCAGTTGTTTCTGCGTCGAGCATCGAGCATGTTTCGTCGAGCAGTTGCCGGGCCTTGGGCCCGGCTTAATTTATTTCGCCGTTTTTTTAAAAAGTCACCAGATTTTGAAGTTTTGAATAACCTTTGCTGAATCCAATGGTTTTCAACCTTGCCGAATCGCAGAGTTCCACATGCCCATCCGCGAAAAGAACCATGGCGCCGCCATTGTGGCGGAGATGAATTCCGCTGTTGGAACCGGAAGGCGGATTGTAGATGATATAGATTTGAACGTTTTCAGCCGGCTTGACACAATCGGCCAGCATGGGATAATCGGCGGGATTTTGAACATTTCCCAGATTGACGAAAACCGTATTGTTCGCATGATAAGTTTCATCCGGCACAAAGCTGTTTTCGTCGGTGGACGGCCTGCTGCGGCAGCCATAGGTCCATGAGATGGACAGAGAGTTTGACGAGACATTGGTGAGGGGGCCGGATGGACAATGGGCGATGCGCAAATCCTTGAGATATTTTGAGGGGCCATATCTTCCATACAGATAGTTTCCCCATCCGGAAGAAGGCGGGCTGAATCCCGGATGATACATCATAAGCACCACAACGCCTTCGTTGTCGGCCGCATATTGGTTCAGGGCCAGCCCGATCTGGCGGAGGTTGTTCATGCAGACGGCCTGTTTCGCGCTTTCCCTGGCGTTTTTCAGAGCGGGCATGAGCAGGGTGGCCAAAATGGATAAAATTCCAAGAACGACCAATAACTCCACGAGTGTGAAACCGGCTGATTTTTGATGTTGGATGGACATGGCAGTCAGGCTGTTGCGGCCATGAAAGACCTGTTCAAAGAAGCAGGGGGGGCGGCGGAAAATCCAACGGCGCGCGGAGAGTGATTGTTCATGGTTGTTTGCTGTTTTTCAAAAGAAAATCTCATGGTTGCGGGGAAGCCAGCCCTTCCTGCGGCATGACGTCCCGGGCCAGTTCCTTGTCCGCCAGGATTTTTCCGGCCTCGGTGATTTTGATGCGATCCCCGGATTCATCGGATACATTGAATTCCAAGGCGACTTCCTTTATTCCGGACGCGAACTCCAGTTTGATTCGACCGTTTTTGTTTGACAGCCGGGCAGCATCCATTTTTTCCAGGTTTTTATCGCCCACCTGGATCAAATGAAGGAAAAGGTCCGACTGCCGGGCTGCCCCCGGTTTTATTTCCATCCGCCATTGCCCCAATAATTCGGACATCTCTCCGGGCTTGTGTTTTTTTCCCGGAGGCAGGACATATTTATTTTTGATGATGAATTTGTTCGGTCCCGCGTCAATGGGATAGTTGACCCCGTCTGCCAAAAATTCCTTTCCCGGGCCGCCGATTTTTTCCAGAACGGCGTCTTCGGGCAGAAGCGTCCGGCAATAAATCCGGCCTTTTGATTGGTCGCTTCGCCATGTCTTGTCCGCCAGCAATTCCGGTTCGTTGGCATGGTGCAACAACCAGCGTTTGGGATATTCGGCTTTGGTTGTTTTTACCCGGTCCAGCACCACAAAATGGAAGGGTGGAATGAAGATGAACTGCCGCAGCATTTTTTCGCATTTTTGCGAATGGTATGATCCGGTGGCATTACCCGCCGCATAGGTATAGTGGATTCCGGTTTCGAACGCCTCAATCTTTCCTCCCACTTTATTGTTTTGGCCGCCATCCTGTCCATCTGCCGCCCACCCCCAATGGGACACCGGCGGTTCGCCAGGCATCTTGATCAGCACACAGTTATGAGCCACGGTTTGCGCGTAGTAGTTTTGCACATTGTCCGTATCTCCCGCGCGGGTGCCGGAGTCCAGGGCCAGAAAGCCTCTCCGATAGATTGTGAAATGTGTATTGTCATAGTGCCGGTGGCCGCCGCTTTTTGCGCCGCAGGAAAACAGGGCGTAAGTGTCGTCCGGCCCCTGTCCGGAACGCATGATGACATGGCCAAAGTTTTTGAAATGCCTCGAGGGAGGAAGACTGGGCTCGGCAGGGGAAGGATGCGGTTCCTTTGGGGCGATGGTGATGAACGGGTAAACCGGAAAAATAAACCATGGATTGGACGGCTCTGTTTTTTTTTGCGCCACGGCCGCCATTAGAGCCCATTCGGGATGGGATTTCCGGTAAAAATGGATGATTTGTGACATGTGCACATTCAGGCTGTCTTTATAGCCCGCCAGGGTGTTGGCTTCGTGATGATCATCGCCATAGCCAAAGGTGTGATGGTCCGGCAGCCAGTTCCATAATACATAATTTGGAAACATGGCTGGATACAGCCACTGTCCGGAAACATCCCCGTTCAGCGCGGATTGCCAGGTGTGGAAAAAGTTCCATTCGGCGTATGGATAGGCATCCATGCAATATCCCGGAACGGGGGTGCTCATGCCTCCATCCTTGCCGGCCATTTCGGCGCGGAATTTGAATGTTTCCAGGTGATCCTGGTATCCCCGCAGGAGAAACGCCTTGGCCTGTTCGTCATTGATTCCTTCCCTGAAAAACAGCAATCCCGCATACCAAGCCATGGTGCTTTCCCCATAAAATCCAGTGCTGGGACCATTTGCGTTTCGCCGGAGGATGTTGGGTTTGTTTAAGATTTCGTCGATATGTTCCAGCATTCCCTTGCCCAGTTCGGTCCGTTCCTGGGCGCTCAGATCATCCCAAATCCAATCCATGGCCGACAGCCAGCAGATGCCTGTCCAGCCGAACCAGCCGGCGGCTTGGTTATCCGCGTAACAGGCCCGGTAATAATCCAGGCTGGCATAAAGCATGGCCTTGATTTTTCCCAGTCTTGTCGCATCGGGTTCGACGCGTTGGACAAGCGCCAGCCGAGCGGCGGCATATCCCCAGTCGCCCGGCGCCGTTTCGCTTCCCTCGCGTTGTTTCAGGGTGGCAATGTTTGACCATGGCCGCTCCGGTTTTGGAGAGCCGGCCTGTTTTTTCAAGTTTTGCCACTCATTCGCTTTTTCCCCCAATGCCCGCGCCTTGACGTCCGGCCAGGTATCCCGGTTGAAAAACAGCCGCGGATGATCCCGCCGAATTTGCTCCGGCCAGTCCGAGTCCATGGATTTGATTTCCTTGACTGTTGGTGGCGGCGCGGAATGCGCGGCTTTCCGCGGGGTTTCCTTGCGTGCGCAACCGGAAGTCATGATGGTCATGACAAAACCCGCCAAAATCCATCCCGGAAGTTTGGCGGAGGGATTTGTGAAAGGGGTATTTTTCATGGCTTTTGATTATTCGGCTGTTTTTAATCCTGCGTGTTTTGAATGGGGCCGTTTTTTTTCAGGTGATCAAGAGCGGTTTTGACAACCGCATCGCATTGCGCCGCCAATGGCGCCGGATGATGATACTCCCAGTAGCTTGAAACTTCATATCCCTCCTCCTCAATCATTCGCGAGGACGGCAGATAGATCATGGCCCCGTCCGTGTACCCCAGGGGAAAGGTGATGCCCTGATTGTAAGACTTGAGAATCAAATTGCCCAGTTCCCCGACCAGTTCGCCCTCAAATCCGATCAAGCGCAGGCCTTTTCCAATCTGCAACGCGTGCAAGCCCACCGGCATATGACGAGGCAGATTCCCCAAACGGTCCAATCGTTGAATGATGTCGGCGGCCCAAAGACGCTGTTCTTTTTTTGTTTCCGGATTATTCAGGATTCTCTCAAAGGCGGACCGGGGTGGGATATCCTGCATGGGCCATTGGGTTTCCATATAGGCCGTTTTTAAATCGGGCGCGATGGGAACAAGTTCGTGTTGGGCCGCTGCCTCAATGGCGTCGGCGATTTCCATGCCAACCTCTTCCATTTCATCCCAGGTTCCGGATCGCCAGCGTTCTTCGCCCATCGCAACCTGCCGGGGTTTGGCGTCGCCACCCGCGCCTTGGAGAAACAGGCTTCCCTCCGTGTGAAATCGCGCGTTCAGTTGCCGGTTTGCCGCGCCGGGATACTCGGCTGAAATATCCAGGCCGCGAATCATGGATGGATGACACGAAACAGAATAGAGCAGTGATACCACTTGATGGCCCTGATCCTTGAGCAGACAGAAAGGCAACGTGCCGCAAATGACCCCGTCATGATGGGGCGCCCATTTGACTTTGCCGGTTCCATCCGGTTTTCGGCGGCAGACCGGAATTTTGGTTTGCGTTTTTCCACCCCAGACAGCCACCTCCCGGACATTTTCGATGGACATTTTGACTGCCTGCAGTATTGCGGCTTCGATTTGGTCAAGGTAGTGTGTTTCCACCCCATTGCTGTAATTCCAATGAGTAAGACGCGGGCCGGCGTGATTGTGGGATGTGTTCAGTAAAATCTGTCGCGGACTCAAATCCCAGCGCCGTCCAATCGCGCCTTTGAAACGATCCACATGGCTTCGTTCAAAAAAGAGAAGATCAGCGCCAAGAATGAGCGCGGTTCCGCTGGAATGGGTTAAATACAGGGCGTAAACATGCAGATCGTCATGGATTGTTTTGCAGCCTTCAGGCTGTCCCAGCCCTTCCATGGCCATTCCCAACGGCGGATTGACGCACACCTTTGCAAAGCCGGCTTGCATTTGCGGGGGCGGGGGAATATTTCCGGGAAGCTTGCGTGTTGTATTGATTTTGGGGGATGGATTTTTGGCGGGTTTTCTTTTCATTATATTTTTGTGATTAAAATGAAATCTCAAGGGGAATTTGTTGATTGTTTCCGGATTCCCGCAACTGCGGAAATCCAGTTGTCTTTGCGTCGAGCCGCTGCGCTCCGGCACGGCTCGAATATCGTTCTAAATTTTGATTAGGGCTTCGTATTTGCCGGCCTTGTCGCTTTCAAAGGCAAATTTGAATTCGCCCCGTCCCCTGACCAGATAATGTTTTTCCAGACAGCTCCTTCCGGGGATATGGCAGGTTTCCTCAAAGGGCAGGCCTTCGGTCAATTCCAATCCCGTGCCGCAGGTGGCGCGGCACAGGGGTTTTTTATGGGGAAAAAATTTACTGTATTGTTCGGTGATCCGGGTTCCCAGATACCCTGTGTTGCGAACCGTTGCCGTGATTGAATGGAGATTCTCCGCCGCATCGCTTTTTTTGAGTTCAATCGCAATGCGCGGGCGCAAATCCGCCATGTATAAAACCATCCTGCGCACGCTTTCCACAATCTGCGGATACAGATTCGGTTCGATTTGCTGCAAGTCAAAATGGCTTTCGCCTCCGATTTCGATATCGCCCAGTTGCGGATGGCGGAAGGTTTTCCATGGATGGAAGATCGTTTGTCCGCCCTTGTTTTGATGTTCCACCACCTTGTATTTCAGGTATCCCATCCGATCGGGCCGGTCGGCAAACATCTCCTCGGCCGTGATGCCGGCAGACATGTACCCAAATCCCACTTCGATCTCAAATGTCAGCAATCCCTGATATTCATAGGCCCAGTCGGGGAAAAGTCCGGGCATCAGATGGGGCGGGGAATTTTTGACGCCATATTGGCTGGAAGACATGGCGGGGAAACCGGTGAGTTTTTCCCCTTCCTTGGCCAGTTTGTCGATCATTCGCATGTCGGAGGATGGAAAAGCCTCCGGTTTTTTATATCCGGGAACCCGGAAGAGAGCGAAGGTCCCATTGTGAATGGAGAATGAGGCGAAAAGATTCCGCTGCCGGAAGATGAAATCCGCCAGACTCTTGGTTTCGATAAAACTAAGCGGATAATCGCCAGATGTTCCGCCGTCCCATTCGCTGGGCTGCCAGTTGGCCGGCCAGTTGCGGTTGAAATCGGCATTCCGGCAGCCGGGGCGGGAAACATCCCGCGTTTTGCCGTCCCAATTCTCGAAATGCCCTTCCATGGCCACCTCATAATACGGTCCGTCCGTGTCCTCCGGCTTCCGTTCGATCATCAGACGGGGATCTTTCGGATGTTCCTTCCATTTCCCGTTTTTATCCGGCCAGCGCATTTGCAGCACCAGCCCGTTGCCATCCTCGTCGCCTGTCACAAACCCGTTGGGACGGTCCAGCATGATCCGCTTGCTGCGGTTGTCCCTCCGGCTGTTGAGGTAATCCTCGGCGCCATCCGGATTGACCCGCGGCACGACATGAAAAACCACCTCATCCAGCAGTTGACGGTGATCCGCCTGATTCGCCAGCAGATATTCCATGAAACAAAGCGCGGAGGAACAGCCCGAGAGTTCCGCCGAATGCATGTTGGCGGTGATGAGAAAACCGGTTTTGCGTTCGTCGGGGATTTGTTTGTTGCCCAGGGAGCAAAGCCAGATCTGGCGGCCGCCCTCGGTCTGGCCGATGGATTCCAGGCGGACATGATTGGGATATTTTTGCTCGATTTCCTTCAGGTAATCCGTGAGTTCCGCGTAAGTGAATGTTTTGTAAAGACGGGTCATTTTTTGATTTTAGATTGATGATTTTTATTTTTGCATTTGAAGGAAAACCTTATGTCAGGTTTTGCGCTGGGAATACAGGGGATGGTTCGGCCTGATCATGACTTTCGACTTTTTTTGCATGGTTTTGACATGGCCGGCCCTGCCTCTGTGCCGCAGAATGACTTCGTTGGTGGTGGGGATGATGCCGTAGAGTTCGGGCCTGCGCGCTGAAAAGACCGCGTCTTTCCACCCTTCCTTTTGAAGGGGAAGGGTTCCCTCGAAATAGGCCGACATTCCCAGTTCGCCATTTGACGGCTGATTTTTTGCCAGGCCTTCATAATAAAAACGTTTGTCGTCCAGATGAATGTCGCAATAATTGATGCCGCACCGGTTGAATTGGGAGGCGGAAACGACCTGTCCATGAGGATCGATGATCAGGCTTCGGAGGGATGGATCGGATGAATTGGAATGGGAAACCGCAACCCAGGCTGAGCTGTCGATCGCTCGCGCGCGGAGCATGGTTTCGTTCCAGCCGCCGTCCGGTCCGCACATGTGGCTGGGATCAATGATGATTTCAGCCCCCTTGAGCGCAAGAATCCTGTCCAGCAGGGGGGTCCATAAATCTCCGCAGGTATGGGCGCCGATCCTGCCAAAGTCCGTGTCAAAGACCTTGAGATCGATTTGGTCTTCATAAGGCCAGAAGATGGGCTGCTCGTAAACCAGACGGCCTTTCCTGTCCCACAGGTGGCAGACGCTGGTGCAATTAAAATTGGTGATGCCGCCCATGGCAATGTAACAATTCAACTTTTTGGCCGTTTGCCCGATCCTTCTCAAAATATCATCGGTTGTTTTGTTGACGATCCTGCACTTTTGCTCGGTGAAAATCAGCAGGTCGGGTTTTATTTTTTCCGCCTCCCTGAAGATGTTGATGATCGCCTCCGGAATTTTTTCGTTGCCTATTTCGTTCTCGGGGAAAACCGTTGCCACGGCAATCCGGCATTGGCGTTTTCTGCGCGCGATGGCCGGAGCGTTCAGTTGGCGATGGGTCCGGGTGATGGGCGACAGGGATTTCCGGTCGCCATAGGAGCTGACAATGAAAATGTTCTCGTCCCGGGGGTCGTCCGGAAAAACATTTTTTTTCCGTTTGTCCAAAAAGATTCTGGCGGATGCGCATCCTTCCGCGTAGCCGGTGTCCGCCAGGGGGACTCCGACGCGGTTCAACACCATGCTTCTTCCCCAAGGCGACCCCGGCCATCCTTCCTTGTAACGGTTGGGCAGATAGGTTTTTTCATCCGCGTACATGGCGGTGATCAAGTGGCAGCGGCTGTCGATGCACCTGGCGGAAAGCAGCGGCATCCATGCGCTGTGTTCCCTGAAGGGTTCGGGATAACTGTGCCAGGTGATGATTTCCGCCCCGCGCATTTTCAAGACCTCGTAAATCTCGGGAAAGTAAAAATCCGTGCCAATCGTGAGGCCGATTTTTCCGAGACTCGTGTCGAACACGGGCAAATCATCCCCGGTTTTCATGTCGTCATTGAACAGCCTGTGGGTTTTCCGTTGCGCGCCCAGGATGCCGCCCTTGTCGTCGATCAACAGGGCTGTGTGGTATTTTCCGCCGCCGGCTCGTTCCACGAGCGACAGGGCCATGTGGATTTTTCTTTTTCGCGCGAATTGTTTGAAAGGGATTGTCGTCCTGGCCATGCCTGCCGGGGCGCATTCGAGGAACGGCATGTGGGGCAACACCACGAGTTTTGCCGATTCCGGAACATCCTTTAAAATGGAAAAGAGATGGTCCGGGTTTTCGTATGGTTTTCCCTTTAAAAGGCAGACTGTTGAGGCCGTGAAAGACCTGTTCAGGGAAAAGGGGGGCTTTGGGGTGGAAAGATCAGCGGAGCGTGGAGAGCGGTTGTTCATGGTTGTTTTTCGAAAATCTCATGGTTGCGGGGAAGCCAGTCCTTCCTGGGGCATGACGTCCCGGGCCAGTTCCTTGTCCGCCAGGGTTTTGCCGGTTTCGGTGATCTTGATGCGATCCCCGGATTCATCCGACGCGTTGAATTCCAGGAAAACCTCCCTTGTCCCGGACGCAAATTGCAATTTGATGCGTCCATTTTCATTTGTCAGTTGCGCATCGTTCATCTTTTCAAGGCTTTTATCGCCCACTTGGATCAAGTGAAGGAACAGGTCTGTTTGCCGGGGTGTTCCCGGTTTGATTTCCATCCGCCACCGGCCCACCAGTTCGGGAACCTCGCCGGTTTTGTGTTTTCTTGACGTTTTTAAAACGTATTTTTGATCGATAAGAAGTTTGGATGGCGGAGCGTCGATGGAATAGTTGACTCCATCCGCCAGAAATTCCTTTCCCGGACCGCCGATTTTTTCCAGGGTGGCGTCTCCGGGCAGAAGGGTGCGGCAATAGATCCGGCCTTCCGCCTGGTCGCTCCGCCATGTCTTTTCAGCCAGCAATTCGGGTTCATTGGCATGATGCAGCAGCCAGCGCTTGGGATATTCGGCCTTGGTCGATGCCACCCGGTCCAGCGCCACGAAATGGAATGGGGGAATGAAGATGAACTGTCTCAGCATTTTTCCGCATTTTTCCGGGCAGTATGCGCCGGTGGCATCGCCCGCCACATAAGTGTAATGCGGACCGGTTTCGAACGCTGTCACTTTGCCCCCCAGAATTTTGTTTTGACCGCCATCCTGTCCATAAACCTGCCCGTTCCAATAGGGCGATGGCGGTTCGCCCGGCATCCTGATCATCACGCAATTATGAGCGACGGTTTGGGAGTAATAATTTTGCAGGTTGTCCGTGTTTCCATCCCTTGTGCCGGTGTCCAGGGCCAGGAAACCTTTCCGATAGATGGTGAAATGCGTGTTGTCGTAGTGCCGGTGAGTGGCATTGAGCCCGCCGCAGGCGAACAAGGCGTAAGTGTCGTCCGGCCCCTGTCCGGAACGCATGATGACATGGCCAAAGTTTTTGAAATATCGCGCGGTTGGAAGCCGGAGGGCGGATGGGGGAAAGCTTGCCGCCTTTGGATCGTCTGTAATGAACGGATAAGCGGGAAAGATGAACCATGGTTTTGCGCCGGAGGTTTTTTCCCGAACCATGACCGCCATTTGAGCCCATTCCGGATTGTTTTTTTGATAAAAGTGGATGATCTGCGACATGTGGACATACAGGTCATTGAGGGTTCCCTTCAGGCTGTTGGCTTCATGGTGATCGTCGCCATAGCCGAAGATATGATTGTCCGGCAGCCAGTTCCAGGACACATAATTTGGAAACAATCCTGGATAGGGCCACTGTCCGGAAAAGTCCTCATTCAACGCCGATTGCCAGGTGTGAAAAAAGTTCCATTCAGCGTAAGGATAGGCGGCCATGCAATATCCCGCCACCGGGGTGCTCATGCCTCCATCCTTTCCGGCCATTTCGGCGCGGAATTTGAGCATCTTCTGATGATCCTGATATCCGCGTTGCAGGAACGCAGCCGCCCGTTCATCGTCGATCCCTTCTCTTGAAAGGAGCAGGCCCGCATACCAAACGATGGTCCCTTCCCCATAAAATCCGGTGTTGGGACTGCTGCTGTGCCGTCGCAGAACATTGGGTTTGTTCAGAATATCGTCAACATGTTCCAGCATGCCCTTGCCCAACTCATTTCGTTCCTGCGCGCTCAATTCATCCCAAATCCAATCCATGGCCGAGAGCCAGCAGATGCCCGTCCAGCCATACCAACTGGCGGCTTGATTGTCCGCGTAACAGGCCCGGTAATAATCCAGGCTGGCGTAAAGCATGTCCTTGATTTTTTTGAGCCTTGCGGGATCGGGCTCCACACGCTGGACCAGCGCCAGCCGCGCGGCGGCGTATCCCCAGTCGCCCGGCGCCACTTCGCTTCCCTCACGTTGTTTGGGGGCGGGGACGTTTGACCACGGTTTTTCCGGCTTGGGGGATGACGCCCGTTCCTTGAGCCTCTGCCATTCGGCCGCTTTTTCATTCAATGCCCGCGCCTTGACGGCCGGCCAGGTGTCCCGGTTGAAAAACAGCCGCGGATGATCCCGCCGGATTCGTTCCGGCCAGTTTGCGTCTGTTTTTTGGGCGTCCGTGATGGGCTGCGGCGCGGCTGCGGAGGCATTTTGAGCGACTTCTTGAGCGCTTTCTTTTGGGACAACCCGGGATGTTGATTGAGGGGCTTTTGGATGGCCGTTCCTGTCTGTGCAGCCGCATGTCATGAGGATCGCGGCCGCGCACAATTTTGCGATCGTGAAAACGGCGGAGTTGCGGCGGCAGCCAGTCGCCGTGCGGGGAAGGGTTTTCATGAGAATGGTTCCTTCATCACCACGGTATTGCTCCATGCGGTTCCGCCTTGTCCGTCGTGGCATTCGACACGGATATATTTTTCGTCGCTGATCTTATATTCGACATGGGTTAACGCGCCGCCCTTTTTGGCGGTGTAACTTCTGCCCTTGGGGCCGTTGGCGATCACATTGATGATTTTGGAGGGCGAGGTGTCCGCGAAAACGGTCTGATCGCGAATCTCGATCCTCTCGATGGCGGGGCCGTTGCTGGAATAGAACAACCCTTTTTTGATGGCCTCCATGATGGCCTCCTTGGTCCGGGCTTTTGACTTGACCATGATCCATGAGCCGCAGGCGTCGTTGGGACGGAGATCATTGAAGTGGTAATGGGCGTCATCCGCCGCAAAGCCGAGGAGGTTTTTGCCCAGCAACAGGAGCTGGTCCCAGTAACCGGAGGAATGTCCCTTGCCGATGCAATAATGGCAGCTGGTGTTGAACACCTCCAAGCCGATGTATCCGTTGAGTCGTGTGATGTCCTCGGGCACCATTCCCGACCAATGCGGATGGGCAATGATGGCCTCCCCGCCTTGCGCCCGGATCTCATCAAGCACATCCTGCGCCTTTCTTGCGTGGGCAAGGGGGATTTCGCGTTTGATATCCAGCGCCACAATATGGTAGAGCCCGCCGGTTTTCACTCGATCGCACGTGACTTCCTCGCCCGGCAGGGCCAGGCAGCTTCCGGAGGACAGGCCGGAGACATCCGTCAGGCGGTCATGGTCCGTGATGAACACAAAATCATAGCCGGCTTCCCTGTATTTTTCGACCATGTCCTTTGGACTCAAGTCGCCGTCGGAAACAGTGGTGTGCGTGTGGGTGTTTCCCTTGAGCCATTGGCCCTCTGCCTGGAATGGATTTTCATTCATCATGGATTGATTCTCTCTTTTGGTGTTGAAGGTTGTCTTTTGCAAAATTGTGGGATGGCTGTGTTTTGAATTTTTACTTTTGAATTGCGAGGTTTTGCTTTGCCCGCCTCGCCGCGGTCGGATGAAGGCGGGTCGGTCTGAGGCAAAGCCTCGCTAGAACGTCACCAGGTTTCCGTCTTTTGCAAATCCTTTGTTGAATCCGATGCTTTTCAGACGCGCCGGATCGCAAAGCTCCACGTGACCGTCCGCAAAAAGGGTCATCGCGCAGGCGCCATGGCGGAGATGGACCCCTCCCAAGGTGGAATTGGGGGTGATGCGGGCGATATAGGTCTGATAGTTGTTGGCGGGATTCAAGGAATCAACCAGCATGGGATAATCGGCCGGGGCGCGAACATTGGCCAGATTGACAAAAGCCGTGTTGCTTGCGTTATAAGTGTCATCGGGAATGAAGCTGTTTTCGTCGGTTACAACCCTTTGTTTGCAGCCATAGGTGTAGGAAACCCAATTCTGATTTGTCTGGATGTTGGTGAGGGGGCCGGCGGGACAATGGGCGATGCGGTAATCCTTGAGATATTTGACGTTTCCCAATTTGCCATACAAATAATTGCCCCATCCGGATGAAGAGGGGCTGAAACCCGGATGATGCATCATGAGCACCGCAACACCCTCATTGTCGGCGGCGTACTGGTTGAAGGTCAGCCCGATCTGGCGGAGGTTGTTCATGCAGACGGCCTGTTTTGCGCTTTCCCGGGCGCTTTTCAGAGCGGGCATGAGCAGGGCGGCCAAAAGGGATAAAATTCCCACGACGACCAAAAGCTCCACGAGCGTGAATGCGCGGCATTTATTGAGGATGGGCATGTTATTTTTTCCCGTCTTCCGCCGGACCGCCTTTTGCGGCGGCTGGCGGCCTTGAGGTTTCCGTCTGTCCGCCTGTCTGTCCCATGTTGGTTGCTGCTCCGTCTTTTTTCAAGATGCGATTTCCGGAGCCGTTTTCCATTTGGATCGGGGTGATTCCCTTTGTTTCGCCGTCAAACACGCAGTTCTGGAAAAGAAAACCTTGATCCGCCGGGCATTTGAAAGCCGTGTCCTTGAAGCGGCAATGGGCAAAGGAGAAGTTTTGTGTTCGTCCGAAAACCTGGCCGATGGGGCCGCAATGCCGCGCCTCAATGGGGCCGTAGCCGAGATTTTCAAAGCCGGTGACGCCCAGCGTGAGCCTGTGCGGTTCATTGATGCGGATGTTTTCCAAAATCACCCGGTCCGGGGTCGGAACCGTGTGGATATAGTCGAATTTTGGATCGACATAATCGGAAAATACGGTGGCATCCCCTTGGTTTTGAATGACGACGTCCTTGATAACGATATTTCCGTAAAAACCGCCGTCTCCGCGTCCCGCCAGCAATCCCGCGCAGTTGTAAACCCGGCAGTTTTCGACCCGGACGTTGCTTCCGCTGAACGCAAAGGCCATGGTTGGAACAAACCGCCATTTTCTGACATCCGCGGCGGGTGTGCAGTACCCGGGAACCATTGTCGAAACCGCATGCATGTCCACATCGCGAATGATGTAGTTCCGCCCGTAATGGTCGTCAATCCGGTTGAATTGTCCTCCCTGGATGGTGATGTTCTTGCCGTGTCTGCCAGCCATGCCGTCGCGGCAGTTGGTCGAGATGCAGCGGTTGTAGGACAGGTTGGCGCAGTTATAATTGGTGATGTTGTATCCCAGGCCGTGATAGGTGGCGCCGGAAAAAATGCAGTCATTGAAGGTCGTGTTGCAACAGTCGCTGACACTGCAGATCTGGTTGAGCATCATGAATTTATCCTTTGAAACGATGCTGGCGCGGTTGAAGGTTGCATTGCTGCGTTTCACATACAAGACGCCGCAATTCTCAATGCGTTTGTATTCGCCGTCCGGAGGCGGTCCGGATATTTCCACCTGCAACCCGTTGATTTCAATCGGACGTTGGGGAAGGGTGTATGACACGCTCAGATGGACTTTCCGCCATAACACGATGCTGTCCCTGGCGCCATTGGAATATTGATATTCATAAAGCCGGGAGGCGTTTTCCTCTTCGCAGTTTTCTGGCGATCGGGGGCCGATTTCCACCTTTCCAAAGCTTGGATGGGTGTACTGCGCCCCGGGGCCGGAGGGCCATGTGGCCTTGTAAATCAGGCCTTTTGATTCGCAGTAATCGCCTTTTTTATAAAGGAGATCTTTGTTCCAGGGGGTGGTGCGGGAAGGCGGGGCATAGGAAAAGACAAATTCAGGATGAATGTCGCCGCGGGTTGAAACCACCTGGCAGATATCCACCTTGTCGTACCACTCATCGCCTTTGTTGTTGTTGCGCGAGGTGAAAAAATCCGTGCTTTTGAAACTCAGGGTGCCGCCGGTTTCCAATGTTGCCGTTTTTTTCGGATCGTTTTCAAGGGGAAGATTTTCATGATTCGGAACTTTGAAATCGTTTTCCTTGATGCCGTAAAATGATTGAGGCGCCAGTTTGATCTCCGGGGCATCGGATTTGACTTCGATGCATGCGTTGGTCATGGGGTGGTAAGACGTCAAATGGCTCATGGTTGATTTTTTCGTCTTTGAGGGATCCAGTCCGATTTTTTTCACCAGCGTTCCCATGCATTGGACGTTGCATCGGATTTCCAGTTTGCCCCGCCAGAAATACCGTCCCTCCGGGATCAGCAGGGTTCTGGATGCCGAGTTCATGGCCAGGTTTGCGGCCCGCTGCAAGGCCAGGGTGTCGTCGTTGTTCCCATCGCCTTTGGCGCCGAACCATTGGGGATAAACCGCCGGATTTTTCAACCGCCCCGCCACCTCGCCTTCGAAAATGGGAGTGATCCCCGCGGAGATCGTTCCGTCCATGGTGAGTTTTTCTCCCGGTTTGACGATGAGTCGTCCTCCCCTGCCGAATTGGAGGGTGATTTCATCGGGAATCGTGAGGGCGCCGATCAGATAATCGCCTTGGGGAATCAACAGTGTTCCGCTTCCCAATCTGGCCATTTGCAATGCCTTGTGCATGACCGGGGTGTCATCGGTCTTGCCATCGCCCGCCGCGCCGCAATCCCGGAGATGAACGGTCTCCCCTGGCTTTCTGTCTGGCGGCGTGCCGGTTTCAGCGCCCAATGCGATCCGGGCAGCCAGTGAAATCAATATCAGGAAAGGCAGTTCTTTCATGGATGAGTGTGAGGGGATGGAATGTTTTACCCGCAAATTGCATCAAGAATGCTGAAGTTTGATGCAGAATCCAAGGCTGCAAAAACACCAACCAGTCAGTTGGAATAAAGTAGTCCGGTTTTCATGCATTGTCAACCGGCGGCGGGCATTTTTTAGAGGAAAAACCCAACACGTGTGGCGGATTGTTTTTGGCCGGATAGGTTGACGCCTATGCGTGTCCGAGGGAATGACGGGGGGCCAGGCAGTTGCGGATGTTTTCCGTTGTCCTCAATCTTTCCGTCATTCCCGTGAAAACGGGAATCCAGTTTTTGGCGGGCGAAAAAATTTGACAAATTCACGGGATGGAATATATTCATCTTAATAGAATTTTTATTCATCAAAATTATGTCCAACAGTGATCTTGTTCAATCGGTTGCAAGAAGCTTGCAAATCCTGGAGATGGTGGGGCGTTCCGAGGCGGGGGTGACGCTCCAGGAGATGGCTCGGCGTTTGGAAGTCCAGCCGTCCACTGCGCATAATCTGGCGCGGACGCTTGTGAACGGCCGTTTTTTGCAAAAGAAAATACATCCCATCCGCTATGAGTTGGGACTGGCGTTTTTCGAGTTGGTTGAAATCCAGCAAAAACGGGTTTTTCGTCAGGAATTGGCGAGAGTGGTCAAGGATGTTTTTGAACGGTTGCCGGGCGCCACGGTGACTGTCACGGAATCCGTGAATGGCGAGATTCTGAACGTGTTGCGGATGAGTCCGGAGTTGCCGGGAATGCTGCAGCAACCCCAGGGGCGGGTCATGAATCCCTACACGACCGCCGCCAGCCTGGTTTTTCAGGCCTTTTGGCCCGAGGCGGAAAGGAATGCCTACCGCCAGCGGCATCCGTTCGATGAGTTTGGCGCCCATCTTTGGAAAACGCTGAAGCGGCTGGATGATTTTCTGGAGCAATCCCGGCGCAAGGGATTTGTGCTGTTTCCCACAGAGAGTCGTCCCTTCTGCATGGCTGCGCCGATTTTCAGTCCCCGCCATGATTTGATGGGCGCATTGGGGGTTTCGATGGAAACGGTCAGGGAAAAGGATGACAAGGATTCGTGGATCAAGCGCGTGAATGCCGCCGTCCAATCGCTGTCCAAGGCGGAATCCCGCAAAATGCCAAAAGCTGAGATTAAGAATCCGGAGATTGTGGTTCGACTCCGCTCACCACCCTGAGCGACAAGTCGAAGGGCTTCACCCCCTGTTGCTCCCGCCGTGGCGGGATTCGCAATGACATTTTGGAGGTCATTGCGAGGTTTGGGAAAAAGGGACCCGTGCTGCGCCGAAGGCTTCGACGAGGCGAGAGCAATCTCTGAAAAATTATGGGATGGCTCTGGAAATACAATATAAAGCAGCACAACCCTGTATCTGATTGGTTTGTCCACTTATGATGAAAACAACCGCATATCAACTTCGCAAGCTCCAGCAGCCGGTGGCCGTGCCGTTGTCCACGCTGGGTTACCGGGATTTCGTGTCGAATCCCGACTGGTATCACAACCTCATTTCCTTCACCTCGCTGGCTCATATGCCGGCGAGGGGGAGTGTTGTCTGCGGTCTTACCGCGTTTGACACGGATTTGATGTATGAGTTTGACTGCAAGACGAAGCGGTTTCGATGTCTGAAATACGCGGAGGTGAGCGAGAAGTTCGAGATCAAGATCCATCGTTCGCTGCATCGCATGCGGGACGGACGGGTGATGGGGGCGACCGCCTGCCTGCATCGGGAGGATCAGCGCGCGGAGGGCGCGGGGGGGCGGATTTTCATTGTCGATCCCGAAACCGGCCAGTACGAATTTTTGGGAATACCGGTTCCGCATGATTATATCCAGACCATCACGGTGGATGAGGATCGCGGGTTGGTTTACGGTTTTACTTATCCGGTTTTCAATTTTTTTGTTTTCGATCTGAAGACGCGGCGCAACAGGCGGGTCGATTATATGGGAAGCATTCCGCACATCATCGCGCTGGACGACCGGGGCGGGTACTGGGCGACATGGAATTGCCGTTCCCACAATTTATTCCGTTACGATCCTGATCAGGATAAAATCGAGTATCATCACCATGCCCTGCCGAGAACCAAGGAGTCGTGCAACCTGATGTATCCGGGAGCGGGGCCGATCGATTCGATGGTGAACGGCGGGGACGGGTATCTTTATATCGGGGAAAGTTTTGGGAATCTGGACCGGCTTGATCCGGTGAGTGGAAAGGTGGAGGATTTGGGCAAGCCGGTCGAGGACACGCGCATTCCGGCGATCACGCCGGGGCCGGACGGGCGCCTTTACGGCATCGCGGGGTTCAAGGGGAACTGTCATCTTTTCGCCCATGATCGCAAGAGCGGGAGGTTTGAGGATCTGGGATGGATTCGCGACGCCGCCACCGGCGAACCGTTGTTCATCGGACACGACATGTGTTTTGCCGGGGAACGGACCCTTTTAATCGGAGAGACGGACACCGCCCATCGCGCGGGGTATTTGTGGGAGTGCACGTTTTGAAATGCAGGCGCTAAGACACTAAGGCACTGAGGCACTGAGGCACTAAGGTACTGAGGCACTGGGGCACTCGGGGCACTGAGGCACTAAGGAAAGATTTCCAACAAAGATTGAAATCATCAACGATTTTAAAAATCCGTTTCATCTATCAATATATATGTTTGGTTGCCAATCCCATTCCTTAGTGCCCAGAGTGCCTCAGCGCCTTTGTGCCTATCAAAAAACAAAATGCTTATGAAAAACAAAAAACTGTCAATGATGGATCCTCTGGCGTTGCGTCCCGAATGGATCAAACCGGAAAATTTGCGCTGGGCTTTTTGGGGGTGGGAACCTCTTGCCGCGCGGCGGCGGCTGGGGGGGCATCATCCCGTTTTTCTGGGGGATTCGGAATGGGCCTCGCGGTGGCATGACCGGCTTTTTGCGGAAAAAACGATCCGGCAGATGAAGGGGTTGGGGATCAATCTGGCGGTCACCCATTTTTTCAAGGGTTTTGGATTGAAGGCCGAGCAAAAGGAAATGGAGATTATTCGCGATTTTGCGGCGCGATGTCATGAACACGGCGTCCGGGTGTTGGGTTACACCCAGTTTCGCTCGATTTATTACGAGACTTTTCTGGCCGAGGAACCCCGCGCGGCCGGCTGGATTCAACGGCGGCGGGACGGGACGCTGAATGACTGGGGCGGCGCTTATTATCGATGGTCGCCATGTGTGAACAGCAAAGAGTTTATTGATTATCTGAAAAAGGTTGTCCGTCATGGAGCGGAGTGGGCGGGGCTGGATGGTTTTCATTTCGACAACGCTTATGCCAATCCTTGTTATTGCGACCGGTGCAAAGAGCTTTTTCGCGGGTTTTTGCGCCGGGAGGTGAGGGATGAACGGCGCATGGGGTTTGTTGATTTTTCGCATGTCGAGCTTCCGCCTCAAAACCGGGACGATGTTTGCATCAGCGATCCTCTTTATCAGGAATGGATCCGGTTTCGGGTGGAGTCGCTGACGAACGCGTGGAAAGAGTTGTATTTATTCATCAAGTCCATCAATCCGGATTTGTGCATGTTGACCAATCCTGCGTATCCGAGAGCGCTGGGTTGGGCGAATAATCTGAGCGTTCATGCGGCGTCCTGCGGACGGTACACCGACCTGATGTTTGCGGAAAACGGCAATTTTCCCTCTTTTGACGGGGACAAGCTGATCACCCAGATCAGCGGTTTCAAGCAGGCGGAGAATTGCGGTTACCATGTGGTTCCCACCACATGGAAACGCGGAAGGAAGGATGAACTGCGCTGTCCCGGGCGGCCGGAGGAGGTGGCGTTGAGCCTGGCCGAGGCGGCGGCGTTTGGCGGCATTGCGGGAACCAACTGGGCGATGCGGACCACGAGGGGCGACCAACTGGTGATTGACGATTCCAAACTGGCGCGGCCTTTGCGTGAACACAATGATTTCATGAAAAATCACCGGGAGCTTTATGAAGGCGCCGTCACGGAAGCCCGGGCGGCCCTTCTGCATTCGTTCGAGTCGTTTGCCTATCGGAGCCAGGAAACGTCAATGCATGCGACGGGCATGGAGCAGATTCTGACGAGGGCGAACATTCCGTACGACATTGTTTTCGCGGAACATCTTGAGCGCGCCGGGAATTACCGGTTGTTGATTCTTGCGGGGCAGGGATGTCTGCCGGATGTTGTTGTCCGGAGGGTGATCAAACATGTGGAGAACGGCGGGGCGCTGCTGCTGACGGGCGAAAGCGGGGTATTCAATGAGCATGGATTGGAACGGGAATTCAACGCCTTTCAAAAGATTTTGAGCCATCCCCGGGTGATTCACTGGCCTGACTCGCCGGAGAAGGTTGATCTCGATGAGGCGAAGAGTTGGATTTACACCATTGCGGTTTCATTGCCCAAAGCGCATGCCGGGGTTGAGCGAGGCGTTAAAAAACTGTTGGGGCCGGAGAACCTGCCGTTTGAGATCGCCGCCCCCCAAGGGGTGATAGCCAACTGGAGGCGGCTGCCTGGCGGGAGGCATGCGCTTCATCTGATCAATTACAGGAATGAACAGAAAATGAAAGGCGGCGTGACAGTGAGATTTTCAGCCGCGGCTGCGGGAAACAGGAGATACGCCCTTTACTCGCCGGAGCGCGGACGGGAAAGAAGCGGGGCGTTTGGCCGCCAGGGTGGAACGTTGAAGATTGGGCCGATGGAAACATACAAGGTGGTGTTGGTGGAGGAGTGATTTAAATTAAGCCAGGCCCAGGGCTTGGCAACTGCTCGATCCGCCTTCGCCCAAGCGCTTCGGCGTCACAAGCTGGCGAGACAAGTGCACGATGCAGAAAACCGGCAAGGCGGTGCGGGAGCCCCGCCCTCCATTTATCGCGAAATGAATGGAGGACGGGCCGTCGCCGCGCCGACCTGTCTCGCCGAAGCGTTCGGGCGAAGGCGGAAGTGGCTTTGGCCACGCAGGCGGGGCTCCTGCACCGCCTTTTCCAGCAAACATTGAAATTTCTGAACATCAAGATTGGATGGAGGACCGGCCCATGGGAAAAAGGCGGGGTGTTTTCGCCGTTGCTTTCATCGGCCTTTCTCCTAAGATTTTGCGGTGAGGCAACTGCTTGAATTCGCGAGGAAGAACCGCAAGGGTCTGGTTGTTTTGGGGGTGATGAGCGGGTCGTATTTTTTTGCCTTTTTTCACCGGGTGGCGGTGCCGGGGACGATTTTCGACGAGATCCAGACGGATTTGAAGCTGACCGCCGGGCAGGTGGCGTTGCTGGGGGCCATTTATCTTTACATCTACGGGGGGATGCAGGTTTTTGTGGGGATGATGGCGGATCATTTTGGAGGCGCCCGGGTTTTCCTGGCAGGCGCGGTGTTGATGAACATCGGCGGGGTGGTTTTTCCGCTGTCGCATTCCCTGTGGCTTTTGTACGCGGCCCGGGGACTGGTGGGATTGGGATGCAGCCTGATTTTCATCAGCGTGGTGAAGATGGTGGACGAGTTGTTTCACGAACAGGATTTTGCGCCGGTTTTGGGGGCGGCCATTTTCGTCGGGTACGCGGGCGGACTGGTGGGGACTTTTCCGCTCGAACGTCTGGTGAACGGCCTGGGCTGGCGGACGGCGCTTGGGGTGTTGAGCGGTGTGTCGGTGGTGTTGCTGGCGGCGGCGGTTGTGTTGTTGAGGGGAAGCGGCTTGTTTCGCCGACCGGCCGATTCCTTCAATCTGGGACCTCTCAAGGCGGTTTTGACCAACTGGCGGGCGGCTCCGGTGATGGTGTCCGGCGCCATCACCTTTTCCCTTTATTTTCTGATCCAGGCGAATATTGGGAAAAAGCTGCTTTCCGATTGTTTTCATCTGACTTCCGCGAAGGCGGCGGGGTTGACTTTTGCGATGATGCTGATCTGCATGTGCGGGGTGTTTGGCGCCGGGTTGCTGACGCGTTTTTTGGGAAACCGGCGGCGTCCCATTCTTGTTTGCGCTACGATCCTGACTTTGTTAGCATCCATGGCCATGCTGATCGGGTTGTCTGCGGGGATGAATGACCGGGTTGCGCAATGGGCTTGTCTGTTTTTTGCGCTCTCGGCGGCGTCGAACATCGTATTTTGCGCCGCCATGCGGGATTTGAGTTCCGACGAGGCGATGGGCACCAGCATCGGGTTGTTCAACGGGGTTTGTTATGTGGGGATCGCGGCGCTGGTCACCGTGGCGGGTGGCGTGATGGATCTGTTCCGCAACGAGACGGTGGCAACGGCCGCGGCGGTGATTTATCCCATGGCCGCATACCGGGGGATTTTCGTCATCTGTGTGATTCTGGCCGTGATCTCGCTGGCGGTGTCGTTTTTCATTCATGATCGCGCCGATCATCTGACCCGGGTGACGCCGGAGGAGGGGGGACAATGAAAAAAGATGCCGACGCGCCACCGGGAAAGGGGGGCGATGAAGCGGGCCTGAGGGAAAGAGAGGCGCTTTATCGCGCGTTGATCGAGATGACCGGGACCGGCTACGTGGTTCTCGACATGGAGGGGCGGGTGATGGATGCGAATACGGCCTATGTCCGGTTGTCCGGGCATCGCGAATTGGGCGAGATTCTTGGACGGAGCGTTGCCGAGTGGACGGCTGATCCGGAGAAGGAAAACAATCTTCTGGAAATAAAAAGGTGTTTCAAGGAGGGGGTGACCAAAAATCTGGAGGTCAGCTACATTGACCGCGACCATCATATCATCCCAATCGATGTCAATGCGACGGCGGCAAGGATTGGCGGCAAGTTGCGCAGCATCGCGCTGTGCCGCGACATCACCGCGCGCAGAAAAGCGGAGGAGGAATTGCTTTATTTCAAGAAGGCGGTTGACAGTTCCTCGGACGCCATAGGGATGTCAACGCCCGAGGGGAGGCACTATTACCAGAACGAGGCATTCACCAAATTGTTTGGCCTGACCGCCAGCCAGGTTGATGGCGCCGAAGGTCCTCCATCGACCATTTATGCTGATGAGAAGGCGGGGAAGGAGGTTTTTGCCACAATCATGCGGGGAGAACCATGGATTGGGCAGGTGAAAATGAAGGGGGGGGACAACCGGCTTTTGGATATTTGGTTGAGGGCATACACAATCAAGGATCCGAGCGGGAAGATTTTGGGGCTGGTCGGCTTGCATACCGATATCACGGAGCATAAGCGGATCGAGCGGGCGTTGAGGGAGAGCGAGAGCCGTTATCGGGCATTGTACATGGACTCAAAGGACGCCATCATGTTGTTGTCGTCCGACGGTTTTTTTATCGCCGGCAATCCGGCTACGGTCAAAATGTTTGGTTGCCGGGATGAAGGGGAATTTGCGATGCTATCGGTTTCGCGTTTATCGCCCGAATATCAGCCGGAAGGCGTCCTGTCCGCCGCCAAGGAGAGGGAGATGATCAAGAGGGCGATGGAAACGGGGGCTCAATTCTTTGAGTGGACGCATGTGCGGAAGGACGGGACCGAATTTCCGTGCACTGTTTTGCTGTCGCGAATCGAAGGCGGCCAGGGGCCGTTTCTTCAGTCAACGGTGCGTGATGTCACCGCGCAGAAAAAGGCGGAAGGGGAACTGCTCAAGACCATGAGGGATCTCGCGGAAGCCAACCGTCATCTCCATGACAGCCAGTCTCAGCTTTTGCAGTCCGAGAAGATGGCGTCCCTGGGCCAGCTTGCCGCCGGCGTGGCGCATGAGATCAACAATCCGATGGGGTTCATCAACAGCAACCTTGGGACTTTGGGCGGTTACATTGAAACGCTCAAAAAGTTGCTGGCGCTTCACGAAAGATACCTGGAGGTTTCGCGGGACGGCGCGGGAGGGGAGGGGGAAAAGATCCTGAGGGAGATCGGCGAGTTGAGGAAGAGGGAGGATGTCAGCTTCATTCTGGAGGATGTCGATTTGCTTGTGAACGAGTCGCTGGAGGGAACCCGCCGGGTGAAGGAGATTGTGACGGGGTTGAAGAGTTTTGCGCGGTTGGACGAGGCGGATATCAAGGAGGCGAATCTCAACGAGGGGATCGAGGCCACGCTCAAATTGATTTGGAACGAGCTGAAGTACAAGTGTGAGATCCGCAAAAAACTGGGAACGCTGCCCCCGCTTCGCTGTCATCCGGGCCAATTGAACCAGGTGTTCATGAATCTGCTGATCAACGCCTCCCACGCCATATCTGAAAAAGGGACGATCACCATTGAAACCGGCGTGGAGAACGGCCAGATCGTGATTCGGATTGCCGACACGGGGGCAGGCATTCCGGAGGAGAACCTTTCGAAGCTGTTCACCCCGTTTTTCACCACCAAGCCGGTTGGCAAAGGGACCGGATTGGGGCTTTCGATCGCGTATGGCATTGTGAAAAAGCATCATGGCGATATTCAGGTGGAAAGCAAGGCGGGGAAGGGAACTGCCTTTACAATCCGGCTGCCCCTGTCCGGGGTGGCGGATGAGAGAGGGTAATTGAGGCGAGGCGCCGCCTTGGTCACATGAAAGGGGTGACAAAGGCGTAGGCGGCCACGGAGGCGACGATGAACCAGCAGTATTCTGGACAACACCCGGTTTCCCCCGGATTGGTTTGAGGTCACCAGCCGGTGCAAACACCGGTGCCGCCAATGCGGTTACTGCGCGCAACTGCTGCCAAAATTATTGGTCAACATGAATCCGGGCGCCGCCGGGGGCTGAGGCCGCAGCGCCCAATGTCAGTAACTTTTCATCTGAGATTCTCCTTGCAGACGGGGCGGGAGGATGCAACATCGGCGCATGCAAGTGGAGAAAAGCGCGCTTTGGAGACGGGTGGAGATTTTTGTGCTGATTTTGACGGCTTTGATGACGTACGGGCCGTCGTTGTTCAATGGTTTTGTCTATGACGACGAGTTTTACGTGGTCAGGAATCCGCTGGTTGCGGGGCCGCTGGATTTGGGGAGGATTTTTTCGGAGCCTTATTCGCCGGGGCACCCGGAGCAGGGGCTTTATCGTCCGCTGGTGACGCTGAGTTTCCGGGTGGATCATGCCGTTTGGGGAGGGGGCGGGCGGGAGGCGTTTGGGTTTCACCTGACCAATATGGGGTTGCATGCGCTGAATGCCTGTCTGTTTTTGTTGTTGCTCCGGCGGTTGGGAGCGGGGCGCTGGCTGGGATTCTGGTCGGCCATGTTATTTGCGGTGCATCCGGCCTGTACGGAGGCGGTGGCGTGGGTGGCGCAGCGGGCGGATTTGATGGGGATGGCCTTTGGGTTGACGGGGTTGCTGGTTTTGACGCGGTATTCGGCGGGGGTGGGAGGGATGCTCTTCGGCGTTTTTTGGATTCTGTCCATGCTTTGCAAGGAGAACTGGCTGATGTTGCCGGCGCTGGCGGGGGTGCTGGTGGTGAGTTTCCCGGGCTGGCTGGAGAAGAGCGCCGGCTGGAGGGGGCGGTCCTGGCGTTTCTGGGTGGCGGCGGGGATTTTGGCGGCGGGAGTGGCGGTCCTTTTCTGGTGGGGGCGGTCCATGGTGGTGGGCTGGCGTCCGGCCCTGTCGGCATTCACCGGAGTGGTTTCCGTTCCATCGCGTGTGACGACGGCCTTGTGGTTGCTGTGGCAATATGTGGGGGTATGGCTGTGGCCGTTCCGATTGAGTGTTTATCATGATGTGCATCCGTTGCCCGGCGGCTGGATGACTGCGGGTTTGGCGGCGAGCTGGCTGGCGGTGTTGTGGCTGGTTTGGCGGCGCCGGGCGCAGGCGCCGTGGTTTTTGGCGGCGGCAGGCTGGTTTCTGGCCGCCATTTTTCCCATGTCGAATTTATTGACGCCGGTGGGGGCGGTTTTTGGCGAGAGGTTTCTCTATCCGGCGGCGCTTTTCTTTGCGCCGGCGCTGATTCTGGCCGGTTGGAAGGGGGTGGAGGCGCTGTTTCCAATGCAAAAACGCGGGGTGGGAATGGCTGCGGCGGTGATGGGATGTCTTGCGGCGCTGGCCCTGGTCTGGCTGCGGTTGGCGGATTGGCGGAGCAACCTCACTCTCTGGCAGTCGGCGGAACGGAGTCATCCGGGGTCTCTGGCGGTTCAGGGGCCGCTGGCGGACGCCTTGTTGCGTTCCGGGCGGTTTGACGAGGCGCATGAGGTGGCCGCCCGGGCTGTGGAACGGCTGGAAAAGCAGCCGGCGGTTTACCGGCAGATTTTTGGCCCCCGGCTGGCTGCGATTGACGCGGCAGCCCAGACGGCGATGGGGCGCCTGGCGTTTTTGAAGCGGTTTGAGAGCGCCAATGATGTGGCCCGCAGTTTCCGGTTGAAGGAGGCTTTGCCTCTTTACCGCGCCCTGATGAGGGATTACCCGGAGGAACCCGAGGTTTTTGAAGCGGCGGGGGATCTTTACATCCGCCTGGAGAATCCGGTGGCTGCCAGGCAGCATTATCAGGAGGCCATCAAACTGGGGCGGGAGGCGCCGCAACTTTTTGCGAAATACGGCACGGTGCTCGGCAAGCTGGGATTGCAGATGGAAGCGTTGAAAGCTTACAACCAGGCATTGCGCGGAAATCCGGCGGATGTGCTGGTTCATCACAATCGGGGACGGACGCTGGCGGCGTTGGGCGAGTACGAGGAGGCATTGCTTTCATTCCGGTTGGCGAGCAAACATGCCCCGGATTTTCCCGAGCCGCGGCTGGAAGCTGCGGCGGTTCTGATTCATTTGCGCCGGTATGACGAGGCGGAAAAAGAGGTGGCGCAGGCGCTGGCCAAAAATCCCAGGCAGGAGCAGGCCGGCGAGTTGCTGGCGCGTATTGCCAAGGCGAGGGGGAAGTGACTTTTTCGCAGGTTGTGCTGTGACAAAAGGCTGAGTAACAGTTTAGCCCATTTTTTTACTCACGCCGAATCGGCGAAAAGAATTTTTGAGACGGGTTGGGAACCGTTCAACAAGAGTTTTACAAGCAAAGGGATGGGATCGAGTTTGCGGCATTTGGCGGA
>JAQUAF010000097.1 GCA_028687435.1 Verrucomicrobiia bacterium | reverse complement strand
AAATCCAAAGGGAAAATAAAACCGCCCCTGAGATGTTCGGCAAGCCAGCGTAGCCCTAAATCTAAAATTTCCTGACCCTCTAGGCTAAAACCCACCCAAAAAACCCGACGGAACTGCCATGCGCCCAAGGACAAGCACATTCTGATTTAGTGCTTGCCAACTTGTTTGTCACAAGGCAATCTTCGCGCTCATTTGTCCCGGCTTTTGCCGGGACTGAACGATCCCCCGGGATCACCGCAACATCCAACCCCCCAACGGAATATCCGTGCCTCAAGGCAGCCAGCAATGGTCCTGACAGGTGTGAAACCAGAGAAAAATATGGCAGAACTATCTGTTATCGACTTGATGGAGGCCGGCGTCCACTTCGGCCACCAAACCGATCGTTGGAACCCCAAGATGCGCGAATACATTTTCGACGCGCGAAACGGCGTTCACATCATCGACGTCTCCAAAACCCTCGTCAAAATCGAGGAAGCCCTCTCCTTCCTTCGTCCGCTCCTGCAGGACGGCAGGGATGTTCTTTTCGTCGGCACCAAGAAACAGGCTCAGGAATCCGTCCGGCAGGTGGCTGAACAATGTCACATGCACCACGTGACGGAACGCTGGCTGGGAGGAACCCTCACCAACCTGCAAACCATTCGCAAGAGCGTCAACCGTCTGAGGGAAATCCGGCGTTATGAAACCGAAGGCATCTTCCAGAAACTTGGCAAAAAGGAAGTCTCCAGCCTTCGACGGGAAGCCGCCCGCCTCCATAAAAATCTGGAAGGCATCATGAATCTCGACCGCCCGCCCGCCGCGCTCTTCGTGGTGGACATCACCCACGAAAACATCGCCATTTCCGAGGCGCGCCGGCTCAAAATCCCCATCGTGGCCTTGGTGGACACCAACGCGGATCCCGACCTTGTGGATTACGTCATCCCCAGCAACGATGACAGCATCCGCGCCATCCGGCTGCTTCTCAATCATTTCGGGCAGGAACTCACCCAGGCACGGCAGCATTTTGAACGGCTGCATCCTCAGAAAGCCCGCGCCGAGGAAACGCCCGCCCCCGCCGCGCCAGCAACCCCGGCCGCTGAACAGGCCGAACTGGAAGCGGTCTCCGACTAAAACCCTGCAAGCGACACTTTACCCACAGTTCGATTATGATTACGGCAAAAATGGTTCAGGAACTCCGCGAAAAAACCAACGCGGGAATGATGGATTGCAAAAAAGCGCTTGAGGAAGCCAAAGGCAACGTGGCCGAAGCCGAGGTGATTCTCCGCAAAAAAGGAATCGCCACCGCCAGCAAAAAAGCCGCCCGCACCACCAAGGACGGACTCATCGCCTCCTACATCCATACCGGCGGCAAGGTCGGCGTGCTGCTGGAGGTCAATTGCGAAACCGACTTCGTGGCCAAAACCGACTCATTCAAGGAATTCGTCAAGGACATCGCCCTCCAGGTGGCGGCCAGCAAACCAGTCTGCATCACCCGCGAACAGACGCCCGCCGATCTGGTGGCCAAGGAACGCGAAATCGCAAAATCCCAGGTCAAGGACAAGCCCGCCAACATCATCGACAAAATCGTGGATGGAAAAATGGAAAAGTACTTTTCGGGCATCTGCCTGCTCGAACAGGCATTCATCAAAAATCCGGACGTGACCATCAAGGATTACCTGACCAAAAAGGTTCAGGAGTTGGGCGAAAACATCGTGATCAAACGCTTCACGATCTACGAATTGGGCCAGACGGAAGCCGGCGCCTGATGGAAAATCTAGGCAGCCATCCCCAGGGAACCCATCAGTTTCCGGACGTTTTCCAATTCCCCGCCCATATCCAGATCGACCTCCCCGCGCAACGTAAAGCGGTGCAATTCCCGCCAGCCTTGGAGGCTCTCGAAATTGACATCAGAGGTGTTTTCACCAGAAAGAATATTCGCCCCGCATAGATTGGCCAGACCATCAGCCACCTCGATGCAATCCGCCAGAAAATGCTGGTACTCCGGATCAATCGGATCCTTGTTGAACGGCGAATTGGGTTCGTGATGGAAACGGATGCCCCGCCCGATTTCACGATGGAGCTTCCACCTCTCGCAAAGCGCCCAGCCCACCTCGGCATGGGTCAGGTCGAAAAGACGTTTTTCCGCCTCGTATTCGCCATGGTGCCGCGACATTGAATGTTGCAGGGCCGCCTTAAATTCATTGGGGAAATGACATCCCAGGAAAAGCTTGCCAATGTCATGCAGCAAGCCCGCCAGATACTCCTTGCCGCTGGCCGGACGAAACGCATTTGCAATCTCCTCGGTCAGACGGGCCACCAGCAAACTGTGGGTCCAAAACATCTCCCACTCCACCGCATCGTTCCCATCCATTTTTTGTCCGTCCTTGAGCGACCAAAAACAAGCCGCTCCCTCCATGGCCGCCGCTGCCATGGCAATCTTGCGCACCTCCGCCATTCCAATCCGCAACAGGGCCGCCTCAATGGTTGCAATGCTCCTGTTCCCGTAAAACGACGAATTGGCAAGCCGCAAAAACTTGGCGGCCAGCCCAGGATCCATGCTCACCACATCCACCACCTCATCCATGGACACATCTTCCCTGGCGGTCAATTCCATCAGTTTTCGCGCACTGGCTGAAAAAATCGGAACCACCGAATCCTTTTCCATCAATTTAAACGCCAATTCCCTGATCTTCGACCTGACAGGCGCATGAGCCCCCCCCTTCTCCCCCATACGGTCTTGAATTGAAAAAGGCATGATTTTTCTATCGGCAATTTCCATAACCCCTTGATTACGTTAGGGTTACAACAATCTCACGCAAGCCGATTTTTGTCAAGCCCTTATTTGATCTTCAACAAAAATTTTGAGTGTCTCCACCCAGGCAGGATGAGTATTCAAACATGGCACACGAACAAACTCTTTTCCACCCGCCCTTAAAAAAAACTGCCGGGCCTCAACATCCAACTCATGCAAGGTTTCCAGACAGTCAGTCACAAAAGAGGGGCTCATCACCACCAACCGCTGAACCCCCCCTGCAGCCAGGCGAAGCAATTCATCATCCAACGCCGGTCCCAGCCAGCGTCCGGGCCCAAACTTCGATTGGAACGCCACGGACCACTTTTCTGCCGGGATTCCAACGCTGGCTGCAAAACAGCGGGCAGTGGCCAGGGTTTGGGCGCGATAACACGTCGCATGGCAGGGATGCGGAATCTCGCAACACCGCTCCACTGTCAGACAGTGCCGGTGAGTCGGATCGGTTTTTCTCAAATGCCGCTCCGGCAAACCATGAAAACTGAAAATCAAATGGTCATATCCCCTGTCCAATTCTTCCCGGGCGGCTGCCGCCAGCGCGGCAATATAAGCCGGATGATCAAAATAAGGCGGCTGAGCCCGGACCTCCATGCGCCATCCTCCCTCCGCCAAAACAACCTTCACCCGCTCCACCACCGACTCATAGGTGGAACTTGCGTAATGCGGCAGCAAGGGGATCAAAAGCACCTTCCCCACCCCCATGCTCGAAAAATCCGCCAGGGCTTGAAAAATCGAGGGCGCCCCATATCGCATCGCCAATCCAACCTTCAGCCCGACACGGTCTTGCAGATGCTCCCGCATCCGCCGGCTGTGGATCATCAGGGGCGCCCCCCCGGGCAGCCAGATTTCACGATATCGGCAGGCAAGCCGTTTTGCGCGCAAAGGCAGAATAAGCCCCTTCACCAGCAAAAAACGAACCGCCCCCGGCATGTCCAGCATCCGCGGATCGGACAAAAACTCATCCAGATAATTTCTGACATCCCCCGTCTCAAAGGATGCCGGCGAACCAAGGTTGACCAATAAAACAGCCTGTTTGTCCGGATGATCGGTCATCCGCCCATTCTGCCCGGTTCCCGCAAAAAATAAAAGCCAATCCGCCCAAAGCCAATCCGCCGTTTGAAAAACATTATGAAATATGCTAGACTTTTTGAATTGTGAATCCGCAACGCGCTTCATCTCCGGCTTCGGCTTTTACGCTCATTGAGCTTCTTGTCGTCATCGGAGTCATCGCCCTGTTGGCCGGGCTGCTTTTCCCCGCCCTTCGGGCGGCCCGTGACCGCGGACGTCTGGCTGCCTGTCTCAACAATCTCAAGCAAATCCATTTTGCGCTGGAATCCTACGCCAACGAAAACGACGAAAATTATCCCCGCGCCATCGGCACGGGCATTTGGGGCTCCGCAAACGAAAGCGAAATCGGCTGGATGGAAAGAATCAGCCCCTACGTCAAAGACCGGCGCATTTTCGTCTGCCCCCGCGTTCCGGATGAACTCAAGGATGATTTCTCCTACTTTCTGGGAAGCCGGGCGGCCTTCATCGAAAATGGAGGGTTTTTCCCCGTCACCCGCAAATCCATCAACTACCCCTCAAACTATATCCTCTCCGGCGACGCGGCATACCATTTTTCCGGTTCCAACGACGACGACAAGGACAACTACTCCCAAGACTGCCTGTTTTCAACCGCCCAAAACCGCGCCTACATCTCCAAATACCATTCAGGACAACTCAACGTTCTTTTTGCCGACGGCCACGTCAAGGCCAGCGCGGAGTTCAAGTCTGGAGAGATGACTTATGCCTACGACAGACCCGGCATCGATTGGGACGGATTCTCCACTCCCTGAAAACATCACATGGCCTGCTGCAAGATCGCAGCCATTTCCTCCCTTGTCAGGACGATCGGATTGCCTTTCATGCTGCTGCTTGCCGCAGCCTTCTCCACCACCAGGGGAATATCACCATCCTTGACCCCGTAAGATTTCAGCCCTGGAACTTCAAGATCCCGGCTGAGTTGACGCAACCAGGCCGCCCCGTCGTCCACTGTGGCATCCAGGCGGGCCGTCAGCGTTTGCGCCACTTTGCGGTACCGTTCCAAACTTGGTCCATCCGGTTGGCGCTGTTCCAGGGCCCGGATATTCGTTGCCACCACAAAAGGCAACAATGCGGCGCACACCGCGCCATGAGGAGCGTCAAACATTCCCCCCAGGGGCGCGGCAAAACCATGCGCCGCGCCCAATCCCGAATTTGCCAGAGCCAGTCCTCCGCAAAGACTTGCCAGCGCCATATCCTCCCGGGCCGGCTCGTCGTTTCCCGCCTCAAAAACCCGGCGCAGGGAACGGGCCGCCCGCGTCATACCTTTCAAGCAAATGGCATCGGCCAATGGATTGGCCCGGACTGAAACAAAAGGCTCGATCACCTGGGTCAGGGCATCCATGCCTGTCGCCGCCGTAATCTTCGGTGGCAACCCCAGAGTCAACAACGGATCAACCAGGGCCACCCGGGGCAACATGAGAGGACTGCGCAAGCTCACCTTTACACGATGTTCCGGAGACGACAAAACCGCATTGCGCGTCACCTCGGCGCCCGTGCCGGCGGTCGTTGGAATCGCCATGAAAGGCAACGGCGCATTTTCGATCGGCCGGCCTTTTCCAATCACCTCGAGATAATCAAGCGGATCCCCCGGATTGGCGGCCAGCACGCTGCCGCCCCCGATGGCGATCACCATGCCGCACTTCCGCCGGAGGGCTTCCCCGGCCCCGCGTTTCACCATTTCCACAGTGGGCTCCCCCTTGGTTGGCCACACGTGAATCTCCATCTTTTCCCGGCGCAGCAAGTCCAGCAAAGGCGCCGCCCGGCTGGACGACGCTCCCGTCACCACCATGGCATTGGCGCCCATTGTCCGGGCGGCGGATCCCGCCTCTTTCAACCTTCCACGCCCAAAAAGGATTCGCCCCGCCGTGGCAAACTCAAAGACTGCCCCCTCACCGCCACTCATGATCGGACGGATAAACGTTTGTGTATTTGGCGCTCTTCCTCGGCTCGGCCATCATGCTCTCGACCGCATCGCGCCATTTCTTGTAATGAGCCGTTTCCTTGTGCAATCCAGGGGCCGCGGCATCCCGGTAAATTTCCACCAGGACAAAACGGGCCGGATCATCGCTTTGCTGCAACACATCGAAACGGACAATTCCCGGCTCCTTCACGCTTTGAGAGGCATTCTCCTCGCTCGCGCGCCTAAACGCCTCCTCACACCCGGGTTTTACATGGATATAAACATGAACGACAATCATTGGGACCTCCTCAATTGGTTGTTTGGACTGGAGACTGTCAGGGACTTCGATGCAACCCCCCTTCTCAAAAACTCATCGTATTCGTCACATCTTTCCACGAATAAACAGCGAAACGAATCGACAGAAAGTTCAATCCAGATTGGCGGCAAGAACCGCCGGACGGGGAACCGCCCGATAGGTCTGCAAAAATTCAACCGGATTGTACGGTTGAATATTGCGGGGATCATACTTGCCTCCCAACATCGGCGGATAAAGAGCTCTTGCCCGCCGGGTGCCCGCAAAATTCTGGTCGATCACCCTGCCCACTTCAAAATGACAATGGGGGATCGCTTTCAGATAGTTTCTTGCGCCCGCTTTCGAGGAAGAACCGCCCATCCACCCAATACGCTGCCCCGCCTTCACCGGCGTCCCTTCGGAAACCGTCAACTCATTCAAATGAGCGTACATGGAAACAAACCGGCTGCCATTCTCAAAGCGATGTTCAATCATCACGTACCGCCCATAACCGCTGCGTTTTTCGTTATTGTTGGCCACAACAACTGTTCCATCCAAAATCGAATAAATCTCATCCTTCGGAATCAACACCGGCTCCCGGCGGTAAAAACCACGCCCGGCCTTGGCGTCGTAATAGTCAATCCGCACCGTTCCGCGGCCCCGCTCAACTTGAACCGGCTGGATATCCACCCCTTTGTGAAACCGGGACCCCTGCCCGCGCGTCCACCCTGGCATGCCATATTGCTCATTCGTAATGGTCGTGGCGGCAAACTTCAGAATGTTATCATCCAACAACTCCTTGTTGGGTGTTGGCAAACAGGGGCGCTGATTCAAACCACTGGACGGCAAAGGCGTAAAAACATGAAGCAATGGGCTCAAGCCAACCGCTGGAACTTGCGACGCCCCAACGAGTAAGAAAAAGAAAAGGGGAAAATTTCTCCACCAAGAAAAACGCATGGGATTATACATACACTTTCCCTCAAAAAAAGACAAGAGGAATTTTTAAAAAAAATTCAGATCATCCTCATGCAGAAGATGTTGCAGAAAAACCCGCGTTTTCAGATCACTCTTCTTCCATCACGGAATCAAAAAACTTCACGATATCCCGGTGATTTTCCCCTTCCATGAACTCCATGGCGGCGCGGGGATGCTGGTTCAAGTAGCCCGTGATCAAATAGGGAATGCCAAAACCCCACCGCAACTTTTCCCGCAGGGGTTCCACATGTTCCTGAATGCACTGAAGAACCGGACGAAGCCGGAACTTCGGATTATGCAGAAAACTGAGCAGGAGTTCCATCTGGCAATTGCCGGACCCCCTCCCCAACCCGGCCAGGCTGGCATCCACTCTGTTGGCGCCAAGAATGATCGCCTCGATGGTATTGGAATAAGCCAGTTGCAGGTTGTTGTGGGTATGGATTCCGACCTCCTTGCCGACAGATTTGGCAATCTTGAGATACTTTTGCATCAGGGCATCGATCTGTTCGCTGTAAAGCGACCCGAAACTATCCACCAGATAAAGGGTTCCAACCGGCGACTGGGCAAGGGCATCCAAGGCATCATCCAATTCCCAATCCTGCACGGTGGACACCGCCATCAGGTTCACGGTGGTTTCGTAGCCCTTGTCATGGGCATCCTTGATCATATCGATGGCTGCGGGGATCTGGTTGACATAGGTGGCCACCCGGACCAGATCGATCACGCTTTTGTCCCTGGGCAAAATGTCCGAGTGATAATTGGTTCGATCCGCGTCCGCCATCACGGAAATCTTTGTCCCTCCCTTTTGCTCGCCAACCATCTTTCTCAAGTCATCCTCGGCGCAAAACTTCCACGGTCCGAACTTTGTCGTTGAAAAAACCTTCTTGTCCGCCTTGTAGCCAACCTCCATGTAATCAATGCCGGCCTCGTTGCACGCCTGGTAAACCGCCGTCACAAACTTCTCGTCAAACTGATGGTTGTTCATCAATCCGCCGTCGCGGATGGTGCAATCCAAAACCTTCAACTCCGGACGGTAGGTCACCCATCCCTTGCTGCCTCTCAGTTGGTTATCGTTGGCCATAAAAGTTCCTTTTTCAGTTTTAGCCCGCTTCCTCCCCGCGCGCAAAGCGCCGGCATGAAACAGGCTTCAATCCGCAATACAAGCCGTGCACCATACCGCCTTGAGACGCTTTTGCAAAGCAGTTTTCGCGAGCCATGGAACCCCGCGCACTCTCCCTTTGTCCCCGGGTGGAACCTCCTATGGGCCTTCACCACCATGGCGGGACGGCTCAAAGTGGCAGCTCCCCCGGGTGATATTTCTATTCATCAACCGTAATATATTTTTCCTCATTGCCGGAGATCTCCCCGCCTTGCATCACGCTGACATGCCCGTCATAAAAGGCGGCATTAAAGTTGCCGCTGTGACGGAGAGAGACACGTCCGTCCCATGCATAGCCTTGGTTTTCCTTCCACCAAAAAGAATACCGGATGCCATCCACCAACATCAACTTCCGGGCTGGATTCACCACCTGGCTCAAATCCAGAATGTACCGATAGGATCCCGAAACACCGTCGGTTATGCGGGAATGCTGACCATTGATGGCATAGTCCAAATTTCCATCCATCCACGAATCAAGCGGATGAATTTCATTGCCAGTTGAAGGACACAAATAAACTTTTGACGTCTTGGGCACATAAGGTTTAAAGAAGTTCTTCCAATTCGCCGATGACTGGCTCATTGTCACAATCCGGTTTTCATAATCGTTCGAATACAATCGGATGCCGAGGGAAATTTGCTTCAAATTACTCAAGCACTGAGCCCCTTTGGCGGCTTCCCGGCATTGTTTGAGCGCCGGCGAGAGAAGCATGGCCAAAACAGAGATGATTGAAATTACCGTCAAAAGCTCGATCAGCGTAAACCCCGAAACCACGCCGGAAAAGCATCGTTTCCTGAATCGCAAACGAAGTCGAATCAACGGCCTTCGGCTCCCAATCGGCAGCAACCGCCATTTTGTCTTAAAAAACGAAAAATCCATGGCAAAAAATGTATCCACAACACAAAGCGCAAAATGTCAATAAAAAATAATCAAGCCTTGCAATCTTTAAATCGTCTGTATTAGCGCAATGTTTCCATCAATCCGATTTCAACAGATCCCGGATCGTGCCTTGTCATTGCCTCAACGGTTTCCGCCAGTTTATCAATGCGATCATTTTTTGCAGCAAAAATAATGGCGGAAACCATCAGTTCGTTGAAATGGTCTCCCCCTATTTCAATCAATTTGTCTTTCGGCCCGGATGAAAGATCGGCAAGATAAATCATTCGCTCATAATCACAAAACTCCCTGTCGATCCGCCGGCCATTCACCCGGATTGAATATCGGCCATTTGCTCCTTTGGCTTTCAGGAAAACACGCATCCCGTCCCCAGGCACTGGAATGTTTCCAACGCTTACCCCTTGGTCAGTTTGCAAAACATCCGCTCTGACACCGGTTGGCACGCTGCGCTGGACAACAACCAAGCCATTGGCCTGCATCACAAACCACTGACCGGACAACCTTGCATTACCCATATCCAGACGATCAACCGGTTTTGAATTCATATAAAGGTAATATGTTTCAGCCGGACGCCTTTTAAAGGCCTGGTCATCGCGAAATGAAATGCGAAGATCATTCTTTCCAGAATTTCCGTCCATAATGGTTATGGGAATGACCACACTGGCATCATTCTCATGCTTGACAAGACTCAACGTGGAAAGATCCGGCAACCGGGACAATCCAATCCGGGCGCAGGCTTCATTCAAATCAAGATCAAATGCCATCGCCGGACCAATCCCTTGCTGATAACACGTGACCGGCAAACGATGAGTCCGGCGTTTATCCCACCAGGGAACCCTTTTGTAGCGCGGAAGAATCTGCGCGGTCTGGACACACCCAAGGGCTTCATCCATTTTTTTATCGAGAATAAAAACAGCCTTGGCGTCCGACAGGGAACCCACCGGCAATTTGAAATCGCCATCCTCTTTTCCCTGCGTCTCCTTTTCCACCAGGAGAGGGCATGGATCAACGGTGTAAACATAAAAAGGCGCTTGCGGAAGGCAGGTTTTATCAACGGACAACCGAACATCATCGCATCGCGCCCCCTCCCCTCCACGGTTGACAACAAGAAACATGACCCCCTTGACTCCGGGCGTTTCAATACGCATGGCATGGACGCCGATTGGAGCAGTGGAAGGCTCAACCCTCGCCTTCGGCTCAATCTTGAGATTTTTCAAAAACTTTCGCAGCGGCTCATTTTTCGCGGTCCGCGCCGGATCGAACAGGCAGACATTGTCCAGCCGGGAATCCATAAATGGAACGGCGGACGGGTTCCGCGGACGACCGCAATCATCAAACTTTGCGGTCTCCCGATCAACAATCAGGGCGCCTCCACGCCCCGCATAATCCGCCAGTGCCGCAACGTCCTCATCCGAAAGATGGCTGGCGCCAACCAATGAAAAGGCCTTGAAGGCCGCCAATTCATCCCTTGGAGGAAGCCGCGTAAAAAAGCTGCAATCTCCATTAATTTCCGACAATTCCATCAACAGTTTTCTTCGGGAGTCATAAGTCGGAGGAGTGATACCATAGGCGCCGCGCGCATACCGGTCGCCAGCCTTGAGGCGGACGGCAAGGCGTTTTCGCCTTTGATGACAGCTTGACGTCACCGAATCAAGACCGCCAAGCATGCGTGAAAAAGGGCGGGCCTCGCGAATCAGGTTCCCATATTTGCCAAAAAACGGCATCAACGAACCCAGATTTTCCACGGAGGACGATGCCATGTATTGGTTGTTCTTGATGTATAAAAGATGCGGGTAATTATAAGCGTCCGTCGAATATCTCCTGGCGGCATCCCAAGACCAATGGAGCACCGTGTCAACATTGGCGCCGGCAAGCTCAAAAGCGCCGCGAATGTAAGTGTGCGGCGAATTCGTATAACCCGCCTCCCAACCGTCTTTTTTGGCGATCTTGGATGGAATGCCATACGCCAGGTTTGCCGCGGAAAATTTTCTGTTTTTCAACTGCCCGGACAACGCAAACGACACCCAGCCCCGGGTATTTCCCCGGTCGGACAAAAACAGCTTGTCGCCGATGAAATCGATAAACTCGCAATCGGCGGGATCCACTCCCTGGTCCAAATATCCGGCCAAAATCACACTCGAAAGCCCAACCGGAACTGAAGGCATCTCCTGTTTGATGGCGTTGTACATCTCACGATAGATCCTCCCGCTCTCGGCAGTCCGAAACCGGCACCACTCGATCCATTCCGCCCCATAATCATCGGTTTCAATCCAGGAAAGACAGGGCCGGACATCGCAAAATGCGGCATAGGAACGCCCCGCGCGCGCGTTGAAATCCTCCACTCGGGAATATTTTTTCGCCAAATATGCAAAAAACGCCCTGCACATCCTGGCATTAAAATTCTGCCCGCCAAGATTTTTTAAATGATAGTAATTCCGATACAGGGACAACTCGTCAGCGATATAATATGAGGCAATATTCGGATAATCCCTGTACCTTCTGGCGACAGCCGACAAAAAATTCTTCATCACCCTGAGAACATCAGGGTGGCCATAATCAATGATGCCTGGAACAGCCTCCCCATGGGGATTTATGAAGGCGGCATCCGGATAATCCCGCAGAATCCAGGCCGGCGGAGTGCTGCTTCCCGCATCGGTGGAAATCACAGCATAAAGACCGGCATCAAAGGCATTCTGAACAAACTTATCCAGCGCCCGCCAGTCGTATTCATTTGGCGCCAGTTGGATGCTCCCCCAACGCATGCCTCCATTTGCAGTCTGCCCCTCGCCATGAACGATATTGAACCCAAATTCACGGATCTTTTGCATGTGCAATTCAGCGGGCCAAAGACCGGTCGCCCCAAGATAACAGATCCCCGTCCGATATCCGCTGATCGGAACAAGTTTTTCGGGATAAAAAGAATAAATATTCGTTATTGAATATTCGGCGGGTTTTGTCTGGAACACCTGTCGTGCGCAAAATTCAGGGGCGGATCGCGAAACAACCGGGGTTGGCCGCGTCACATTGTCCGACGCCCGCTCATTTTCACGATACAGCTCAATTTCATCAAGCATGACCATGCCTTTTCCCGGCGTCACCTCGATCATCATGGCGCTGTATTCGGCATCGGCCAGCAGATCGACAATAATCCAGGCCGCATCCATTTTCTTTTGAGTTTCAACCGGATGGTCCGTGGTCGCCCCCATCATTTGGGGAGGCTTCCCCTCATTGATTCCAAACACCCGGATGGATTTTGGAAAAAAAACCCCTCCGCTGCCGCCTCCCAGCGCATGACAACGCAACACAAGGGGCGAAACCGGCTTGGACAAGGCAAAGGTGATGGCAATATTTCCCTGGGATGCCTGCCAACCCACGGCTTTTTTTTCACTCCAGTGGTTTTTTGTCAAAACGCCGTCTGTAAGCTTCGGCTTCTTTTCGTCATCAGGATACGCATGCCTGGACTCCAACGAGGAACGTTCCGTTGTTATCGTGTACCGCAAACCATACAACAAATTGGAATGGAATTCGTTTCCCGCCCCCTCTAAAGCCGCAAAACAAAATACTGCAAACACCCACTGTTGGAATCCAAAAAACAGCCGCCGGACTTGTTTTTTCTCAAATCTTTTCATGTTGTATTTCTCCTATCCCAAAAAACATATTTTCCCGATAGGGAATAATAAAGCCCTCATTTTCTCCGTTTTCCATTTAACATCCATTTGCCACTTGCATCTTGGGTGATAACCGTCGTTTGCATACAGCGCACTTGGTCGTGTATTTTTATCAGGAAATCTTTTCCTCGATCCTTAAACGAAAAAGTATCCAAGTACAGTTTCATTCCCCGTTTGATTTTTTCGACATTCGCAACCCAGTAAGACCATGGACGTTTCCGCCACTGCAACAACCATGGTTTCAGGCCATTTCGCTTCAAGTGAAAACCCGCCACTTCCACACTGCGTTCCTCCTCATTAATCGCAACAACAGCACCTTCCGGGGCAGATTCAGTCTGAAAAATTGCCTCCCCCTTCCCTATTATCCGCCCGCATGAAAGAACGAGCGTTTTCATCTTCCCTTTTTCTTCCAAGATGACACCGCCAATTCCTTGAAAATTATAACACTGACCATTATATGAAAATTGATGCACCTTGACACCTTCAAGGTCATGAAAAACCACATAGGTTCGGCTGCCAACCGTTATCCTTGCCCCTACCGCGGCGGATCCACCGTCTACTCCCATCAATTTCATCCGTTCCGCTTGACAATTCGGAACCATCCCTTGGTATGGAAAAAACACAGAAATAAACTGGCTGTTTCCCTTGCCTGTTTCTCGAACAACCAAATGAGGATCGCATGGCAAGGATTTATCGCTTCCCTCAGCCTGTCCTTTTGCAATAATGACGGTCCTTTCCTTTGCTCCCTGCATCATCGTCATCGCCAGACCGGTATCTTCCTCATCCCCAATCCACCACCGAGCAGTCAGATCCGCCCGGGTTTGGGTTGTTTTTATGTCATACATGAAACGCGAATCCACAAATGCGGGAATTTCACGGACAGGCTTTGGCGTTTTTCCATCCCCCAGCCGGATTTCAAATTGTTTTCCATTCGCATCCGCCTGGGCATGAAACTGGTAATCCCTCACCGTACCGCCTTCCACATCAAACACATCCACGATAAAGGGATTGTCGGGATCCTTGATTAGAAATACAGACCGCCGGTAATGGATGGCTGAATTCGGATACACCGGTTCACAAGAACCGTCCACCAACGCAGCAATGTCCTCATCGAAATAAGCATGCAGTTTCCCGGCATGGTCGCGCACTGGGACTTCCGTTCCCGGCGCATGCTGGCACTGTCCGTCGATTCGCACGGTGTTTTGGGCAATCGTATTGAATAACCAATGGGGAACCTTGTTGCTTCCGCTCCAAGTAAACGGATACCCCTTGTTGAGGGTCAATTCGCGTCCGAACGCAATGATGTTCAACGCAAGTTGGTCGCGATGACCATGGTCGCAGCCTCCGATCCCATAATTCAGGATGGCATGCAGCTTTCGAATGCCGGAATGGTTTGTGCACAGAATTCCCAGCCCTGTGTCGGTGAAGAGTCGAGAACCCATATCCTGGCCCGATGCGGACTTGACCAAACGCTCAATCTCTGGAATTGCCAAGGTCAGCCAGATCGCATCCTGAGGAGGACGCGGCACCGCACACCCTATGCTGCCCTTTACTTGCCAGAGCGGAGAAAAAGACTTCAATTCTTTAATAAATAGATCGGGATTGCCAATCCGTTCGGCTAGCCAGGGGTAATGGGGAATCAACCGTGTTTGATTGATAAAAAGCTTCACCGCATCCTCTGGAGTCACCCTCTTTCTGGGAACCGCCTGATCCCCAATTCCCGGGATCCGACCCGAGCAAACAACCCCACTGGAAAATTCCACAAGCCTTTCAAGGGGTATGCTTGAATCGCGAAACAGATGAATAGGTTGTTTAAATCGTTTTCCATCACAATATCCTTCCAACACAAAACCTATTGCCGCAAGCCATTCCGGCGCATGGTTGTTATAATAGAGAGAATTATAATAAAAACGTCCATCATTATAAAGAAGCCGAGTCATCAGTTCCCGGTATCCTTTTTGCCCTTCCAGCGCCTCATACACAATCCTTGGATTTTCAAGAAGTCGGCCAATCAACGCCATATGCGATGCCTCCCAAAGGGTCCAGTCATTCAGGCTTGATCTTCGTTCTCTATGGATCCACTCCAGCATATATCCAAAAAGATTAATCGCAATATTCCTTCTCAGATCCTCATGCGTCACTTTTCCGTCGTTATCCATGTCTTCATGGCCTTCCCTTCGAAAAAACTCCACCAATTCCTCATCTCGGGCAAGATGTTCAAAAACCAAATCGTAAGCGGACACACAGGTTTCGACAATTTCCTCCTCTCCCGCTGTAATCCAACTGATATATGGCATCCGACTGGACACTCCGATGTTTATCACGCCATCGAATGTCGGATAAAGTTGGGCGAGGCGGTTTAAAATGACTAATGCCTTATGCGCGTAACGGCTGTTTCCCGTCAGCGCGTACATTACCGCCAGAGAATCCGGAGCCGTCATTGGAAAATCAACCCCTTCAACAGTCATTTCTGCCGCTTTTCGTGAAGCGAACATGACAAAAAACTTGTAGAGCCTCCATGCGGCAATAAAATAATAGCGGTGTCCCTTGGCAGGGAATCCATCAGGAACTTCCCAACCGGCTCCGTCATCACCAATCATGAAACGTTTCAGTCCTTTCCTTGTTTTGCACACCACCTCCTCGCCCGGCCCCCACCATTGACCGCAGGTTGCGCATCGCCACCGATTGGGCGTGGCGAGGCTTGTGGTCAAAGCTCTAAAAGCGTTCCACCCCTTGCCCGTTCCGCACAAGGGACATCCGAAGCCATAACATGGACAATACGCCCGGGGATTTTCCGTTGGAATAAACGCGCACAATTCCTTGTCTGACATGGAGGCCCAATAATCAGCGCCGAGCCGGATCCGTTCCACGGCATCCCGTGCCCAAGAATATTTTTTTACGTATTCCCGAACCCGTTTTACGTCTTCCTTTCGGATAGGCCCAGTATAACCATGTTCTTTGAAGCATCTGCCGATAAGATTTTCCACTTGACTGCGCTGGATTTTATTCCGCAAACGCGCGTCAACATTCGCCTGGAGTATCATTTTTTTCATGCGATTCCTGCAAAAGCCCATGTTTGCGATAAAGGAATTCAATCTCCCCTTCCGCCAGCCAGGGCCGTGTTCCGTCGCTGGCTTGTCCAATCTCAACGCAGATGTCATTGAAGTACATGATGATTTTCCCCGTCGCTGCCGCGCAAGCGATCTCTTCATTTCTCCCGTCCAAAAGCCGCCTCCACTTTTTCGATGGCGCGGAGAATGGCGGCGGCCTGTTTCGCGTCCCAGCTTTCGCTAAGGGTCAGATTGAACTGTTCCGCGGTTGACGCCATGGCGTTGGGACAGGGAAACCGGCGTTGGGGATCGCCTTTATAAAGCGGAGACATCCAGGGAGCTCCGCTCCGGCCAAAAACACGGCGGTTTTTGTACCAATCCATCAAATGCGGCATGGCTGCGCGATAACAGGGGTTGAGCGACACCCCCTCCGCAGCCAGCGCCTTGCAAAAGGTTTCCTTGTCGCAATTCATCTGTTCCGGATGGAACCGCATGCGCAAAAACCAATAACTGCTTTTGGCGCCCGGCAATTCCAGAGGCAGCGAAACAGACCTCAATCCCCGAAGCCCCCTGGCCAGGCGCGCCACAAACCCGCGCCTTCGCCGGACAATGGAGGGCAGTTTCTTCAACTGCACAATGCCAATCGCCGCCGCCAGATCACTGAGGTTGAAATTCAGCGATGCCATGGTGTTGGTGGATCCGGCGGGCAGTCCAAAGGGCTTGCCTCGATCCGAAGCCTGGCGGACTCTTTGATACAGTTTTTCATTCCGGGTGAAAACCACCCCTCCCTGTCCGCCGGTGCAATGGTGCTTGCCAAACATGGTGGAAAAAGCCGCCACATCACCAAAGGCCCCCACTTTTCTTCCATTCAATTCGGCCCCATGCGATTGAGAGCAATCTTCCACCACGGGAATGCGATGCCGTTTGGCAACCTTGACAATCCCCTCGATATCCGCCGGTTCCCCGCCAATATGCGCCACCACGATGGCGCTCGTCAAAGGGCTGATCAATTTTTCAATCTCCTCCGGCCCGGTGTTGTATCCCCCCGGGATCGTGTCGGCTGGAATCGGAACGCAATTCAGCATCGCCACGGGCATCATGCCGCCGGGATCGGTGATTGAACTGACGATCACTTCCGTGAACGGGTCAATGTCCAGCGCGCGCAAGGCCACATAAACCGCCGTGGTTCCCGAATTGACCCCATCGGCATAACCGCCCCCCATGAACTTTGCGAATTCGCAGGCATAACGCTCCTCGGACGGTCCGTTGTAACCAAAGGCGTTTCCAGTGCGAATCGCCTCATCGAACAAGGCGTTTACCGCCGCCTTCTCCTGCCGCCCGATCAGACCGCGTCCCGGAAATGGCGAGCTTATCGTCTTCGGCCCGCCGTGAATCGCCAGTTTTTCGTGAGTCTTCAAGGTTTTAATCTTCATGATTCCAATAAAGTAATGCAAGACTTTCGTTTGACAACCGGTTTGACATGGTTGAAACACACCAAACATTGTATTATAACTTGAGAGTACCGAATTCTGGACTACTCCTTCAGTGATTTTTTAGCTTCCTCAACTTCCAGTCTGGAGAGCGTCAGGGCGAGGTCGATCCATTTTTGGGTCAACATTTTGAATCGTTTGAA
>JAQUAF010000018.1 GCA_028687435.1 Verrucomicrobiia bacterium | reverse complement strand
AAACTTCAAACGATTCAAAATGTTGACCCAAAAATGGATCGACCTCGCCCTGACGCTCTCCAGACTGGAAGTTGAGGAAGCTAAAAAATCACTGAAGGAGTAGTCCAGAATTCGGTACTCTCAAGAATTGTAGTCTGACCGGCACATCCATTCCGTGGACACCTTTTCTTCAAGATGGCGAACCTCCTTTTCACAAAAAAGGATTGCCAGCCTGACGAGTTGAAAGCTGCATTTGACATCTGCCAAGTCCAGCTTCTTTTCGCCATTGATTTCTAGTTCATCAATGGCTTTGAGGACGTCCGCCAGACCGGCGCTTGACCGGCCAACCTGACAAATCGCCTCTTCCAAGCGAACAACATGTTGCTTTACAATGTCCGGATAGCCGGACGGCTGGCTTTCCTTGGCTTCTGTTTCTTCAACAAATAAAAACGGTGTGTTTCGCGTGTTCATGGTTTTCCTTTCGTTGGTGTGGGTGGGGGGTCAAGGCATCCAGTCGCTGGATTCTTTAAAGAAGAAATCGGAATCCCCGAGCGACCAAAGTTCTTTGAATCCATCGACCTTTACCCCGGCAGCCTGGGCCATGCTCCAAAAATCATTTTCAAGTTTGAAGTTGGCCAGCTTCACAAGACCAAACCCTTGCCGCAAATAAAGCCATTCATCCTCGAATGGAATGATGTATGGAAGGATGTCTCTTGATGGCAAGGCGTTAATGGCCCTCCGAAGTTTCTGCATCCTCTCGTCAAGCACATGCTCGGCGTAATGGTAATGCTCTATGGCCTCAAACACCCTTAAAAAGTACTCGGAAAACTGGTCTTTTGGTTCAAGGTGCCACCCCGAATCACCGGACCTCAATGGGGCTTCCGCCTCCGGCGCTGGGTTGGGGTTGTCCTTGCCGTTGAGCCTTCCGGCCAATCGTGGGGCAACGTGGCGCGATTTCTGGCCGCTTCTGCGTAGGTTGGCCGTCTGGCGATGGCGCGGCGGGGGTGTGTCGGATGGGGTGGTTTGGCTGGCGGGGGTTTGAGACTTTAAGGCTTCGATTTTCATGATGGTTCCTTTGGTTTGGTTGAAGAGATGGGGTTCATGCCCATTTCGTATTGCCATTTGTTGCCGTATTTTTCGCTAAAAGCAAGCAAAACCTGCAAAAAGTTGCAAAACGGGAAAGAGACGATTTTTGACTGATTTTACCTCTGAAAACCCTTTTCAAGGGTGGCGCACTCGGAGGGGCTCGAACCCCCAACCCTCGGTTCCGAAGACCGATGCTCTATCCAGTTGAGCTACGAGTGCATGACCGGAAGGACTATGCCGGGATGCGCGCGGGGCGGCAAGCCGGGAAATAAGGGGTCAGGCTTTTTTCTGGCGGTAGTCCCGGGCATTATGACCGGTGAGCCGGTGGAAAACCGCGGCAAAATGCTGGCTGGAGGAAAATCCAAGCTCCAGCGCAAGCGAGGTGATGGGCAGATTGGTCTGGCGCAGCATTTCCTTGGCCCGTTCTACCCGGCAGATGAGCAGGTATTGGTGGGGCGTCATCCCGACGTGTTTCAGGAATTTTTCGGAAAGATGGGAGGCGGACAAATTGCATTGTTGCGCCAGTTTGGGAATCGACCAGTTGATGGCGGGTTGGTTCTCAATCAGTTCCCTGGCTTGGACAATGGCCGGATGCCAGTGGGTCAGAACATTTTTGGACGGCTGTTTGTTGAGCAGCCGGGTGATTCGCAGGATGAAATAGTCCATCGCCAGCCGGAGCCCCGTGGACCTCAAACAGTGATCCTTGGCAACCTCATGAACCAGATTTTGAAAAGGCGCCACAATTTCTTCCCCGTTTGGGATGAACACAACCCGTTGTTTGGCCCAGAATGTTTTAAGCCGGGGATGACGTTTGAAGACCTTGTTCAGGTCAATGCCGGTGAAAAAATAGTGCTGGTTTGATTGGAAACTGGCCATCCGATGGTAAAGGCCCGGCGCGACTGCGATCAGATTGGGGGCGCTCATCTGGTAGGCGTGCCCGAGATCCTGTCCCGTCCACACGCATTTTCCGGCCAGTTGGAGATGAAATTCCCACTCAGAATGGACATGCACCCCGGTCATAAACTCGGGGATCGACCATTGTTCGCCCACCTTGGTCAGTTCGGGCACGGCAGCCAGAGGCTGGAGGACGGCAAAACCCGCAGTCACCCCCTGGGGATTGGCGAGTTTCATGAGGAAGGCGGGCGTTGTTGAAAAAAAGGTCGGCTGTGATTGGCCATGTCGACATCCTGCCGGTTTTTTAGTGGGTTTGCAAGCCGCCAGGAGGTTGTTTGGACAGCAGACTGTCAGGTTTTTTGCAGACTTCGCTGTGGAAAAAAGGCTGAAGGTTGATAGGCTGAAGGAGGAAAATACCAGCATGAGAATGGCCAGCGATTTTTTCACAACAATTTGTTGTCGTGAAATTTTGGATTAGCGCCCTTTTCCCGTTTTTGCGATCCAGGATTGACCGGCATGCAGCCTTGCCGCAGCCAACGAATTTGAACATTTTAGCGGTTTTTTTGAACGCGGGCGGGCGATTCTTCCGCTAGATTCCTTGAAAACCAAAATATGATTTAAAAAATCAAAATTTTGAACCGCCATGGCGCCAGATCATTTTTAATTTTTACTTTTGAGCCGTTTTCAAAATGATTTGAAAAACGATGAACTTTAGTTGTCAACGATTAAATAAAGAGCTTCCGAGCGATCTAAAAATCACGGAATTCCGGTTTTTGGTGGAAACGGGGCGGTTTTCACCCCAATTCGGCAACACTCATCCTATGCGTCAACAGGGACGGTTGTCGGCGGGTGGATTTTCCGGGACAAAAACCGCCTCAGGTGATCAGGCGTTGAAAAAGCTGAATGGCCGTGCAGGCCAAAACCCCGAACATGAGGTGACACATCACCTTGGCGGCGCCCCGAACGCGGAGGTTTTTTGCTCCAACCCGCGCTACGCCGCAGGCTTCGGCGAGGCGAGAGTTGTCTTTGAGCTGGGAGTTGACGCGTTCAACCGAAGTGCGTTGTTTGAACCGCTGGAGGGAAGCGGGATCCAAGGGGATGGCATCGCCCCGGCGAGGATTGGGATCGATGATGGGGACATGGCCCAGTTGTCGGGAAAAGGCGTGGATTTCTTTGGCGTCGCCCGCCGGGGCGAGGTCTCGCGGGAGCGGATAGGCGGAATCCGCCAAATCGTAAAAACTGTTGACTCGTTGGAAGGACATTTGCGCCAGCGGAATGGAGACTTGGGAGTCGTGAACGGAGGCGGAGGTGAGGATGGCGCTAATGGGGATGTCGCCGTCGATGACATCCAGATGCAATTTATACCCGATCCAGGAATCCTTGTAACCTTGGGAACTGCGCTTGGTTCCGTGGTCACAGAGGATGGGCAAATCAGCCAGATTTTCTTCGAGAGAGCGACTCGGTTGAAGTTCCAGCCGTCTGGGCTCTTTGGGTTGAACCGGTTGCCCCTTGGCTGGACGGCCTCTCTTCTTCGGGGTCTCAGGTTTGGGGGCGGGAGTTGGTTTGGCGGCGGGTTTTTCCCGGGCGGGGATGGCGGTGGCGTCCCGGCTGATATGGCCGACCAAGGTGTCGCCAAGGTTTTCCTTGACCAAGGCCGCGTGAATTTCTTCCGGCAGACGAAACTTGGCGAATTCGGCAAAAGCACGGGAAAAAGTGGGTTCCGAGGGGATTTGGGCGACGATTTCCTCTTCGAGCCTGAGCCTCAGAGCCGAAGGCCAACCGCAGAGACGTCGCAAGGTGGGGGAGTTTCGAAGGTAGTCCAAAAGGGCACGGGCGTTGGGAAAGTTCCACACAGCTTTGGCAATGTATGCTTTAGCCATGGGGAGCCGGTCTTCGGGCCTTCGCCGCGCCGAAGTGGCTACGGCCACGCAGGCGGGTTTTCGCCCGATATGCAACCAAGCATAGGGAGACATGAACCGTTCGGGATGGGTCAGTTCCACGATTCGGACAAAACGCTGTTCGTGATCGGAAAGAGGGCCGATCTCCTCTTCCAACATGGGGAAAAGGTATCGTTGGATGGTGAAGGCGGTAGATTTAAGGCTCATAAAATTTTTCAGAAAAAGTGTTGACGGGAACTGGAATTTGATTTAAACACGACTTGTTTACTTTTTCAATCAAACATTTTTATGCGAAAACACATGGATTTTTCGAGCGGAAAAGTATTCCCCGAAAGGGACGGATTCAGGAAAGATCCGGACCCAACAAAGGCGGTCGCTTCCAAGAAGCCGACCGGCTTTTAACCCACCCCTATCGACCGATAGGAAAAATCACATCAAACGCAGACTTCTGCAAAAACCTCAAAAGGAGAAAAAATATGAGAACACGCAATGGTGGGACGGCAGTGAGTTTGATGAGAATGGGAATGTTGTTTTTTTGCGGGGGCCTTTTTCTTGCGGGGATGTCAAGCGGCAGGGCGAATGAGCTGCTTCTGGAATATGCGATGAAGGAAGGCGGCGGAAAAACGGTGAGGGATTCGTCGGGATATAACAACGACGGCGCCATCATGGGGATAAAACAGGTTCTGGACAAGGAGTCGGGACGGGAGGCGCTGGAGTTTGACGGAGAGCGCTCAATGGTCAAGGCGGGAAATGTGGATGGGGATACGGTGGAGGTCTGGCTGAAATTTGCCGATGTGTCCCAGGAAATAAGGGTTGTGGTTCAAAGCGCGGCCAGTTGGACGGGGATTTGGTCCAATTTTCGTTTTGTGTTGGGAACCCGGAATGGCCGGGTTGTTGCGATTGTGGGCAACAATGGCGCCAACAAGGAGGGATTCTTTTATTTGCAAACAAAAAAGGAATGCAATACGGGAACGTGGATATGCGTGACTTTGACGCTGGCGCCGAAAGAGATTTGCCTGTATCTTAACGGGGAATTGGAGCAGAAACAGGAGATCTCACCCGCTTTTGAATTGGTAAAGGCGGGCTTTTTTGTCGTGGGCGCGTTGTATGACAACTATTTGGAAGAGGAAATAAAAAAGGCGGAGCGGGATCCCAATGCTCCTGAAAAGAGAAAATGGCTGGAGACTCATCCTGGCAAGGCGTTCCCCAAAACGGCTTATGACAATTTCTGGCAGGGGCGGATGGGCGGGTTGCGGGTTTGGCAGGGGGTGTTGAACGCCGGCGAGGTGAATGCGGGTTTTGAGAAGGGAATGAAACAGCCGCAGCACAAATGATGAAAAAGGAGATGAAGGATTCTTCCGACTTTGACAGGGCTTGCGCCTCCGGCGGGGTTCAGGCGCGCGAGTCCATGGATGGGAAGACGCCGGGGCGAAAATGGAAGTTGCCATTATTTGCTTCGAGATTTCAGTCTTCAGTCTTCGGACTTTTGATTGTCTTTTTTTGCGGCTTGGGTTCGTGCGCGGCCCAGGAAGATCCCGGGTGGAAGATTTTTCATGAAGGAATGTCGCCGTTGAACTGGGGGACGGGGTGTTTGGGTCCGCTTTGGGATTGGGGGATGGTGCGGGTGTTCAAGCGTCAGTGCGAATTGGCGTATGAAATTGGCGCAGTGTTGCGGTTGAACGGGAAGGGGGGGGATGAGGGGATGTTTGGCGTGGAGGTCAAGTGGCCGTACCGGCTGCCGGTGGGATACAGCTATCAGTTCCGCGCGTATGTGCAGCCCCCGCCGGATTTCATCACGGTCAACTCCCGGAAGGCGTGGCAGATTTCGGATGGCTATTATGACAAGGGGTTTGTTCACTTTGTTCATACGCCGGAGGCGGATGGTGATGTCGTTGTGACCTTTGTGCGGAAAATGAAAGACGGGACGGGAACGATGGTGTTTGGACCGCGTCCGGACGGCGGCGCCGGGAGCCAATCGAAACCCTCGTTTTTCTGTTTGCGCAAGGAAGGGGGGGTGAAAGGGGGGGATGCCGGGATCTTTCAATGGCCGGAGAAGATGGAGTGGATGGAAATCGATCCGCATTTGAAAAGGAGCCTTTGTTTCGATGCGTCGCAGCGGCCGGTTGAGTATGACAAACCGCCCTTGCGGAAACCTTCGTATCCAACCGAGGAACTGGCGTTCTGCAACTGTCAGGCGTTGATCAAGGGGCATGTTGAACGCGATGGCGTGAATGCCTTCCAGTTGGAGCCTGCATCGCTGGATAAACCGTGGGAAACCATGGAGGGATTGTGCCGGAACGAAAAGATCAAATGCCTTTTCGTGAATGCCAGCTTGTTTGGCGGCAATCTGATGAAAATTGTTTTGGATGGGCAACTGGAGAGGAACGTGGAAAAATTGAGAAATTACCTGGCGGGTTTTCTGGATGCGTTTCCTGATCTGCGCGTTTATTTGTGGGTTTACGAGGCGGATGGACAGAATTTCGGCAAGTGGGAAAAATCCTTTCCCCATTCGGTGAGAAATTCCTGGTTTTTCAATCTTCCAGGCCGGCAGGGATTGAATCAGGGGGCCCTGGCGGAGGTTTACCAGGCTTGTTGCGCGGCTCAAAAGCCGGTTTACGAAAAAATCAAGAAGCTGATCGGACATCCGGACCGGGTGAAAATTCTTTTCATGGCATGCGATTCGATGTTTGAATTGGATGCCTTTTGCAAGGCGGGCGCCGATCTTTTGGTGAACAAGCATATTGAGCGCCAGAACCAGAATCTCGTGGTTGCCAATGTTCGCGGCGTTGCGCGCGCCTGCGGAAAAGAATACGGTTTTGACCATGATTGTTACCGCGAGAGGGATGTCCAGGGATACACGCCTCGTGAGTATGAGGAGGGACTTCGGGTTTACTATTATGGCGGTGGAAAGCTTTTTTGGGATGAAGTCCTGGCCGGCACGGGCACGGGTTTGGTCAGACCGCATCCCACGGCGATGGGCGTTGCGTGGCTGGATTTTGTCCGTTGGGCCAGCGTTCATCCGGTCAGAGGCGAATCAATGGCCCGGATTGCTTTCATGCGCAGTTATGGAAAAAAGGGCAAGGAGTTCCCGGAGCATTACGCGGTGAATCCGGATTTTTTTGTGATGGAGACGGTTTTTCCGGAATTTTACCATTCGGCGACTTCCCGCCTATCCACCGGCACTCCTTATGGCCCGGCGGACATCCTGCCTCCTGATGCGGGGCTGGAGATTTTGAAACGGTATGGATTGATTGTTTATCTGGGGTCGGAGGGATGCTGCATGGATGAGGAAAAGTTCAGGAATTTGGCGGCGTATGTCCGGGAGGGGGGGACATTGGTGATGCCGATGGGGCAGTTGAGGCAAGCAAAGGGAGAATTGATTGCCCGGGATTTGAGCGGATGGGCGGGGGTGAAGGCGGGGGAAGATCGAATGGTTAACGGAAAACGGATTGTTGCGTTGGAAACCTCGACGGCGTCGGTTGTGAAAAGACTTGAGGACGGGACGCCGCTGGTGGTGAAAAATGAGGCTGGCAAAGGAAAGGTTTTTTTATACGCGTCGGAAAACCTGACGGATTTTGAACAGAGTTTGCCTGTCAAACGATGGAATGACGAGGTGAAGACTCAGCGATACGCGAGGCTGGCGCCATCGTTTTATGGAGAGTTGTTGAAGCCGTTGTTGACGCGGGAGGCATGGTTGCGGTTGGCGCCACGCTCCGATTGGCTGGAGTACCAGGTGAGCCGCAAGGGGGAATCGTGGGTGTTTGCCTTCATGAATCACGGGAGGGCGGGGTATCCCGGCGGCAATGGCGTGGATCAGGGAGTGTGGAGAGGAAAGGTTGCCTTTGACTTGAAAAAACTGGCGCTGGCCCATGCGGAATCGCTGGAGGTGTTTGAGGCGTTGTACAGGGAAAATGCCGCAACTCCATTTGGTTTGGAACCGCGCAGGGGGAAACGGATCGGCGGCGAATGGGTTGTGCAGATGACGGTGGATCGTTGGACGGAGATGGTGATCGGGCCGGCGCAAAAGGCGAAAAACGACTATTTTGGGAAGAAATAAAAGCAGTGGACGTTTGTCAAACAGCCGGATGCAGGTGAGGATTTTGAACATTTTTCAGATTTTTTCGGAAGCATTGTCCAAGGAGGTCGTTTAAACTATTGCATGACATTGATGAAAACACGGAGTGACGCTGCAAAGGCCGATGTGATTGTGGCGGGCGGTGGGCCGGCCGGGCTGGGCGCCGCTTTGATGGCCCGCCGCAATGGAGCGGATGTTTTGCTGGTGGAGCAATTCAATTTTTTTGGCGGCATGGCGACGGCGGGGCTGGTGGGATCTTTTGTGGCAACCGCCGGCATGGGAGGCGGCGTATCAAAGGAGTTGATGGATCGGGCATCCTCCCTTGGCGGACGCAAGGGGGTTTATTTTGATCTGGAGACTTTTAAATATGCGGCCCAATGTCTGTTGGAAGAGGCCGGGGTCCGGGTGTTGTTGCATTCCTTCATGGAGTCGGCGGTGGTTGAGAATGGGGTGGTGAAGGGAATCTGGGTGGCCAACAAGGGAGGCCGTCTGCGGCTGGATGCCAAGGTTGTGATTGACGCGACAGGGGATGGCGATGTGGCGGCCTCGGCCGGAGCGCCGTATGAAAAGGGGAGGAAAGAGGATGGGCAAATGCAGGCGGTGACTTTGCGTTCGCGGATTGGCGGAGTCCGGGTCGATCAATGTGCGGATTGGAAGGAGATCAACCGGCTGCTGGCCGATGAGATCAGGCAAGGGGGGGTGCATGTTCCCCTCTATGTCGCCGGGGTGTTGGATGCCGGCGGCGAATCGCCAAAGGGAGAGAGAAGTTTCAATCTGGACATGGTGGCGGGGGTGGACGCCACGGATCCCTGGGAATTGAGCCGGGCGGAACTGGCGGCCAGAACGGCGGTGTGGGAGTTGGTTGATTTTGCGAAGAGGCGGATTCCCGGATGGAAGGACTGTTATCTGATCGACACAGGAGTCCATATTGGAGTGCGCGAGACGCGGAGAATTCTTGGACGATATGTGCTTGGAAGGGACGATGTGATGAGCGGACGGAAGTTTGAGGATGGCATTGCGCGCTGTTCGAATTGGATGGATTTGCATGATCCGGAGGTTTTTCAGCATAAGGAAGGGTTTGAGCGTTACATTGAAAAAACGCAATTGCCGGAGGGCGAGTGGTATGAGATTCCCTATCGATGCCTGACACCGGAGAAGCCCGGGGGGATTCTGATTTGCGGACGGTGTTTGTCGAGCGACCGGGAGGCCAACGGTTCCTTGCGCATCATGGTGACATGCATCAATACCGGAATGGCGGCCGGGGTTGGCGCTGCGTTGGCGGCTGGCAGGCGGACTTTGCCGTCGGAGGTGGACGGCGCGGAAGTGCGCCGGTTGCTTCAGGCGCAGGGCGCCGAACTCTGAATTTTCAAAAAATCATGAAACCGAACTTCTTTAAATTGCCCGGGCTGATCGGCCTGTTTTTTGCCATGAATGCGATTATTTATGCCGGGGAACCGGATTTGGATCTTCCGCGAAAAACTTATCATGTGGAATATGGGGAGGGGTTGGGGGAGCTTTGGTGGAACCGGATGGCGCGGATTGTGGGATGGGATTGTGAAATGGACCACCGGGCGGAGGATTCCACGGTCATATGGGTGGAAGGCAGGGGCAACGGTTATTTCGGGATGGTTTTTGCATGCTGGAAGGAGTTGAATAAGGAAAGCGTCTGTGAGTTTGCCCTGGCCTGTCAACCGGCGCCGGACGTGGTGGTGTTGGATGACAAGGTGGTTTGGACGAGGGAAAACGGGCGTTATGAAAAGGGCTTTGTCGAGTTTTCCTATGTGCCGTCGCAGGATCGGGAGTTGCCGCGGATATGGATGCTGAAGAAAGCGTCTCCTGCCACGGAGCGGATTTATTTCAGGCGGGAGCCGCATTATGGCGAGAAAATCCGGTTGCGTCAAAAGGGCGGCGCAGGCGAGCCTCCGAAACTTGGGATTTTTAATTTTCCCAGGGATATTCGCGTTGTGGGAGCGGATCCGGCTCTGGCCACTTCACCATTGGAGCAATACAACAGGGAGGGGGTGGATTATTGGCCTGCGCCGGTTCCAACCCAGAACTATCCGGTGTGCGAAATGGAGATCATTGACGATATCATTCCTCCAGTCCGGAGTTCGCCGTTGTTCCGCTGCCTTGAACAAAGAGGCGTGGACATGGTGATGTATCATGGGGATCCCTTGAAGGAAAGCATTGCGGCAATCAAGGCAACGGAAAAGAATTTGTTGCTTTGCCCCATGCTGCCCAAACCCGGGAAATCGGGTGAATATAAACTTTGTCATTGGGTCCATGCGGTGTTGGAGGGGCGCATTCATGAGACAGAGGAGGCTTTTATCACCGTGGCCAATGAATATTTGAAGGCATGCCCGAAGGGGATGGTTTACATCTGGTATCCGGAATTTGACTCCATTTTCGGCCAATGGGCTGGAGGGATTGCCTATTCGCCCATGAAGAAAATTCCGGAGTTGAAAAGCCGGATCGAGGCCGGGGGTGTCGGGGCTTTTGAGGCGATTTTCGAGTATTGGAGAAAAATTGCCGTCAATCTCAAGCAGCGAACTGATCCGAAGCGGGTGAAATTGATGGCGTTGTTGGATCGGCCCGGTTCGCAGGCTGCCTTCTATTTCAAATGCGGGGTGGATATCATTGAAAACAAGCACATCCACCGGCAGAATGTGAATGTGGTGGTGGCCAACGCCCGCGGGGGCGCGTCAGCTTATGGCAAGGATTACGGTTTTGACAATGATTGCTGGGATCGTTATTACTGGTTCGGCCATTCGGAGGAGGAGATCTGGCAGACGCTTTTGGTTTATTTGCATGCCGGCGGGACCCATATCTTGAATGAGATTCCTGTGATTGCCAGCGGGAACAAGGCCCTGATTCCGGGCGGCAAAGCCCTTTTTGATCACAAACTGTCCGGGGCGGGAAAGACATGGTTTGAGTTCATACGCTATGCGAAATGTCATCCGGCATTGGGAAAACAGGTGGCGCCGATTGCCGTGATGCGCGGATTGCCGGATGAGTGGAACCGGCTGGCGGCGCCATCCTCCAACTACGAAGCGGCCAAGGATGGATCGGAAGTCACTTTCCAGCCATACTTTGCGGATTACAATTTATTGAATCTGGTTTTCTCGAATTACGGCCTTTTTTACAGGACGTATCCGGACCGGCTGGCGACCGGGACACCCTATGGTCCGGTGGATATGATTCCATGGGATGCGGATTTTGCCCATTTGCGAAAGTACCGGCTTGTTTTTTATCTGGGGAAGTCAACCTGCATGGATGAGAGGCAGTATGAGAATTTGCGAAAATATGTGAATGACGGCGGTGTTTTGGTGATGGCGGCGGGACAGTTGCGTCGAAGCGACAGGACGTTTTTCAAGAAGGATCTTGCCGATCTTTTTGGTGTCCGGATCGAGGGGGATTTCACGTTGAAAGCCGATCCGGTATGGGATCGGAAGCGGGTGACATGGGATTTTCCCGGCGGGACGCAACGCTACACCCGGTTGCAGCCAGTGGGGACCCAAACTTCGGTTTATTACCGGCTGAAAAATTCGGACCCGCATGTGGTTGAAAATGCATGCGGCAAGGGAAAGGCGTACCTGTTTGCCACGGAATATCTGACCGAGTTTGATGAAATGACGGCCTCGCGGCTTTTGCAGTCAGAATTGGAAAAAGTCAGGCCGGTGGTCTTTTCGCCGGACAACACCTGGCTGGAATACATGATCCAGCGGAAGGAGGGGTGTGTTGTGCTGCCGGTGTTCAACCATGGAAATGTGGGGTTTCCATCCGGCAACGGACGGAAGGTTGGGGTGTGGAAAGGGCGGGTGCAATTGGATTTGAATCGGATGGATGCGCCATCAGGGGAATTGGAAGTGAATGGGGTGGAATATCAAGGGAAAGAATCGGCGCCTTACCGGCTGAAGCCTGTGGGATTCGAGAGGGACGGGCAGATATTGACGTTTAAAGCGGAGGTGGACCGGTTTGCCGAATTTGTGATCAGCGGCAGGGGACAGGCGGACAAGGCTTATTTTGGGAGATGATGAAAAGGTTGAATGAGGAGGACTGAAGGCTGAAGGGATGTGAAAATTGATTTTTTTAAAGATGAAAGTACGGTAAGGAAAGGAGGGAAACCAAACATGAAAACAACAAAGGCATTCACACTTGTAGAGTTGTTGGTTGTTTTGGGGATCATCTCCATGTTGGCCGCATTGTTGTCGCCCGCTTTGCGCCAAGCCAGGGAGCAGTCGAGGAGGATCGTCTGCATGAATAATTTAAGGCAGATTGGCGTTGCGTTGCATCAATACTCGGCGGACAATGATGGACGATTGCCGACCATTGATCAGTGGCGCTGGTATGGGACGTTTCCCAAGACCTATTATTACTGGCCAATGGCCATCCAGCGATATGTGAAAACCCCCAAGCCAGAAGAGGGGGGAGTTCTGGATTGTCCTTCTCACACAAAGAAAAGTTCCACCGGAAATGTTTTCAGGAATGGCTATACCATCAACAGCCACTGTGTCGATTCCTCCACCGGAGGCTGGGGAAAACTGTTGTCGGCGTTTGACCGTCCGGAGGCGACCATCGCGTTTTTTGAGGATACCGGATTGATGACCTCATGCCGATACACGGAAGCTGTGCCTGGCGGGGTTGATCCCCTGTGGACGGGGCATCTGGGGAAGGCCAATTGCCTGATGGTGGACGGACATGTGGAGAGTTTGAGTTACGACGAAACCGACGGGAGCAAGCCGGGGACGCATACGCTTTGGTATTGGTAGGAATCAAAAGAGATGTTTTTTCGTTGTCAGAAATCTTCGGACGTCTGGCGGGCGATTTTTTCCCATTCCCACAGGCGGCGGGGATCGTGGCGGACGGTGCTGATGTCTTTCATGATGATTTCCACCCGAAGTCCCTTGAGCCGTTTCAGAATGGAGCGCAACTCCTCTCGAACGGCTTCGGGATTCCATTGGCCGGTGGCAAGAACGGACGGGTTGGCTTTCAATGAGAAAACGTAATCCTGTCCGACATTGGCGGCGGCTTCGTCCAGGTTGATCCACGGGCTCATGGAAATCTTGCGCAGATTGGGGACATGGCGGCGGAGGATGCCGACTTTTTGGTGCAGGGGTTCGCAGCAGCCGTAGTAGGCGAGGCCGAAACGCTTGAGCCATTGGCATTCGTATTGGAGGGCGAACTCCTCATGCATGGCCGGGGAAACCGAGGCAAAAATTTGAGACATGGTCCGCCCCCACATGTCGATGGGGCGCACGGCGGCGGGATTGAATCCTGGCGCCGGCAATTCATTCGTAAAATTGAGGCCACCGCCGGTTCGGGTGTTGTTGTTATTCAAGGCAAGCAACCCCAGCGCCTCGTATTGATCAAGCACGGCCAGATGTGCCTGGGTCAGGCGGGTCATCAGCCGGTGCACGTATTCGGGACGGACATGCATGTCCATCAGAATTTCCTCAACGCCGGTCAGCCGCACCAGGAAGTCCCATGGCGCAATGGAGGTTTGGGTGACGCCGCCTTTTTCCACCCGGATGACTCCATCGAAGATTTCGCTCAGCAGCGCGAAATTTTTTTCGCTTTGTTCCCGGTCATGTGAAATTTTTGGCGTTTGTATTTTTTCAATATCAGCCTCATCCTTGATCTGGATGATGAAATGCCGGGAAACGACGGGATTGTTTTCGTCGGTTTTAACGGTGTCGACCTTTTCCTCAAGGCCGAAGCCAGTGTCTTTGATGACTGGCTGGGCAAGGATGAAGGGGTCCACCACCATGTCGCCCGGCATATGATTCCATTGGTAGAGCTTCTGCCGCAGGCCGTTTTCGATCTGGAGCAGCAAAGGATGCCGGCAGACGTTTTGGAGTTCGTGATCGACCTCCATTTCGTGCCATGGGATTTCGAAAATCCATATCGGGGGCCGCACCGCCTCAAGGCGGTTGAGCCGGGTCCATAGTTGACGGCGTTCCTGCTGGACGGGCAGCGCGGCGATGGCGGCTTTTTTTTGCGCCAAGCCGCGCAGTGTTTTTATTTCGTCCGGGCTGACGGTGGCAGTTGGATTCTTCATGCGCGAATGTAATGGCAACGGGATGAAAAAGGAATGGATGGCTTAAAGTATTTCATGTATATTCTACAGAGGCAGCGGACAATGCCTCCGTCCTGTTGCCCGGTCATGAAAGAGATTTTTTCCAATTTGCGTTTTGAAATCATCCGGGCTGGTCATGCGATATGCGACCGGTCCTGGAATTACACCACTTTCAAATATCCGTTTTGCCGGCTTTACTGCATCACGAAAGGGGAGGGATTTGTCACGCATCACGGACGGCGCTTCCGGCTTGGGCCGAACGTTTTGCATTTGATGCCTCCCCATCTGCCGGTGGACCGGCAGTTCTGCCCCTGCCGCATGGAGGTGTATTATTTGCATTTCAGCGCTTTTTTGCCGGGGCATCTCGATTTTTTCAGCCTTTTGAAACCATGCTGTCATCTGAATATTGAATGCGGAGGCATGTTGGAAAGCCTTGTCAAGCGGTTGGTTGAGTCAAAATCCTTCAAGTCGGAGGCGCCGGAGGATTTGTTGTTGACCGATGGAAGCATGCGTTTGTTGCTTGAACCTTTTGCAAGGGCGGCGGCGAGGGAGGATTTGAAGGGGAGCCTGTCAATCCTGATCCGGTTTAAACCCCTGTTTGATTATATCGAGGGGCATTTGTCATCGACGATCCGGCTGGCGGAACTTGGGAAGGTTGCCGGATTGCACCCGACCTATTTATCCAACTCGTTTTCGCGTTTGCTTGGCGTATCGCCGCTTCAATATGTCTGCCGCCGCCGGATTGAACAGGCCGGGGCATTGTTGTTGGAGGGGCGTCAATCCATGGCGCAGATCGCTGAAAAGCTGGGTTTTGTCGATGCCTTCCATTTCTCCAAGACATTCAAGAAGATCACCGGCCACCCTCCTTCCTCCTACCGCAAATGGCTGGCGAATGGGGCTGAAAGATGAGGTTTATTTCCGGCATGACAGTTTTCTTTGCGTTTTTTCGATTTCGGCGGCCAGAACCCGTTCCTTGGGCAGCGCGGTGAGATATTCGCGCACCAGCATTTTATTGTGAAGTCCATCCGTGGCATAGCGGGCCAGCGATTCTCCTTTGCTTGCGCAGAGAATCAGGCCGATCGGCGGGTTTTCTCCGGGGCAAACCCAATGTTCCCTGGCGTAATTGAGGTAGAGATTCATCTGGCCGGCATCAGCGTGTGTGAACCGCCCCAGTTTGAGGTCAATGACCACCAGACAGCGCAAGCGGCGGTGAAAGAAAAGAAGATCCACCCGATACCATTCGTCATCGATTCGCAGCCTCCTTTGGCGTCCAACAAAAGCGAAGTCGTTGCCCAATTCATACAGAAAAGTTTCCAGATGCCGGATGAGCGCTTCTTCCATGTCGGTTTCAGAGTATTCATCGCGCAGATTGAGGAATTCGAGAACGAGAGGGTGGTGGATTTCCTCGTCGGCACCGACCTCGTCGCCAGGCTGGGATTTTGCGCCCTTGGAAAGCATGGCGGCTTTATCGCGTGAAAGTGCGGTTCGCTCGTAGAATTGACTGTCCATTTGACGTTGAAGCTGGCGCACGGACCATCCGGCGCGAATGGATTCGGTGTGGTAGAAGGCAAGAGCTTCCGGAGATCTGGATCGACCGATCAGCAAGACATAATGAGACCATGGGAGAGGAAAAGCGCGGGAAAGCTTGGCCGGGTTTATCGGCCAGGATGAGGAACTCTCGATAATTTTTGAAAAGGTTTTTGCGCCCTTTGGGGAAGGTTTTGGCATTTTGGATTTGCATGGCCGTGACGAAACAATGGCGGTGTCGGTTGATTCGAGCGACAGTGTCGCTCGAATCAGGTCTGCCGGAAATGTCAGGTAAAATTGCCGGAAACGCCCAAGGTTGAAACGCGAAAAACCACGACCGAAACGCGAGGTCAAATCCTTTGCCAGTTCTTCCAGCAATTCCATTCCGTATTCCGCCCGTTTCTCGCCATCCTGTTCAAATTCCACAATCCGCCGTCCCATTTCCCAATAGGTTGCCGTCATGACCGCGTTGACAGACCGGGCTGAGGCGCGGCGGGCTGTTTCCAATAATTCGACCATGCCCGCCAGGACGGAAGCATATCCCCGCAGATGAGATGCATCTCCATGTTGTGGGGGAATGTTTATGGTTCTTTTTTTGTGCGGCAAAGGGAATTGTTTGAGCCTTCCATCAGTCAAGGCACCCTTTTGAGAATGGAGTTGCCTCGCGGGGCGTGTGGAACGTTTGTTTGGATGGTTCGTTTGCATGGAGAAAAAGGGTGAATTTTACTCTCCAATGGGTTGAATGACATGTCTGGACAAGGGGAAATCCGTTTTTTTCGATGATTATGAACATTTTTGCTTCTTTTTTGAACGTAGTGACGTGGGGAATGGGATAGTTTTGGATAAATGCCAGACGCACGGATGAGCGCCTGCACGGGAAGGGAATATCTATGACATCAAAGAACAGCACTGGAGCCGGGGTGAAAAGGAAGGATGGAATTGTTGAGTTTGTGTTTTTGGGCACCTCGGGATGGGAGCAGCATCCCGGGCTTTGGTGCGGATGTGTGAATTGTGAAAAGGCAAGGAAATTGGGGGGAAGAAACATCCGGGCCAACGCATGCGCATGGCTTCAACCGGATTGTTTGTTCGATTTTCCGCCCCAGATTTTTTGGCAGGCGCGACAGGCTGGCGTGGACATCCGCGAGGCAAAATATCTTCTGGTAACCCATACCCATGACGATCACTTTTGCCCCCACTGGTTGTGGGGCAGGAGTTCTGCGGTGGAATCTGATGGGGGACAAAGCCCCCGGAAGTCACCGATCGGGCATTTGACCGTTTTTGGCAATGAGAATGTTTGTGCCAAGACGAGGAAGGTGATGGCCGGCGATCCGTCCGATTACGCAATGGGGGTGGAACTGGTGAAACCTTTCAAGACTTATGATTTGGGGGATTTGCGATTTGCAGGGGTGCCCGCCAATCATCGCGATTACGACAGAAACGGATTGAACTACATCGTGGAGCGAAACGGAAGAAAGATGCTGTATGCCACAGATACCGGAACCATTTTGCCGGAGTCCATGGAAGAGATAAAAAAACACCGGTTTGATCTGGTTGTGCTTGAAGGAACCTATGGATTGAGTCCGGCAACCAAGACCCATGGAAATCTCCAGACTGTCGAGGAGACGCGCGATTTGTTTCTGTCCCGCAACCTGCTCAAAAAAGGCGCGAAATTTTGCGTGACCCACATGTCGCCGCACTTCACTCCGGTTCATGATGAAATTGCGCCTGTGATGAAGAAGAAGGGGATCACCATTGCTTACGACGGGTTGAAGGTGAAGCTTTCCTGATTCCCTGACCGTTTTGCATCAATCAAAACGTTGATTTTTCCGTTGCACTCCCTTACTTGTGGGGGATGCCGAGTCTTGAAGAACAGTTTATTGCGTTGAAAAGCCAGGCGCCGGTGGATTTTTCCGGAGCCGTGGACGAGGAGTCCATGGAGGCTGTTCGTGTGAAATATGTTGGCCGCAAGGGGCTTCTTCCCGAATTGATGAAGCAACTGGGGGTCGTGCCGGCGGCGGACAAGCCCAAAATGGGCCGGCTGGCCAACGAGGCCAAGCAGGCCATCCAAGCCGCTTTTGATCAGAGGAAGGCGGAGATCGAGCATGCCGGAGCGGAATCCGCTGCGGGATTGTTCGACGCCACGCTGCCCGGACGCCGCCGGCGGATCGGACGTTTGCATCCGCTGACCCTGACGATGGAACGGGTTGTGGAGATTTTCCGGAAGATTGGTTTTACCGTGGCTGAGGGGCCGGAAATCGAGGATGACTGGCATTGTTTTGACGCCTTGAACACTCCGGCGGATCATCCGGCCAGGGATTTGCAGGATACATTGTATCTCAAGAATGGCAAACTCCTGCGCACCCAGACATCAACGGTGCAGATTCGCATTATGGAAAAGTTCCGCCCCCCGATTCGCATTGTTGCGCCGGGGCGGGTCTTTCGCCGCGATGAGGTGGATGCCACCCACAGCGCCTGTTTCAGCCAGATCGAGGGGTTGTACGTGGCTGAAAATGTGTCGGTGGCTGATTTGAAGGGCACGGTGGATTTCTTTTTCAAGGAATTGCTTGGCCCCGGAGTCCGGACTCGTTTTCGTCCGCACTTTTTTCCGTACACCGAACCCAGCTTTGAGATTGATTTTTCAGCCGAGTCTCTTGGCATCAAGGGCAAAGAATGGCTGGAAATCGCCGGCTGCGGCATGGTGGATCCCAACGTTTTCAAGGCCGTGGGTTACGATGCCGAGAAATACACCGGCTTTGCTTTCGGTTTCGGCATCGAGCGGATTGCCATGATCCTGCATGGCATCGACGATATCCGGCTTTTCTATCAAAACGATCCCCGTTTTCTCGAACAGTTTTGCTGAAGAAGATTGTTGGAGAGGAGGTCTGCGGGCAAACATGGACAATCATCGAATGAAGAAAAGCTCGGACGCTTTGGCTGCAAACACGGGAGTTTCCGGGCTTCAGGCTTCAGCCTTCAGTCGATCCACCCACGGTTGCAAATGAAGTTTTCCAAATACTGGTTGCCCGTGGTGATTGTTGCCATGGCGATTTGGTTTGCATCGTCCCTCACAGGGCGGGAAGTGGGGGATGCCGTCTGGTGGACACGGTATCTGCCTGACTTTCTCAGGGTGCGAGCGGATAAATTGGGGCATGCAATGATGTTTGGCGCGCTTGGCGCCCTGGGATTGAGGGCGTTGTTTTTTGGACATGGGTGGCCGCTGATCCGTTCGGGGTGGGGCACGCTGGCAGGATGCGCATTGTATGGGGCGGTGGATGAAATTCATCAGTTATGGGCCCCGGGACGGAGCTGTGATCCCATGGATTGGCTTGCGGATGTCATCGGCAGCGGGCTGTTCATTGTGGCATGGGGATGGTTTTTCGCGAGAAAACGAAGCGGACAACAAGGAGAAAAATGTGACTCGAAAAAGTGACGCGGCGAAACGGATGAAGGAGCTGATGGCGGAGTTGGAACGCCACAACCGGGCTTATTATGTGGAACATTCCCCGTCCATTTCGGATCGAGAATACGACCGTTTGTTGGCGGAACTGGCTGTTTTGGAGCGCGAACATCCCGAATCGGCCTCGCCCTTTTCCCCCACCCAGAAAGTGGGCGGCGCGCCATTGGAGGCGTTTGCCAGCGCCGCGCATCGCGTGCCCATGATGAGCCTTGACAACACCTATTCCCCTCCGGATTTGCGCGAATTTGTGGAACGGGCGGAAAAGGGATTGGGAGGCGCTGCCATTGACTGGATTTTGGAACCGAAGATTGACGGGGTGGCCGTGAGCCTGCGTTTTGAGAAAGGCCTCTTTGTTCGGGGCGCCACGCGCGGGGATGGACGGAAAGGTGATGATATTACCGCCAATCTGAAGACCATCCGGAGCCTGCCGTTGCAGCTTTCCCTGGCCAATCCTCCAGAAGTGTTGGAGGTGAGGGGAGAGGTTTACATGACCCGGGACGGTTTTCGCAAGCTGAACTACGAGCGGGAGAAGGGGGGGGAGACGCTGTTTGTGAATCCGCGCAATGCGGCGGCGGGAACATTGAAACAACTGGATTCCCGCGAAGTGGCCCGGCGCCCGCTGGAAATCCTGTTTTATGCGGTGGCGGAGATCGAGGGGGCGGCGCCGCAAAGTCACCGGGAAGCGCTGGCTCTATTGAGGGAGGCCGGTTTGCCCGGGCATTCCCGCATGTGGGATTGCCGGTCGGTGGAGGAAATCGAGGCGGCATTGATGGAATTGGATGTTTTCCGCCGGGGTTTGCCCTATGAAACGGATGGCGGGGTGTTGAAGGTGAATTCATTTGCCCAACAACAGCAGCTTGGCCAGACCAGCAAGGCGCCGCGCTGGGCAATCGCTTATAAATTCGAAACCGAAAAAGCCGTGACGCGTCTGCGCAACATCGAGATCCAGGTGGGACGCACGGGAGTGTTGACGCCTGTTGCCGTTCTTGAGCCGGTTTTTGTCTCCGGCAGCACGGTCAGCCGGGCCACGCTGCATAACGAAGAGGAGATCGCCCGGAAAGACATCCGGGTGGGGGATGTGGTGGTGATTGAGAAGGCAGGCGAAGTCATTCCGGCTGTGGTGGAAGTGGTGATGGCCAAGCGGTCGAAGGATGCCAGGCGTTTTGTGATGCCAGGCCAGTGTCCCTCATGCGGCGGACGGGTGAGCAAGGATGTTGTGGGGGGGGAGGAGGGAATCATGGTCCGGTGTGAGAATCTTTCCTGCCCCGCGCAGATCAAACGCCGCATCCAGCATTATGCCGCAAGGGGGGCGATGGATATTGAGGGATTGGGAGAGGCGTTGGTTGATCAATTGGTGGATTTGAAATTATTGAGACACATTGACGAATTGTATGACCTGACCGCCGAGAAATTGATCCAACTGGATCGGATGGGGAACAAATCCGCGGGGAATCTCATCGAGGCCATTCAGCAGAGCCGCTCCCGCCACTTGTGGCGCTTGCTTTTCGGATTGGGGATACGGCATGTGGGGGCGGCTTCGGCGCGGGCGCTGTCGGGGCATTTTGGCAATCTTGACAGTCTTAAAACGGCAGCTGTCGAAGACCTCACACGAGTGCCCGATGTTGGGGAGATCGTGGCCCGCAGCATCCGGGATTTTTTTGACAAGGAAGACAATCTGCGAACCTTGGAACGATTGAAACAGCATGGACTGAATTTTGTGGCGATGGAGGATGAAAAACCATCGTCATCCGGCAATCTGGCGGGAAAAACATTCGTGCTGACGGGCGCCTTGCCGGCGTGGTCGAGAGAGGAGGCATCGGAACAAATTCGCCGGGCAGGGGGAACGGTTTCCTCCAGTGTCAGCAAGAAAACAGCCTATGTGGTGGCAGGGGAGGATGCCGGATCGAAGCTGGAGAAAGCCCGTCAACTGGGGGTTGCGGTTTTGGATGAAACCGGGTTGCGCAAGCTGCTGGGGGTGGGTTGAAGGCTGAGGGTGAAGGAGGGAGTCTTGCGGTTGAGAGGATCAGATTCGTCCGCGTAAAAGATAGGTTTTCATTTCGCCCTTGCCCTTGACAGAGATGGACCCGCGTTCTTCAAACCGGTATTTGCCTTTCAACCGCTCATAGGTGAAGGCGCTGACCTGGATGGCCCCTTCCGGGGCGTGGGATTCCATGCGACTGGCGGTATTGACGGTGTCGCCCCAGAGGTCATAACTGAATTTATGGGTGCCGATGACACCGGCCACCACCGGACCGGTGTTGATGCCGATGCGCATCTGGAAAGGTTCGTGAATTTCCTTATTGAGCAGATTGATTTCCCCCAATATGTCGAGAGCCAGGGCTGCGACAGCCTCGGCATGATCGGGACGGTGAGTGGGAAGTCCCCCGACCACCATGTACATGTCGCCCACGGTCTTGATTTTTTCAAGGCTGTGTTTTGCGGTCAGCCGGTCAAAACGCGAAAAAATGAGATTGAGCAGATCAACGAGGTCGCGTGGAGAGATGCGTCCGGAGAGTTTTGTAAAACCAACGATGTCGGCAAACAGGACGGAGACTTCCGGAAAATGATCGGCGATGGTGGTGGGATTTGCCCGAAGACGGTCGGCAATGAGTTTGGGCAGGATGTTGAGCAGGAGCCGTTCGGAGGTTTCCTGTTCGCGGCGGAGCCGCTCCAACATCTCCTGTTCCATGTCCCGCAGACGTTTTTTCTCGAGGCATGCGTCGATGCGCGCGCGCAGGATGATGGGGTTGAATGGTTTGTGCAGATAATCTTCGGCGCCCATGGCCAGACATCGCGCAACCTGGTCGATGTCGTCCAAGGCGGAGAGCATGATGATGGGCAAATGGCGGTGGCCGGGGTCCGCCTTGATTTCCTGCAGAACCTGAAAACCATCCTTGCCCGGCATCAGGATGTCCAATAGGACAAGATCGAAAGCGTGTTTTTTTAAAAGGGCCAGGGCTTGTTCGCCATTTTCAGCAGAGGTGGTTTGATGTCCCTGGCGCTCCAATCGGCGCTGGAGGAGTTCGCGGTTGGGGGCGCTGTCGTCAACTATGAGAATGTGTCCCCTCAATGCGGCGTCCGTCTGAGCTTCGGCGGACGGGGCGGCGAGCAGACGGGGGAATGGGGGCGGCGCGGCAACATCCGGAATGGCGGGAGATGCGCTGGCAGAAGGCTGGCTTTGCAGATTTTCTTTTGTTTCCCGGAGAAGGGTGACCAGCCTTTTGGCGGAGGCATGGATTCGCTGGATATCCGTGAAGAATGCGTCTTCGCCGCCGTTGGATTCCTCCAACAGGATTTCGCAATAACCGATGATGTGGTTCAGGGGGGTGTAAAGGTCATGACGCAGGGCTGAAAGGCTGACTTTGTCGGTCAGGATGGCCTTGGTCATCATGTCGAGCAGGTTGTGGGCGGCCTTGTTGATTTTTTGCAGGTCGGGAAGGGCATCCTGATGTCCGTGTTCGGGCGCCTCTTCGAGCAGCAGTTCAATGTAGCCGAGGATCTGGTTGAGCGGGGTGCGCAGTTCGTGGCGCAACCGCGCCAGGTAATCGGCAACTTGGGGATCGGGGGTCATTTTTGAGCCGAAGTTTGTTGGGGAGCGTTTTGCCTGATCAACTCGCGAACCACGCGGACGATTTCCTCCCGGGTTGTGGCGCCTTTTTGCAGGATGCGCTGGACAAAACCGTTGAGCCGTTGACGATCCTCGGCTGTGACGTCCTTTGCGGTGACCACCACAATGGGGATTTGGCTCCATTCGGGTTTTTTGTGCAGTTCCTCCACGAACGTGAATCCATCCATTTCGGGCATCATCAAATCCAGCAGAATGAGGCATGGGATGGTTTGGGACACGCGTTCAAGAGCAATGCGGCCATTGGCGGCTTCCATGACCCGGCAACCCTCCTTTTGCAGCATCTGACAGGTCATTTGCAATGTAAAGGGATCGTCCTCGATGACGAGGATGGGGGCTTGCCGGTTTTCCGGGGTGTATTTTTGAAGAATGGAGATGAGGTGATCCCGTTCGATGGGTTTGGTGAGATAATCCTGCACGCCCAAGGCATAACCCATGTCTTTTTCGTCGAGCATGGTCAGCATGATGACAGGGGTGTTTCTCAAGGCCGGATCTTCCTTGATGGCGGCCAGCACCGCCCAGCCGTCCATTTCCGGCATGATGACATCGAGGGTGATGATGGCGGGTTTGAGTTCTTTGGCCAGACGCAGACCCTCTTTTCCGTTGGGCGCGGTGACAAGCCGGAATCCTTCCTTTGCCAGATAGCGGCAGAGGAGGTCTCGGGAGGCGGAGTCATCATCGATGATCAGGATGGTTTTGTCGGAAGGTGTTGGGGGAGGTTCTTCCGTCTTGGTTTCCGCCTTCTTCTCCTTGGGATCCTTCACTTCGGCCGGGATGCGAAGGGTGAAGGTCGAGCCTTTGCCGGGCTGGCTGGCGACCGTGGCATCGCCGCCCATCATGCGGCAGAATTTTCGTGTAATGTCGAGGCCGAGGCCGGTGCCTCCATACTGTTTGGTGGTGGAACTGTCGGCTTGGCTGAAAGGCTGAAATAACTTTTCCATTTGTTCTGGTGTGATGCCAATGCCGGTGTCGCTGACCTGCATGACGATCCATGCGGTCTGTTCCTTGATTTCACGAAATGCCCGCAGCGTGACGGTTCCCTGCCTGGTGAATTTGCATGCGTTGCTCAACAGATTAAAAAGGCCCTGCCGGATTTTGGTGAGATCGGCCCGCATGGAGCCGATATCCGGCGAGATTTCCTGGCGCAAGATGTTGCTGTTTTTTTCCACCAACGGCTGGATGGTGGACACCACTTCATCCAGCATTTTTCGAAGGTCGAAGGTTTCGAGGAAAAGCTCCATCTTGCCGGCTTCAACCTTGGAGAGATCCAGGACATTGTTGATGAGGGAAAGCAGGTGTTTGCCTGCGGCATGGATTTTATTCAGGTCGGCGGCGGCGGCTTCATTGCCATCGTCCTGGGCGTCTTCCATAAGCATTTCGCTGTAACCGATGATGGCGTTCATCGGGGTGCGCAGTTCGTGGCTCATGTTGGCGAGAAACGCGCTTTTGGCGCGGTTTGCGGCGTCGGCGTCGGCGCGGGCTTTTTGAGCCTCCTTTGCGGAAGCCGCCAGTTCGGCGGTGCGTTGATCCACGGTTTTTTCCAAGGTCAGGCTCCAATCCTCCAACCGTTGTTCTCGCGCCTGGATTTCCTGCTGCATGTGGTTGAATGACCGGGTCAGATGCGCCACCTCGTCGTCGCCCTTGGGGGAGGGCAGGGAGATTTCCCTCTTGCCCTTGGCAAGCTCCTGGGCGGCCGCGTCAAGCTGCCGGATGGGGCGGGTGATGGAACGGGCGATGAGAGTCACCACCAAAGCCAGAAAGACAAAACCGAGCAGACAGATGGCCGCCCCTTTCCGGTTCAAATCGTAGAGCTGCGCCATGAGTTGTTCTCTGGTAAAGACAATGCCAAGGGAGCAACGGGCAGCTTTCATCGGGGCGTAGGCGATCCAGCCCGGTTTGCCGGTAATGACGCTGATATAGGATCTGAAACCGGTTTCGCCGCGCAACATTCGCCGCCCGATATCCCGGAGGACCTGGTTGTTTTGGGTTTCGGCAATGCTGAAAATGGTTTCGTTCATGACGAAACGCGGATTGGGATGCGAAATGAGGGTGCCTTGCGAGGAGATGATGAAGGCGTATGAGTCGGCGGGGGCGTTTTGTTCGCACAATTCCTTCAGGTACACGTTAAGCCAGTGCAGGGATACATCGGCGGTGATGATGCCGGCAAATCGGTTGGTGTTGCCATCCACGTAAAAAGGCACGGCAAAAGTTGCCATCAGGGTGTTGCCCCCGCCTTCGTCGTAATACGGTTCCGTCCAGACCGCCTGTTTGAGCTCCTTGGGCAGCATAAACCAGTCTTGGATGTCGTAACGCCGGCCATTGGCGCCCAAATCGAGGGTTTTGACTTCGTTTGTGGTGGTGGAAAGGACATAGGCGTAGGGCGCGTAATGAACGATGGAGGGATCATAGGCTATTGCGCTGCCATAAACCTCCTCATTGTCAATCAGGGTGTGTTTGAGAAGGGGGAGCAATTTGTCGCGGGATGGGGAGAGGGTTTCGACCGCGCGCGCGACATCCTGCACGACCTTGGTGACTGCCAGTACCATGGTTTCCACCCGGTAGGCTGAGGCTGTTGCCAGTTGAATGGCTTTTTTCTCCAATTCCTTTTCCAAGACCATGCGGGTCCAATAATAGTTAAATCCGGTCACCATTCCCATGACGGCGGTGGCGCCAAGCAGCATCAGGATGGTCATGCGCAGGCAAAGAGGCAGTTTGTAAAGCATGTTACTTTGCCTCCTGGATGGTTGATTTGACGAACTGTTCAAAGGGGACGCCTTTCTTCAGTTGTTGAAGGCTGCGCATGGCTTCGACGGTGCGGGTGTAATCGGGAGGAGAAAGCTGTCCGAACTTCCATGTGTCTTTGGGAGATGGAAAAACCGATGCCAGTATTTTTTCGAGCATCCACTGCATGTGAGCACGGTTGGTGGGCATGTGAGCCTGCCAAGCCAGCGCCATCACCACGTCAAGCGCCTCGGAGGGATGTTCCCTGGCATATTCCCATCCTTCCATGCTGCCTTCCGTGAAGGCTCGGCAGACCTTGGGGCTTTTGGAAAGGGTGGATTCGAGACAGTAGATGCCGTCCTCCGGGAAGCCGCAGCCGAAATCGTGCAGGGAAAAAACAGTCAATTCCTCAAGATCAATTCCTGCCTGATAAATACGATGATATTCGTTATAGTGCATGGCGGCGCAGGCATCCAGACCCCGGCGCAGAAACATATCCAGGGAGTAATAATGGGAACAGGGTTTGGGATCGATCCGGAAAGCTTTGAAGAATGTGTCGTAGCCCACGCGCATGTCATCCCAGATGCGGATGTCGCGTCCGTCCAGATCCTTCAGTTCGCGGATGCCTTTGTTCTTCCATGCCAGGATCATGAGATTGGAGCGGTTGACGATCTGGGCAAGATGGACAACCGGAACGCCCCGGTCGCGGGATGCCAACGCAGGGGGAAGGAATGCGGTGACAAAATCCGCCTTTTCTTTTGCCAGGTTAGCCAGGGGATCCACGTCGGGGCCGCCGTGAAGGATGGTGACATCCAATCCCCGCTTCCGATAAAATCCCTTTTTATCGGCCATATAGAATCCAGCGAATTGGGATTGGGGAATCCATTGGGGAAGAAAAGAGACCTTGGTCAAGGGAACGGAGGAAACATCCGCGGATGGAGATGGAACCGCAAAGGCGGTTAACAATGGAAGAACCAGGAGGATGAGGAGGGCGGGAGACTTCATAAACACCGCTATTTTGCCAGCGCCAAATCGCAAGGCGAGAAAAAAGATGATGCGTTTTTGGAAGCGAAGTCCAAGGCGGCGGACGTCGAACCACCGCAGCTTGATTTATTCTGTGCCGCGATAGTGGACAACCCGGACCTTTTCCAGGGTGACGAGGCCCCGGCGCATCATGTTTTCGAGAGTGGGAAGAAACGCTTGAATTTTGGCGTCTTCGTCCACGATTTCGATGACCAGCGGAAGGTCATCCGAAAGACGGAGCACCTTGGCGGTATGAAGCCGGCTTGAGGCGCCAAATCCCATCGGTCCGCGCAGGACGGTGGCCCCGGCCAGATGATTTTCGCGCGCCTTGAGCACGATGGCCTCATACAGGGGGCGTTTTTCGTGACGGTCGTCTTCGCCGATGAAGATGCGCAACAGGGTGGCGTCGCAGGGGGATTTCATGGATGTCCTTGGTTGATGCGCGCACCCAACAGGTCGCCGAGCCAGACTCCGGCAAGGCAGAGGAGAACCGACAAAACGACGTTGGCTGTGGCGCGCGCCCAGTCGCCGTCATGAACCAGGTTGAGGGTTTGGAGGCTGAAGGAGGAAAAGGTGGTGTAACCGCCGCAGATGCCGATCATGAAAAACTGGCGGAACAGGGAGGGCGCCATCCATCGTCCATCGGGGGCGGTGACAGCGGCAAAGAACCCGATGACCAGCGAACCGCTGACGTTCACGATGAGGGTTCCCCATGGGAAGGTTTCCCCGATTCGGTGGGCGACAAAACCTGAAAGCCAGAAACGGGCTGCGCCGCCAATGGCGCTGCCAACGCCGACCCATAAGCAGGGAAGGAAGGAATTCATGATGCCTTTGAGAATTGCAGGTCGTGGAGTTTGCGGTAGAGTTTGCCGGTGGCCAGGAGCTCGGCGTGCTTGCCTTGCTCCACGATGCGTCCGTGTTCCATGACGATGATGCGATCGGCGCGTTGGACGGTGGAAAGCCGGTGGGCGATGACCACCACGGTGCGGTCGCGGATGAGTTCGTCGATGGCTTCCTGCACGTAGCGCTCGGACTCGGTGTCCAGTGCGGAGGTGGCTTCGTCGAGGAGGAGGATGGCTGGATTTTTGAGGATTGCCCTGGCGATGGACAAGCGCTGCTTTTGTCCGCCGGAAAGTTTCGCGCCCTTTTCGCCGACGATGGTGTCGTAGCCATGGATCTGGTGGACGATGAAGTCGTGGGCGTGGGCCTTGCGGGCGGCCTCAATGATTTTTTCCTCGGGAGCGTCGAAGGAGCCGTAGCGGATGTTGTTGCGGATGGTGTCGTTGAAGAGGATGGTTTCCTGGGTGACGATGGCCGTCTGGCTGCGCAGGGAGAGAAGGGAGACTTCGCGCAGATCGATGCCGTCGATGGAGACCGTGCCGTGGCGGGGGTCGTAGAACCGCAGGATCAGGTTCAAGAGGGTGGTTTTGCCCGCGCCGCTGGGGCCCACGATGGCGATGGTCTGGCCGTGCGGGATGAGAAGATCCACGTTTTGCAGCACCCATTTGGTGTCGTAGCGAAAGGAGACGTCGTCGAAGCGGATAAAGTCCTGGATGGGCTTGAGCGTGCGCGCGTCCGTCTTTTCCACGACCGTGGGCCTGGTGTTGAGAACGGTCAGGATGCGGTCGGTGGAGGCCAGGCTTTTCTGGATGGTGGTGTGCAGCTTGCTGAGGTTTTTGATGGGGTCGTAGAGGAGGTAGATGCCGAGCAGGAGTTCAAAAAGCTGGTCGAAACTCATGTGGCGGTGAAATGCGCAGACCAGCGCCACGCTGGCGCCGATGGCGGCGACGATTTCGATCAGGGGGCTCAGGATGTTGATCGAACGGACGATCCGCATCTGGTAGGCAAACTGGCGGTAGCAGACATCCCAGAAGCGTTTGTTTTCGTAGTCCTCCATGTGGAATGCCTTGACGATGTGGGCGCCGGTCAGGTTTTCGTGCAGGCAGGAGGTGATTTCGCCCTGGTTTTCCTGGGTCAGCTTGCTGACGCGGCGGACCTTGCGTCCGTAGATGGCGATGGGCAGGACGCAAAGCGGCGCCAGAACGACTGCGCCCAGGAAGAACTGCCAGTCCTTGATCATGAGCATGACCGTGACCACGATCACCGTGAAAGGATGTTTGACGGAGTCGGCGATGACAGTGGTGACGGCTGACTGGGCCTGCTGGCAGTCGTGGGTGATGCGGGCCATGAGGTCGCCGATGTTGCTTTTCTTGAAGAAATCCAGGGAAAGGGTCTGGATGTGCTCGAAAACCCTCTGCCGCAGGTCGGTGATGACGCGGGTGCCGACCCAACTCATGAAGTAGGTGCTGAGATAGCCGAAAAAGGCCCGGGTGATCATGATGACGGGAACAAGCGCGATGGCGGCCATGACAATGCCGTCCTTTTGCTGGCCGCTGAAAACGGTTTTGATGACGTAGGGAAGTCCCTTCATAAGCGCTGCGCCGCTCAGTCCATTGAGAATGCCAAAGAGGATGCCGCTGGCGAACCGGGCCTTGTAGGGTTTGAGGAAGGCCAGCAGGCTCAGCCAGTTCTGGTAGTGGGAAGAGGAGTTGGGCGTCATGCGACAAATAATGGTTGAATCTTTGGCCGTTAAAATGCAAGAAGGTAAGATGACTAGTTCAAATGATTCCTTTTTGACACGCGCCTGGCGGGGCTGGGTCCGGTTTGGGCATTGGCTTGGCAATGTTCTGAGTTGGGTATGGATGCCGCTGTTTTATTTCACCATTGCCCTGCCGGCGGCCTTGTTCATCCGGCTGGCCAAGGATCCGATGGGAGTCAAGGGGCCGGATCGCAAGAGCTATTGGACGCCCAAGGAGTTGCCTCCGATGGATCTGGACTGGGCAAAAAACCAGGGTACCGTTCATCAGGAGGGACAATAGTGAATATTTTGGGAATATCCGCTTTTTATCATGATTCGTCCGCCGCGTTGGTGCAGGACGGGGTGTTGGTTGCCGCAGGGGAGGAAGAGCGTTTTTCGCGCAAGAAACACGACCACGATTTTCCGAGCCTGGCGGTGGATTTCTGTCTTCGCCGGGGAGGGATTTCCGTCGGGGATATTGATTACGTGGTGTTTTACGAGAAGCCGTTTACCAAGTTTGAGCGCATCATGCAGACCTCAATGGCGACCTATCCGCGCGGCGTGGCGGTGTTTCGCGCGGCCATGCAGACGTGGCTGATGGACAAGCTTTGGATCAAGGCCATCATCAAGGAAAAAATCGGGGTGCCGGCTTCGAAGATCATGTTCTCCGACCATCATCTGGCGCATGCGGCCAGTTCGTTTTATTGCTCCCCGTTTGAGAAGGCCGCGTTGCTGACGGTCGATGGCGTGGGTGAGTGGACGACCAGTTCCAGGGGCATTGGGGAGGGAAAGAATATTCATCTGAGTCATGAGATGCGGTTTCCCCATTCGCTGGGTTTGTTGTACAGCGCGTTTACGGCGTTCCTCGGTTTTGAGGTGAATGAGGGCGAGTACAAGGTCATGGGCATGGCGCCCTATGGCGTGCCCAAATATCTCGACAAGGTGTGGAAACTCATGGATCTGGCGGAGGACGGCTCTTTCCGCCTGAAGATGGAGTATTTCAAGTACACCTATTCCCTCAAGAACACCTACAATTCAAATTTTGTGCGGTTGTTTGGCGCGCCGCGGACGCCCGAAACCTTTTTCTTTACCAAGAACACGGGGTTTCCGTCGTACTTTGGCGAAAAACCGTCGAATTACGATGCCTTGTGCGCCGAGAACCAGCATTATGCGGATATCGCGGCCAGCATCCAGGCGGCGGCCGAGGAGATCATGTTGCGAATGGCCAGAAGCATTCACAAGGAGACGGGGCTGACGGATCTTTGCCTCGCCGGCGGTGTGGCTCTGAATTGTGTGGCCAACGGACGCATCTTGCGCGAGACGCCCATCAAACGGATTTTCATCAATCCCGGGGCGGGCGACGGCGGCGGCGCGGTCGGCGCGGCGTTTCATCTGGCGCACCAGGTGCTCGGCGAGTCCCGCAAAGGCGTCCTGACGCATGCCTACCTGGGCGAGGAATACAACGACGGGCAGATTCTGGAATTTCTCCAGTCCAACAACATCGCCCATGAACATGTGACCGATGAGGCCAAATTGATCGAGCGGACGGTGGAAGCCTTGACTTCCAAGAAGGTGGTGGGCTGGCATCAAGGCCGGTTTGAGTTTGGTCCCCGCGCCTTGGGCTCCCGCAGCATCATTGCGGATCCGCGCTCGGCGGAGATGAAGGACATTGTCAACACCAAGATCAAATTCCGGGAGCCTTATCGGCCGTTTGCGCCCTCGCTTCTTGAGGAGGCGGCGGAGGAATACTTCGACATGCCCGGACTTTCAAAGCAACCGGCGGCCCGGTTCATGTTGCTGGTGATGCCCGTGAAAAAGGAGAAGCAGGAGATCATCCCGGCGGTCAGCCACATGGGGACGGGGAGGTTGCAGTCGGTCATCGAGGAGACCAACCCGCGTTATTACCGGCTGATCAAGGCGTTTGGCAAGGCCACGGGAGTGCCGGTGGTCATGAATACTTCTTTCAATCTGCGCGGCGAGCCGATTGTGAATACGCCGGCCAACGCCTACCGGACCTTCAAGGCCAGCGAGATGGATTTGCTGGTGGTGGGCAATTATCTGGTGAGGAAATAACCGTATGAAACAACATCGTCACACCCTGTCCATTTTGGTGGAGAACAAGTTTGGCGTGCTGGCCCGGATTGCCGGGTTGTTCAGCGGCCGGGGGTTCAACATTGACACCCTGAACGTGGCGCCGACCACGGACGCCCGTTTTTCACGCATGACTGTCGTGGTCAAGGGGGATGATTCGGTGTTGACGCAGATCATTCGCCAGCTTGAGAAACTGATCAATGTGATCGAGGTGCAGGATTTCCACACCGACGAGGCGGTGGAGCGCGAACTGATGCTGATGAAGGTGGCCGCCGATTCCAAGACCCGCAGCGAAGTGATGCAGATCGTGGATGTTTTCCGGGCGAAAATCGTGGATGTCCAATCCGACTCCCTGGTGGTGGAAACAGTCGGGCCGCAGCGGAAACTGGATGCCTTCCTGGATTTGCTGGGGAAATTTGGCGTGCTGGAGATGACCCGCACCGGACGCATCGCCATGAAACGCGGGACGGTTTACCGCCCGGGACGCGCGACCAAGCGGGCCAGAAAGTAACAGACGTCTTGAAAGGGCGGGGGAAGACCGGGTTTTGATCTTTTCTCAAGGGATGGAGTCCAAACGCTGCCATTAAAACCAGCATGACACGGTCAACCGACTCGCAGGATAAGCCGGTGGATGGTTGAGGGGGCGTGTCAAATTCCAAGCGTTCCCATTCCGGCGCCCTGGCTTTGGATTGTCTGACTGGCGACGTTTTTCAGGTATTCGCGGATGCGGCGTTCATCGAGGGTGTCGAGCTGGCCGCCAGGGAGTTTCGAGAGGCGGCGGGAGGGTTTGATGGGCCAGCGGACCGCCAGGCTCAGATATCGTCCGTCGAGTTCGAGCAAAAGTTTGCAGCGTTTGAATTTGGCGAGCAGGGGTTCGATTTCCGCCCATTGCGGAGCGGGAAGACCTTCCCTGGCCAGGCTTTGGAGAAGGGTGTTTTGGGTCTGGGGTGTGTCGCAGGCGAGGTAAACCTCCCGCGCCAGGCCGGTGAAGGAGCTTTTGAAGCCGACAACGCAGCCGCGGGTGTCGAAGAAGGTCAGTTGGCCATCCTTGTCGAGCATGGCGAGGCTGGCGGGAAAGGGGCCGCCCACCTCGGGATAATAACGGCTGCGCCATTCGATCTGCCATTGGGCCACGACATTGCGCAGGGCGACAAGACCGGGGCGGGTGACTGTCCGCTGCCCGCCAAAGCGGGTGCGGTAGGGCTGGCCGTCCTTGATGTCGTCGAAATAATAGGCGAACTCGCGGGTGAGGGTTTCCCCGGAAAAGGGATAGATATGGAAATAGGCCGTGGCGGCGCGGAGATTGAGGCCGAATTTTTCGGGCCGTGTCTGGAAGGGGCTGAAACGGCAGAACTGGATGTAGGCCATGCCGCGCGGCGGCTGCAGGTGGGAGATGAGCGGCAGCCATTCGCTCATCCGCTGGCAGGCGGCATCGGTTTCGCCGGGGAATTCATAGAGCATCAGCCACGCGGTGAAGAGGCCGGTTTCGCGTGTCCATTTTAGAAGCTGGATGTTCTGCAGGGTGTTGGTGCCCTTGCCGAGTTGCCGGAGGAGTTCGTCGTCGAAACTTTCGATGCCGGGCTGGATGCCGCAAAGGCCGGCTTCGGCCAATTGATGAACCTGCTTGCGGGTGAGGTTGGCTTTGGTTTCAAAGACAATGTCGTATCCCGGCTTGTCCTTGGCAAGGGCGGGGATGAGATCCTTGAATGCGGACATGCCGAGGATGTTGTCCACGGCGCAAAAGTCGCGGATGTTGTGCCGGGACGAAAGGGTTTTCAACTCATCCAGCACGCGGGTGGCGCTTTTGGCGCGGTACTTCATGGCCTCGCCGGTGTTCAGTCCGCAAAAGGTGCAGGTCTTGCGCATGCCCCACCAGCAGCCGCGGGAGGTTTCAAAGGGAATGGCGGGATGGACGGAAGGGGCCAGGGGCGATTGACGCAAGGCATCGAAATAGTCGCTGTAGTCCGGAATGGGGGATTGGTCGAGTTGGGTGACCAGGGTCCACGGATAGGGTTGATCGGGCGGCGAACGGGGCTGGCGGCGGGCGGAGGGGGCGATAACGCCGAGTGGCAGGCTGCCGGCGTCCACATCGCGTCCGCGGTCGAGGATGGCGCGGCACAAGGTTGGGAAAATGTCATCGGCCTCCCCGGAAACCACGAAATCCACCCAGGGGCATTCGCGGTGGGTGGCCATGCCCATGGAACCCATGCAGTTGGCGCCGCCCATCATGGTCACGATGTCCGGCGAAAGTTCGCGCAGCCGGCGCAGCAGCAGGCCGGTTTGTCTCAGGCCGGGCTGGCCGGTGAAATTTTTTCGCATGTGTCGTGTGGAGAGGCGGAAACCATCAGGCGCTTCCTCGAAAGCCAAGTCGTCGCGAAAACGCAGGAGGGTGTTCGATTCCACGGTTGCCGGCATGTTGCGTTCGATCATTTGTTGCAGGAAACGCCTCAGGCCGCCGGGGGGCTCGTCTTCGTTGGGCGCGTGGGCGCCGGCCCGGATCAGGAATTGATTCGCCGGACGCCCCTAAAAAAATGATGCCGACCCGAAAGATGGCGAAAACAGGCAACGTTCCGAAATCGCTGTTCTGTTAGAATCCCATTTGACTATTCTGCAAATTCATTATATATTTACGCGCGTAAACCATGAGTTATACAATTCCAAAGCGTCGACCATCTCGCGAGGACGTTGCAAAGCTTGCCGGGGTTTCTGATGCGACCGTTTCCAATGTGCTAAATCGCCCGTTGAATACAGTCCCGATCGCACCTGAGACGCGAAAGCGTGTGCTGGAGGCTGCTCGCAAAGTCGGCTATTTGCGAAATCGCGTGGCCGCTAGTTTGGTACTGCATCGAACTCAGACGGCGGGTGTAATTGTCAGAACGCTAAAAGGCAGCTTCCATTCCACCTTGTTGGAAGGAGTTCATAAACAATTGGTCGCGCGTGATTACCATTGCATGCTGATGTTCGCAAATGGCGGCGATGAGACTCTCCAACAAACGCACATGCTCATGGAACGTTGCGTCGACGGCCTGATCATTGTGGGGGATTGTTTACCTCAACAGACTGCGGCTTGGTTAAAATTTGCCCAGCGCAAGTGTACGCCCGTCGTGCTAGTAGATTTAAAGGTCGCGGGCAACGTCGACATGGTCATTTCTGATGATTACAGCGGTGCCTTCGAAGCAACTGAACATCTCCTACGGCTAGGACATCGGCGCATCGCTCACATTGAGGGAGACCCTCGGATGTTTACAGCACAAAATCGGAAAGCGGGTTATATTGCTGCGCTACGGGAAGCTGGATTGGCCCCTGCCAAAGAGCTCATCCTTGGCGGAAAATGGAGCTCCCCTGAAGTCCAAGCGCAAGTCGCCCGCATGTTAGGCTCGCACCCGCATCCGACCGCGGTCTTTGCGGCGAGCGATGCGCTTGCGAGTGCCGTTCTTATGTCTGCCAGCGAGCGTGGATTGCGCGTGCCTGCCGATCTTGCGGTGATTGGATTCGGGGACACGGAAACAAGCCTCAACATGGGACTTACTACGGTATCCCAAAGCGCCACGACAATGGGCGCTTGGGCTGCGGATCGCTTGCTGGAACGGATTTTACATCCACAACTCAAAACCGAAACATTGGTGCTTCCCACGGAACTGATAGTTCGGCGTTCATGTGGTGACCGAGATTTCAGTCAAAACGTCCTTTTTTCAGGTGAATTCGACAAAACTGCTTCTGTGTACCATAGGGCCTGTCCGTAATAGGAAATTCCAATGAAAACCGTTGAAAGCATAGGTGCCAGACAATGCGAAAAGAGAGATTGGGCTCAAAATCGATGTGCTATGAGCTATGAGATTCCGGTAGTTTTCAATGCATCACACGTAGGGGGCATCTGGCAACTCGCAAAAAATATTTCTTGCCTTGAACTCGATGGCCGTACGCTTGAGAAGTTGAACAATTCACAAAATATGCGGAATTAAAATTGGAGGCGAACAATGAGAAACACATTTTTTGAGAAATGGAGGAAACTGAGGGGTAAGGGAAAATGGAATTTTATCTTGATCTATGGCGTTCTTTTGTGGGGGATCGGTAGCGCATTGTTGTTCAGTTTGATTTTCCCCTTAGGGTTAGGTTGGATTGGTGAAAGAGTGTCTTTTATGCCGGTTTTTGTGGGAAGTGTTATTTTATTCCCTCTCGGCGGTATCACATGGGGATATTTCGTATGGATGTTCAATGAGAAGGCTTACAAGAAAGAAAATCTTGAACAGGCTTTATTCAAAAACAATGACTTTTAACCTGTCAAAAACACATGATTTTTCACAACGAAATCCAAAAACGTCCGTTTTGCGGACAGGCTCTGCCATAGCAGGTGCAAGCAAGAAGGTGGTATTTTCAGACGAAAGCAACCGTCAAGCCTCCAATTTTTGGAAAAGTTGGATGGCCGAGCAGGCGATGATCCCAAACATCAGATGGCACGTTACCTTGGCGCACCGCGAACTCGGACGAACATCGCTCCAACCCGCGCTACGCCGCAGGCTTCGGCGAGGCGAGAGTGGCTGCGGCCACGCAGGCGGGTTCGATACGCCTACGCCGCCGACTTCGTCGTTTTCTGTCGCAAAGGACAGGGGAGGCAGATGCACCATCGGCTTAAAAGCTGGTTGGAACGGAACGGGCTCAAGCTCAACGAGAAGAAGACACGAGTTGTGGGCTTCGAGAAGGAGAGCTTGGAGTTCTTGGGATTTCGGCTGGCTTGGAGGAAGGCGAGAAGCGGCAGGAGCTATCCGCACTGCGAACCCAGCCCCAAAAGCTGTGGCAAGCTGCGGGAAGCGATTCGGGAAGAGACTGCCCGGAGCACCCAGTGGAAGAAACCTGCCAAAACCGAAGCTCATTACGGCGATGCTTACTTGCAATCAACGACTCCACGACCATTATGGCTTGATCCGTTTCCCCATGTACACATCCAACGGAAATGCGCATGAAGCAAACCGAAAAATGGCACTCCGAAAGCCGGATGCGGGAAATCCGCTCGTCCGGTTTGATGAGGGGGAGGGTGATTCCCTGGAAAATGATATGCGGTTACTAAGACCCATACGGGGAAACCCAGAAGCAGGATATACCGAAACCTAAAATCCAATGAAACCATCCCTACTCTACACCTCGGCTGATAACGCTATCACCCTAACTGGCGCTCAGCGAAGAGCCTGCCTATCGACCAAGGGTGAGGGGGCAAAAGGTTCCCGCCGAACCTCGCGAGCAGACTTTCCGGACCAACGCCATGTGACAAACAAAACGCCATATCGTTTGGTCTATGCGCCGACGCCGAACGTATGGCCCAAAGCTGCTGATCAAAGTTTTACCTTAATAGAACTGCTGACGATAGTAGCGCTCATATCCATCTTGATGCTTCTCCTTTCGCCAGCTCTACGCAGCGCCCGAGACAAAGCGCGCCAGATCAATTGCCTTTCGAATCTTAAACAGCTATACGGGGCGGCCATTCAATACTCGCAAGACAATGAAGGGTGCATCCTGCCCTATCTGAATAATGCTGGGTATGATTGGTCGTCAATTCTTAGCAAAGTGCCCCCTGGAAATGTGGTGTACTTACCACCCATCACTACCTCCAAGAAGTGCCGCCAGGTATTTCATTGCCCTTCCGAGCCGTCCCATTCAACAGCTGATAGAAATGGGCAAGCCATTTCTTGGACTCCCGCCACAGACTACGGAATGAACAAACGGGTAAGTTGGGGGATCTATGACGGCTGGGGATTGAATGAGCAGCCGCGAAGTCTCTCCGATGTATGGGACCCGTCGCGCCATTTCATGTTCTGTGATTCCGCTTGGTACTTCCTTGACCCGGGAACGTTCCTTGTCTACGTTGATTACCGGCATTCTGGAGGTCTAAATCTCATTTTTTTCGACGGACATGGAGAGTGGCTGCAGGAGCCGTTGCCAGCGTCATCCGACACCTTTCCTTGGTAACTGAGCAGCAGAACCCAAAAATGAATGCCAGTTCAACAAACGCTTTTTCTACATAACATTTACGTGAAAGTTTCTAAATCACTTGCCCTTTTTCTATTGATAATTCTTGGCCTGGTCCGCTTGTTGCCAACGGATGCTGCTTTGGGTGACAGCAATGCAACAGTCCCCTTGCGGAACGGAAAAGAAAACATGGCTTTAGGAAAGCCTTGCCGGCTCGAACCTCCTCCAAACTATATCCACTGCAAAGATACCGCCAACGATCACAAGCTAACCGATGGAATTAGGCATGAAGGACCGTCATTTTGGACGCAAAAAACAACAGTAGGTTGGGACCGGGTGCCCCATGTGTTAATTACCATCGATCTGGGAAAAGTCGAGCCGATTGGGGGCGTTGCGTTTCATACCGCTTTCGATGGCCCGATCAATGTCGAATGGCCAAAGTCGATCAAAGTATTCGTGAGCGACGATGGTAAAGATTTTACGCTGGTCAGGGAGTTGGTGGATCCAATGTGGGAGGACCATTTCCCTGCGCAACTGGGATCCCCTTTTTGCGAACAAAAACAGGTTTATTATGATTATGCCACTAACCTCAGTGCCAAGGGACGCTATGTCTGCTTTGCTGCCCGAAATATTCCCTATGTCTTTTGCGATGAAATTGAAATCTATCGCGGACCTCCCGAATTGCTTCAGGAAACCAGTTTCGGCCCAAAGACCATGGAATTGAACAAGTTTCTGGAGAAATCGCTGCTGCCAGAAAACATCGCGGCCGTGCTGCTGCATGACATACGAAAGATTCTAGGCAACTCTGTGAGCCTGGCTACTGAAAATAGACGTATTATTCAGGATGAACTTTCGTCCCTTCGACGGAAGGCGCTGGCCTTGGATTTTGAGTGCACAAAGGCCGCTAGCCGCGCCCTCACGCCGTTGAACGAGCTGCATCAGAACATCCTGCGTGTCAATGCCACCGTTTTGAAATCGCGAAACTTTCCACCAGTCATGCTCTGGCACCAACATCGATGGGATTCGTTGGAGGCAACGGAAGCGCCGCAAACTGCGCGGACGGCGCCAGTGCTGCTCAAACTCGAAATGATGGATCGGGAATGCCGTTCGGAGGTTCTCAATGTGACGAATACGATGGATGCAGAAGTTGAGCTGCAACTTTCGTTCACTGGCTTGCCAGGAGGCAGTCTGCCGGAATACATCCAAATTTGCCAAGTTGAGTTCGTCGGTACGCAAAGGGGGCTCATGATCGCGGACCCTTTGACCGTGCTGCCGAAAGGCGAAAAGGAATGTGCGGTCATCGTGCCGGCCGGCATGACTCGCCAGATTTGGCTGATGTTCAAACCTCAAGGCATCAAGCCCGGGCTCTATCTGGGGTCCCTGTTGGTAAGACCCAAAGGATTGCCTGCGCTGACAGCTTCCCTTGCCTTCCATCTGTTCCCATTTAAGTTTCCGAATGCGCCGCGCCTTTCCCTTGCGATGTACGACTATACGGACAAACCCTATGCGTGCAAAGGCGCAACCGATTTGAATGTACCGTTAGCTATCCAGAACCTTCGGACACACGGCGTGGATACCCCTTACGCGCAACGGTCAAGCGCTTGCCTGCCCGACAAAACCAATTTTGACCAGGAAGGCAACCTGATCAAGCCCCTCCATTTTGACCGATTCGATCGGTGGGTTATAAGCTGGAAGGATAGCCGGCGTTATTTCATTTACCTCGGCAACAATTTGGAGAAGTTCTGCGGGGAACCGCACGGCACCCCGCGATTCTGCCGCATGGTCGCCCAATGGGCAGGGGCTTTTTCAGAGCACGCGCGCGAGATCGGCCTACGGCCCGAACAAATCGCCTTCCATCTGTTTGACGAACCAAGCGATGCAAAAGCCTATCGAATCAATCTTGACTGGGGGAAAGCGATAAAAGCCGGCGCGCCGGATATCCAGCTTTTTATTAATCCGTTCGGCTTCGAGAAGCCCTCGACTCCACTGAACGAGATGGTTGCCATCCATGACATCATCTGTCCTCATTTGCCGCAGTATGGTGGAATAACAAAGCAGGTTCTGGACGTCGCGCGATCTGCGCCATGCTCTGCAAAAAGATTCTGGTTCTACAGTTGTTTGGAGCCAGCCCGCTTGTTGGACCCGTATTATTATCATCTCAGACAGGCCTGGTACTGTTGGCGCGATGGGGCGGAAGGGATGGCGTTTTGGAACTATTGGAATTACTATGCCGGAGAAGCGTTCACCGCATGGAACGAGCTTGGCTGTTATCAAGATACAGCGGGGGTGGTCTATGCGACAAAGGATTCAATCGTCAGCGGAAAACACTGGGAGGCCATCCGCGAAGGGATTGAAGACTATGAATATTTCAACCTGTTGTCCAAAGCCGTGCAAAAGCAAGAAAATCGCGGCACGTCTTCGGCCGTGGCACGAAAAGGCGCGGCCTTATTGGAAAAGCTGCCATCGGAAGTGGCCGGTCGATATGATCGTAACGCTGTGCTTTGGGCTGTGCGCAAAGACCGATCGGCGGCGGATAGGGTTCGATTGCAGGTTTTGGAGTGCCTGGCCGAACTTCAGGACGCTGAGCTTCGTGCGCCACCGCAATCCGTCGGAGCTGAGGGGGCAAAGTGAAAGCCTTTTTCCATAGTCGCCGCGATCAACCGCAATGACGGCGAACAAGTTGGCGGAGTTAATCAATTACAAACAAACGAAAGGTCAAACTTATGGTAAACTGTTCAGCGGAAAAAACATCTGTGATTGGATTTTTGGTGGCTGCGGTTTTGGGGGGCGCACTTGCGGCCGAGGGGCCAACTTCTGCCCAGATCCTCTCCTGCACGACCACCAACGCATTCATGAGTTCGGAGGTTGTATGGCAGCAACGGTACGATGGCGCTTTTGATGACTATGTCAGAGGGATTGCCGTCGATAAAGAAGGAGACGTGTATGTCACGGGTTGTTCATTCAACGGAACCAATTTCGATTGTGTGACCTTGAAATATAGCTCCGACGGTAAGCGCCTGTGGGAAAAACACTATGATGGCGGCTATAATGACGCTGGCTACGGAATTGCCGTTGACGCGCAAAAGAACGTATATGTGGCAGGGTTTACATCCAATGGGGCAAATGACGACGTTTGCCTGATCAAATACAACCCGACAGGCGATCTGCTTTGGCAGTCGCGGTACGATGGTGGGGGGGATGACTGTGGCACGGGTGTCGCCCTAGACTCAGCGGGCGCGGTTTACCTGGGGGGAACGTCATGGACTACAGGCGTTGAATGGATTGTCATTAAGTATGACTTATCAGGGAAGCAGCTGTGGAAGCAAAGTGGCAGCGGGTTTTGTGCGGGGATCGCGGTGCGCGCCCAGAACGTCTATTCCATTGGAAATGGTGGCGGCGAGATCCGAACCTACGCCGCACCCAATGGCGCGCTGCTTTGGCAAAAGTCAAGTCAATTTTCGGCTCCTGAGTGGTGGCATGGCGCGGGAGGGAGCCTCGCCGTGGCGGTGGACCAGGCGGCCAATGCCTATGTTACGGGGAATGTGGCCAATACCGCGCGAAACGACATGGACGCTTTCCTTGTAAAATATGCTCCCGCGGGCGAGGTCGTTTGGAAGCAAGCCTGTCACGACTGGTCAAATGACTTCGGCTATGGCGTGGCTTTGGATGAAACGAAGAATCTTTACCTTGCAGCGAATGATTGCATTTTGAAGATCGCTTCAGACGGCGGCATGATCTGGCGTAAGCGTCTGCCGTGGAACGGAACAAGTCTTCCGCGGGAGGAGGGCCACTACTATGTTGGCGGGCTCGTGTGCGATTCGAAGGGCAACCTCTTCGTCTGTGGGGATGCATACGATAAAAACAGGAAGCATTTCGATTACGTCATCCTGAAACTCCGCAATTGATCGAGGAGGACATCTCTATGCTGAAACTAAATGCTATGGAAGCAATCTGTCTCCGGCTCGGAATTTTCGCGATGTTTATGCTGGCGGCGGAATTTGGTCGCGCGCAAACGGCGGTGCCGAACGGTGATTTTGAAAACGGCAAACAGTGGCCGACCGGGTGGAGGATTGAACGAGGCATCGGCGCTTGGGAAAACGAAGGCCATTCCGGCCAAAAAAGCATTAGTTTGCAGGGCGACACGGTTGCTTGGCCGGTCTGGATTTCGGATGCTTTCCAACTCGGTTCCAACAAAACCTATCTGCTCTCAATGTGGATTAAGGCCGTAGAAGGCAGCCTGGGTATGATTGTTGCCACCTCTCAGACGGAATGGGAGTTCAGGGTTGAGCATCGCGAGTGGCAACGCTACCAGTTTTTCTTTGAAACAGCCGAGGGGATGCCCGCCACCTCCCTGCGTTTGGCATCCTGGCGCTACCGGGGAAAATTGTTGGTAGACAACATCCGTCTTGTGGAGGCCAAGCCGGTCTACCTGCTGCGGGACGGAGTGGAATTGGGCGAAGGGGAAAGGATTAAAGACAACAGCTACACGGCAAGCGGAAGGGGCGGGCCGGGGACGCGTTTCCTTGCCAAAGGGGAAAAGGGTCAGTTCCGCGGAGACCGTTGGTATGTCCATTCGGAAGGAGTTATTTTCCGCCATCGCGTGGGAGAGCTTAGCCAAACAGAGGCTTCCTTTCGGTTCGAAGTGGGATGGCTGCCGAGAGGCAAAATCGTGGTGCTTGCCTCCAACGACGGGAAGAAGTTCTCAGAACTGTGCGAGGTGAAGAAGCTTTATTGGACGGACCGCATCGTTTTGCCTGCCAGCCTCTTTCCTGCGAAGGATGTCTATATCTGGTTTCGTTGCGTGGAGGCGCCTGACGATAAGCCTTATGGGGAGATTACTTTCGAGCTTACCGGATATGAGTACAAAGGAAAACTCGCAACCGCAGTCCAAGACATGACCGGGAAGACGGATTTTGTTGAAGTCGCGGCCCGGCCGAACCAGTCACGAGAGAATGCCTCTGCCAAGGGAAAGCTCGTTTGCCGTGGCGTCGAAGAGACCGGTCAGTCGCTGCTTGGGGACCCCAGCTTTGGCCCACACCTGCTGAGTCTATTTGTCACCGGACGCAATCCCCTGGCCGGCTCTCAGTCTGTAAAAGAACACGTGGCATGGGTCAATCACCCCCTGCATTCTTATGTTGCTGACGGGACCGGTGCGCTTTGCGTATGGGCCCATCCCTCACCGTCGCTTGCGGAGGTGGAGAAAATTATGGAGGTCCCGGGCTTGACGGGAGTGGAAGTATCTTACCGTGGTGACGGCGTAACGCGCGACGAATTGTGGGACAGATTGCTTTCGCGCTGTTACGATGCGAATCGCCCGTTTTTGTATGGCTTTGCTGCCGATGATACGCATTCGTTAACGGATATCGATAAGGCATGGTTTGCGGCACTGGTTGAAACGGTTGACTCATTTAGTCTCAAGAAGGCCTTAAGGTCTGGCGCTTTTTATATATCAAATGGACCCAGAATTGATGAGATCAGGGTGGAGGGCGCGACCGTCACGTTACGCCTTCCGCTAGAGTGTGATGTGTTGTGGCTTCGCGCGGGCCAGTTCTTAGCCCGTGATGCGCCTGAGGGTTATCCAATCGGGCCCATGATTGGAAAGAATCACTGCCTTAAACACGATAAGGGAGTCCGCTGTTCGACGATCCGGCTTGCCGAATGGGCTGACTGTTCGGAATTCAAATACATTCGAGGGATTGTGCGGAAGGACGCGAATGGCGTGGCGGCCACGCAGCCTTGGCGGCTCAATCAGGATCGGAATCTTGCGAATCCCTATCCCGAAAGGGGCGTTTGGATTCGGGGGCAAACGCATAATCATACCGATACGCCGCCGGGGGTAGCTTCGGGCCTTCCTGCTTTTCGGGAGGCCTACCGAAAGCGCGGCCAAGAGGCCAGTTTTGCAACAGACTATAGCTATTGGGAAACGCCAATGCAGTGCCTCAGCGAGGATGGAACGCCCCAGATCGAGGCCTTAAGCCAAAGCAGCATTGTGGCAGGCACAGAGGCAAGAGTTGTGGTTACGGGACAGAATTTTGCGCCAGGCGCGCGCTGTCAGATAGGGGGTTGTCGTGACGATCCGAATCTAGATGTTGCCTGCTGCTATCTTGCCACGAACAAGGTCGAGGTGGTGTTGCCGGGCAGCATTGCGCCTGGCATCTACGACCTAAGCATCACGAATCCTGATCGTCTGAGAGGGACACACGCGCAGGCCATTAGAATTCGTGAAAAGCGGCCCGTTGGAGAGTGGTGCAATTTTACTCCGGCGGATGGTCTGGTTTGTGCGCGATCGATCTGCGTAGCCTGTGTTGAAAATGCCGTTTGGGTGGGGTCTCCCCTGGGAGTATCGGTTTTTGGTGATCAGCGGTGGACGACTCTTAAGCGAGGAGGCCTGCCATCCTCGCCTTTCGTCGCCTATTCCATTTTGAATAGTCCGGCGGGCGATATCTGGATAAGCACCGGCAACGGCATGATCAGGCGCGATGCGCAAGGCAAATGGAAATCAGAAATGATTGGGCAATGTGATCGACTCTCGAAAGCACCGCCCTGGATCAAGGAAGACCCTGAACGTTGGGGGCGAATGGCCATTGATCAAACCGGTATCCTGTGGCTTGCCAGTCTGGCCGGCGCAGGTTTGGGCATGCGCCAAGCCAATCGGTGGGAGCGTTTATTGGCGGAAGAATTGCCTTGCGTGCCGCAGACCTCCGTTGCCTGCGATTCCACAGGAACAGTCTGGTTGGGGACCCAGAATGGCTTATACCAGCGGATCCGTGAGAAGTGGCAGCAGGTTAAATTGCCGATCAAATTAGAGACTCCCCATATCTGCGCGATCGCTCCTGGCTTAAATGGCGAGACCTGGTGCGCTGTAACCGAAGCGTTCCGTCCAGATGCTGGCGGCGTGGTATGTTTTCGCGGTTCGGAGGCAAGCGTCTATCTTCCGACGCAAGGCAAATTGCCGAGTGCCCGGATTTGGGACATCTTAGTCGCGAAGAACGGGAAAGTCTGGTTTGCATCGGATTTCGGGCTTACCTGCCTAAGCCCGGCGCAAGGATCGTGGGTGACTCTTAATTCAATTAACAGTGATCTGCTGTGTGATTCCGTCCGCGCTCTAGCCGAGGACCAAAATGGCAGCCTATGGTGTGCAACGGCTCAAGGAGTCAGTTGCTTGCGCCACTTGTGAGCGATTTGCAGTTCGAATTATGTTCCGTGTTTTGAACAGAAATGCAGTGTTCCGGACGATGGGGTTGCATTTGAAAATTGCCCTTGGCTTATACCTTTGTCTCATTCCAAGGGGCATGCTGATTTCAGGAGAGGAACGGAAGGAGCGCCAGGTCGGGGTGCAATATGCTGCGGCGAATTCTGAGACATGGGAAAAGCTTTGCGCACAAGCGGACAAGCATGTGGTTGAAATCGAGAGCGGCAAAAGCCTTTCGTTGAAAGCATGCGATGGAATTCTCGTGGCAAATGGGGACGAGGCTCATGGCGTGGAGCTTGCCGGAGAAGAGGTCGAGGTGCCCAAGGATGGATTCCTGACTTTTGCGCTTAATGCCAAGGATGCGCTCTACGTCACAGGTTCGGTGACCTTGGCGCCAAGCAGCGACTTGCGGCCCGGGTTGCGGGCCACCATTTTGTGTGACGATACCCTAGTGGGAGCACCAATGGTCCGCGCGAGCCCTTGGAAGGGAATAGGAAGCGATTGGTTTACTGGTCCTGCTCCCGATATCGAAGGGGAGAGGCCGGACGAACAGGTCGAGCTCCACCAATGGCTACTGCCAAAAGGAAGGCACTACCTGAGAATTGAGGGACCGCTTTTTCGTTCAGCGGGAATCTTTAAGGGTGTTGAATTACGGTCGCTTGATCGGAGCGTCAGTACAGCAATCTATACATTTGCGCTTTTTGCCGATACGCACATCCAGGAGAAGCGGGCTGCGCCGCGTGAATGGATGAACAACATCATGGGCGGTAAAACGGCCTCGGAATTCGCATCGACTCTCGCGCTGCTGCAAAAGGAAGGCCTCGCATTCGCATTTTTGATCGGCGACATGGTTAATACTGGGCGGGCTGAACAGTTCCAGGAATTGGCGCAAGCGATTTCAGTAACTGGGCTGCCTGTCTATGCTTGTATCGGCTCTCATGACTGTTCGGGGGATGGCGGGCCAAGCCGCGCGATCGAATTTATGCCTGATTCATTTCCAGGAAAGTCCTGTTTCTACGATTTGGATCGCGAGCCGCTTCGTTTTATCGTTATGGATTCTGAGCATCTTTACGGCGAGCAGGTGGAATGGCTGAGGAGAAAACTGGCCGAGAATCTTGTCGTTCCGACGATCGTGATGTGGCACACGCCTTTCCGTTGCCGGCCAAATCCAACTTCTTGCGGATTCATGGTTCCCGACTGGAGCTTTTTTGGCAAAAAGATACCTAGCATTTTGGAGTCCACGGCAAATGTCATTGCCACCTTCAGTGGCCATGGGCACTGGAATGCGGTTTTTCCTGAGCGCGGTATCACCAATATTCAAATCGCCGCCTTCGGTGAGTGGCCGAACGTGTATGGCGTATTTCGGGTTTACCAAGACCGGCTCGAATGGGAGCTGCGGCAAGTTCACAGCCGTGCGTTCGTCCACCAATCATTCGTCGTCCCCAAGGCGCTGTCCTGGATGATTTCGACTTTTGGGAATGATTTGGGCGGAATGATCCCGTTTAAGCAAGATCATCTGGGGCGTGGGCTCGGCGTGTGCAGATAGTGTTAACCCGACTTTCTCAGATCAGCCTCGTTTTTTGCAGCAAATTTTTATGGCTCTGTAAACCAGCATGACACGGTCAACCGACTCGCAGGATAAGCCGGCGGATGGCTGAGGGGGCGTGTCAAATTCCAAGCGTCCCCATTCCGGCGCCCTGGCTTTGGATTGTCTGACTGGCAACGTTTTTCAGGTATTCGCGGATGCGGCGTTCATCGAGGGTGTCGAGCTGGCCGCCAGGGAGTTTCGAGAGGCGGCGGGAGGGTTTGATGGGCCAGCGGACCGCCAGGCTCAGATATCGTCCGTCGAGTTCGAGCAAAAGTTTGCAGCGTTTGAATTTGGCGAGCAGGGGTTCGATTTCCGCCCATTGCGGAGCGGGAAGACCTTCCCTGGCCAGGCTTTGGAGAAGGGTGTTTTGGGTCTGGGGTGTGTCGCAGGCGAGGTAAACCTCCCGCGCCAGGCCGGTGAAGGAGCTTTTGAAGCCGACAACGCAGCCGCGGGTGTCGAAGAAGGTCAGTTGGCCATCCTTGTCGAGCATGGCGAGGCTGGCGGGAAAGGGGCCGCCCACCTCGGGATAATAACGGCTGCGCCATTCGATCTGCCATTGGGCCACGACATTGCGCAGGGCGACAAGACCGGGGCGGGTGACTGTCCGCTGCCCGCCAAAGCGGGTGCGGTAGGGCTGGCCGTCCTTGATGTCGTCGAAATAATAGGCGAACTCGCGGGTGAGGGTTTCCCCGGAAAAGGGATAGATATGGAAATAGGCCGTGGCGGCGCGGAGATTGAGGCCGAATTTTTCGGGCCGTGTCTGGAAGGGGCTGAAACGGCAGAACTGGATGTAGGCCATGCCGCGCGGCGGCTGCAGGTGGGAGATGAGCGGCAGCCATTCGCTCATCCGCTGGCAGGCGGCATCGGTTTCGCCGGGGAATTCATAGAGCATCAGCCACGCGGTGAAGAGGCCGGTTTCGCGTGTCCATTTTAGAAGCTGGATGTTCTGCAGGGTGTTGGTGCCCTTGCCGAGTTGCCGGAGGAGTTCGTCGTCGAAACTTTCGATGCCGGGCTGGATGCCGCAAAGGCCGGCTTCGGCCAATTGATGAACCTGCTTGCGGGTGAGGTTGGCTTTGGTTTCAAAGACAATGTCGTATCCCGGCTTGTCCTTGGCAAGGGCGGGGATGAGATCCTTGAATGCGGACATGCCGAGGATGTTGTCCACGGCGCAAAAGTCGCGGATGTTGTGCCGGGACGAAAGGGTTTTCAACTCATCCAGCACGCGGGTGGCGCTTTTGGCGCGGTACTTCATGGCCTCGCCGGTGTTCAGTCCGCAAAAGGTGCAGGTCTTGCGCATGCCCCACCAGCAGCCGCGGGAGGTTTCAAAGGGAATGGCGGGATGGACGGAAGGGGCCAGGGGCGATTGACGCAAGGCATCGAAATAGTCGCTGTAGTCCGGAATGGGGGATTGGTCGAGTTGGGTGACCAGGGTCCACGGATAGGGTTGATCGGGCGGCGAACGGGGCTGGCGGCGGGCGGAGGGGGCGATAACGCCGAGTGGCAGGCTGCCGGCGTCCACATCGCGTCCGCGGTCGAGGATGGCGCGGCACAAGGTTGGAAAAATGTCGTCGGCTTCCCCGGAAACCACGAAATCCACCCAGGGGCATTCGCGGTGGGCGGCCATGCCCATGGAACCCATGCAGTTGGCGCCGCCCATCATGGTCACGATGTCCGGCGAAAGTTCGCGCAGCCGGCGCAGCAGGGCGAGGGATGAGCATTGTTGTTGAAACATCGAGGTGCAGGCGACGATGCGCGGGTTCAGCTCCAGGATCGATTGCGCGATCTTTTCAATAAAGGCGGGGGTGGATGCCCGCTGTTTCAACAGGGCGTCGCGGGGATCGGCCAGTTCCGTGAGGGATTTGATGACAAAAAGGGAGTCGCTGATTTCGTCCAGATAGGCGGATGGGTCGGATTTTTTTTCCGGAAATGCGGCTGGGGAAAAGGTCCATTCGCCCGCCAGTTGGTCGTTCAAGGTGTTGCAAATGGAATGGTAGAAATCGAGGCCGATCTGTCCGGCCATGGCAAGATTGGCGTAGATGACCCTGGAGGAAATGCCGGCGCGATTGAGCGTGGCTTTCAGGATGCCCAGCGCAAGCGAGGGGCGTTGGATCGCCGCGTAGGGCATGGAAACCAGACAGACATCGAGGGAGGACGTGGATGGGGAATTCAAGATTTTAGATTTGTGATTTATGATTCAAGACCGGCTTTTGGTCTTTCATCGAAGCCAATTTCCAGCACGCCGCTGTCCAGCATGAGATTGAGGGAATGAAAGGTTTCCGCAGGGGAGATGCCATGGGTTGCGGCCAGTTCATTGGCCAGTTCTCCGGCTGTGCGCCTGCCTTCGCGCAGCAGCCGGCCGGTTTGTCTCAGGCCGGGCTGGCCGGTGAAATTTTTTCGCATGTGTCGTGTGGAGAGGCGGAAACCATCAGGCGCTTCCTCGAAAGACAGGTCGTCGCGAAAACGCAGGAGGGTGTTCGATTCCACGGTTGCCGGCATGTTGCGTTCGATCATTTGTTGCAGGAGACGCCTCAGGCCGCCGGGGGACTGGAAGGTTTCCTCGTCGAAGGTGATGTAGCCGAGGGGGTGTTTGACGCAGGCTTCGCAGGGGCTGACCAGTTTGACGGTGCGTTTGACCATGCTCATGAGGAAACCGGTGACGCATGCGCTGGTGCCGGGCGACACCGCGTTGCCGGGGGGCTCGCCTTCGTTGGGCGCGTGGGCGCGTGAGTTTTCCATGGCGCGGCCGGCGTTGGATTTGGTTGTGAGCGATTCCTTGTTTTGGGTGATCAACTCGACAAAAAGCAGCTCGAGAGGAGAGAATTCTTCGTGAATGCGGCGGACCTGTTCGCGGGTCAAAAGGGAAAAACGTTCCAGCATGCCGCCCTTTTGACGGGAGAGATTGAGCAGGGCGCGGGTGCGTCCAAGATCCTTCAGCGCAAGGGCGGTGGTGGTCTGGGGAAACGCGCCAAGAATCTCGTGATAGTCGAGAAGGAATTTTTCGTAGTCCGGATGGTCGAAGGGTTCATTGGCCCAGTAGCAGAAACCATGGCGGATGCCGGGGCCGTAAACCTCGCGCAGGACCTGGAGGGCGCCGCGCCAGAGGGCCGTGTTTTCCGGGGTGAGGGCAAAGCAATCTCCCAAGCGGGGGGCGCCGATGCCGCAGAACCAGCAGCCGACGGAACATCCATGAGTCAATTCCACGCAGAAAGGGGCATGGACAATGGAGTCGCTCGAAACGATGGGCAACTGGCTGGCGGCGCGGGCCAGTTGCCGTTTGCGCCAGGCGATCATCCGGGGATGAGACGGGGCGCTTTCCGCGCGCAGTTGATTGCGGTGTGTGATTTTTTCAAGGATGAAAGCCCGGTAACGCAGTTCGAGCTGGGAAAAGGCATAGTCCGGATTGTTGAGAGGGGAGCAACGGGCGTCCCAGTGGCTCCGGATATGGTCGGGATCGATGGAGAGTCCGATCGAACGGGCCGCCTTGCCGGCGTCGGCGATGGCCTCGGTGCGGAATTCGTCGTCAGCCACCCAGCGTTCGAGAAAACGTTTTGTTTCCGCCACTTTGACAAGATATTCCCCGGGGACGTTTGAATCCGGGCGTTGCAGATAGATGCGGTGGACTTCGCCGGCGGCCAGGGCGTCCTTGACCGCCTGCAGGACGCGCTGTCCAAAGGCGGTTTGGGCTGAAAAAGGCGCTTCGCACCATGCTGAATCGCTGCTCATAAATGAACCGGCAGCTTCCTGTTGACGGAGGCAATTTGCAAGGCAGAAAGGTGCGTCCTGCGGGGAGCGTCTTCGATTGACGGAATTGCCGTCGCCTGGCCGGGCTGGGCAAGGATGTCAGGCGACGATCACCGCCACGGCCACCACCACGGCCGCGCCCGCCTGGGTGGCAACGCCCGCGTTGACCGCCTTGGCCACGTTGATTTTCGGTCCATCGGGAACGGTGACGCCGAGGCGTGGCGGGACAGCGGAACATGCATTCTGACTTTGGTTTTATATCTGAGGGGACTGCATGGCAATTTTAACTTTGGAGGCTCGGGCGGTGGGCGGTTGAGACCATTGACATTGACTTGGCGGGCTGCGGGGGCCATTTTCAAAGCGCATGTGGAGGATGTTGCGTCGTGTCATCATCATTGTTTTGTTGCTGGCCGCGGGCTGGGGCGGGTACCGGTGTTTTTTGCGCTGGCAGGAGCGGCGTCTGGTGTCTCAGGCGCGAAAGTTCCTGTCCGCGAAGGATTATCGAAGCGCGGTGTTGAGCGCGCGCCAGGCGTTGCAGATGGATTCCGGCAACGTGGATGCCTGCCGGGTCATGGCGGAATTGGCGGGCATGGCCTGTTCTCCGGACGGGGTTTACTGGTTGCAGCGGATTGCGGAATTGGGGGGGGGATTGCGCGACCAACTGGCTTGGTGCGCTGCCTCCTTGCGTTTTGGAGATTTGCCTTCGGCAGAGAAGGCTTTGTCGTCAGTGAAGGGGGCGGACCGGCAGACGGTGGTTTTTCATCAACTGGCCGCGGCAGTGCAAATGGCGTCCGGCCAACTGGCGTTGGCGGAGCGGCATTTTGAAGTGGCGGCAAGATTGAACCCCGCGAATTTCCAGCATCAGCTCAATCTGGCCGACGTCAGGTTGCGAATGAACAAGCCGGATCTTGCGGCTCGGGCACGGGAGGTTTTGTCCAGACTGGTGGAACGGACGGAAAGCCGGGATGCGGCCATGCGGATTCTGCTGGCCGATGCCATGACGACCAAAAACATGGACAAGGCGGTTTTGCTTGCCCGGGATTTGTTGAAAAACGACAAGGCGGAATGGAGGGACCGGCTGGCCTGCCTCAAGGCGTTGCACGAGGGCAGGGATGCGGCCTTTGCCGCCACACTCAGAAAAATCCAGACGGAGGCAACGGGGCGGGAGGGGGATGCTTTTGAACTGGCTGTCTGGATGAACCGGGCCGGGTTGAGTGCGCAGACGGTCGCATGGCTGGCGGGCTGGCCGCCGGCGAAGGCCGGGCGTCCGCCCCTCGTGGCGGCCCTGGCCGAGGCCCATGTCCTGTGCCGCAACTGGAAGGCCCTGCGTTTATTGACCGAAACCGGGGAATGGGGAGGGATGGATTTTTACCGGCAGGCATTTTCATCCCGGGCCCGTTATGAGGAGGGAGACCGAGCCGGGGCGCAGGTGCAATGGCGGGCTGCGGTTGCCGCCGCGATTAAAACGCCGGGGGCGGCCATGATGCTGGCCCGCGCTGCGGGGAATTGGGGATGGAAGACGGAGATGGAAGATCTGCTTTGGCAGGTGGCAGAAGGCCCGTCCGGACAGAAATGGGCGTTGCAGGCGCTTTACCGCCAGTACCAGGCGGAATGCAATACCGGCGGTTTGTATCGTGTCCTGACCCGCATTTTGGAGATCGATCCGGAGGATGGGGTGGCCAGGAACAATCATACCCTGTTGTCGTTGTTGACAAAGGTCCGGACGGGGTCGGCTTTTCTGAGCGCTGAAAAACTTTACCGTTCCCAGCCCGACAATCCGGCTTTTGTGTCCACCTACGCGTTTGCCTTGCATGAGAGGGGGCAGACCGACGAGGCGTTGAAAGTAATGGGAGCATTAAAGGAGGAACAGCTTCGCGCTCCGGCGGTGGCTCTTTACCAGGGGGTGTTGCTGGCGGCGAAGGGCCGGATGGCTGAAGCGGAAAAATATCTGGCTCTGGCGGCGAAGGGATTGTTGTTGCCGGAGGAGAAAGTTCTGCTGACCCAGGCTGGAAAGCGGCCATGATTCAGCGAAAATGAAATGGTGAACAGTTTTTTTTGACATCGAATCATGTTTATGAGCAGTCCAAATGTGGAATCGGAGGGAAAAACGGCCTGGCGCCAATGGAATGGCGTGGCATGGCTGGTTTTATTGGCGGCTTGGTGGGGGGTGGTCTGGTATCACCTTTCAAGCGAATGGCGGCTCAATCCCAGACATCAATATGGTTTCGTGGTGCCCTGGCTGGCCGCCTTTTTGATCTGGCAGAGGCGTTCGGAGTTGAGGGCTGCAGTTTTCGGCGGGGGAAAAGGCGGGGAATGGAATGAATGGTGGGGAGTGATGATCGCGTGGGGACTGGCCGTATCGGGTGGTTTGTTGAAATGGGTCGATCCGGCATGGCGCCTGGTTTCGTGGATGTGGATGTTGTCGGCGACAGGCCTGACGATTTGCTGGTTGTGGCGCGCAGGGGGATGGTTGCTGGTGCGGCGCACAGCCTATCCGCTCTTTTTCTTGTGGCTGGCGGCGCCATGGCCCGCCTTGATTGAGCATCCGCTGAACGTGGGATTGATGCGCGGTGTGGCCGCAACCGTGGTCCACATTCTGAATATCCTGGGTATCGCGGCGTTGCAACGGGGCAACGTCATCGAACTGGCTCGAATCCCCGTGGGAGTCGAAGATGCGTGCAGCGGGTTGCAATCGTTTCAGTCCGGACTGATGGTGGCGCTTTTTCTGGGCGGACTGCGCCGGTTGTCCTGGCGCCGGCGTGCGGGATTGGTTTTGTTGACGGCGCCAGTGGCCTTGTTGGGAAATCTGGCGCGGACTCTTTGGCTTGCGTTGGCGGCTCATGCGCGGGGCGCGGAAGGGGTTTCCGCCCAGCATGACGCGGCCGGTTATACGGTTTCCGCCCTGATTTTCCTCAGTATTGCGGCGCTGGCATGGAGTTTTCCCGGAGAAAGGGAAATTGAAAACGGCGCGGAATCGGAACAAAAGAACGATAGGTGGGTTCATCTGCCCGGAGTGGACGGATTTTGCTGGTTGGGAGCCTGGTTGCTCATGCCTGTGATGGTATGGGGATGGATTTCCTTTCGCGGCGCCATGGTCAGTGAACAGAACGAACCCCTGTGGCAATTGAGGCAGGCCGCCCTGCCGCAGGGGTGGTCGGAAAATAAAATAAAATTGGATGAAAAAGTATTGCGCGAACTGTCCTGCAGCGATTGGGACGCGCGGCAAATTCAGATTTCGGGAGGATGGGTCAAACTCTTTCACTTTTTCTGGCGCCCGGGGATCGATGTGCCAAGCCTGGCTGTCGGCCACACACCGGATATTTGCCTGGCCAGTGTTGGATGGGAGCAAACCAGTCCCGTGATGCCAGTCATCTTCAAGTTGGAGGGACGGGAATTGCGCGGAGTGATTTTCCGCTTTCGCCAGGAGCAATCCGAAATCACGGTTTTTCATTCCACGTGGCATGGTGGAGTCGAAAAACTTTTTACCCAGTTGCCCAATGCTGTTTATGGGCGGTGGGATCGGTTGACGATGTTGTGGGAAGGGAGACGTAATCGGGGACAGGAGGTTTTGACTGTGGTTATGCCTTCCATGGGGGGGGGGGCCAAGGAAGAACGTTTTTTTGAGGAAATTTTGAAAACTGTTTTGGTATCCGGACACTAACGGAAGTTTTTGCCGGTCAAGGTGTTATGGTATGAAATTTTAATTAATTGACATTGATTCTTGTCAAGTTGTTTTTATATTTTAGACGTTTAAAATGGCGGTACATGAGTTCCAAACCACCACAGATTTTATGCAAAATGAGGTGAGGACACGTCTCAAGTGCCATTTTTTTGTAAAGTCGATATGAATAGTGCCGATTAGCTCTAAAGCAAGAAAGAATTATCAGGTCTTTTTCAGGTTGGCATCCAAGCTGCTTTAGGCACCAGTCTGTGCCTTTGAATCTTATAAGAACAAGTCCTAATGCATTGAAAATCAGCAAGTTGCTGAAGTCAATTTGTATTTTTCTGTCTCTTTTTGGAATGGGAGGCAGAATGGTGTCACAAGGTTTTGCGCAGTTTGATCCAGTGGTTTCAACATCGGGACTTGAGGTGGCGGAGAGAATCAAAGCCTTCAAAAAAACGGATGAAATACAATCAAATTTCAAAGTGGGACCTGTTGGTTTCGCCTTTGAAGTTGGATTGCGCGAGGAATTCAATGACAACGTGAATCTGGCCAGCACTGGGCGGCAGTCGGATTGGATAACGGGGCCTCATGTGGTTACCCACATGGATTGGGCGTTTTCCCAGATCAACAAACTTGGTCTGACGATGGATCTGGGTTACGACAAGTATCTGAATCATCCGGAGCTGGATACGCAGAACATTCTGGTGAAACCGGGATCGGTTTTGGATTTCGATTTTTTCGTCAAGGACATTCATTTCAACCTTCATGACCGGCTGGCGATCCAGCAGGATCCCACCTCCACCACGCAGTTGAGCAACACCAGTTCGTTTCGCCGGATGTCGAACATCATAGGTCTTCAGGCTGATTGGGATTTGAACAAGGTGATTTTGAGCGCCGGTTATGACCATGAGATGTTCAAGACCCTGGATGACACCTACAGTTATCTGGATCAGGACACGGACACTTTTCGCGTGCGCGCGGGCTACCGGGCCATTTCGCCGCTGGTGGCCGGAGTGCAAACATCGGTTTCCAGAACGGAATACAAACAGACCTTTCAGAACAATTCCACCTCGGTTTCGCCAGGGGCCTATGCAAGCATCATTGCAAGCGAATACTTGCAGGCGGAAGTGGATTTGTCCTATCAGATGAGTTCCTTTGACACTGGCGGAGCTGTGGGGGACAATTCCCGGTTTGAGTCGCTGGTTTTTTCGGCCATGATCCAGAATCAACTGAATCGATGGATGAATCACAGTTTGCGCGCGGCACGTTACACGCCGCTTGGCATTGGTTCAAACTACACGGATATCTACGAGATTAATTATGACGCATCCTTTGATGTGGTGCGGGATGTCAGTCTCAATGCCGGCGGTTTTGTCCAGTTTTATGAGGATTCGCCTTCCGATCAATCCGAGAGCGGGACCCGTTTCGGGCTGCGGTTTCAGGCGGGCTATCAGCTGTTCGAGACGACGCGCCTGACCTTGAGCCTGCAGCGCATTCAGAAATTTTCGGATCGAACCGGGAACGACTTTGATCAAAACCGCATCACCTTCGATGTTCTTCACCGTTTTTAAGCATCATTGCCAATGAACAGGGAACCCTGTATAAACGCCCGGGCATCCAAGCTTTCCGAGCTCCCTATGGCAACCCGGTTTTTCTACAATTATTTGAAAGTGGCAGTCTGGCTTTTTCTGGCGGGTTTTCTGCCGGCCCAGGGTGTCGCGCCGGTTGAGGTTGCCCCGGCCAACCAGGCGCCGGCGGCGGCCTCGGGCGCCGCCAGTCCGGCGAAGATTGTCAGCAACGAGACGCATGTCATCGAGGCGGGCGACAAACTCAGCTACCGGGTGATTGAGGATCGCGAGGCGCCCAAGTCGTTGCTGGTATCCGCTGCGGGGGAGATAGAGGTTCCCTATCTGGGGCGTTCCCTGGTGGCGGGCAAGACGGTCAACCAGGCGGCGAGATATTTGAAGATGTTGCTTGAAAAGGATTTGTATTACCAGGCCACCGTGGTTCTTTCCGTGGAGGAATTGGCGCTCAAACCGGTTGTTCCGGTTGTCCCTGTCAAGCCAAAGCAGGTGGTTGTGGTGGGACAGGTGCGAGTGCAGGGGGTTCAGGAAATGCCGGTGGGCGAAAGGTACACGGTGAGCCGGGCCATTTTGAAGGCGGGTGGATTCAGTTCTTTTGCCAATGGACGCAAGGTGCAGGTTGCGCGCAAGACCAAGGATGGCAAGACCGATCGCGTGACGGTGGATGTGATGGCCGTGCTCAAGGATGGCAGAGTTGAAAACGATGTGGAATTGCAGGCCGATGACATGGTGATCGTGCCGGAAAAAATGGTGAATTTTTAATGATCGGAAATTTCAATATTTTGAATGAAGATGGATTGGGGACAGGTTGTTGTCCCGGGAACCGTCTCCAGACTTTGGCCTGAACCCAGTTATGATTCCCCGCTCTCCATCCAACCAGGAACCGGCGCCGCTGAGCACCGGGGCGGTGGATCGTTTCAATTTTGCAATCCAATTTGAAAAGTATCGCAACATGGTGTTGAAACGCTGGTGGATTCTGGCGCTTTCCATCAGTGTGGCCATGGTGATCGGGGGGTGGCGGGCCTACCGGCAGCCGGATCTTTTCATGTCTGTGGGACGGATGATGGTGAAACCCCAGGTCAACGCGCTGCCTTCGGTTGGAAGCGTTTACATCGAGGAGTTGAACAACTTTTTCGGCACCCAGGTTCTGTTGATGCAGAGCCGGGAGGTTCTTGGCGAGGCCCAGGCCAAGCTGGTGGAATTGGAGCGTTCGCTGCCCGCCCCGCCGGCGCCCGTTTTCAATGTGGTCCGCATGCGCGATTCGAATGTGTTTGCCCTCTCGGTTTCCAGCACTTCGCCTGAATATGCGCGCCGGTATCTGGATGCCGTGATGAAGGAGTTCATTGCCTACAAGAAGCGGATGCGCACCGATGTGTCGGAGAACACGGCCAGCACCCTCCTGCGCGAAAAGGAAAAGCTGGAGCAGGAATTGCGCAGGGTCGAGGAGGAGTTGTACGGCTTTCAGAAGCAAAACAACATGGCATATTACGAGGGGCAGGGCAATGTGGCGGTCCAGTACCTGGTGGAATTGAAACGCCGGCAGGCGGATGTGCGCACCGAACTCGACCTGTTGAATGCCGAAACTGCCGAGCAGCGCATCGTGCGCGGAGTGGAATCCCCGGTGATGATGGGATCCACCAACGCGGCGCCGGGCGCCGCCGGAAGGGATGAAGGGCATTCCCCCCAGAAGCTCAAAATCCAGAGCGAATATGGAAGCCTCAAGAATGCCATCGCCTTGTTGAAGGCCGAACGGGATGCCCTTGGCAAATTCCTGAAACCCAAGCATCCCAAAATGATGGCCATCAATGAGGAGATTGATCGCAGGGAGCAACTGCTCAAAATGGCCCTGCGCCAGACCCAGGATGAGATCGACGCCTACCGCCAGTCCTTGATCAAGCAGCAGGAGGCGTTGATCAAAAACATTGCCGAATGGGACAAGTCGGCCCTGGAGGCCAACCAGAAGGCCAGCGAATACAATCACCTCAAGGCCAATGTGGCGCGGATCAAGGAATTGCACGAGGTGCTGGTCAAGCGGCTCAATGAGATCAATGTGGGAACAGGGCTGGACCAGGAAACCATCCAGATCAGCGAGTCCGCCAGCCAGGCTTTTCTGATCGGCCCCCGGCGGTCCAAGGTTTTGCTGATGTCCGGTCTTGCCGGCCTGGCTCTGGCCATGTGTGTGATTGTGATCCTCGACAAGCTGGATGACCGGGTGCGCAATGTGGAGGATTTGCAGAGTTCCGTGGCTGAAACGGTTTTGGGGCAGGTGCCAGCCGCCGAGGAGGGGGGCGATGGCAAGCGGCAGTTGATCGACCTGGCGGTGCACAACACTTTTTCGGAGGCATTTCGCAACATCCGCTCCTCGTTGATGTTTTCGCCGGTGGCCAGCGGGGCGCGGGTTATTGCGGTGACCAGCGCCATTCCCGGCGATGGCAAGACGACCTGCGCTGCGAACCTGTCTGTGTGCCTTTCGCAGGTGGAGTCGGGGCGGACCCTTTTGATCGACGCCGACATGCGCCGGATGAGCATCCACCGGCATTTCAATATTGCCAACGAGCGCGGGCTTTCCGACGTGTTGAGCGGCCAGGCCAGTCTGGAGGATTGCATCGTCAACAGCGGGTTGGAGAATCTGGATATTCTCTGCGCGGGCGCGGTGCCGCCCAGCCCGGGGGAATTGATTTTGAGCGAGAATTTCCGGCTTTTGCTGGAAACGGTCAGGAACGGTTACGACCGGGTGATTCTCGACACCAGTCCGGTTTTGGCCATGGACGATCCTCTTTCCATGGCGCCACTGGTGGATGGGGTGGTCATGGTGGTGAAGGCGAACCAGACCTCCATGCGTTACGTTCAGAAATCGCTCGATTTGCTCAAGCAACGGGGCGCCCGCATTTTTGGAATCATTTTGAACGGCATCGACGTCAATTCGGCCCACTATTACTATTTTTATTATTATTCCAACTATTATCAGTCGGCGTCCGCCCAAAAATCATCCCGCCATGCCCGTCCCCGCACTCTTCGCGAGGCCGCCCGGGAGGCGGAGGAAAAACGCAAGAAATCCGGAGACGGACACGGTGCCGAATAGGCTGAAGCCGGAAGGTTGTTTATTTTCGCCGTTGCATGAAGTGCGGACTCTGGCCGTAAAAAACCTCGGCGGATTCCATGAGGGTTTCGCTCAGGGTTGGATGCGGATGAATGATCTGTTTCAAATCCGCTGCTGTGGCGCCCATCTCGATGGCCAGCGTTCCCTCGGCGATCAATTCCCCGGCGCCCGGACCGGCGATGCCCATTCCCAGGATTCTTTCGCTGGATGGATCCACGATCAATTTGGTCACGCCATCGTCGCGTTGCAAGGTGGTGGCGCGTCCGGAAGCTGCCCAGGGGAAACGGGCGGCCTTGATTTCGTGTTTTCCATTTCGCGCCTGGGTTTCGGTGAGGCCGCACCAGGCGATCTCCGGGTCGGTGAACACCACTGCCGGAATGGCTTGGGGATCGAATACGGTTTTTTGCCCGGCAATGGCCTCCACCGCCACACGAGCCTCGGCCGTTGCCTTGTGCGCCAGCATGGGGTCTCCCGCCACGTCGCCAATCGCAAAAATGGCTGGCTCCGCCGTCCTTCGCTGCCCGTCCACTTCCACAAATCCCCTGGCCGTCAGTTTCACCTTGGTGTTCTCAAGGCCGAGGTTTTCGGAATTTGGACGGCGTCCGACCGACACCAGGATTTTCTCAAAAACCCGCTCTGACTCCTTGCCGTCCGTGGCGCAAAATTTCACCTTCACGCCATCCCGATCTTCCTTCATTTCCGTCACTTTGGTTCCCAGCAGGATGGATTCAAAGCGCTGCTGCAGCCGTTTGGCCAGGAAAAGAACCAGGTCGCGATCCGCGCCCGGCAGCAAGCCCGGCGTCATTTCCACCACGGAAACCTTTGTTCCCAGCGCGGCATAGACCGATCCCAGTTCCAGCCCGATGTATCCTCCGCCCACCACCAGCATGGTTTTTGGAATATCCGGCAATTCCAACGCGGAGGAGGAATTCAGCGTTCGTGAGCCGATGATGAATTCCTGGATCGAAACCGGGCGCGATCCCGTTGCCAGGATGCAGAAATCGAAGGGGACAGTCTCTTCCTTTCCATCCACGCGTTGCACCAGCAGGGAGTTTGGACTGGAGAAACGCGCCCGGCCTTGGATGTGATTGACCTGGCGTTGTTTGCACAGCTGCCCGAGGCCGCCGGTCAGCTTTTCCACCACCTTGCGTTTCCAGCCGCGAAGTTGATCCAGATCGATCTCAGGGGTTCCAAACCGCACTCCGATTTCAGCCGCGGCCTTTGTTTCCTCCAGCATTTTTGCCACATGCAAAAGGGTTTTGGAAGGAATGCACCCCCGGTGCAGGCAGACGCCGCCCGGCGCCGCCTCCGGATCGATCAAGGTTACTTTCATTCCCAAATCGGACGCATGGAATGCCGCTGGGTAACCTCCCGGCCCCGCTCCGATCACCGCCACATGAATCGCCTTGGATTGTTCGCTCATATAATTTTTGTTTGTGAAACGTTTGTTTTTTGAAAACGGCGGTGCTCCCGCGCCGCTTGCGGTTTTTAAATTTTTTGTGCAATTTACGAGGGTTTCAATTGCCGGCTTTTGCCTGTTTTTCCATGAACGAGGGATCTTTCACCGCCTCGGTCACCCAACGCAGAAATCTGGCGCCATCCGCGCCGTCAACCAGCCGGTGATCGTATGACAGCGACAAGGGCAGCATCAACCGGGGCTGGAACCCTCCGTCGGCATGAATTTGCTCAAGCGCGCTGCGTCCGACACCCAGGATGGCCACTTGTGGATAATTCACGATGGGCGTGAAGAATCCTCCGCCGATGCCGCCCAGGTTGGAGATGGTAAAGGTGCCTCCCTCAAAATCCCGCAATTCCAATTTTCCCGCCCGCGCTTTTTCGGCCAGTTGCGCCAGTTCGGCGGCAATCTGAAAAATGTCCTTTTTATCCACATCGCGAATCACCGGCACGAGCAATCCCCGGGGGGTGTCCACCGCCACGCCAATATGACAGTACTTTTTATAAATCACCTGTTCCTGAACCGTGTCGATGCTGGCGTTGAGTTTCGGATGAACTTTCAAGGCCCCTTCCACCACCTTGATCAGAATGGCCGTGACAGTCAGTTTCCCGCCCGGCTGCCCGGTCTTGCCTTCATGTTTTTTTCGCAGTTTTTCCAGATCGGTGATGTCCGCCTTGTCATGCTGGGTGACATGAGGGATCCGGCTCCAGGCAAGGGCCATGTGTTCGGCTGTGGCGCGGCGGACTCCGTTCATCGACTCCTTTTCAACCGGTCCCCACTTTGAAAAATCCGGCAGGGGGGGGATGGTGATTCCGGTGTTTGCCGCCGGCGCCGTTCCGGCATTTTGTTGGGAAAAAGACTTTACGTCCCCGGCTGAAACCCGTCCTCCGGGGCCTGTGCCGCGCACTTGATTGATATCCACCCCCAATTCCCGAGCCAGATGGCGCACCGAAGGCGCGGCCGCAACCAGGCCGGATGCGGGCGGAGTCGCGGCAGGGAGGGGAACGGCGTTTTTTTGAGGTTCAATTTTTGCGGGCGCAACAGGCGGAGCGGGACGCCCCACGGCAGCGGGAGGAGCAGGTTTGGAAACAGCGGAAGAATCCCCCTCCAAGTCCATGTACGGCGCTCCCACCTTGAGTTTGTCGCCCGCCTTGATCAACAGGTGCAGCACCTTTCCCCTGGCCGTACAGGGCACCTCGACGGTCGCCTTGCCGGTCTCGACCTCCATGACCGCCTGATCCGCCTCCACCGTTTGCCCCTCCGCAATCAAAACGCGCACCACGGTGACCTCGGTGATTTTTTCGCCCAGCTCCTGCAGAAGCGTTTGCATCCTTTCCTTATACGGAATGGATGGATGGAGGTTCAAGGATCGAATCCGAAGGGAGGGAGACGCAGAATGGGTGTTATTTGAGATTGGAGTTGTAAATTCATTTTGGCTTGCGTTTTCCCGGCATTTGTCCGATGAGGTTTTTCTCATGAGCAAATTTCTTTTTCAGAATGGGCAGACCGTGCTTTTCATGGGAGACAGCATCACGGATTGCGGACGCCGGGGGAACGAGGCGCCTTTTGGACATGGCTATGCCAAGCAGGTCATTGACCTGATCACCGCAAAGTATCCCGAGCGCCGCATCCATTTCATCAACAAGGGGATCGGTGGCAATACCGTTCTTGATCTTATGAATCGCTGGCAGGACGATGTTGTCCGCCACCGGCCCGACTGGTTGTCCATTTTGATTGGCATCAATGATGAACACCGGTTTCTTGCCAGAACACCCGACACGGTTTCGGTGGAACGCTACGAGGAAGGCTACCGGACCATTCTCACATGGACCCGCCAGAAATTGCCCAAAACAAAAATCCTTTTGCTGGATCCGTTCTATATCAGCCAGACGAAGGAAACGGCGTCATTTCGCGGCAAAGTATTGGAGCTTTTGCCCCAATACATTGCCGTGGCGCACAAAATGGTTCGCGAATTCAAGACGCTGCATGTGCCGATGCAGGACGTTTATCTGCGCCAACTGAAATATCGCGAGACCGACCGTTTCTGTCCCGAACCGGTTCATCCCAACCCCAGCGGCCACATGGTCATGGCTTTCGAGTATCTCAGGGCGGTGGGGTGGTAAATCTGACAATCCGCATATGATCACTTCTCAACTTCCCTGGTTGAAAGAAAAGGAAACTTTGGTTTGTTTTGGCGACAGCCTGACGGCTGCGGTCGACGGCTATGTCAAAATCCTCACCGGGCGGCTTGGCGCGCAAGGCCATAAGGTGATTGGTTCCGGGCGTGGCGGCGACAAGACGCCGTGGGCATTGACCCGTTTGCAGACAGCGGTCATTGACCACAAGCCGGATGCGGTGTCCATTTTTCTGGGAACCAATGATTCGGCGATTGGACACGGGAAATGGGCGGATGAACCCAAGGTGACACCGGAGACCTATCGTTATAATTTGATGTGGATCATTTATCTCTGTCAGAAGGAGGGGATAAAAAAATTCAGCATCACGCCGCCTCTTTACCGTTTCGAAGGTGAGTCCTACGCCATGCATGGAGATGTCATGGGGCCTTACTGCCTGGCGGCCCGGGAAGCGGCGGATGAAATGGGGGCGTTATTTGTTCCGGCCGATATTGTTTTTGCCGAGGAATGGGCTCGTCACCCTGGGCACACGGGGCTTTTGCTGACCACGGACGGGGTTCATTTGACCAACAAAGGCAATCAAATGGTTGCGGATGCAATGCTCAAGGCATGGGGAATGGATAAGGTTGTTTAGACTGAAGGGGATTTTTGGACAAGTATTGGCGTCGAGCGCGTGTCCCGCCATGGGTCGCAGAGCGAAAGCGGATCGGGCGTATCCCCGGCGGGCGATTTATTCCCCCGTGATTTCGAATGATCCGGGGCCGGAACCGGCAAACGAAATTCCGGCGGGGGTGAGTTTGGCGGGGAGAACCTGCAGCCCGCCGGTGCAGAGCACAACGGGACGCGCCTTGAATGGCTGGCTGAAGGTCAGGGTTTCACCGGGGCTGGCTTCGCCGCGCAGGACGCGTTCGTTGACGCGATTGGCGCGAGTGTCGTAGCTGAATGCGCCCAGCAGATGAACGGGGCCGCCTTCAGCCTTCACGCGCACGGAATGGACGCCGTAGGGCAGGCCGGTCCATCCTTTGCGATTCTCCATGAACAGCTTTTCGCCCTGCATTGTTTCAAAGGGGGTGTTGGAGGAAATGCGCCCGGCGTTTGCGCCGTCGATTTCGACAATGAGGGTTCCGCCCTGCGGATCATCAGCCCAGGCGATGGAAATATCCGTGGCAACAAGGTTGATGGACGCCTCGCCGCCGGGAGGCATGACGATTTGTTCGCCGCCGCAGGGGGCGCCCCATTGGGAGGCGAACGGTTGGGGGGCGAGTTTGCCGATGTCCCAGGCTTTGTTGGCGACGCCAAACCAACGGCGTCCGGGGACGACCTTGGCATCGACCGCAATCAGCCTGGCTTCTTTTCCGCCGATTTCGACCACGTGCCGGTCTCCGAGGGCGAGTTTGCCGGTTGCAAAAGTGGAATTGCGCGAGTTGCGCTTGGCGAAGGAGTGTCGTCCGCTGCCGGTGTGCGGTTTGCCATCCACCCGGATTTCCACCTTGCTGTCTTTTTCCACAGCCCAAAGATTGACCACGGTGTCCTCGATCATGAATCCCGTGTCATTGCGGATCCGGGCATGAGGAGCGTCGAAGGAAATCACTTCCCCCTCCCAGCCGATGGTGAAAGGGCTGATTCGTTCGGGCAGATGCAGTTGGGCAATGCCGGATTCGATGGGATCGGCGGCGTCAAACGCTTTTTCCATTTGTTTGGCCCACAGGAAATGGCCGGCGGCTTGGGGATGTCCATCCTTGGGAACCAATGCGTAACTGTTGCAGTGGCGACAGGCCAGATGCGCGATCTGTCCGTAATCCACATAGGGAATCTGATAGCGGAGCGACAGTTCCATCAAATGACCGGTGTTGCGGGTGTAGGTTTCGCGGTTTTGAAACATGCAAAACAGAAACTCCACGCCGGGATAGTGGCGTTGGAACCAGCGGATGGCCCCCTCGAACAGGGCGATTTCGTCCGCGCCATCCACTTTTTCGTTGGCGCCGCTGCCGAAGATGACCAGGTCGGGACGCGATCCTCCGGGGCGGCTGAAGACCTCGGGATAAAGTTCCTGCCAGGTTTTGCCGGCCTGATGGCCGTTCAATTCGGGATTCGGAGGCAGGGCCAGTGAAGAGTACTCCGCCAGCGCCGAGTGGGCTTCGCTGATGGATGAACCGTCGCAGGCCATGTAGTTGAGCAGGATTTTTTGGATCGGGTAATCGAATTTCTCCATCAGCAGCCGCCGCAGGCGTCCGGTGGAGGAAAAATAGTGCCGCCACTGGGCGATGTGGGGCGACCATTCGGGATGTCCCACTTTTGTGCCGTCAAATTCCAGATTGCCGATGGGTTGTTTCCATGTCTTGGACGAGATGTCCTCGTCGTAAAGATACTGCGGCGGATTGGCGCTTCCCCGGTCAATGCTGGAGCCCATGACGATGATATGCAACGGTTCGCCGCGCCAGAGTTTTTGAATGGTTCGCGGCAGTCCGCGGTAGAAGACGGGCAGGGGACGCCCCTCGGGGAGGCGGTTCAGGGCGAGGTTGCCGCGGCAAAGGCATGGGGAGTAGATCCAAACATCCTTGTCCGGGCTGAGATTGGAGAATTCCACCTGGATGCCGATGGTGTTGGGCTGGTCGGTGGATTGCTTGGCGTTTTCCGCAAAGGCGCCGGTTATTTCCACGTTTTCGACTTTAAGCTCAAAATCACCGGCGGTTGATCCCGATTTCACGCTTTGACCGGGGGCCTTCACGAGTTCGCCTCGCGAATGTTTGGGAAAGGAACGTTTGTCCGCCTGACCAAAGTTGGAGGGACTCCATTCGCCGGAGGCGCTGTCCAGGCGCATCAGATGGATGGATGCCTGCAGGGCGCCAGGCGCGGATTGAAAACCGAAGACCGACAGGCTGATCCGGTCGCCGTGGTCGAGCCGCAATTCCGCGAGAGTGATGAATTGCCCGAATCGTTTGCCGGGGTGGATGACGACGGCGTTGTCGACCATGAACCGGGGACGAAAAGCGCCGATTTTTGGCGCCCGGAAAACTTCCGCGTCCTTGTAGGCGTTTTGATTCCACCCGGGAACCGCGCCGGAACGGAAGGATGCGGCGGCGCCGGTGCGGGAGCCATCGAATGAATGGAATGCAAACCCGGGATTGCACAGCAGGTTGACCGGTCCGTTGGTTTCCGCCGCCAGCGAAACAAGAGAGGGAAGGAGACAGGCCAGGATGGAGGTCAGGCGTTTCATGACGGAAACTATCGCACGACTTGGAGTCTTTTTCAATGGACCTTGCGTGAAAATTCGATCTTCACTTGACAAGGGATGGTTTTCACTTTCCATATTCCATGCCCATGCCAAGAGAAGCGATGCGCGAAAGACGGCCTTTTTTGCCGGGAAATCCCAGCCGGATTTTCTGGTGGTCCTTTTTGCTGACGTTTGCGGTTTATGTTTACACGCTGGCGCCGTCCATCGTCCTGCGCGATTCCGGCGAGTTGATCACTGCGGCGGCTCATTTGGGGGTGCCGCATCCGCCCGGTTATCCGCTGCTGACCATTTTGAGCTGGCTGTTCACCAAGATCCCCATTGGCAACATGGCCTGGCGGGTCAATCTGCTTAACGCCACCTGTGGCGCGGCCAGCATCGGGGTCTTTTCGCTGATCGTGTATCTCACGGGACATTTGATGTTCCGCAATGTTTTTCGGGAGCGGGCGATGGATGCCGTCCGGGAGGACCGGTTGATGGCCCTGTCGTCCGTCGCCGCCTCGTTGATACTGGCTTTCAGCCAAGTGATGTGGTCGCAATCGGTGGTGGCGGAGAAATACGCCCTGAATACGCTGTGCCTAGGGTTGATCCTGCTTTTCCTGTTGTATTGGATCATGGATCCCCGCCGTTTGCGGTGGTTGCATCTGAGCCTGTTTATTTTTGGGCTTGGACTGACCGCCCACCAGACGTTGCTGTTCCTTTTTCCCCCTGTTTTTGCGGCGGTTTTTCTTGCCTCCACGCCTTTTCTCAGGAAAGCCAGGATGATTTTTTGCGGCGCGCGGTTGTTTCGGGGATGGGGACGACGGATGATGCTGCTGGCGGGGGCTTTTTTTCAGTCGGCCCTGATTCATGACGGATTATTCAAACGGTTTTTGGTTTTTTCGATATTGTTTTTCAACAGTGTGTTCACCGTGCTGGCGGTGCTTTCCGATGATTTGCTGCTTTTGGACACCTGCTTGCGTTTGCATTTTTTGGGTGACATTCTTTTGGGGGTGGTGGTGTTTTTCTCGCCCACGCTTCGCCATCGGGCGGTTCTGGCGCTGCCTTGTTTGTGCGTTGCGCTGGCCTATCTTCTTTTTGCGATGGTGTCGCCGTTCGATCCGGTATTGACCGGCAGGCGTTGCGAATCGGTTTTGCATTTTTTGTTTGTTGATCCCATCGGCGCGAAAAGCGCCTGTTTGTTGACCGTCATGGTGTTGATGTTGTTGGGATGCGCGATTCCTGGTTTTGACCGCGCCCATCATAATCGGTTCATCATCTCGTCGTTTGCGGTCACCTGGGCGGGATTGTCCCTTTATGCCTATCTTTATTTTTCGTCGCTGACCAATCCCCCCATGAATTGGGGGTATGCCAGCACTCGCCAGGGGTTTTACCATTCCATCAGCCGGGGCCAGTACAGCAACAATCTTCCCTCTTCCATCAAAAAAGTCATGGCGCCGATTCTTTTGGTTCCGCCGGCGCAAGCCGCTCCCGGCGCTGTTCAGCCTTGGAACCAAAAAGTCGCCGCAGCCGGACAGGAGTTGCGGGGATTTGCGGGCAAACTGGGGTTGTTTGCCGGCGACTTGGCGGCCAACTTTACTTTTTGCAATGCGGTTCTGATCGTCATGACTCTTTTTTATTTGAGGCGTCCCCGGCGGGCGGGTTTCATCTGGGTGGTGTTTATTTTCTGCAGCTTTGTTTTTTTGAGCCTGGCGCTGACCTATATGATGGCCGAGGCGAACGATCGATCATCCCGGTGGATCACCCGGGTTTTTTTTCTGCCGAGCCATTATGTTTACGCGATGTTCATCGGCTACGGATTGATGAGCGTTTGTTTTCTGCTTTCCGCCTGGCGCTGGCGCCTGGCGGCGCGGATTTTATGTGTTTTTCTGGCGGGGATGGTGGCCTGGCGCAATTGGGCTTTGTCCGAGCAGCGCGGGCATGACTTTGGGTGGCGTTACGGGTACGACATGCTGAAGGATTGCGGCAAGGACGCCATTTTTCTGGGGGGCACGGATCCGGGGCGATTTGTTCCCACCTACATGATTTTTGTCGAAAGCCGCCAGAATGGGCGCTGGAAACTGGACCGATCGGTTCCGCCAGAGAAGCGGTTTGACCGGTCGGATCTTTACATCATCACGCAGAACGCGCTTGCGGATGAGACCTACATGAAATACCTCCGCGGCCATTACGGGGAAAAACGTCCCGTGAACTACAATTGGTTCGAGCGTCTTCTGGGGCGGGACCGGATTTATCCGGCAAAGCCCATCTGGTTGCCCGGGCCGGATGATTTTAGCGAGGCGTTTTCGGCATACATCCAGCAAACCGGCGACAAGCGTCCCCGCATCGGTTCCGATGGGCGGGTGATTATCGAGGGAATGGAGGCGGTGTTTGGGGTCAACGCCATTTTGAGCCAGATGATCTGGCAGAAGAACAAGGACCAACACGAGTTTTATGTCGAGGAAAGTTATCCTTTGCAGTGGATGTATCCTTATCTGACGCCATTTGGCCTTTGCCTGAAACTCAACAAGGAACCGGTGGTGCGTTTTACCGACGAAATGCTGGCCTCGGACCGGGCCTATTGGGAGCGATACACCCGCAGCCTGATGTCCGATCCCCGTTTTTTGCGTGACGAAGACGCCCGCAAGGCGTTTTCAAAATTACGGCTTTCGATTGCCGGGATTTATTTCTGGCACGGAGTGAAAGACATGGATCCCCGTTGCATGGCGGAGGCGGATCATGCTTTCAGACAATCCCTGGAACTGTGTCCTTATAATTGGGAGGCTGCAGGGAGGTATGTTGAGATGCTTCACAGACAGGAACGCTGCCAGGATGCCCTGGCGGTTTTGTCCGCTTTTGCGAAGGAAGATCCCCTGAACCGGATTGTTTCCGACGTGGCCAGCCGGGTGCGGCTGGCTCAGGAGGCCGTTGAAAACCGGAGGAAAATCGAACAGCTGGCGCAGGCCAATCCCAAAGACGCAAGCCTTCAATTTCATCTGCTGCAGACCTATGAGAAGCAGGGCAGAAGGGATTTATACGAAAAATTCGCGCCTGGCGTGCTGCTTTTCAAAGATTTGCCGGTGAACGCGAGGCAGGAGATAGCGGTGTCCTATCTGAGAATGGGAATGTTGGCGGAAAGTGTCGCGGTGTTCCGCCATATCGTCAAGCAGGACCCGGGGCGCGCCGATGTCTGGTACCAAGCGGCCCTGATCCACCGGGCGCTCAAGCAGGATTCCGAGTGCCTGGCGGCGCTGGCTGAAGCTGTCAGGCGCAATTCCCAATTTGGCGCACAAGCCGCCGCCGCCCCGGAATTCAACGACATCCGAATGCTGCCGCGTTTCCAACAGATTGTTTCCGGACAAGGCGGGAGCCGGCCAAGATGAGAGCGAAACATCCGGCCCATGATTCAGGGGCGCCGGAATCCGGGAAACGTTTTGCTCGAATGACGCGCTGGCGCCTCGTTTTTATTTGTTTGCCGCAGTGTTTGATGTGGAGGAACAGCCGCAGTTTGATTGTTCATCGGTGGGAGGGGCGGATGTCTTAAATCTTGAATCTTGAATCTTGAATCATCTAGGCTTTTCACATTGATGTGTTTTCATTCCAGAATCATGGGGGAGGGATTGGGATTAAAAATCCTTTTGCTTTCCATTGTCCTTTTTTTTCTGACAGGGGGGGTGGCTTTGACACACGCGGCGCCTGAGATCAAGGTTGTGCGCCCGGAAGCGGGCGAGGTCCTGACCATTTCCAGGGGGTCGATTTTTGTCATTGGAACGGTTTCGCCTCCCACGAGTTCCGTGACGTGCAACGGCCAGTCCTGCCAGGTGTCCGGGGATGGGGCCTTCATCGGTTTCATTTCGATTCGCAGGCCGGGTGTGCTGAAGGAGGCAAACAAAAGGCTTTGCGACGCAAATTTTCGTTTTGCGGCGGAAAGCGGGGGAAGTGAGACTGTGGTGGAGGTGGCGGCATGCACTCCTGAGAGTCCTTCGGCTGCGATTCCGGCAAGGGAGGTTTTTGAACCGCTGCGGCTTTTCAAGGCATTGCGTGAACAACTGATTGGGTTGGAGGATGGACGACTCGGAGATGTGATTTTCATTCCGCAGGGTTGTTGTGTTGCTGCGGTTGCGGGCAACAAGGCCGCCGTGCGGGCGAAAACGCCTTCCGGAGGGGAGATCAGTATTTTGACCGGGGATTTGGAGGCGTCCGAGCCTGGGACCGAAGGGAGGCTGCGTCCGTGGGAGTTGTCCATTCCCAACCAGACAACCGTGCGTGTGGTCAATGATCCGGAATGGAAGTGGCCTGGCAGCCAGTTGTTGTGGGGGTTCCGTCTGGAGTCGGGGGTTGGGGCGCCGCGTTTTCAGCCCCGGTGGCATCTTCGGGGTGATGGGAGGGAGGTGGAGGCTGGGGTTCCTTTGCGCGGGATGCGTGTGGCGCTTGATCCCGGACATCATCCTGATCGCGGAGCAGTGGGCGCGAGGGGGTTTGAGGAGCGGGAGTCCAATCTTTTGCTGGCGAGGGAAATCGGGTGTCTTTTAAATGAAGCCGGGGCGGTGGCTGTGATGAGCCGGGAATTGGAACCCCTGCCTTTAAGGGGGCGGCATGGTCGTTTGCGGGAACTGGCGCCGGATGTGGTGATCAGCGTTCACAACAATTCAGCCGAGGATGGCATTGATCCACGTGTGCGCCACGGAACCCAGACTTTTTACCTGTATCCATGGTCCAAGCCTTTGGCGGAACAGGTTCACAAGGCCATTTTGCAGGCATGGGGGGCTCCCGATATGGGATGCATCAAGCGCAATCTTTACATCACCCGCTTTTCGGATTGCCCGTCGATTTTGATCGAGCCCGAGTATATCGTGCTGCCCGATCAGGAGAAACGCTTCATGGATTCCGCCGCCCGCCGTCAACTGGCCGCCGCCATCGTTTCCGGCATCCGCGCCTTTGCCAGGGAATCTCTCTCAGCGGGCAAGGTTAACCCGAAAATTTCATCAAAAAACTGAGATTTTTGGGAAATCCGGAATTTGAAATCCAAAATCCGGAAGTTTGCATTGGACCGTTTTATCCGGATTTTTTCAAATTTCAGATGCCTGCGGCTTGACTTGTGCCGTCATTCATCCAATAGGGAAGTGAGATGGCATTTCCAAACAATGAACAGCGGGCAGTGATTGAGGCGGTGGGGGAATCGCTTTTGGTGCTGGCGCCGATGGGGACGGGCAAGACACGGACGGCGGCGGCGGCCATCGACAGGGCCATGGAGACGGGGATCGAGCCGGAACAAATTTTGGGGCTGACGTTTACGAATCGCGCGGCGGATGCGATGCGGACGGCGGTGGCGGAGGCGTTGCCGGAACAAAGCCATCGGATTCATCTTTACAATCTGCATGCCTTGTGCGCCCGGTTGCTGCGCGAGGAATCGCAACTGGCGGGGTTGCCTCCTGATTTTGGCATTCTTGACGAGGATGAATCCCTGGCGTTGATGTGGGAGATGGCTTCGCCCGTGGAGCGCCGGGAATTCAAGAACAAGCCGCAGGAAGCCATGAACGAATATGAAAGAGTTGTTTTTCGTTTCCTGACCGCGGGTGGTGACAGGGAACTTCTCCCATGTTTCCGGCGCTATCGGGATGCCATGCGGCGGGATGGCAATGTGGATTTCACGGGATTGATTGGCCGGACGCATTACTTGCTGCATTACCATGATGAGGCGCGCTTGAGGTGGCAGGCGCGTTACCGATGGTTGTTGGTGGACGAGGTGCAGGATATCAATCTGGCGGAGTACCGGATTATTTCCGTGCTGGGTGCAAAGGCGAAATGCCTGAAATTTTTCGGGGATACGCACCAGACCATTTACGAGTGGCGTTTTGCCCAGCCGAAGCAGGTGATCGAGACGTTTGTGAAAGAATTTCAACCCCGGTCGCTGGCCTTGCGGATCAATTACCGATGTTCGCCCACGCTGATTGCCGCCACCAACGCCGTCCGGCAGGCTTATGTGCCAAGTGATGAGCCCCTGCCGGAGGCCGGGGTGGAGGAAGACGGAGAGGAGGATGCGGTGGCGATCCGGGGTTTTTCCGATCCAACGTCGGAAATCAACGCTTTGGCGGACAAGCTTATATCCTGGAAAGCGGAAGGCATTTCCCCTTCGGGAATGGCGGTGCTGGCGCGGCAGCGCCGGACCTTGATTGAGGCATCGGCGGTGCTGCGCGAGCGGGGGGTGGCGCATCTGGTGGCCGAGGATTTTGATTTCTTCCGGCGCAAGGAAATCAAGGATGTGATGGCAGCGCTGGAACATTGCGTCAGTCCATTCCGGCGGCATCCGATCCTTCGGTTGTTGAAATTGTTTGGCGCAACGGAACATTCACTGTCCGTTTTCCAAAACGAGGCGCAGGGCACGGGATTGCATTGGGGATATGTGATGAGGGGCGAACCGGGCGATCCCTTGAAAAAACTTCTGGATGCCTGGCGGGAGGGGCGGGTGGTGGCGCTGGATACGGAGACCACCGGGCTTGATCCGGCTGTGGCGGAGGTGGTGCAGCTGGCATGGATCGGGCAGAATGATGGTGAAAAATTCGATGCCTTTCTGCGGCCCGCGAAAAGCGTGGGAACCAGCGTGAAGACTCACGGATTTACGGACGAATTTTTGGCGCGGGAGGGGGGTGACCCCAGGGAAACGCTTGCCAGGGGATTGAAATGGGGGGAGGGACGGTTGTTGTCGGGGCATAATCTGGCGTTTGATTTGAGATTATTGAGGGACCAAACGGCGCGGCTGGGGTTGCAGGTGGCATTTCCGGAGTATTTCGACACCATGCCCCTGGTGGCGGCGGTGTTGGACCCTCAAAACCTGCCGGGATTAAGGCTGGAAATGGCAGCCAGGGCGCTGGGGCTGGAGGTGGATGGAACGCATCATGCGCTGGTGGATGCCCGGTTGTGCCGGTTGATTTTGGAGAAATTAATGCCCGGCTTGGTGAATGCGCAGAAAAGACGATTGCGGGTGCTGGCTGAAATGCCATCCGATCTGGCCCTGGCCGTGCGCAAGGTGTCAACACTGTTGAGACGGGTCCAGGAGTTGGAATCCGGAAGTTTGTCGATACCGGTTTTGATCCAGGAGGGTTGGAAGCTGTTGAGGGAGATTCCCGGACCGCATGATTATCGTCAGAACAAGGCGAGAGAGGCGAATGTGAACGAGTTGGGAAGGGTGGCGGAATATCTGGTGCGCCGGCGGGGCGGGGCGCTTTCCCTGCCGTTGTTTATCGAGCAGGTGGCGTTGAGCCGGCAGGACATGATGATGGAGGTGTCGCCGGACGCCATCCGGTTGCTGACGGGACACGCGGCCAAGGGATTGGAATTTGACGCCGTGGCCCTACCCAATCTGATAAAACCCTGGGGGGATTATACGCCGGAAGAAGCGCGGGTTTTTTACGTCATGATCACCCGTGCCCGCCGGAAATTGTGGATGACCTGGCCGGCGGCGCGCCGGTTGACCTCCGGCGCGGAGGTCCCCGCGGAAAGGTTGAAGTATCTGGAAACTTTGGAAAAATGGATGCGTTGACATCTGAAAACGGCAGATTTTTCCATCGGTTAAATTGAGCCTCCCCTTGACAAGGGGAGGATAAGGAGGGGTGCGTCGAGCGTCAAGCCGACGCGCTCCGGCGCGGCTTAATTTAATGTTAAGGAAATTCAAAGTTTTCGGATCGAAACGAGATTCCGACCGTCTCTGGATTCCCGCATTCGCGGGAATGACGGAAGGGGAGTATGCCCATTTCACCATCGTCGTTCCCGCAAAAGCGGGAATCCAGTCGGCTTTGCGTCGAGCGTCTGACATCGAGCGTCGAGCTGCCGGGCCTTGGGCCCGGCCTAATTCAAAAGCGGTTGAGCGGGGCGAGGGATCGCGGTTTGCCAAGAACTTCCGCGAGGATGATTCCCTGCCGCAAAGCGCCGGGAGCGCGCAACAGGCCTCCTTCGACGCAACGGACTTCGCTTTGGGTATTCGTGATTTCCGCCGCCGGGGTGGGGCGGAGCTGTTTTAAAATGCTCATTTCCTGCGCCAAACGGGCGTTGGAGGCGTGGAGTTCGGCGTAGATATCCTGGGGTGGACCGGCCAGGGAGACGTGTTGCGCTTCTGTTTGTCTGACAGGTGAGGGTGCGACGACGGGCGGTTTGGATGGTTTTGCCGGACGCTTGGGCGAATATTGAGGGGTTTTGTGTTGTTGTGACGGCATTTGATGACGATGGACGGGCGGGGTTTGCCGGACTGGAGGAGGGGGCGCCGCCGGTTTCGGAGGCGGCGGGGTTTGGGTCAGTTCCCTCAGCCAATCATCCAGGCTTTCCGGTTCCCCGGGGGATTGTTGAGGCCGGCGGCCGGCAGATGGCGGCTGGTTTTCCTCTTCGCTCTTCTCCTGCGCACGTTTGGACAGGAAGGAGATGAAGGCGATGATCGCGAAAAAGATCAGTCCAAAAAGATTGTCCAGAGCGGCCAATGGAAGCTTGCTCATGGCTGTAGTTTGGTCTGATTTTTTTGGAAATTCCAGCGTGCCTGACGCGGTCAGGGATTATTGGGCTGGGCGGGCGCCTTGCCGGTGTCGCCCGCGATGGAGTTGCGCATGGAGGTGTCGGACTGGATGTTTTGCATCCGGTAGTAATCCATGATGCCCAGGTTGCCGCTGCGGAATGCCTCGGCCAGGGCTTTGGGAACCTCGGCCTCGGCTTCGACCACCTTGGCGCGCATTTCCTGGGTGCGGGCTTTCATTTCCTGCTCAAGCGCCACGGCTGTGGAGCGCCGGACTTCAGCGCGGGCCTGGGCCACGCGCTTGTCGGCCTCGGCCTGTTCCGCCTGTAATTTTGCGCCGACGTTGTCTCCGACATCCACGTCGGCCACGTCAATGGAAAGGATTTCATAGGCGGTGCTGGCGTCGAGGCCCTTCTCCAGGCAGCGGCGGGAAATCATGTCGGGATTCTCCAGCACTTCCTTGTAGCTTTCAGCCGAGCCGATGGTGGTGACGATGCCTTCGCCCACTCGCGCGATGATGGTTTCCTCCGTGGCGCCGCCGACGAACCGCTCGAGGTGGGTGCGCACGGTGACCCGGGCGCGGACCTTGAGTTGGATGCCGTCCTTGGCCACGGCATCGACGGTGTCGCGTCCGGTGGCGGTCTGGCTTGGGCAGTCGATGACCCGCGGGTTGACGCTGGTCAGCACGGCTTCGAACACGGTTTTGCCGGATTGGCGGGTGGCCAGGTCGATGGCGGCCGCCCGTTTAAAATCGAGGGGAAGGCTTGCTTTGTCCGCGGCAATCAAGGCGTTTACCACCTGGGACACATTGCCGCCGGATTGGTAGTGGGCGATCAACTGGTCGGTGTTGATCGAAACGCCTGCTTTGACGGCGTTGATATAGCTGTCCACGATGAGATTGATGGGCACCCGTTGCAGTTTCATGCTGAGCAGGTCGTGGAAGATGCGCACCGGCGCGCCGGCGGCCCAGGCTCGGACATAGACGAAGATGAAGAACAGGAAGATGAAGCAGAAGATAAAACAGACGACTGCGACGATTCCCATTAACAACAATACGATATTATTCATAATCAATCTCCTGGTTTGGCAGACGGGAAAACGCAATTGAAGCCGTTTTTCCTTTCTGCAATTGGGGAGAGTGATGTCCCATTTTGACGGCAATGGCAAGGTTAAAGTTCAACCTGATCCATGGCTTGACTGGGGGATGGGGAACCTCTTATAACCTCCCGGTTCGCCGCCTGCCAACATAGTATGAAAAATATTCCTTCCGTTCGGTTCAGCCGTCAATTCGCCATGAGAGTGGCGGGTATATGCGCGTTTTTTTTCGTTGCCGCATGGAGTTGGGGGGATGCGTTTTCGCCCAATGATCCGTATTATCTCTACAGCACCTGTCCGACCAATTTTCCGGGGCAGTGGCATCTTTACAACAGTGCTCCGACCAATGGAATTTCCAATGCCGGGGTGGATGCCGGCTTGCGAAGCGCGTGGAACCAGGGATACACGGGAAGAGGGGTGGTGATTGGAATCGTGGATGACGGAACGGATCGTTTGAACTATGATCTTGTGACGAATTACAACGCGAGTTTGAGCTATGATTTTGTGGCATACACCGCCGATCCGTATGTCAATCTGGCCACCAACAACAACCACGGCACGGCGGTGGCGGGTGTTGCTGCAGCGCGGGGGGGGAACGGGGTGGGAGGCACGGGCGCGGCGCCTTATGCGCAGTTTGCCGACATCCGCATCGGGGGGGTCAGCAATGGCACCTACCAAGGCTATCTGGATGCGTATTATTGGAAGAGCGGCATCAATACCAACAACAACTCCATTTCTTCCGCGCCGCAGATTCAGATCCAGAATCACAGTTACGGGTCGGATGATGTCTATGCATCGGACGGCAGTTATGACAATCATTATCTGCAGGCATGGGCCTTGACTTCGTCCAACGGGGTGATTCATGTTTTTGCCGCGGGAAACATGCGCGATTCGACCAATCTCTATCACGCCGCGGATTGCACCAAGGAGATTGCCACGGCCAGTCCGGATGTCATTTCCGTGGCGGCCTTGGGCAGCGACGGCAAATACGCCAGTTACAGTTGCTATGGGGCAAGTGTTTTTGTCACGGCGCCCAGCAGCAGCGACTATTGCCATCAGATCCTGACCCCTGATCGCACGGGATTGATTGGTTACAACCGGACATCGGATCCCTCCGACACTTTTTCGGATCTGGACTATACCAGCACCTTTGGCGGCACATCGTCCGCGGCGCCGTTGGTTTCGGGCATCATCGCGCTGGGCAAGGAGGCCAATCCCAACCTGGATGTTCGCAGCGCCAAACACGCCTTGGTTCGCACCAGCGTGGTGGTGGACGCCTCGGATGCCAGCGCCACCGGCAGTTGGAATACCAACGGGGTGGGGTTTGTCTTCAATCCGAACTATGGTTTTGGCAACATCAATGCCGGCACTTTCGTGAGCAAGGTCATGAACATCGCTTATGTGACGGAAAACACTTATGCCACCACCGGCACCCAGGCCGTGGGCCAAGCCATTCCCGACAATGACACAGCGGGGATCACCAAGACCATAGGCCTTGGCTTGTTCGGATCGCCCACCTGGCAGAGTTTGGAATCCGTGCAGGTGAAGCTCAGCCTGAGCCATGCGTTGCGGGGCGACTTGGAAGCCACCATGACTTCGCCTTCCGGGATGAGCAGCAAGGTGATGACGGTTGATTCCTACGACAAGGCGTCCACCAACGGCTGGAGTTGGACCTTTTTGAGCAATGCCTTTTGGGGCGAAAATCCGCAGGCGACCGGAAATTGGACGTTGAAGGTGGCGGATTTGGTGGCCGGAAACACGGGCACATGGGATTCCTACGCGGTGACTTTTAATATGGGGGCGGTGGGCATTGTTGATGCGGGAGACAACACGGTGAACAGCAACATCCAGGCGCGCACGCTGACGCTGAACAATAGCTCGGCCACCCTGACGCTGCCGCAGACTTTTACCGTGCGAGACAACACGCTGGTGATGAACGGGCAATTGTTGGTGAATGGGACGTTGACGGAGACGGGCAGTTTGGGAGGGTTATGCACCGTACAGGGAGGGACATTGGGCGGGGCGGGGACGATTCGCGCCACGAGGGGGGCGGTCAATTCGGGTGGAGTGGTGCGTCCGGGCAGCGCGCCGGGTTCTCCCGGCACCCTGACTTTGGCGGTTGGCAATTATACGCAGGGTTCCGGCGGAACGCTGGAGATACAAATGGCTTCGAGCAGCAATTATGGAAAGCTGGCGGTTGCCGCCGGGACGGCTGCGTTGGACGGTTGCGTTCGCGGCACGGTGGTGGGCGGTTACAAGCCGGCGGCCGGGACCACGTTTGCAGGGGTGGTGACTGCCACGAGCATTTCCGGGCAATTCGCGACGGTGCAGCATATCAGCCCCACCTTGAAGTTGAAACCGGTGTATTATGCCGCCTCGGTGGATTTGTTGGTGGAACGCGACCTTGCCAATCCCGACATGAATCTCAATCCCACTCAACTGGGAGTGGCCCAGTCGTTGAGCAGCGCGCCTGAGAACGGGGATCTGGACACGGTGCTGGATGCGATTGGCGATTTGGATGCGACGGAACAGGTGGAAGCGGCCTATGACCAGCTTTCGCCGCAGAGCACGGCGCAGTTTGCGGATGTGGCTTTTGCCGGGGCCGGTTTGCAAGCTGGCAACCTGTCGGCGCGGATGGAAAGTCTGCGTCTGGCCGGCAGCGGATTCAGCGGGTATGCGGACCGGGGGAACGCCTCGTGGAATTTCGACGGGGCGCTGGTAGCTGATACGGGCACGGATGGAGAGACGATGAAGAAGGCCAAAAAGCTGGCGGCCAAGCCCGAGGCAACCAGTTCGGAGACCCCTTGGGGATTTTTTGCCAACGGGCAGGCGATTTTCGGAAGCCAGGACACCCAGCCGAATCTGACAGGGTATGACTTTACGCAGGCTGGCACGACAATGGGAGTGGATTACCGGTTTTGCGAGAACCTGGCGGCGGGGATGTCCACGGGGTACAACCATACGTGGACGGATTTGAACAGCAATTTTGGGCATGCCTCGGTGGACACGGTGTGCATGGGGCCGTATGCCATGTGCAAGGCGGGCGATTTTTACGCCAATGCCTCGGCGAATTATGGGCGGAATTTCTTTTCCATGGAGCGAAACATCAATTTTCCCGGGGTGAATCGCACGGCCAAGGGGAATCCCGAGGGCAACCAGTTCAGCGGGACGGTGGAGACGGGGTATGATTTGAAGGCGGGGAATTTTCTGACCGGCCCGCTGGCGTCGTTTCAGATGAGCCGGTTATGGATTGACCGGTACACGGAGGACGGGGCCGATTCGTTGGATCTGACAGTGGAGGAACAAGAGGCGACGTCGATGCAGAGCGGGTTGGGATGGCGTGTGTTGTACCAGTGGAGATTCAGGAATGTGACGTTGAAGCCGAACTTGTGGGCGAGCTGGCAGCATGAATTTGACCGGAATGCGCGGCAGATTATTTCGCGGATTGGCGAGGGCGGCAGTTTTGGCGCGACAACAGCGTCGCCGCAAAGGGATTTCATGAATCTGGGGGCGGGCATGGAGGCTCAATTGACAGAAACCTTGTCGGTGAATTTGAATTGGGCGACGCAGGCGGGGGACAGTCATTACATGCAGAATACGATCAGTGGAGGGTTGAGGGTGCAGTTTTAGTCCGAAGGATGAAGACTGAAGGGATTTGGTTTCTGCGCAACGTTGTGTCAAGGGGGGACGGTCACAGCCGAAGGTTGTTGAAAATCATGCTGTCCCTGGATTTCCGTTTTTGCGGGAATGACGACGGCAAGGCGGATGGCGTATGACGCGAAGTGAGGGCGCATGGCAGTTCCGTCGGGTTTTTTGGGTGGGTTTTAGCCTAGAGGGTCAGGAAATTTTAGATTTAGGGCTACGCTGGCTTGCCGAACATCTCAGGGGCGGTTTTATTTTCCCTTTGGATT